>JAPLRU010000096.1 GCA_026399025.1 Methylobacter sp.
GAAAGTATTCGTTTTTAAACAAAAGCAAAAGCATTCACCACGAAGGCACGAAGGACACGAAGTTTTCAATGTATTGAGTTTAAGCAATTATTTTTCCTTCGTGATCTCGGCAATTGCTCCTGCATTGCCCTACCTCCTGCGTCCATACAGTCGTTCGTGCTTTCGTGGTGAATAGGTTTTTAAACTCATTTTGATAATACTTTCACAGTTTCTCCGGCAACGCTCTCAAGCCTCGGGATGCCGGAAACGCCGGTCCTGCTCTAAAGCGCGGACCGGCTTATTCCGGCCTACATCGAGATGTGTATAACGATGAGGGCCGGAGTGTGGGAATTATTCGGGGCGGAGGGGTATTTATTGCGAGTTGCCTTGGTAAAGGTCTGAAACGCACAAAATTTATTGCATCGCGAGCGGCTATGGCGGTTTTCGAGGCTCGCATGGCTCCGTTTAGCCCTGTTCATCTCAAGCTTGTTGAAGGGGATGCGTCAAAACGGTTTACAATATCCCCGTGTATCCCTTCCCTGCTGTACTCTACGTTATCTATGAAAACCATTAGTTCCTCTATCGTTCCTGCACTATTTCAGCCTCTGTTGTTTTTATTGCTAATGATCTCTTTAGGCCCAACCGGCGTTTGGGCTAAAAGCGCGGCCCCCGATGCCGGGCACAAACCCCCAACCTTTGACATCAATAAAGACATCTTAAAAGCCAAAATCGACGCGATCAATAGCCGTAGCGGGATCGATGAAGCGGTAAAATCCAAGTTGCTGTCTCTGTACCAGGCGGCTGAAGATAATTTAGCCAATATCGAAAAATTCAAGGCGCAAGCCGCCGACTTTAAGGCGGCTCTGAAGCAAGCGCCGGAGCAAACCAAAAAACTGCAACGAGAACTTGAACAGGCTCAGCTTAAAGTAGCCAAGCAAAAACCGGAGGATTTTAGCCGAATACCGATTGAGGAGCTTGAGCAACGGCTTATTCTTGAGCGAGGGAAAATCAGTAATCTGGATGAGCAGGTTAACAAGCTTGAAACCGAGCTGACGCTACAAAATAGCCGTCCGCAGCTGATTCGCGAAGAAATGGTGGCGGCGCGGCAAGATATTGAAGAAACGCAAAAAAGATTGGAAATTCCGGGCGCCAAAGCGGATGCGAAAACGGAAGTCGAGGCCCGATCGGCGCAGTTGCAAACGCTGATCGATGCGCGCACGGCCGAGCTGAAAATGCTCGAACTTGAAGCCATCAGCAATCCGGCCAGAGTTGAGCTGCTTAAAGCCCGGTTTCAGCTGCTGGACCTGCAAAAAGCCGCGTTAAGCCCGGTGGTTGCCGCCATAGAGGCGCTGACTTTCGATTTGCGCCAGCAGGAAGCCAAGCAGATGCAGGATGCGCTCAATCAGGCGGAGAAAGCGGTGGCCGGCAAGCATATTCTGATCCAGCAAGGTACGCGGGAAAATATTCAGTACAGCCGCGACTTGCAGGACATTAACGGCAAAATCGAACAATACGCCGAACAAAAGGCAAGGGTCGACGCCCAAGCGGCCGAGATCGAAGCCGATTTTAAAAGCGCCGAAAAGAAAATTACGCTGGCGGGTTTAAGTCCGGCACTGGGTAAAATCTTGCGCGAGCAGCGGCGTAATTTACCGGTCAAGGGCGAGTTTGAAGAACAATCCCAGGTTATCCAGAGCGAAACCGCGATAACCAGTCTTGACCAATTCAGGGTTGAGGATAATCTGAAGCGGTTGGCCGATGTCGATTCCGCGCTAAAAATTATGATGCAACAGCAGGTCGATCAAACTTTGCCGGTCGAACAGCGCATGATGATACAGGCTGAATTACGGATGTTGCTGAATAATCAGAAAGAGTTTCTGAATAAGCTGTTGCCGGCTTACACGACTTATCTGCGCACCTTGGGCGATTTTGACTTTGCGCGGCAGCAGATGGCGGCTCAGGCCGGTAAGTTCGCGGCCTATCTGGACGAGCGTTTGTTGTGGGTGCCCAGCTCCGAGCCGGTTAATTTGGCTTATATCGCCGAACTGTATCATTCCGCGCAGTGGCTGTTATCGCCGTTTAACTGGATCACGGCGATTGAAGATGCGCTTAAGCTGGCTTTCCGTCATCTGTTTTTGAGTTTTGTCGCGCTGCTGGGGGTAATCGCCTTTCCGCTCAGTGGACGCTGGGCGAGGTCGCAGTTAACGGCCATCTCCGATAACACCGATAGTTTTTACGACACCTTAAGAGCCTTGAGCTACAACTTAATGGCGGCATTGCCGTTGCCTTTACTGCTTACTTATCTGGGCTGGTTTTTGAGCGGCAGTGCTCGGGTTGACGATTTCACCCGAGCGATAGGTGAAGGTTTGCAGGGCGCTGCATTGCCGCTGCTGTTTCTGCAATTTTTTTATCGCTTGTTTGCCGCCGACGGCATCGCGCGGAAACATTTTCAATGGCAAAAAAATACGGTCGGTCTGTTGTATGCGCAGATTGGCTGGCTCCGCTTTATTGTGGTGCCGGGCGTGTTTATTATCAGCACTACCGGCGCCTCGAAGTTTTCGGCGCACAGCGACAGCATCGGCCGTTTGGCCTTGATTATTATCATGCTGGGCATGGCTGTGTTTGCAGGGCGGGTGTTAAAACCCACCGGCGGGATCTTGCAGGGCTTTATCCAGAAAGCCCCGGAAGGCCGGATGGCTAAGCTGCGCTATGTTTGGTATTCGGCCGCCATTGCCGGCCCGTTGGTTATTATCGGCTTTGCTGTCGCCGGTTATTATTTAAGCGCTTTGGAATTGCAGCAAAAACTGGTGATCAGTCTGCGCCTGGTTTTTTTGATCATCATCATGCATGCGCTGGTGTTTCGCTGGCTAACGCTGGTTAACCGGCAATTGGCTCTTGCTAACGCCCGGCAAAGACGCAAGGCGGCTGCGCTGCTTGCCGAAAAGCATCCGCCGGGAGCGGAAGAGCCGATATTGCCGATTGATGAACAGCAAATCGATATTCCTAAAATAAACGCTCAAACCATAAAGTTGTTGAATGTGTCTATCGGTTTTACCTTAGCCATCGGCTTTTGGATGATTTGGAAGAATATTCTGCCGGCTTTTTTCTTCCTGGATCGCGTTGTGCTTTGGCAGCATCTGGTGAATATCGATAATCAGGACGTTTATCAGCCGATCACTCTGACCAATTTGTTGTTGGCCGGACTGTATGTTTTTATTGCGGTGGTCGCGATACGGAACTTTTCCGGGGTGATGGAGCTGCTGGTGTTCAGGCGCTTGTCGATAGAGGCGGGCGGCCGTTATGCGGTTAATCAGTTGGCTAAATATGTGTTATTTTCGATAGGCTTTATTAGTATGGCCAATGAACTGGGCGGCAGTTGGTCGCAGGTGCAATGGCTGGTGGCGGCGCTCAGTGTCGGTTTGGGTTTCGGTTTGCAGGAAATCTTCGCCAATATGGTGTCGGGCATTATCCTGCTGTTTGAGCGGCCGATACGGATCGGCGATACCGTCACCATCGGCAACGTCACCGGTAAAGTCAGCCGTATTCATATGCGCGCCACTACGCTGATCGATTTGGATCAAAAAGACCTGATTGTGCCGAATAAAAATTTTATTACCAGTCAGCTGACCAACTGGACGTTAAGCAATCCGACCACCCGTATTGTGATTCCGGTGGGTATTGCTTACGGTTCCGACGTTGAGTTGGCGCATAAGATCATGCTCGATACCGTCAGCTCGACGCCGATGGTGCTTGCCGAGCCGGAGCCGAGTGTGTTGCTGGTGGGTTTCGGCGATAGCTCGCTGAATTTTTCGATCTGTGTTTTTGTCAGTGAGCTGGGAAACCGGCTACAGGTTACCCATGATTTGCATATTCGGCTGGAACAAGCTCTGCGTCAGCATAAAATTGAGATTCCGTTCCCGCAAAGAGACATTCATGTGCGCACTGTCGGGCATGAACATGATCGGATAAATCCAGCGGCGAATTTCACTTAGGAATGAGCATGGAATAACTTAAGCAAGTTGCCAATAGTCGGAGTGCAGGCTCCGCCTGCATACGCAAGCAAAGCTTGCACTCCTGCCGCGCACAGTTGCTCATTTTATTTCATGCGCGTTCCTTAGGTTGTTACGGAAATAAGCTCTATATACTCTATATATATGGGGCGTTTGTTTTTTGCGGCTTACCTAACCTGTGTTTTTAGGATAATCGATTTGCAATAGCGCCGATGGTGCTATGATTCGATTCCAGGATTTGTGTTAACGCGTTATCTCAGGCAAAGAAACATCTATGAATTTGAACCGGGAAAAAATCAAAGGTTACAACGTGCTTTTTATCCAGGAAGAACGGATCGATGCGCATAATTCAGGCGAATTAAAGGAAGCTATTTTGCATCTGATCGAGCAGGGCGAAGTCAATATTATCGTCCAACTGGCGCAGGTGCGTTTTATTGACAGCTCCGGGCTGGGCGCTTTATTGTCCGGCCATAAAAACGCAGCGCTCAAGTCCGGCAGGTTGGCGATAACCAATATGCAGCCGCAGGTTTTGTCGATGTTTGAGTTAACCCGCTTAAACCGGGTTTTTGATATTTATACGGATTTAAATGAGGCTTTCGACCGCTAAAGGTAGGGGTTTTCTATGTGCAGTTCAGTTATTCAGGTAGAGGTGATTATTCCGACGCAGACCAAGTATCTGGATTTGATCGGAAGCATCGGTGAGCATATTGCGAAGGAGTTGGACAAGTTTTCCGGTGATCGGCAGGCCTTGGCTTATCATTTAAATCTGGTGTTAACGGAAGCGACCGTTAATGCGATCAAACACTCGAATCATAACGAAACCAAAGATACCGTCAGAATTACCATCCATATTCAGGACAATGAGTTGAACATCAAAGTGTACGATTACGGTCAAGGTTTTGATTTGGAAACGGTGCCGCTGCCGGATTTCGAACATCCTAAAGAAGGCGGCATGGGCATATTTTTCATCCGCACGTTGATGGATTCGGTGACCTATACCCGGCAAGGCGATTGCAATGTGTTGGAGATTATAAAACACTTGAGTTAAAGCGCTTTAGCGCGAAGATATCAAGGTTTATGGGGTAATCTCTACACATATAGCGTCTGGAATTAATATAGCGACGCATGGACTCGCTATCGTTCCCACGCTCCGGCGTGGGAATGCAGTGAGGGACGCTCCGGCGTCCCGTACCGCTGGAGCGGTACTTTGGCGTTCCCACGCCGGAGAGGCTGTGAAAGTATTATCAAAATCAGTTTAAAAACCTATTCACCACGAAGACACGAAGTTCAGGAAGAAAAATAATTCATTAAACTCAACGCATTAAAAACTTCGTGTCCTTCGTGTCTTCGTGGTGAAGGCTTTTGCTTTTGTTCTAAAACGAATACTTTCACAGTCTCCGGAGCGTGGGAACGATGTCGCTTTATTCATTTCGGACTCTAATAAGTATCTATACAAATAAGTATCTACACAAATCCCGGCCCCTCTCTCCTTGTCGGTGTTTATCCGCCAAATCCGCGTTCTCTTTTTCTAACTACCGAATATAGTTACAGGAGCATAAGCCATTGAACAGCCCCACCCAAACTTGGCAGATGGCCTTAAGGCGTATCGCTGAAAGAGCGTTAGGCAAAAAAAACGGCCATCGCTTATGGCAAAAATACCATGCGGCGTTTTCAGCCGAATACCGTGCGCTGGTTTCGCCGCGCTATGCGCTAAAAGACATACTGCAGCTTGAACACGTTCCGACCTCAACTAAGCAACGCATCAGTCTGCTTAATCCTTGTGTGCAAGTTGACCATTACCGGCTGCATTTTTATAGTCGGCAGCACCGTTATTTGGACGAATACATCCCGGTTTTGGAAAACATGCATTTACGCGTCATGGATCAGGTGCAGTTTGCGGTTACGGTCGATGGTATCACGCTGTTTATCAAAAGCTTTACCGTCAAGGCGGCAAAAACTCAGCCCAGCTCATTTGCAAAGTTAAGAGGCCGGATGCTGGAGACCATTCAAGTGATGATGGATGGCGCGGTTGAAAACGATTCGCTGAACAAATTGTGCGTGATGACCGGCATGGCTTGGCAGGAAATCGACGTGCTTAGGGCTTACCGGAATTATTATTTGCAACTGGGGCACCAAACTACCCGAGTCAGCGTTCATAGGGCTTTGCTTAATAATCCGCAGGTTGCGCTGAGTTTGTTTAATTATTTTGAAGTGCGCTTTAGGCCCGATCCGGAGTGGGACGACCCTGTTATCAGGGAAGAGCAGGCTTCATTCTCGTTACGTTTGCAATTGCTGGAGGGGATTGCATCGGTTTCCGATATTAATGACGACCGGATTTTACGCACCTTGTTTAATCTGATCGATGCGACGATGCGCTGTAATTTTCATTTGCGCCGTGATTTGGCGGATTATTTTATTGCTTTCAAAATTAACAGTCTGGGCATTATCGAGATGCCCGCACCCAAGCCGCAAAACGAGATTTATGTCCATGCCGTCGATATGGAAGGCATCCATTTACGCAGCGGTAAGATTTCCCGCGGCGGTATTCGCTGGTCGGATCGGCCCGACGATTTTAGAACCGAAATTCTGGGGCTGATGCAAACTCAGATCAGTAAAAACGCCTTGATTATCCCGACCGGGGCCAAAGGCGGTTTCGTCGTTAAAAAAAGCGCGGCTAAGCTTTTGTCGCCAAGCTCCGGTTTGGATGCGAGAAGCGCGGGCAAAAAAGCTTACCTCACCTTGATTCGCGGTTTGCTTGAGTTGACCGACAATTATGTCGACGATAAGGTGGTTAAGCCCCAAGACATTGTCTGCTACGACGATCCCGACCCCTACTTGGTGGTCGCCGCCGATAAAGGCACGGCACAGTTTTCGGATATCGCCAATGCGGTTTCGGCGGAATATCGGTTTTGGCTGGGCGATGCTTTTGCCAGCGGCGGTTCGCACGGCTATGACCATAAAGCGCTGGGGATTACGGCGCGCGGCGCTTGGGAATGCATAAAACGGCATTTTCGCGAGCTGGGTAAAGATATTCAACAGGAAGCGTTTACCGTTGTCGGCATCGGCAGCATGGATGGCGACGTATTCGGCAACGGCATGTTGTTATCGCCGTGTATCCGGCTGTTGGCGGCGTTTAGCGGTCAACATATTTTTATCGATCCCAAGCCGTTCGAGAGCGATGCAGCCTTTAACGAACGCAAGCGCTTATTCGAGTTGCCGGGCTCCAGTTGGAACGATTATGACCGGACGCTGATTTCAGAAGGCGGCGGCGTTTATCCTAGAGCGGCTAAAGATATTCCAGTGTCCGGCGAACTGAAACAATGGTTAGGCTTGCGTTACAACTCGCTGGATGGCGAATCTTTGATTCGTTACTTACTGACCGCGCCGGTGGAATTATTATGGTTGGGCGGTATCGGCACTTACGTAAAAGCGTCCACGGAAAAACACGAGGATGTTGGCGATAGGGCTAATGACCATGTGCGAGTGGATGCGGTAAATCTGCGTGCCACCGTGGTGGGGGAGGGCGCCAATTTGGGCTTTACCCAAAAAGCGCGTGTTGAATACAGCTTAAGGGGAGGGCGTATTAACACCGATGCGGTTGATAATTCGGCAGGTGTCGATACTTCGGATCATGAAGTGAATTTAAAAATCTTCTTGACCGGCTTGCAAAAGAAAAAGTTGATTGCCGATTATCAACCCTTATTTATCAGTATGACTCAGGATGTTTGCGGCTTAGTGCTGGCGGATAATAGCGCCCAAAGCTTATGTTTATCTTTGGAGCAATTGCGGTGCGTGGAAAATCCGGAGGTTTTTTTGCAACTGGCCGAACGATTGGAAGCCGCGGGTAAGTTCGATAGGGCTGTTGAAGGCTTTCCCCAAAGCAAAGAAATCATGTCCCGGCCCGGACAAGTCATAACCCGGCCCGAGCTTGCGCTGTTAATGGCCGCAAGCAAAATGTACCTGACCCAACTGATACAGGATCAATCCGCTTTGTTGCAGGAAGAGTGTTGCAGTTGTTATTTACAGGCTTATTTTCCTGAACAGCTTGGCAGGCAATACGAAAATTATCTTTCCGGTCATCCGTTGGCGGGTGAAATTAAAGCGACTTTGATCAGCAATAAAATCATTAATCAAGTCGGCTGCGGTTTTTTATCTCTGGATGCCGACAGCGAAAATATTTTGGATTATGTCACCTGTTATCTGACCTTCGATCAGGTTTTAGAATGTGATGCTTTAAGGTGGGCAACGGCTGCGCTGGACAATAAAATAGCGGCCGATCGGCAATACCGCTTGTTGATGCAAGTGGAAAATATACTGGACGGCTTTTGTCGCTGGGCCTTGATGGAGGCAAGAAAAATTAGGCCGAATGAGCAGACAATTGCGTCTTATCGCGACCACTTAAAAAGTTATGAGTACTATTTTAAGCATAACTGCATGGCGTTGAGCGAACAGCGCCAAGATGGCGTTTCCGAGTCGTTGGCATTTAGCATGGCGTTTATATCCAGTCTCAATGACTTTCCGTTGATTGTTTCATTAGCTGCCGAAACGGAGCGGGACTTTGTCAGTATCCTGAAATTATTTAATGAAATTACGCATTATTTGGCTTTGGCGGACGTTAATGAGCAGCTGGCAAAAATACCTTTACACGATTATTGGGAGCGAAAAGTATTAAACGAAGTGCAAGATGATATGAAGCGAATGATAGGGCTGGCGATTAAGTCGATGTTAAATAGCCATGCCGAAACCTGCGCCGATTACTTCGAGCTGCCGGATAGAAAACATAAAATCAACCGATACCGGCGTATTTGCCAAGAAATTAACAGTAGGTCGCCGGTTAACCTGTTTCCTTATATTGCGTTAATTAAAGAGCTGAAGCGATTGGTGGGCGATGACTTGTAATGCGAAAAGCGGTCTGCAACAAAGAGTAGTGCGCCGCTGTTGTTTTTCAGGAATTTAGGATGAGCAAGAAAGCATTTAGTTAGGCCTAATCCCTTAATTTTTCTAATGATAATTTTGTGTCATTAAAAAATCATCGTTCGGCTTCCAGGCATGAACTGGTTTTTGGTCATCTGGGGCGTTAGCTAAATGGCCCGGTGAAGTGCTATACTGACTCTGCATTATCACTTGGGTTATCTGAGTTTTTGCTTGTGCTACTTGTCGATATTCGGCTTGCTATGTGTTCAAGTTAAGTTTGCGCTGGTGGGAAATTGCTCGGAGCTTGCAGCTCATGCGGGCATATTCAGTGTGATAAGCTTCACGTTTTCAAGTTCATGCGTAGTGATAAGTATAGCTGTTCATGTACTTGATTTCTTGGAATCAATTGTTTTTACACTGGTTTTAAGGTGTTTGCTCCGGCAGGGGGTAAGCTTTACATCGGTAGACGGTTATGTATAATTTTGATCGGACTTGAAGGGGTTTAAAAAACTCATGTACTTTGGTCAGTTGTTAAAAATATCCCGTTTAGGCTAGGGAGTTTGAGTTAAATTTATGTTGACATCAACTATCAATTTACACGCCATTTTCAGTGTTTTGTTATTGGTGGGCTTTATGGAAAAAACAAGTGACTTTTTTAACGGTACTAGGTAATATAACTTACAGTGCTGTTATTTTTTTAATTTATGAGGTAGTGATATGGCGGATTCAGTAATTCCAGGTGGTACTTCCACTGAGGGCAGTTCAGGCTTAGGTCAAGATGCTAAAGATATTTTTGATCAAACGTTAAATAGTTTAACTCCTGATGACAAAGCGTTGTTAGAGGAATTGGCAGCGGCTGGCGGCACTATAGAGGTAGCTAAAATCCCAGGTACCGATGCCACGTATGTTCAAGCGGTAAATACCCAAACAGGCGCCGATGGTAAGCCTGTTTTAACAACACTCAGTCAGCTTACTTCAACACCATCGGACGCTACAAACTTTCATCTTCCCAGCGGTAACTTGGGTTTTGATGTCAATTTGCCGGCGGGTGTTGATTTACAGATTCAAGGTCCTGCAGTAGATCAAACCATTTATCAAGCGAATGCTTTCTTTGGTGCTCTGATCGACCAATACGTTCCAGCGGGAAGCGACTACAACACGGAGTTCAAGCACGCAGTCGATAATGCTATGGTTCATGCTGGAAACGGCACCTCGGTTCGCTTTATTACACCGACTGATAATGCAACAGGAACAGGAGATTTACAGATTTCCGGTTCGGGATCGGCTAATGAGACTGTCGTTATCAACATGTATGGTCCTCTAACGAAGGAGGCTGACGGCAATGTTAGCGCTCCGAATCCCGTTACACATGCAGTTAGTCTTTCAGGCATTACTAGCGCAGCTGTTATGGGCCCAGGCACGGTTAATGTGGGTAGCTCTGTGAGTAGTTATGTCACTGGCGATGCTGCTAATCAGAACCTTACCGGTAATGCGGGTAATGACACCTTGATTGGCGGTGGCGGTTCCGACGTACTGACCGGCGGCTCGGGTGCTGATATTTTCGGCGTCTCACTTAACGGCGACACCATGATTACCGATTTTAACGGTGGTGCCGGCGATAAGCTGTTCTTCGAGGGTGGCGAAACACTGTCAAATTTCCTTCAAGCCAATATCACTACGGTCAATTTGGGTTCATTTGTTGTTACCGATATATCTGCTAATGACCACCATATTTACTTGGTCGGTGTCGATCCAAGCACATTGACTTTGGATATGATTAAATTCACCATTTAATAAGTCGTTGTTTTTAAGAAGGGCTTGCTTATGCAAGCCCTTTTTTATTATCAGGTCTATGAGTTATTTATATAAAGGGATTTTATTAATTCAGTTTTTGAAAGTCGGCTCTTATAAGTTTTAATAACTTGCATTTGTCCATGATGGAAAAAGATATTATCGGCTCGTTAAAGCCAAAAGCGCGTTGCAAGGCGATTTCTCCCCTAAGTATTTCAGATGGTTTTGTACGTGGTTGGGCATTCGACCCGCTACGATCAGTAACGAAAGTATCGCTCAGAGTCGACGGTATTGAGGTCGCTGGCGGTTTGGCCGATCATCCCGTGGCTGATGAGTTTTATGCATACTGCACCCCTCCCAATGCTAATTGCGGTTTCGTTTTGGCGCTTCCAAATGAAGCGCTGGATGGTTTTGTCCATCAACTCAGCGTTAAAGTTGTTGAATGGCGATCTATGCCGCTGTCGCCTGATGTTAGCGAAAATTGGTGTCACGGCAATGTTTTTGGCGAAGTAAAATTTACCAAACAGGGTTTTATTGAAGGATGGGTTGGGTTTCGTTCGCCTATCGATGTTAACAACCTGCCGCCAGTCACCGTCAGTCAGAACAGTCAGATCCATTATGCGATTCAACTTACCAGAGCAACGCCGACTTCGGCGAATCAAGGCCAATTGGTAGGGAAGTTTCGCGTCCCGGAAAGTCAGTTCGCGGTGCTTGAGCAGCCTGTTTTCTCCTGTCTGGGCACCGTTTTACGCCTTGAGCGTAACACCACACTATTCAAACCTATTGGACAAGTTGAAGCGGTCGACCACGAAGGTATTCGCGGCTGGGCATTAAATAGTTTTAATCCGTTTGAGTCGCTTGATCTACAGCTAGTGGTGGATGGCTTGCCGTTAAGGGCCATTCGGCCTAATGTTCGCCGTGATGATATTGCCGATTACCTTAATCTGTTACCCGAAGAAATTGGAATGGTGGGGTTTCAAATCGGTTTGCCGGCGAAGCTGAAAGATGGCCGGCCCCATACTGTTTCAGTACACTGCCGTAAAGACGGTAAAGTTCTGAATGAAAAGCCGCTGGACTATCGCCATCTGAGTTACGGCATCAGTCTGCAAGAGGCTCAGGCATTGCTTGGCAAGACTGCCGGTAAGATAAGCGATAGCCAAATCATTAGCCAAGCTCCGGCAAAGTCCCGAAGCCGCCGCAACACTTCGCCTCAAGTTTCGGTGATCATACTCAACCGTAACGGTGCGCCCTGCCTTGATGCGTTGTTCGAAAGCTGGCAGCGTTACAATACTACACCGGTCGAGCTGATTGTAATCGATCATGCTTCAACCGATAGCAGCCTTGAAACGATCAAGCAATGGCAAGATAAGTTACCTATCCAGGCGTTAGCGCTGGATAACAACGACTCTTTTTCCGCATCATCCAATCGTGGCGCCAAGCTTGCGAAAGCACCGTTTGTATTGTTTTTAAATAACGATATTGTCTGGAAGCAAGATGCTTTGCCGGCTATGCTCAATACCTTAAAAAGCCGGCAAGTCGGGGTCGTAGGCTTAAAGCTGCTGAAAACCGAGTTTAGCGAAGATAGTGACAATGCATCGCTTGGCAGTACCCCCGAGGTGCAACATCTCGGCGTTCGCTACACGCTGACAGGCGACCAATACTGGCCTTACGAAACATCCCCCGATTCAAACTTGCCCGAAGAACAATATAGCCCCCAAGAGGTCATGATTGTAACCGCGGCAGTGATGCTGTGTCGGCGCGACGAGTTTTTGGCCGTGGGTGGTTTTGATGAAGGTTATTTTTACGGCTATGAAGATGTTGAATTTTGCTTGCGCATGAGTGCCGGACAAGGCAAGCGTATTGTTTGCCGCAATGACTTGGTAGCGCTTCATCATCACGGTTATACCCGGCTTACCGGCCGCGAACCCAGCATGATCGATCGTCAGTCGGGCAATCAAACGCGCTTGGCGGATCAGCTCGGCTTATGGTCTAAACGCACCTTTTGGCAAGGCCTGCTTGATCCTGCTAACTTGCTGACCAACGAAAAACTGGCGATTGGTTTCGCGATTCAGAATATTCACAGCAGTCAAGCCGGTAAAAAACAACTTGCTAACGCGGTAGACTTGGCCGAGCGTATTGCTGCCGTTTATCCGAATACGAACATAACTTTTTTGAGCTCTGAAGGCAGTTGGAATAGGGTGGGCGGATTGCATGTCCTGGTTTCGCTTAGCCCGTATTTGGATCTGCGCTGCCTTAAGCAGGCGCGAGCCGACCTTAGAACAGCATTTTATGTTGCTCACGAGAGTGAGCTTAGCGCTTGGTTTATCAATCCAAGTTTAGAGTTGTTTGATGCCTGCTTATGTATTGACAGTGAATTAGCGGGCAAGGCTGAGACGTCAATGCAGCATAAGGTGAGGCCGGTTACTGTATCCGATAAAGCGCCTCTTGCCGATTTATTGGATGCAAAGCGTTTGCGCGTACTGTTGCGAGTGCCCTCGAACCCTAAGCTCATTGATGCGGCCAATCGGCTTGCACAAGCGATGAAAGCACAAGGTGCCCTAGTGTACATCCTAGGGCCGGAAACTTGGTGTGAACAGTCTCGGGTAGTCGAAGTCGTTATCAACTTGCATGGCGAACCGACCAAAGATACGCGCACGTTGCCGACCTATGAACGTCGCCATGATGTGATCAATGTCTTGTGGGTAGTGGAAGATGTCGATAGCTTGCATAGCAGCGAGTTGGCCCACGCAGACCACGTGTGGCTGGCTGTCGACAAGCTTCCTCCACACTTGGAAAAAGCGGCATTGGAACAGCGATCCGTTGGTTTGCAAAGCGAATCGATGCAGGGTTTAGTGCAGTATTTACAGTCTGTCGTAGAGAAAAAAATTGCACGTACTTTTCGTACATCCTAATTTTCCCGGACAGTTTCGCCGCTTGGCTGCCGCTTTAAATAAGGAGCCGGGCGTACATATCCATACTCTGGGGGACGAAAGCCGGATGCCGGCTTTCGATCTTCCGGGAGCCAACCGCCTGTCGTATCCCGCGCCCGAGCCTGCGGGGCAAGCTACGCATTCTTATATACAAGGTTTCGAGGCGGGTGTGCGCCGAGGCCAAAAAGTGGTGCTTGCGCTGCTTGCCCATAAGCTCCGGGGCTTTGACCCGGACGTTATTTATGTCCATACCGGTTGGGGAGACAGTCTTTACCTGAAAGATATTTTTCCTAATGCCAAAATTATCGGCTTATTCGAATATTACTATCATCCTCGCGGCGCGGATGTCGGGTTTGACCCGGAGTTTCCTTTGAGCTTCGATGATATATTCAGGGTGCGCACGATGAATACACTCCAGCATTATGCGCTGGAAGCTTGCGATATTCGATTAACGGCCACTGAATGGCAAAAGAGTCGTTATCCCGCCGCTTATCGACACCAGCTTGAATGCTTGCATGAAGGTATCGACACCGACCGGATTCGGCCCGATGCCGCAACGACCTTTACCTTAGCCAATGGCGTCGTCGTCAAGGCGGGAGATGAGGTGCTGACTTTTGTCAGCCGCAGCCTTGAACCCTGCCGTGGTTTTCATTGCTTGATGCAGGCACTGCCCGGCATTATGCGCAATCGCCCTCACTGCCAAATTGTCATTGTCGGTCAGGATGAACCTCATTATAGTCCCGCTCCCAAAGAGGCGGAAACTTGGCGGGCACAGTATGTCAATGAGCTAAAGGGCCGGATTGACAGTAGTCGTCTGCATTTTACCGGGACGCTTGCTTTTGATGATTATCTTAAAGTACTGCAAGTTTCGCGAGTGCATGTGTATTTGACTTATCCCTTTATTTTGTCTTGGTCAATGCTCGAGGCCATGTCGGCCGGATGTTTGGTTTTAGGTTCGGACACCCCGCCTGTTCAGGAAGTCATTACCGATGGCTATAATGGTATACTATTCCCCTTTTTTGATACGGATGCTTTGGTGAATATGGCGACGGATGCTTTGGCGCAGCCCCATAATTATCATTCCGTGCGGGAAACGGCACGGATCACCATCCAGACACGCTATGATTTCAACAGCGTCATTTACCCCCAGCACCTCGCTCTGCTTAGCAGATTGCGTGAACAATAGAAGATAACACAATGAAAAATTCCTTTGAAACTTTAGTTCAACAAGCTGCCGCTAAATTGCAAGCTTTGGATTTCGGTAATGCTGCCGAATTGTATAATGAAGCGTTGCGGCTTAAGCCGGACAACGGGGCGGCGCAAATGGGCCTTGCCATGGTTTACAATCATATTGGCGAAAATGCAAAAGCTTTGCAGATACTGCAAACTATTTGGGCGTCCGTTCAATCCACTCCTGAAAAGCAGGCATCGCTAGGCAAAAGCACCCAAGCTGAAATACTTGCCCAGATCGGCATTGCCCAGCAACATTTGGGGCAGCTTGATCAAGCCTTGGCTTGTTACAAGCAAGCTTTCGGTCTTTATCCCAGTGAACCCTTAAAAATACGGATTATTAATCTAACCAACGCGCTGGTGGCCGCCTCTCCATTTGAGCAATTGTTAAAACATGCGCAAAAAAATCAGGTGAATGGACAGTTGGGCGAAGCTGTTAAAGCTTATAAAGCCGCGCTGCAACTTAACCCGGACAGCGACCGCGCTCAGCACGGATTGGGTAATGTGTTAAGACAATTGGGCGATCTCCAGGCGGCAGTGCCGTATATCCAGCAAGCTATCATCATGCAGCCGGAAGTGGCTGAATACCACAATACGCTGGGTATGCTGTTTCAGCAAAAAGGCGAGCTTGAAAAAGCCGTTACTTTCCACCGTCGGGCCATTAGTCTCGACCCGAAGTATGCGCCCGCATTTTGCAACTTGGGCGTCGCTCTTAAAAACTTGGATCGTGGGCAAGAAGCGATTGCCGCTTATCAGCAAGCGCTACAAATCAATCCTGACTTGGCTGAGGTTTATAATAATCTGAGTAATCTGCAACGCGCGATGGGTGACATGGCCGGTGCTCAAGCCAGCTTGGAACAAGCCTTAAGAATTCAACCCGACTATTTGGATGCCCAACGAAATCTGAAAGAATTACTGGCTTTGCTTCAACCTGAGCCGACCGCTAAAAAGTCCAAGGATAAATCGTCTTCGAAAAAGGCCGGTACGGAAAAAGAGAAAAGCGGCAAAGCAAGCGGTAAAGAAAAAGACAAGAGCGGTAAAGAGAAAAGTAAAAAAGTTAAGGCTAAAGACGCGGCCTCATCAAAAAAGTAGGGCACCCTTGACGCTCTAACCATGTTTTAATAAATTCAATTAAAACATCGGCTTTTCTTGAAGGCTGTCCATCGTCAGGATGGACAGCCTTTTTTATCGGCGGTTTGTTTTGGATGAAGAAACAGACGTTTCTTTATGAGCGGTTTTTAAATTAAGGAACGTGCATGAAATAATTTCGGCAACTGGCTCCCTCTCCTGCTGGAGAGGGTTGGGGTGAGGAGGATCAAATGTTCAAGTTATTTCATGCGCGTTCCTAACCTGAGTTCGGGATAAGCGATGGCTCAAAGTAAAGAAAGATTAAGTTCGCTTTACCTGATGTTAATAGAGGGCCGTTTGTCCTGATAGGAAAATTCCGCATGAGTGGTAATAAAGTCGTTGTAATTATTCACCTCCCCCTTTGAAAAAGGGGGATTGAGGGGGATTTATTTAAAAAATCTCCCCTAACCCCTCTTTTTCAAAGAGGGGGACTGAATAGCTACAAGCCGTTTTACAACACCGCCAAAGCGCTTTCATAATCCGGCTCATCGGCGATTTCACCGACCAACTGGGTATAAATCACCTTGTCATGTTCATCAATAACGACGATGGCGCGGGCGGTCAGGCCGGCCAGAAAAGTATCGACGATGTTAACGCCGTAATCTTTAGCGAAGCCGGAACGGAAGGTTGACAGCGGGATGACATCTTTTAAGCCTTCCGATTCGCAAAAACGGCTTTGCGCAAAAGGCAAGTCGGCGGAGACGGCTAACACAACGGTATTGTCCAGATGCGAGGCTTTTTGGTTGAATTTGCGCGTTGACGCGGCGCAGGTCGGCGTATCCAGACTGGGTACGATATTCAGCACTTTTCTTTTACCTGCATAGGTTGCCAAAGTGACATCCACTAACTGGCGGCCGGCTAAGGAAAATGCCGGTGCGTCGCTGCCGACTGGGGGTAATTCGCCGCAAGTGTTTAAAGGTTTACCTTGGAATGTGATTGTAGCCATGCTTGTTTCCTATTCTATTAATTTAATAACAATCGCTTACTTAATCAGTCGGGCAGTTTGAAACGAGCTTTACCTCCATGCCTTTCATGCGCGCCCAAGTTCAGGATGCCGTCGTTTGTAAGACCTCTAACGATGAGCGTGAAAGCTTGGAAACGAGTGGATGCAGTGAATCGTGAACAAGCGCTTATGCTGAGCTTGCCGAAGCATCGTCGGCTCAAAGGTATAGAGCCCGGAATTAATATAGCGACGTAAAGTCTGGAGAAAGTCCGCTATCGTTCCCACGCTCCGGCGTGGGAACGCAGTGAGGGACGCTCCTGCGTTCTGTACCGCTAGAGCGGTACTCCGGCATTCCCACGCCGGAGCGCGGGAACGATGTCGCTTTATTCACTTCTGACTCTATATAAACAGCCTGCTGACCTAGGCTTTCGCCTTAATCCCTCTTCTTACTCTTCACTCGCTTCATCAAGCGTTCTTTCTTTTTCACCTGCCACTCGGTCAGTTTGTTCTTTTGCCCGTGAAACGGGTTCGCCGCCGATTTGAACACCAAACGTATCGGCGTTCCGACCAAGCCCATTTTGTCGCGGTAGTAATTTATCAAGTAACGCTTATAAGATTCCGGCAGCGAATCGGTTTGTACGCCGTGAATCACTACAATCGGCGGATTTCGACCGCCCTGATGCGCGTATTTTAGTTTGATACGCCGACTATTCACTATCGGCGGCTGATGCGCGGTAATCGCTTCTTTCAGGATACGAGTCAGCACCGGTGTCGACATATCGAGCATCGCCGCTGCATATAACTGCTGCACGACATCGAACATTTTGCCGACGCCGCTGCCATGCAATGCGGAAATCGGGTGTTTTTCGGCAAACTCAAGAAACGATAATTTGACGTCGAGTTGCCGATGAATGGTTGCCTTTTGGTCGGCGCTGATGCCGTCCCATTTATTCAGGCCAATGATGAGGGCGCGTCCGGCCTCCAGTACCAAGCCCAATAAATGCGCATCCTGATCGGTAACGCCTTCCCGTGCATCAATCAGGTAAATCACCACATTGGCTTTTTCAATCGCTTGCAATGATTTTATGACGCTGAATTTTTCGATGGTTTCGGCTATTTTGGATCGCCTGCGCATTCCGGCGGTATCGATCAGCGTGAATTTTTTGCCGTTGCGTTCAAAAGGGATATAAATGCTGTCGCGCGTGGTGCCCGGCTCATCGAATACGATAACCCGCTCTTCGCCCAACAGACGATTGACCAGCGTTGATTTACCGACATTAGGCCGTCCGACCACGGCGATGCCGATTCCGCCCGGCGCTTCTTCAACGTCACCTTTGTCCGGTGGCAGCAGTTGATTCACTTTTTCCAGTAATTCCGGTATGCCTCTGCCGTGAGAAGCGGCGATCTGCATCGGTTCGCCTAAGGCCAGCGAATAAAAATCCGAAACGGCAACGCCGGCGTCAAGGCCGTCAATCTTGTTGGTGACCAATATAACCGGTTTTTCCAGTTTTCTCAGGGTATCGGCAATGACCTTATCCGAAGTGCTTAGGCCTTCGCGCGCGTCAACCATGAAAAACACCACATCCGCTTCTTCCAACGCGACTTGCACCTGTTTTCTGGCGAAACTTTCTATGCCTTCGGCGTCATCGGCGATGCCGCCGGTATCGACAACCAGGCAGGGACGATCACCCAACTTCACCCGACCGTATTGCCGGTCACGGGTTAATCCGGAGAAATCCGCAACCAGGGCATCGCGGCTGCGCGTTAAATAATTGAATAAGGTGGACTTGCCCACATTGGGACGCCCGACGAGGGCTATTACAGGTAACATATCGACTCGGAATTAGAAAAATACGACTGCATGGATGCAGAAGGTAGGCAGAAAACCGCTCCTGCGTTTTCTGCATTCGCCACATCCCTGTGGTTTAGCAACGCAGGAGCAGTTGCCGAGAACACGGATGACACGGATTTGACCGATAAACACGGATAAAACTGAAAATAATTATAGGGACAGGACGAAAGGCAAAAGGCAAAAGGCAAAAGGTGTTTTTTCGCCCTTTGTCTTTCGTCTTTTATATCCGTTTAAACCCGTCCAATCTGTGTCATCCGTGTTCCTTTTAAAATCAATATTTTTATTATCGGACTTTTAAAGCGGCAAGCGTGCCGTCTTTGGCATACACATAAACGATATTGTCGACCACGATAGGCTTGGCGTCGATAGCGCTGTCAGTCACTTGCACTCGGCCCATCTGCCTGCCGTCGGTACTCGACAACCAATGCACATAGCCTTCAAGGTCGCCGACCACGACATAATTTTCATAAGCGGCCGGAGCGGTTAAGCGTCTTTGATGCAAGTCTTTTTGCTGCCACAAGGAGGCGCCGCTACGCTGATCCAACTGCCAAACATGGCTTTGCGAGTCTGCCAGGTATAAATACCGGAAATCGCTGCTCAAGCCCGAATGCGACGAAATGGTTTCGTTACGCCACAACACATCGCCGTCCAATTCCGAAACAGCGGCTATTCCGCCCTGGTAGCTGGCCACATAAATCACGCCGTTAATGACGATAGGATCGACGTCCAAATCGACCAAACGTTCGATTTCGGAACGTCCTTTAGGAATGGCGATGCTGGTTTCCCAAACAAATTTACCGTCAGCCAAACGTAAAGCCATTAATTTACCGTTGTCGTAGCCGCCGATCACGTTACCCTCGACAATCAAGGGCGATCCGGTTCCGCGTATGCTTAAAGCGGGTACGCTACGTTCGTAATTCCAACGTTTGCCGCCGGTCTTTTCGTCTAAAGCAATCACCGAACCGTCGGTGGTACGCACCACCACAATACCCTCGGCAACGACCGGCTCCGAAAGTACTTCGCTGGACACCGCGCTTTTCCATAACACGGCGCCGGTTTCACTATCCAAAGCCACCACTTCGGCATCGCTGGAACCCAAAATTACGGTGCCCGCGCCAAGACCAGGCCCGCCGGAAAAATGCACGTCGGTTTCGGTCTCCCAAATGATTTTACCGGTCGTTAAGCTTCTGGCTTGCACCACGCCTTCCCGATCCGCCGCAATAATTTTTCCGCTGCCGATGACCGGAATCAGTTTTAACGATTGCTCTTCAGCGCCGACACCGACCGATTCTTTCCAGATAACATCAAGCTGCACTTCGGGCGCATATTCAACCAATACGCTGGGCGGATCGGCGTTATCTTCACCGCCGAGAAAGTAATCTTTAATTCCGGAAACGGACTCGCTAACCGTATCGACAGCCGCGCAGCCGCTTAATAAAGCAATAGCGAAGAAGGCGCAAGGCAAACACAAGGAGAAAAAACCTTTAGCCTGGTGCCTTTCGCCTGTTGCCTGCCCACTATAAGTTGAATTGTTAGTCATTATTTTGCAGTGTCTAGCTTTTCTTGAGCAGTCAAGTCATCGACCTTGAACTGTAGCAACGGTGACGGCTGCCCGTTTCTTAAAGCATTTTGATACGAGGTGCGGGCCTCGTCCAAACGATCCAAGGCAACATACAAATCGCCGACCAATTCATCGTAATTGGCTGAGAAGCTCGCCGCCTCTTTGGCATCCACTTCGTTAATAACCTGCAAGCCTTGCTCGTATTCGCCGGTAGCCAGCATTAAGCGGACCAGTCTTATTTTGGCGATATTGCTCAGCTGTTTATTCGATTCCGCCGCAATCGTCTTCAAAATTTGCTTTGCCGCGGCAAAATCGCCTTGCTCAGTTTTTAGCTTCGCCTGCAATAAGCCACTGAATGCGGCGTATTCGCTGCCTTTAAACTGCTGCTGCACCTGCTCTGCCAGTTTTTCGGCGGAGTCTTTTTTGGCGTCATCCAACGCTTTCAACAGCTGACCGTAAGTGAGCGACGCTTGCGCCGCCTGCTCTTTTTTGTGATCCTGCCAATAATTCCAGCCCAGAATAATGACCATGCCCATCACCAAGCCGACAATGGTAGCGGTCGCGTTTTCTTTCCACCATCTTTTTAAGGCTTCAACCTGTTCTTCTTCGGTATCGTATATTTCCACTTGTTTTTCTCTTGTTTGATGTTTAAAAAAAGGCGAAGGACGAAAGGCGAAAGGCGAAAGGCGCAATTTTTGCCCTTCGTCTTTTGCCTTTCGCCTTTTAAACCCATGTCATCCGTGTTCTATCAAAAACTCAAGCGCTTGCCGTTGAGACATATTCTGCTGCTCTTGTTCACTGTTACGTAGCGGTTTGACGCTGACTTCGCCGCGGCTGACTTCGTCGTCGCCCAAAATAAGCGCAAATTCGGCGCCGCTTTTATCGGCTTTCTTGAACTGGCTTTTGAAACTGCCGCCGCCGCAATTCACTTGCAATTTCAGACCGGGAATTTCATTCCTGATGGTCTCGGCAAAGCGTATGCCTTCTTGTTCAGCGCTTTCACCCACCCGGATCATGTACACATCAACCGGTTTAGCCACCGGCACATTGTCCAGCGTTTCCATCAAAGCCAACAAGCGCTCCATGCCCATCGCAAAACCGACCGCATGATTCGGTTTGCCGCCCAATTGTTCTATCAAGCCGTCATAACGCCCGCCCGCACAGACAGTGCCTTGCGAACCCAGCTCATCGGTGACCCATTCGAACACCGTCTTGCTGTAATAATCCAGGCCGCGCACCAAGCGTGAATTGAGTTGATAAGCTATGCCCAGATCATCCAATACCGTAGTAATCGCGTTAAAGTGCCGACGACTTTCTTCGCCCAGGTAATCGGTCAATTCCGGCGCATTAGCGACCAGCTCTTGCATCGCCGGATTTTTGCTATCCAGAATCCGTAGTGGATTGGTTTCCAGGCGGCGCAGACTGTCTTCATCCAATTGCTCCGGATGCGTTTGAAAATAGCCGACCAAGCTCTCCCGATAAACCATGCGTTCGGCAATCGTGCCTAAGGAATTAAGCTGCAAGCGGACCTTCTCGCGCACGCCCAATTTTTTCCATAACCGGTCCATGATCAGGATTAATTCCGCATCAATATCAGGGCCCGCCATGCCGTAGGTTTCGACGCCCAGTTGAAAAAATTGGCGATAACGGCCTTTTTGCGGACGCTCATGCCGGTACATAGGGCCGTAATACCATAAGCGATGAACCTGATTATGCAATAAACCGTGCTCCAGGCAAGCTCTAAGACAACCGGCCGTCCCTTCGGGACGCAAGGTTAAGGAATCGCCGTTCCGGTCTTCGAAGGTGTACATTTCTTTTTCGACGATGTCGGTCACTTCGCCGATAGAGCGTTTGAACAGTTCGGTTTTTTCCACAATCGGCAAGCGAATTTCGCTGTAGCCATAGGAGCCGAGCACTTCTCGGATGCAGTGTTCCGCAGACTGCCAAAGCGGCGTCTGTTCGGGAAGCACATCGTGCATCCCGCGAATTGCTTGAATGTTATTTGCCATAGTTAGATAGTGTTGACGCCACGGATTTAAATAATCCTTTTATTAATAACAGGTAAATCTACAAAAAATAAAAAGAGACGAAAGGCAAAGGACAAAAGACGAAAGCTGTGTTTTTTACCCTTCGCCTTTTGTCTTTTGCCTTTTGCCTTTTAATTAAAAATTGCTAACCCCTGAGATTTTTTTTGCTTCAGTTGAAAACGGAAATTGTTCCTGCAATAAGTTTTTATATTCGATGGCAAGCCCTTTGTTACCCAGCGCCCGCTCGGTCAGCACGGCAAACCATAAAGTTTCGGCAGTATGCGCGGCAACGCCCAGATAGCGTTGCAAAAAACCTTTTGCGGCCCAAAAGTCGCCGTCTTGATAAGACACTTTTTGCATTTCCGATAAGGCCGGGGCATAAGTATTATTGAGTTGCAGCGCTTGCCTGAAATAATTCTCGGCAAGTTGTTTTTGCCCCATGCTCAGCCGGCAACGTCCGGCATTGGTTAAAGCCAACCATTGTCTATCGTTTAACGGATTCGAACTCGCTTCCGACAACAAGTCCATGCCGTCTTCATGTTCACCATGCTCGCAGAGGAAGCGCCCGAAATTATTCTTCACGCTCAAATCCTCAGAATCCAGATCCGACGCCGTCTCGTAATGGGCTTTAGCTTTGTCGTACTGATATAATTTTTCGTACAAAAAAGCCAACGCGTTATGCGCCTGTGCATTATCCGAGTTATTCTTTATGGCCTGTAGCAAGTTTTCTTTAGCCAGTTCCAACTTATTCATGCTGAGATAGCGCACCCCCAACTGCAAATGCACATCTTCAGGATTATTGCTTTTGAGGGTGCTTGTTGAAGCACAGGCAGCTAAAGCCGCCGCCAGCAAAGCCGGCGCAAATCGATTGATGGTTTTTGCGCGATCAAGCGGCACGTTCGGAGCCTACCGGATGGAGCTTCAAGTGCCTGCGGCTTTTATCCTGCACTTGACCTATCAACTGGCCACAAGCGGCATCAATATCTTCGCCGCGCGTTTTCCGGACCGTAGTGACTATGCCCGCATCGTTCAATAACGTTTTAAATCGCTCAATCGCTGCTTTGCTCGAACAGCGATAAGACGAATTAGGAAACGGGTTAAACGGTATTAAATTGATTTTCGACGGCACTGTTTTTAACAGCTTAATCAAGCCCCGCGCATCCTGCACCGAGTCGTTAATGCCGTCCAGCATCACATATTCAAAAGTAACCGTGCGCCGCGGCGCTATTTTCGCGTTATCCCGACACGCGTCCATTAATTCCTTCAATGGATATTTTTTATTGATCGGAACCAGCTCATCCCTTAATTCATCGGTCACCGCATGTAACGACACGGCAAGACTGACATCGCAAACTTGGCTTAAGCGATACATCGCAGGCACCACGCCTGAGGTACTGACCGTCACTCGGCGCTTGGACAAGCCGAAGGTAAAGTCGTCCATCATCAAATTCATCGCCGCGACCGCATTGTCGAAATTAAGCAGCGGTTCGCCCATGCCCATCATTACCACATTGGTAATTTTGTTGTCAGCTCCCAAGCGTTTTTGCGCAACGAATAACTGGCCGATAATCTCGGACGTACTCAAGTTGCGGTTAAAACCTTGCTGGGCGGTAGAACAAAATGAGCAAGCCAATGCGCAGCCGATTTGCGAGGAAACGCATAAAGTGCCGCGTCCCTCTTCGGGGATAAAAACGGTTTCAATCCGGTTGCCGCAATGAGTTTGCATCACCCATTTACACGTGCCGTCGGATGCGACTTTTTCAAGCACGATTTCCGGCGTTGCTATGTAACAGTGTTCAGTCAAATAAGCGCGCAATGACTTGCTTAAATTGGTCATCAGGTCGAAGTCCTCGACACCTTCCTGATAGAGCCATTTAAGCAATTGCGTCGCCCGGAAAGGCTTCTCGCCTAAATCGACAAAAAAGGCCGCGAGGCCTTTTCTGTCGAAATCGAGCAAATTGATGGATTTTGTATTAACGGGTTCTTGCACAGATTTCATTGTCTGAGAAAAAGTAAGCAATTTCCCTTTGAGCGGTTTCAACAGCATCTGAACCGTGTACGGCGTTTTCATCGATGCTGCTGGCAAAATCGGCGCGGATCGTTCCGGCGGCCGCTTCTTTAGGATTGGTGGCGCCCATGATTTCGCGATGCTTAAGAACCGCATTTTCGCCTTCCAATACTTGCATGATCACCGGGCCTGAAATCATAAATGCAACTAAATCATTAAAAAAACCGCGCTCGCTGTGTTCCGCGTAAAAGCCTTCGGCTTGTTCTTTAGTCAGATGCAGCATTTTTGCGGCAACGATTTTTAAGTCGTTTTTTTCGAAACGGCTGTAAATTTCGCCGATGACATTTTTTGCTACCGCGTCAGGCTTAATGATTGAGAAAGTGCGTTCTATCGCCATGTTTTAAAACTCCAATTGTGAATGAATAGTTGTAAGCGGCCGATTATACCCGATCAACCGCTGTATTTTGAAAATACCTGAAAGTTAAGGTCTACCGTCCAGTTCTACGCCTTCTTTTACCGGGATCATCAAATCCTCGGCGCTGATGCCCAACAGTAAAGCCGCCGGACTGGCGATAAAAATAGAGGAATAAGTGCCGAAAAAGACGCCGAACAGCAGTACGACGGAAAAATTATGAATGACTTCCCCGCCCAGAAAGAACAACGAAACCAACACCAACAGCACTGTCAATGAGGTCATGATGGTACGGCTTAAGGTGACATTGACCGAAATGTTCATGATTTCTTCGGTCGATTTATTTCTTAGTTCCCGAAAATTTTCGCGGATACGGTCATACACCACGATGGTGTCATTCAAGGAATAACCGATCAGCGCCAGAACCGCAGCCAATACCGTCAGATCGAACTCCAGCCCTAACACCGAAAACAATCCCAGCGTAACAATCACATCATGTAAAGTCGCAATGATCGCACCGACAGAGAACTTCCATTCAAAACGCCAAGCCACATAAATCAAGATGCAGATCGTGGAATACAATAACGCCAAAAAGCCGTCTTCAGCCAGATCGTCGCCGACTTGAGGACCGACATATTCGACGCGTCGCACACTGGCCGGTTCCGCGCTATTTTTGTTAATCGCGTCAAGGACCTTAGCGCTTAACTCGACGCTGCTGACCCCTTCTTGCGGTTTCAGGCGAATCAGGACGTCTTTTGCGGTACCGAAATTTTGCACCGTGGCATCGTTAAAACCCTCGGTATCCAAGGTATGACGCAGCACGTTTAAATCGGCTGTTTTTTGATAGCCCACTTCAATCAATGTACCGCCAGTAAAATCGATACCCATTTGCAAACCGCGTACAGCCAGCGATCCTATCGAAATAAGCGTCAGCACCGTGGAAAATATCAGCGCTATATTTCGGTTACCGATAAAATTTATATCTTTTTTAAACATATTTAATCTTCTATGTAAAAGTCATGTAGGCCGGATTTGCTCAACCCGGCATTTTACTAAATAGATAATTTCTCAACCCTGCGGTTACCGTATATCCAGTTAATCACCATCCGCGTACCGGCAATAGCGGTAAACATCGAGGACAATATCCCGATAATCAGCGTCACCGCAAAACCTTTAACCGAACCGGTGCCGTAAGCAAACAACACCACCGCCACGACAAGGTTGGTAAAGTGCGAGTCCAAAATAGTCGCAAAAGCTTTCTCATAGCCGATAAAGATAGCCGATTGCGGCGTATGACCGTTTTTAAGCTCCTCTTTAATCCGCTCGAAGATCAATACGTTAGCATCAACCGACATACCCACGGTCAAAATAATCCCGGCAATGCCCGGCAAGGTTAAGGTGGCTTGCAACATCGACAAAATCGCCACCACAATCACCACGTTAAACGCCAGCGCAAAGTTGGCGATCATGCCGAAGATCCGGTAATAAACCGCCATAAACAGCACAACCAAAGCAAAGCCCACCACAAAAGACAACATGCCTTTATTAATATTGTCCTGGCCTAAACTTGGCCCAACGGTACGTTCTTCAACGATGTCAACGGGAGCCGCTAATGCTCCGGCTCTTAACAACAACGATAAATTACGCGCTTCTTGAGGGCTGTCTAAACCGGTGGTTTGGAAGCGATGACTGAACACGCCCTGAATAGTCGCTACGTTAATGACTTTTTCAACTTTTTCTTTATGCCGGACTTTTTGACCGTCCACCACTTTGGTTTCAACTTTATATTCGATGAACACCACCGCCATCGGCTTGCCGACATTAGCTTGGGTCAATTTACCCATTTTGGCCGCACCGACGCCGTTCAGGGAAATGTTCACCGAGGGTCTGCCGTCCTGATCAACGCCGGAAGAAGCATCGACAATTTGGTCGCCGGTTACGATCACCCGACGGTCCAACAAAATCGGATTACCGTTACGCTCGGTGTATAAACGACTGCCGACCGGAACATGGCCTTCAACCGCTTTTTGCACATCGTGTTCCACATCAACCAAGCGATATTCCAGCGTCGCCGTGGTGCCCAAAATTTCCTTGGCGCGAGTGGTGTCCTGTACGCCGGGCAATTGCACCATGATACGGTTTTCGCCTTGTTGCTGAATCACCGGCTCGGCAACGCCTAGTTCATTAACGCGATTACGCAAAGTCGTCATATTCTGCGCGACGGCGAATTTTTTAATGTCGCGCACTTCTTTTTCAGACAATTTCAACCAGACTTGGTCCTGCTCTTTAGGCTCGGTGACATCCAGCGTGCGGAAATCCTTACCCAACAGCGTCAACAACGCAGGCTTGTCATCAGCCGAGTTCAGCTTAACTTTAATAAACCCACTGTCTTTGGAAACCGATTGATAACGTAGTTTTTCGTTTCTTAAGGCCAGACGCACATCATCGTTGTAACGGTCTTCCGCTTGCTTAACTGCGGCATCCATGTCCACTTCCAGCAGAAAATGCACCCCGCCGCGCAAATCCAGACCCAAGTACATCGCATCTGCACCCAAAGATCTTAACCATGGCGGTGTGGTCGGCGCCAGATTTAACGCAACGTTATAATCGTCGCCCATTTTATCCCTGAGCAAATCCGCGACTTTGAGCTGATCGTCGGCGCTGTTAAACCGGGCTAAAATGAGGCCGTCTTTAAATTCAAACGCCTTGATAGTAACGCTCGCGGTTTTAATGGCCGACTCGACCTGATTGGCCTGATCCTGCGTTAATTTTGCAGGATGGGTCGATGACACCTGAACCGAAGGATCGTCGCCGTACAAATTCGGCAACGCGTAAATAATCCCGATTGCAAAGACAATCAGAACCAATAGATTTTTCCAAAGTGGATAATGGTTTTGCATGTGTTATTCCAAACAATTCAACTATGTCGTAGAGACGTTGTGGGCGCGACAAATTCGCGCTTTTTAACCTACTGCGCGAGTCAATTCGCGCCCACAGTATTAAACTTTAGCGACTTTTCGAGTGATCGCTTTGTAAGTTCCCTTAGGCATCATGCTTTCGATATTATGACGTTGCACTTGAATAAAGGTATTGTCGCAAATTTCCAGCTTAACGAAATTATCATCCAGATCAACGACTTTTCCCAAAATCCCGCCGGAAGTGACGACTTCGGAGCCTTTGGTCATCGCCGCGATCATTTGTTTTTTCTCTTTGGCGCGTTTGGATTGCGGACGCAAAAATAAAAAGTAAAAAAACACCAGTATGCCCAATGGAAACAGCATACCTTCAATACCGGGTTGTTGAGTGGCGGGAGCCGCGGCGGCTACAGCATCGGAAATTAAAAAACTCATGGTTATCCTCGGGGGTTATTATTATTTAAAAAAGCATCGTACTTAAAAAAGTTCGCCATTATGCCACAGTCGGCACGGCTTTTCCTCGTTGTTGATAAAATTGCTTGACAAAAATATCCAGCTCTTGCCTTTCAATCGCATCGCGCAAGCCTTGCATCAGGCTCAGGTAATAATGTAGGTTATGTAGGGTATTGAGCCGTGAACCCAGCATTTCCTTGCATTTATCCAAGTGCCGCAAATAAGCCCTGGAATAATTCCGGCAGGTATAACAAGCGCAGGATTCATCCAGCGGACCGGTATCGAACTCATACTGGCTGTTCCTGATCTTTACCACGCCGAACGTGGTAAAAAGATGACCGTTACGGGCATTGCGGGTCGGCATCACGCAATCGAACATATCGATGCCGCGCCTGACCGCCTCGACCAAATCTTCCGGCGTACCGACCCCCATTAAATAACGCGGTTTATCGACCGGCATAAGGCCATGCACCACATCCAATGTCGCCATCATTTCTTCTTTAGGTTCGCCGACCGACAAGCCGCCGATCGCGTAACCGTCAAAACCGATGTCCACTAAACCGGCTATCGATTCCTGACGCAAATGCTCATACATGCCGCCCTGCACGATGCCGAACAAAGCCGACGCATTGCCCTCATGCGCCGCCTTGCTGCGCGCCGCCCAACGCAACGATAAGCGCATCGAATCGGCCGCTTCATCAACTGTCGCTGGATACGGCGTGCATTCATCGAAGATCATCACGATATCCGAGCCCAAATCGCGCTGCACCTGCATCGATTCCTCAGGCCCCATAAAAATATAACTGCCGTTGATCGGCGATTTAAAGGTCACGCCTTGTTCGGTGATTTTTCTCAGCGCGCCCAAACTGAACACCTGAAAGCCGCCGGAATCGGTCAGGATCGGTTTGTCCCAATGCATAAAATCATGCAAATCGCCGTGCGCCTTGACCACATTCATACCGGGGCGCAGCATTAAATGAAAGGTATTGCCCAGAATAATCTGCGCACCGATGCCGTTCAGTTCATCGGGGGTCAGAGATTTAACGGTTCCGTAAGTACCGACCGGCATAAAAATCGGCGTTTCCACCGTGCCGCGGGCAAATGTAAGCTGACCACGCCGCGCATGGCCGTCCTTATTGATTAATTTGAAGTCCATAAAAAGTTATGAGTACAAGGTAAGGCCGGCGATTATCCAGACTTTTTAATTCAATGTACATGTGAACAATTAAAGTCGCGTGGATACACATCGGATAGATAATAAGGACTTGCCCACTATAAGGCGGCGCCGAAGGGGATAATGACGGCCAAACCGTGGGCAATGCCGACGATAGCAGCGGATATAGCGGGTTTTCGCCGGTTGTTATAGTTGGGAATAAGCATAATACACCAGCTTTGGTGAAAACTTTTACATGGCGGCGTCGAAATTGACAGCAACGTTCAGCTTAAATTAATTGAGCACGATATATAATGCTCGTATCGCTTTTATAGATACCTCAGTTGATAAAGCGACGCAAAGCCCTCTCCAGCGGGAGCGGGTTGGGTGAGGGGGATTTAAAATAAGGAAAAATGCTTATTTATATCCCCTCATCCCAACCTTCTCGGCAACTGCTCCATGCGTTGCTCTACCTCCTCCATCCATGGAGTCGTCCCTGAGGGAGAAGGAGCAAATGTCACTCTATTAGCTGCGGACTCTATAACATCAAGAGCGCTTGAGTCGGCTCCAGCAGGAGCCTCATACCAACAACCTAAGGTTATTTCCAATGAAAAAGAAACTATTGACGATAGGCATAAGTTCAGTCCTATTGACTGCTTGTGTCACCGACCCTTACACAGGCCAATCCGGCCTCGGAAAAGCGGCTATAGGCGGCGGCTTGGGCGCCGCGGTCGGTGCCGGCGCAGGAACGTTATTCGGCGGCAACGATCTCAAGAATGCCGGACTGGGCGCTCTAGCCGGCGGCGTTCTCGGCGCGGCTGTGGGTGCTTACATGGATCATCAGCAACAAGAAATGCAGCAGTCGTTGCAAGGCACCGGTATCGAGGTGCAAAGAACGGCGGAAAATACGCTTAATTTGACCATGCCGAGCAGCGTCACTTTTGCGTTCGATTCGGCCGATTTAACCTCGCAAGCGCAAAGCGCTTTAGACTCTGTCGCGACGGTGTTAAATCAATATCCGGACTCGACCATCAATGTCACCGGACATACCGATGATGTCGGCTCGGACAGTTACAACCAAATGCTGTCCGAACGGCGCGCGGCCAGTGTTTCGGGTTACTTGGCCCAACATGGCGTCAACTTTTCCCGCCTCAGCCAGCAGGGCATGGGCGAGAAAATGCCGAAACTGCCTAATGTGAACGATGCGAATCGGGGCCAGAATCGTCGCGTGGAATTAGCGATTGTTGCTAATAAAAATGCGGGAGCACAGCAAGGGACTTCTCAACAACAAGGCTATCCACAGCAACAAGGCTACCCGCAACAACAAGGCTATCCGCAGCAGCAAGGCTATCCACAGCAACAAGGTTATCCGCAACAACAAGGTTATCCGCAACAACAAGGTTATCCGCAACAACAAGGCTATCCGCAACAACAAGGTTATCCGCAACAACAAGGTTATCCGCAACAACAAGGTTACCCGCAACAACAAGGTTATCCTCAACAGCAACAATATAATTATCCTCAATAATCGCCATGACCTTAACCCGCCCCGTTGTGCTTTCGTTTTCCGGCCATGATCCCAGCGGCGGCGCGGGGATTCAAGCCGATATTGAGACTTTGGTCAGTCATCGCTGTCATGCCGCCGGCGTCATCACCGCCTTAACCGAACAGGACACCCGGAATGTAAAAAAGCTCATTCCGCAAAGCCCTGAAAATATTATCAGCCAAGCCAATACCTTATTGGCCGACCTTCCGGTTAAGGCTTTTAAAATCGGCTTGATCGGCCATCATGAGACAGCCATCGCTATTCATGCGATATTAAAACAGCATCCGCTCATTCCGGTTATCTTGGACCCGGTATTGGCGGCCGGCGGAGGGACTGAACTGTCAAACGATCGGCTGATAGCAACGATTGTCGAATTATTGCTGCCTTGTACTACGGTATTAACACCCAACAGCGAAGAAGCGCGTAGATTGACAGGACTAACAGATCTTAATGACTGCGGCTTGGCCTTGTTGGAAAAAGGCTGCGACTATGTGCTGATTACCGGCAGCCATGAAGCCACGCCTTCGGTCGGCAATCAGCTGTTTCATGACCGGCGCCGTTGGGAAACTTATACTTGGGACAGATTGCCGTTCAGCTATCACGGTTCCGGCTGCACGCTGGCCGCCGGCATCGCCGCGTTGATCGCACATGGCCTGGAGCCGTTGCAAGCGGTCCTGGAGGCTCAGGAATATACCTGGAATTCGTTAAACACCGCTTACCGGCCGGGCCAAGGCCAGCACATTCCCAATCGATTTTTCTGGATGGATGAAGACTCATGAAGTTTCCCAGCAGCGGGCTTTACGCAATCACCCAGACTGAAAATAAATCGGCCGATACCGTGATTAACGAAGTTGAAGCGGCGATTAAAGGCGGCGCGGTCATTGTCCAATATCGGGACAAGCATCCGCAGGATGCCCCGTTTCTCGCGCGCGAGCTGGTTAAAGTCTGCCACCGCCATAGCGTCCCGCTGTTGATTAACGATGACATCGAGCTTGCTGCGCTGGTTAATGCCGACGGCGTTCACCTCGGCAAAGAGGACGGCGCTGTAGCCCAAGCAAGAAAGCGCTTGGGCAACGCCGCCATTATCGGCGTTTCCTGCTATGACTCGGTCGAACAGGCCATAGCGGCCCAGAGCCAAGGTGCAACTTATGCGGCTTTCGGGCGATTCTTTCCTTCCAACTCAAAACCTCTGGCGGCGCCCGCCCATATTGAAACATTACGACAAGCAAAACTTAAGCTGACGATCCCGCTTGTTGCCATAGGCGGCATTTTGCCGGAAAACGGCGCGCAATTAGTCGCTGCCGGAGCCGATTTGTTGGCGGTTATCGGCGGACTATTCGAGCATCGGCCGGAACAGTCGGCTCGGGCTTACCAAGCTTTATTTAGCCGTTAAATGCTTGATTAAGTTCTCTAAAACATCATATAAGCCCATGGAACTTATAAAGCACTTTGACTTTTATCAGTCATTAAAACCTTTTAAAGAATTTTCCGGAATTTCCGAAGATAAACTTTATCAAACCATTCCTGTTGACTGGGCCATTGTCATCACCGATATTTTAGGCTCAACCCGTGCGGTCAACGAAGGACGTTATAAAGAAGTCAATCTGATCGGCGCAGCGACTATTTCCTGTTTTGTCAATCTGATCGGGACTCATGATTTACCCTTTGTTTTTGGCGGGGACGGCGCCACGCTTTTAGTTCCCAATGCGGTGTTGCCTTTATTACTTGAGGAATTATTAAAGCTCAAGCGTCTGGCTCAAAAGCAATTTCATTTAGAGCTTCGTATCGGATATGTTGAAATTTCGACGCTTAAAGCATTAGGCCAGGAATTTAAAGTGGCGAAGTATGAACTGAGTCCGGGCAATTTCTTGGCTCAATTTAAAGGCGGAGCGCTTTCTTTCGCGGAAAATTTAATTAAATTAAAAGATCCGAAGGTTCAGCTTTTAGAGGCCTCGGAAGGGGCAACGGACGCGCATTTACAAGGATTGTCGTGTCGACTGAAACCCTTAAAGTCCGTTCACGGCGAGATTCTTACGCTGTTATGCAAACCGCTTTCCGGAAAACAACCGGAAGCTGCCATTCAGGAGGTCTTAAGCCAACTTGCCGCTATTTTGAATGATGACTTTAATACGGCAACCCCGGTCACGACTGAAAACTTAAACTGGCCGATTCCGGCCGCTCATAATGACTATGAAAGCCAATTAAAGACAAAAACGCTTCCTTACTTTCTAAATTGGCTGACAACATTCCTCTATGCAACTATTTCTAATTTAAGCCTTAAATATGGTTTTAGAATCGGAAACTTTATTCCCGCCAACTATAAAGAAGAATTGAAGCTCAATTCGGATTTCAAAAAATTCGATGAGACTTTAAGAATGGTTTTAGATTGCACGCCACAGCAAATTGAGCGGATAAAAACAGTTTTAGAGGACTTAAAAAAACAAGGCCTTATCAGTTACGGTATGCATGTTTCAAAGGAAGCGTTAATGACATGCGTTGTTTTATCTCCTACCGCCAACAAACACATTCATTTTATCGACGGCTCGGATGGAGGCTATACGATGGCTGCGGTTCAAATGAAAAAGCAATTACAAAGCCTCATTTAACCTGAGTTCGGGATAAGAACTCGATGGGCGAGCGCCGCCATTTTTGCATAAAATTCTGTTCCCATAACGCAATCGACATGCCCAATTTCGGGCTCTCTATATCCATAAGTATCTACACAAGTACCGGCTCCTTC
>JAPLRU010000007.1 GCA_026399025.1 Methylobacter sp.
AGCTGGCAACCCTCCAGGTTGCAAAAAAGGCATTTTGACACTTGTGTATAACGATGAGCGCTCCGGCGTGGGAATTCATCCGGCAACGCTCCTGCGTTGCGTGACGCTGGAGCGTCACGGCGGCATTCCCACGCCGGAGCGTGGGAACGATAGCTGCGGGGGATTTATTATTGCGAGTTAGGTGCACCCTAATTCGGGGTTTGGGAATAATTTTTTATTATATATTTTGAGATAATTGACTATGGACTTGCTTAATAATTCGAGGTTTCAGAATTTACAGCCAAAAATAGATTCGTTTGGCTTTAGCCTGGATGGCAGTTGGTTCATTGAATGCTCAGACCAGGAAACGCTTGAAAACCTGACGGTCAACACCCAGTCAAAAAAAGCGGGCTTGATTATTCGCGCGGAAAAAGTGAACGGATGGGTTCGCTTACTTCAAAAAATAGATCCAAGCGAAATATTTTCGCATACCTTAGAGTTTTATATGATGGCGACCGGGATGTCCGGCGACGATCCCGGCTATACCCTCGACTGGATTGAGCTATTAAAATCGAATGAAAATAACAGCTTGGAACATTTCTGTCGTATTGCCTCGGAAGTCGATCTTAGAATAGAAGAAACCACGGCGACCTATCGGGTTGCCATGCCGACCTTTAACTCAGGAATAGGCTATTACTTAGCGATCCAGATGAGCAGTCCGGGTATCGTGTTGTTTAGCGACTTGCGGCTGTCCTCATTAGTGGCCAATAAACGCCTGCCCTTGTTTGCCACGCGGCAACATAGCTTCGCCTCGTCGCAAGCCACCTATAGTGCGCCCTTAATCAATGCTAAGGGGGAACTCAGTAAAGCGCTCGAGCGGGTAAACCGCCAAGCGGCCTTCGCCGCCATGGAAAATGAAGTTAAATGGCTGCTCAACTATACGGAAGTCGCTCTACGCTTGGAGTGTTACGAAGTCTCTTTAGCCATTTTGCAACATGTGGAAGAGCGCGCGGAAAATATCTCGGTAGACACTTTTTCGTGGTTTGCCGTTTTAGTTTTGACCACCTTACGCGCCTTAGGGGAAGAGGAAAAAGCCAGACGCTTCATGTTCCGCTACTGTAACCAAATGAATTTCAAAAACATGAAACTGGTTACGCTGAACTCGCTGATCATGAATAATCATCAGGAACAGGATTATGTGCTGCCTAGCGGAGAATTGAATTTTGCGCTGATGGACTTACGGGGAATACAACCCGAATCTTTGCTCAAATTTCTGGTCAGGGACGATCTGAATATCGGCGAGGAAAATCGTATGCTTATTTCAGCCTCTACATTTGGCCGCATAGACTTAGGACTCTGGCGGTTTCATATGAACAACTTCCTGAAACTAAAGGAGTGCCCCACAATTGCCGAAATCGACCCGAACAAAAGTAAACGGAGCGTCCTCCATCGGCTTAAGTTTGCTCCGAACGCTAATTCCCACAACGGCCCCCTGATCAGCATCATTATGTCGGTGTTCAATGCGGAATCGACTCTGAAAATGGCTGTCCAGTCATTGCTGCAACAAAGCTACCGCAACATTGAAGTATTACTCTGCGACGATGCCTGCACCGATGACAGCCTTGCTGCGGCTTGTTCGCTCGCCCAAGAGGATCAACGCATACGCGTGTTCAGGTCGATCCGCAACCAGGGGCCTTATAACATCCGTAACGCGATGATTGGCGAAGCGCGGGGCGACATTATTACCTTCCACGATGCGGACGATATGGCGCTGCCCACTCGTATTTTCGAGCAGTATCAAGCTTATATGTCCACAGGCGCCCAGATGATCTTCTGTAAATGGCTCAGGTTTCGCTTCGATGGCGGTATTTTTTTCTTTGCCGATCAAGTCGCACATAGACTGTCTCTGGTTAGTTTAATGGCCGGTAAAGAGCTGTTTGAGCGGTTCGGACCTTACCGCTCCGTGCTTTGCGGAGGGGATTCGGAATTCTACGAAAAGGTCAGGGATGCATTAGGCGAGCAGGCGGTTTATGTGATAGACAAACCCCTGGTGTTTGCAAGTTGGTCCAGTACATCGCTCACTCGAATGCCGGGCTATGAATCGAATGAGACGGGGTACCGCGCGCCGGTACGACGCAGCTTTTCTCAGATGAATTCGATGCAGCGCATGCTGGGTAACGATGTGCTGTCGGATGATGAGATCGATGCCGCATTAGTTAACATGGGCGTCTATCGTTCTCCAAGCGCGATAGAAGAAGTCCATCCCGATCTTGCGGTTGTTAGCCGTGTCATAGAGCAAGAGCTTAAAAAAAATCGGAAGCCAAAACAAAAAAACGGCGGAAAAACTAAGTCTGCGCCGACTACAACTGAAAGTTAAGATAAAGCGTCAATCACGGGCATTATTATGAACATCATTAACATAGCGACTTTTTCCCAGCGTAAGGATCAAATCAAGGCCACCGCGCAAAGTCTTAGCCATCAGGCCGACCTTATCAATATCGTGTTCAACGACTACCTCAAGGTGCCGGATTGGATTCTGGAGTTTCCCAATATTCAGGGCTTACTGCCGGAACGCAACATAAAAGACGAAGGCAAGTTTATGGTCGAAATCCAAGCCGACGATATGGTTATGCTGTGCGATGACGACATTATTTATCCTCCCGATTATGTAGCGACCATGATTTCGCAATGGCAAAAATACGCTGCCGCCGAAGCGATTGTTGGCGTGCATGGGATTATCTATCCGGATTTTTTCGATGGACGGCCGGAGTCCCGACAAGTTTTCGAGTTTCGCTTTAAGCTGGGCAGCCCGCGTACTGTTTCGCAGTTAGGAACCGGAACCGTCGTCTGCAAAGGCTACCAAATGCCTGATTATGAATGGATGGAAGGGGCGGCAGGCTATGTCGATGTGCGTTTCGCCCGGCACGCTTTAAGTAAAGGTTATCCGCTCATCTGTATCGAGCGGGACGATCACTGGCTGCAACAGCAAGACACACAGGAAAACCTTTATCAATCGGCAAACGGTAAGTGGGAAAAGGACGTCATCAAGGAGATTATGGAGATAGCGGGTTTTTTAAGAATGAAGCCAATAGGTCGCATAGTAGGCTCTTCGGATTGCATTTTATAAGCGATGTTAAAAGCGAAGCCGGTTTTAACCGCCTTGAAACGAAAAGAGAAGGGAAAAAGTGAACTACAAAATAATAACAACGACACTCAGCGCCTTAAAGACAAGCTATAGCGCTTCATTAATAGAAAAAGGAAATTATGTTTTTGTTTTTTTAGATTACGATCCCCGCATATGCGTTGCGGTTTCGGAAAAAAATTTCGATCCTATTGTTTCGGCCATCGACAAGATACTGGCTCTGTTTAAAACCCTAGGTCTAACGATCCTTTTCCTGATTGAACCCAAATCGCCTCCTGAAAACGGCGTTAGGGAAGATAACGCAGTGACCGACTTTGCCTTTAGAGAAGATTACCTGATGTCCACTCGGACGGATGACAGCATTAAGGATTTGAAATTACTGTGCCATCGGGTAGCGATTAAAGCCATAAAACACACGATGGGGGGTAGAATTTTAGCAAGGACGTTCGATGATCTTTCCCTGTGCAAATTGGAGGATGACAAATCCAACCATTTTACGACGGCAATTCCTCATCAGGGCGATATCGGTTTTTTAGAAGATTGTTTGAGACATATCGGCAAGAGCGAGTGCAAACCCCAAAACACTTGGGTTTACTTCGATGAAGCATTGGATCATGGCCATATACAGATCAGCAACCGTCATAAATATCCGTTATACCGAAAAATAAGGCCCAGTAATTTAGGCCCCTACATTGCGAGAAACCATTGTGTCGAGCATTCAAACACCGAGTACATTTGTTTTCAAGATTCCGATGATGTTCCAACCTTCGAACGCTTTATAGAAATCTATAACTTTGTGGCCGGCAATTCGGACATAGACATGGCCGGATGCCATGAACTGAGGGTTGATGACCTCGAAGAGCAAGTCACCGCCATCCGATTTCCTATCGATGTCAGCAAGGCGCTTACCAAGATTGCCAGCCACCCGTTGTTTCATCCGACTTCATTTGCTAAATGCTCAAGTATAAAAAATGCAGGCTTATTTTCTACAGCGCGTCGATTCGGTTCGGATTCCCAATTTTTATTAAGGGCGCACTTTTCAATGCGCATTAAAAACATTGATAAGTTTTTATATATAAGACGAAAAAGAGAAGGCTCCCTGACCACATCGCCTGAAATAAAATTGGGAAGCGAAGAAAGGACACGGCTGATTTTAATGTGGAAAGCGGACTTTGAGCGGATCAAATCCGAAGACATGGAGTTAAAACGTTCATCATTGGCTACCGAGCATTTAGATGCTGATTTTGACGTTCTGGAATTAAGAGCTTCAGTACATGACAAAAAAAATGCGGTGAAATATTAGACCTGATTAAATTATAGCCGTCCGGTCTCCAGCTTTTGCCCTGAACCTTCCTCTAATCCACATGAAATTTTTTTATATAAACCTGAAAACGCCCTTCTTTTGTCTGCGGATAGCAGCCGATTTTAAAATAATTTTTGTACTTCCAAAAGCTTATATCTTGATTTAGAAGCTCTTTTCCATCAATACCCACTGTTAATACAGCGTTTTCGACCTTTATAGTAAGATCAAAAAAACTATCGGATATATTTTTCTTAAGCAGCGTTTTTTTATTCTCGATGGCGGCAATATCTTTTTTTGTAATAGAAAACAAGTTGCCGTTAATTACGACGATTCTCAGCACGGGCGGAGGAAATTCTTTTGAATCGGTAATGCCATGAATTTGGATTAACGTGAGCCGGAAGTTCTTCGCATCATATTTCACTTTTAAGGTCGCGGACATCTCATGATTTTCTTCGGTATTCCAGTTGTGTTTATGCCGTAACTCCGAGCGGTAAGACGTTGCTTCTTGTGCGGTATCGACATCAAAGCAAATTAAATTATCGGCGGTCAAGAAAAAGTGGGGGGATGCATATTTAGTCAAATTTACAATGCCGCGTGTGCTAAGCTCTTGTAATTTCCAATTCGTCAGATCGAATTTATGGGCGGGCGGAATTAAATCGGATTGCTGGTTCATCTTAAAGTGCCTGAGACAGGTTAACTAATAATAAAGCGAGACGGCCCTGTCAAAAATCTCTGGAATATAATATTTTTGGAGTTCAGCCATCTGCAACAACACTATACCTCAAAAAAACAATGTAATAATCATGGAAGATCCTAATAAGCATCTTCAGGATTACTTTTGATTCATTTGGTGGGGCGGTAGCTCCACATCCATTCGGAAGGATTAATCTGAGGTGGCGGTGGCGCGGGTGGCGTTTGCCGATACTCGCCCTGATTGATGCCGTCAATGTAGTAAACATTCGAATTGGAATACAACAATCTAGCTTGGTGGATGGCGCGGGTGGTGATGATAATTTCCGTTGCGGAGCTTAAATTTTTAACCGTTTGTTCCGCGAATACAGCAGGGGGGACTTTGGCGATACTGACAGCTTCGGAGAGAATGTAATAAGCGGCTGCGCTCAGAACCGGCCAATGATCTCTATCGGCCAAGCCGGGTGTCATTTTTCCTCCGCTATGGTTCACGATATGTACCTCATAAGTGATTTTGACAGTGCCGAGCCTGTCTTCCGTAAACACCGTTGCGCCGTTTTTAACCAAGCCGCCGGTAAGGAGGTTGTAATATATAGCTGAGAAATTAGAGCTATGATTCCGCTCAACAATGAGAGCTTTGCCTGCGACGCGCTGCTTTAAAAGCTTTGCCTCATTCTCGGCAACTCTTTGCCAATGCGAGGCTGAAGCGATACGGAATTGATTGGGAAGATTAAATGCTTTGCCATCAGGCCTTTCATAAACGCCTGTCGATTGATAAGCGCAGCCACTGAGCAAAGGAATAGTCATAGCGATTAATAGAAAGCCCTTCATGGTACATTCCTTAAATTAGAGGGTTAGCTGTATTCCGGCGCGAAAATCCCTATTTAACGCTAAGTTCAGCTCTGTGGTCAATTAACGCTGTAGCCGAATTCCAGCAATCCGTTCCGGCAGCTTATCCAGTCGCATGTGCTTTAAATTACGCCTTCAGTTTGTCATTTATCCGAGATAGCCAGACGCGACCGGCACGTCGTTATGATGAATTGCCAAAAACAGCCGCCATAAAGCAAAAAGCCAGTGCAATAATTGCACTGGCTTTTTGCTTTATGGCGGCTATGTAAAATAAAAATTAATGCGACCTTCCGCTTATAAACCGACGCAAGCAAAGAACAGTAACTTTTATATTAGCTAAAACTAATAAGTTTTTTGTGACTATGACAGGAGAAACTATCTAACACAAACTCACAAAGACTTATTTGCCGTATTTCTTGCGGAACTTATCAACACGGCCTGCCGTATCGACAACACGTTGTTTTCCTGTATAAAACGGATGGCAGGAAGAACAAACCTCAATTTGCAGATCCTTACCCAATACTGAACCGGTCTCAAATTTATTACCGCAACCGCAAGTTACAGTAATTTGCTTATATTCTGGATGAATTTCTGGTTTCATATCACTTTCACATTACCCACAAACGGGCACATACTTATTAAAGAACCCCATATAATACTTACCTCATTAAGAGTTCGCAACTCAATTTATACCTAATATGAACTATTACCGTAAATAAAAGTGGCACATGCCCTGCCTGAGCGTGAAAGTTTTTTCCATAGAACGGCACAAAATCCTCGTTTAGTTTATGAAAACAAAAGGATACAAGGCTCGTAAATTGGGTAGGGCTAGGCAGGTAATTTAATGGGTTCCCGAGTTTATTGCCAACGACTTTGAATTCACGGTCCGCCACAAACAAGATGGGACTGCCGTTAACATCGACGAGCTGACCGATAAGACTTCCGGTCGCGAGATCGTATGCATTAATACTGCCGTCGCCGAAGTTGCCCGCTAAACGACCGTCCGCATCGCCAAAGCTTGCGGGCGCTAAAGTCATCCCCCAGAGTGCGTTCAGGTTGCCTTGCGCGATCAGACTCTTAACCAACAAGCCGTTGCTATCGAGCACATCCACGAAGCCGAGACCTGCGCCCGGTACGTCGTTCTGCCGATGGGCATTCTGCATCGCATAAGCGACGTAAATACTGCCGTTAATTGCCTGAATGCCGAACGGCGCAAATCCAGCCGGAATATCGGGAGCGGTGAAGGCGCCGTCGAAGACATCAATCTTAGCGTTATGGAAGTCGGCCGCATAGAGCAGACTATCGGTACCGTTCGCGCTTAAAGCCAGTCCTTTATACACAGTGCCGGTCGACGCCGCGACTAGCATGAGTCTGATCGACCGTGGGTGCCCAACCCGCAATCCCCCCCCTCTTCTGCTGGATAGGGAGAATAAAATCAACCGCTTACACTTTACTTATCTCAACCTTTGTTCTCAAAGGAGAAAGGGCCGGGACTTGTGTAGATAGTGCGGCCAGGCAAGGTCGTTTATTCCAACGGGTGTGATCCCCGTCCCGGAAGGCGGGCCAGCCACTGGGTAGAGGACTCTGGGTCGGCGGGGGTAACTCCAAAGATTGAGCACAGAGCGTTTCAAGACAATA
>JAPLRU010000012.1 GCA_026399025.1 Methylobacter sp.
GGCGTAAAGAGCGGCTTTATGACGCCGCTCAATGCCGTTCAGATGCGCATCTTGGCATTGCTTGGATTTTCGCCCGCCCTTTATCAAGGCATTGAGGTGCAATCGGGTGAACTGGCCGTTAAAATGAACGAACGGTGAGTTATAAATTGCCCTGCGTCATCAACACATACAGCGCTGATGACGCTTAATCATCTTATTCATCTGCGTCACCCGCATTCTATTTTTCAAGGACTGGGTTATTATGAAATCTCAGCACATAAACAGAATCACCCGCTTTACCCGAACTGGATTTGCATGTTTACACCGTTATTATTTATGAAGAAATGGATACAAAATCAACTTGCTTAATGAAGCTGCGATGGTTTTAACGCCCTTCACCGGAGCTTGCGCGAAAGTGCCGGGTTTTTATGCAAAGAAAAACATAATAGACTGTTAATTAAAGATTTTTTAATTTAAATGAGTTACTAACCATTAACAGCCTATGTCATCCTCATTGCTTGCCCCCTGCACTCCAACTGAATTTAAAAACGCTGCCAGTCGTTTTGTGTTACCCCTAATTCCAGGATTTACCCGCCCCATCAAATAAACTTTAATCTTATGACCCCTTCATTTTTAATTTGCGGTATTGAACACTGCGGCACCACCTTGCTTTCCGACTTTTTCAGGCAGACGCCTCATTTTGATTCCGGCTTTGAGGTGGGCGTTCTACTGTCGGACAAACCACGAAACTTCCGTAGTCTTGAACCCTTTATCAGCAATATCCGTTCAGGGTGGGGATTAAACAATAATGATTTGGATGAAATATGCGATACCGATAATTTTGCAGATTTTTATGCCGGACTTTGGGATAAATCCACCGTCGTAGACAAAAGAAAAAATAAAATTTTCGATAAGACTCCGCGTTATCTTGTCAACCTTGAGTCGGTTGCAAAAAAAGGTCAATTTCCTATTCTGATTTGTTATAAAGATCCCCGCGCTATTGTGGCTTCGGACTTTATGCGGTCAAAACAACCGGACTTCGCGCCTTGGTACAAAGATTATAAGCCGAAGAAAATAGGCTATATGAAACGGCTGTATCATAACTATACACTGGCGATGGAAGGAAAAATCCCCAGGTGCCACTCAGTGGCTTTGGAGAACTTATGTCTTGATACACGTAATACGCTTGAAGGCGTCTTTGCATTTATAGGCGAGCCCTTTGACTTGTCTTATTTAACCTTAAAGGGACTACGTTATGCGCATACGAAGTCGCCTTATATCGCCTCGAATATACCCTTTGAATATTTACATCAACTTTCCCCCAAACAAATTAGCCGAATCTGCGATGATTTCTCGCAATTTAGCTTATGGTTTTACCATTAAGAAATAGAGATAAACTCGCGGCCCAATCCAGCGGTATTTTTAATATCAAGAAAACTTACACAAGCAATGCAACCCGAATATAACGCAGATAATATCGATCACATACCGTCAACAGCCGATCAATACTCAAAAAGTTTTTCTGAAATCGGCGCACATGATAGTTTTATTTTATGCGATAGCTATTACAGTACGATTTTAATAAAAAAAGAGTATTTGAATAACGATGAATCATTACAATTATTCATTGATAATACCTTAAATATTCCGATTGATTTGTCGACTGATAATCAACAAGCGGCTTTATCAGCCATCAATCAATTTTGGGATTCTGCTTTTGATACCGACACCCGCTGTTGGAAGTCGTCTCAAGCTGCATTAAACCTTGATTTCTCCAGAGACTGGACGCTTGATCAAGGCCATACCGCTTATTTATATCAAGGTTCAGACCAGCCGAATGAAAATATCGAGCTTGTTTATCATGACCCTGTTATTGGAGAATTTTTGCCGGTTAATCCCGGCGAATATTACCAAATAGGCGGCAGTTTCGGTTGCCACCGCTGTGATGCTTTATTTAAAGTGGAGTTTTACACCCTTGAAAAAGAAAAAATTCAGCATCAAAAAATAAAAATAGCCTCAGAGCAACTACGCGGCGGGAGAAAATTAGAAAATTATAATTATATTGCCGAGTCTGTTTGCATCCCTAACGCCGGGGCTTTTGTCAGAATAGTTTTAGTCAAACTATCCACTCAAACCGGTCTTAGCGAAAATCATAGCTTCTTCTTTTTTACCCACCTGTTTTTCTTCTTGGCACCTACAAGCGATTGTAATTTAGACTGGCGTAATAATCCTTTCAGCTATGATGAATGGCAGCGGTTTCGGAAAATAAAACCCGAACAAATTGTTGCCGTTAATTTACAGTTGCCCAAAACTATTCTTGACGGGAAAGACCATCTTATCGAAGTACGGGATAGCTCAAGCATGAGCGTATTGCCCGGCTTGTCAAAATCGTTTTGCAGTCAAGGCTCGGTTTATTACTGGGACCGCTTTCGAATTAACCTAAACCGGGCCTGCACTCATAAAGACTGGAAGGCCGGCGCTAAATTAATATTGGATTGGCTCGATGAAAATCCGCAGGACGCTCAGCCGGGAAAATTGGCCATTGTCTGTTGCGCCGATCATCATAATACCGAACAGGGTATTTTTAAGAGCGCATCGATAGAGGCTTTACAGGTCGCTCGCTGTTTGACCGAGCTGGCACCTACGGAACCTTGTGCTTGGCGGTGGTTGATCGATATAAGCTACCAACTGCAACGCTGGCAAGAGTGTTTGAACGCTTATAACAGCTTGGCTAAACACGCCAACCTTAATGAAACGGATGATAAATATTTGGCCGACAGGCGGGCCACTGTTTTAGAAAAAGCCTATCGATACGAGGAAGCGTTTCATGCTTTTCTGCAAAACCGCTCTAACGGCTTAGAACAAAACCTTTTGGATAAACTGCCGCAGATAGTCGAAAACTGTGACAATTTGCAGTTGTCAGGCGATGAAATTGTATGGCTGTGTAGTCTTAACCGCAAAAAAGAGAGTTTCTCCCAACTGATAGCCGCACTTGTTACCCGGCTTTCCGCGCAATCCCTGAACGCATTGCTTAGCCGGCTAAAAGAACCTTATGGCTTAATCGCTCAGGCTTTAGCCAAAGCCGTTGAATCGGCCGAAACGACACTGGACTGGTCTGCGGTTTTAACCTTGCTGGAAGCCTTGGACAATGCAAATATGCTCGATCCATTGCCTGATTGGGTGGCGGTAGAAAGTTTATGGATGTCCGTTCAATTCGAACGCTTAGCCCTGACCGATAAGGCGGCAAAGGACAAATACAGCAAAAATCTAGCGCGGCTTAAAGGCTTTCCATTCTGGAAACAGGCCGTAAGCTTTGATCAAAATTGTCCCTTGCCGGATCAAAACTATTTACACTACCGTCAAACCTGGGTTTGCCCCCCCAAAACGGCTATTACCCGTTTAAGCGGATTTTTGGCTCATCCCGACAGCTTTAACCTTACACCTCATATTTTATTTTCTATCGGCTGGTATAAAAATATCGCGCAACTCGAAGACAACTCCGTCCATCCTTTGGTTCATTTCTTTCGTTATTCCAATGGATATACAAAGAAATCGCTCAATCCTAATCCTTATTTCGACTGCGTTTGGTATCGACACCATTATTTGCAAAATAATGCAATAAATCATCCGCTGTTGCATTATTTGGCCCATTTTCAAGAAGCGGCAATACAGCCCAGCCAATTATTTTCTAATGATTATATTCGTGAAACACAAGGCTTATTAGTAAACGAAGATCCGCTGGCTTATTATTTGGAACAGATAGACAGCAAAGGCGTGGATTTCTGCCTGGAAGGATTTTCACCCAGCCCCTTCTTTGATCGGGCGTTTTACTTGCAACATAATAAAAAACTTATAAAAAAGATAAGTGAAAATAAATTCGACCTATTCGTGCATTACATTGAACGGGGCCAAGCAAAAGGACGTCAAGCGTACCCGTGGCAACGTTATAATGAATTTGTTCGGCATCAACGACTTTATTTAGAAGCGTATAATCAATATAGCCCTTTCGGTTCGGAAGATAAATTAGGTTATATTAAAGGCGAGAAAGCCGAAGCTATTTATCTTGCCGGTCAACGGGTTTTAGCAACGCAATTAGCTTATCAACCTTTGATAAGTATCTTAGTCCCGGTATTTCAGGTAAAACCGCAATTTTTGCGGGACATGATTGAATCCGTATTGGCTCAAACCTATAGTCATTGGCAATTATGTTTAGTCGACGATGCGTCAAAACGTCATCAACAAGATATTATCGCTTTGTTGAAACAATACTCCAGCCAAGATCAACGCATTATTTACAGCATTCGTGAACAAAACGGCCATATTTGCGCAACAAGCAATGATTGTTTAAAGCTGGCGCAGGGAGAGTATATTGCTTTGTTGGATCATGATGATTTATTAACTCCGGATGCGCTGTATGAAATGGCCGCCGCGATTAATCTTAACCACGATTTGGATATTATTTACAGCGATGAAGATAAGGTCGATGAATGGGGAATGTTTTTCGCGCCTTATTATAAACCCGATTGGTCGCCGCATTCTTTATGGTCGAGAATGTATACGTGTCATCTCACGGTTTACCGCAAATCGTTAGTCAACGATGCAGGAGGTTTTAGAGTCGGTTTCGAAGGCTCGCAAGACTATGATTTAATGTTGCGTTGCAGTGAAAAAACTACGCATATTCATCATATCGCCAGAGTCCTCTATCATTGGCGCAGTCATTCCGAATCCACCGCAGGCGTCGAAGATGCTAAAGGCTATAGTGTCGATGCCGGCTATAAAGCCTTGCAAGAGGCCTTGTTACGCCGCGGCCTTGTTGCAACGGTTCATCCGGTGGGTATATCGCGCACCGCGTATTGGGTTAAGCCTGAAATTATAGGCTCACCTTCAGTTGATATTATTATTCCCAGCCGTAACGGTAGCGAACTATTGGCGACATGTTTAAACTCCGTTTTTAACAAGACCTCTTATGCTTATTTTAAAGTTACCGTCATTGATAATAATTCGGATGAAAAAAGTTTCTTTGAATTAATCGAGCATTGGTCTGAACAAGAACCCGAGCGCTTCCAAGTTATTCGCGATGAAAACCCATTTAATTTTTCGGCAATTAATAATTTGGCGGTTCAAAAAACAGCCGGCGATTACGTCTTGTTTTTAAATAACGATACAGAAGTTATTAACAAAGATTGGTTGCACGGAATGCTGAGTTATGCCCAGTTAGAAGAGGTCGGAGCGGTAGGCGTAAAATTGCTTTATCCTGACGATACCGTGCAACATGCAGGCGTTGCGACAGGATTGGGCGGCGTGGCGGGACATGTAATGAAACATGCTCAACGCGATTCGCCGGGCTATTTTTGGAATTTAAAATTAGTGACTGATTACTCGGTCGTTACTGCGGCTTGTTTAATGGTTAGCCGTAAAAAATTCCACGCTGTGAATGGATTGACCGAGTATTTGCAAGTAGCTTTCAATGATGTCGATTTCTGTCTTAAATTGCGTAAGCACGGCTTGTACAATGTTTACTTGCCTTTTGTTGAGTTATATCACTACGAATCTAAATCAAGAGGTTATGAAGATACCGATGAAAAACGGGAACGTTTTGAAAAAGAGATTCTGTTCATGCGTCAGTGTTGGGGTAAAGCGTTAGATAATGACCCTTTTTATTCTCCTTCGTTAACCTTGGCTGACGAAACGATGGGGTATCGATTTCATTAAAGCAGCGCCTCTAAGTTGAATTAAAAAACTAAAATTATCGGTAATATAGTTCTGGAATATTTTTTATAACGCCAAGGCTTTAATATTATTTTGATAGAAAAATTAAACCAGGATTTAAGATATAAAATGAAAACAAGACAACCTAAAATAAAGTTAGCCGCAATTGCTAAAAATGAGGCGGCTTATATACCCGAGTGGGTTTTTCATCATTTTTATTTTGGCTTTGACTCAATTGAAATTTGGATTAACAATACGACTGATAACAGCTTTGAAATTCTTGACCTATTAAAAGAAAATTACGGCCCTCGTTTAGACTATTGTAATGCCGATGATTTCTTTAAAGAATGTTCTGAAAATAACAAGCATTTTCAGGTTTTGACTTATCAAAAAATATTCAAATCCGCAAAAGAAAGTGGTTATGATTTTATTTTATTTCTTGATCTTGATGAGTTTTGGACACCTAGTAACTTTACTTCGAGCATACATACACTTGTCAAAGATTTTGAAAAATATAATCCAAGCTCAATTTCTTTCCAATGGTTTCTAGATACTCCTGATATCGACAGATCGGCTTTTAATAGACCATTTGAAGCACAAAATTTATTACAAAAAAATAAGCATGTTAAATCTCTGTTAAATTTACATCATAATCCTTTATTTATAAGAATACACAATACTGTCTATAAAGAAGGTAACTATTTCCTCTCAAATAAAGAAATATTCGAGGAAACGGATTCAAGAGGACAGCATCACAAGGCATTGGTTTCTTCAGAATATTTCAAAAAAAATAATTTAAATATTGATCCTTATTTTATAGTTCATAAAATTTACAGATCTCAATTAGAGTATGTATCAAGCCTTTCCAGAGCTAGAAGGCATACAGATAATGTACCAAAAATCATTAAAGACAATAGGTCAGGATACCTTCATGATGAACGATCTGTTAAGCCTATACCTTTTCAAATATCCGATACAGATCTTAGAATTTATAATTTAAAATATAATGATCTTATAGAAGGAAAAATATCAGACCACATTTTAGTAGCTCAGGGCTTTGTTAAAAAAACTTTTGAATCATTAGTTGTGAAGTTAGGAGAAGATAATGCTTTTTTCTTTAAAAAATACAGGCATATTTTTAAATGTATTCAATTAGAGGAAATCGAGGCTATTAGAAAGCTTGCTAGTATTCAACAAACCGAAAAAAATAAACATTGTGTTGATTTTATTGAAGTGGAGAACGATCTTTCTTTGTCAATAAGAGGTTGGTGGTTTTCAAATGGCTCCACTTTAAAAGAAAGCGATATTTCAATACATATAGGAGATGAAAAAATACCTTTTGTTTTACGGAATTATCCTCGCCCCGATGTTGTTTTAAATCTAAACGAAGCCCCCCTTAATTGCGGCTTTCATATCATAGCGGAAAATTTTATAAATTATGTTAGAAGAACTGAAAAGGTAGTCATTAGAATGAAAGACTCTCAAAAAGAATTTGACAATCCTTACGAAGAAATAAAAAAAAGTGCAATGCAGGAAGCGATTGACTTCCGAAACAACGGTGATTTTGTTTCGGCAGAGCCTGCTTTTATAGCAGGTATGAAAAAATATCCTACCCATCTTGATAAATATGGTCACCCGGCTTTTAAAAAGGAGTTGATGCGAACATTGCTGAGTCAGCAAAAGTGGGACAAAGCAACACAACTTATTCCCGGACAAAATGATGCCGGTGGCGGTCATTGGCATGAAATCCTGTTTGCCAGGGCCTACGCTAAAACTAATGATATTAATAATGCAAAGTTGTGGTGGCAACGCGTGTTTGAACGAGAACCTAACAATGATGAGGCTAAAAGTTTTCTTTTAAAACTAGGCATTAGTTTACCACCCGTCAAAAAGGAGAGTCCTGCATGGAATTTACAAAACATTCCGTCACGTCCGTGCATGGAGCAAGCGGGCATTCTTTTGCTAGAGGCGCAACTTAAAAAAACAGCTGTTTTTCTTGAATACGGTGCGGGCGGCAGCACGGTCTTTGCCGCAGAACTTGGCGTGAAAAACATTCATTCGGTAGAATCGGATAAAGCTTTTTTAGACGCTGTCCAAATGAAGGTAAGCTCTTGTTATCCAGCTACAAAAGTTCACGGTCATTTTGTTAATATTGGTAAAACCAAAGAATGGGGGCATCCTGTTAATGCCAACCAAGCCCAGCGCTGGCCCCTGTATTGTACGGCGCCTTGGCGGACACTCATGGAAAAGGATCAATTACCCGATTTAATTTTGATTGACGGACGGTTTCGCGTCGCCTGCTTTCTGGCCTCAGTCTTATTGGCAAAAACCGGCACGGTTATTTTGTTCGATGATTATAAGGACCGTCCCCATTACCATGTTGTGGAAAAACACTTACGGCCCAGTAAAACCGTGGGAAGGATGGCTGAGTTTATAGTAGAGCCAATGGTTTCGGATTCTTTACTGGTGTTGGATTTAATAGCTTATTCGACTAATCCGGAGTAGGCAAGGCGTAGGGATTATGTTTTATCCATTACCGCAATCGCTTCTTCATAGCTGATTATGGTTTCCTTATTATTAAGGATGTAGTCCGCTAGGCGCTGAATGGACAGCCAATAAACAGATGAGCTTATAAACTGAAAAGCTTTATCAAACAGTTCAGCCGATTTTTCCGAGCGCTGGTCTCTGTTCGCGATAAAAATATCCAGATATTCATAAACTTTGTTAAGGTCGGAAGTGCCGCCGTAATTATGCAAAGCATTGATACTAACCAATTGTGCATTAAATTGTTCGTTGTCACGAAGGGCTACGTGTTTTGCTTCCGCCAGCGGCCCGACCAGCAAATTGATCATATCCGCCTCAAAAGCGGCCTGATACCCATCTTGTTCAGAAGAGAAATAATGGGTGCTTTCCAGTAGCTCAATCGGCAGGTTATGAATTAAATGACCACCTTCTACCGTTGCGGCAAAATGATTATGAGTCATTGTGTCTACATGTGAAAGACGGTCTTTTTCCCGCAATGATGTGATGGCTATTTGAAAATGCACCGAAGGTAGGTGTTTTTGTTTATTGTAAAGATAAATGGCGGCAGCATGGCCGGCCTCATGGAAAGCGATTTGTTTGATCAAGTCTTGATCGTTAATAGCATAGGAGGTATCAGTTTGATAATTCCGTTTCATGATTTGACCCGTAGGCTAAAAAAAATGCGGTCAGGGCTGCTGACCGCATACAGAGGAAGGATAGCTGAATTCTGAGCCCTTAAGAAACAAGCAATTTCAAGAGTTGCCGATAGTCTAACGAACAAAATCCACGTTGAAAATGTGACCAATTGACGCGCGGCAATATGCCGCACAGAATGGCTTGATATTTGCTGGATATTTTAGTTTGACTTGTGAATAAATACTTTAAAGCGTTATCGCGCTTGGGCTCAAACAAATCATTAAAGCAACAATTAAGTTATTTCGCATAGCAAAATAGGGGATATGACTCATAGCGGCATGGGCTTAAAATGAAAAGTAACTACTCGCCCCCTAAATATCAAACTTACCCGCCAAAGCCAATTGCACAGCAATGAGCGGGTTATATCCCTTATTTGCCA
>JAPLRU010000009.1 GCA_026399025.1 Methylobacter sp.
TACGTTCCCACGCCTGAGAGGCTGTGAAAGTATTATCAAAATCAGTTTAAAAACCTATTCACCACGAAGTTCACGAAGAAAAAATAATTGATTAAACTCAACGCATTAAAAACTTCGTGTCCTTCGTGTCTTCGTGGTGAAGGCTTTTGCTTTTGTTCTAAAACGAATACTTTCACAGTCTCCTGAGCGTGGGAACGATAAAATCAATCATGCCCCATCCCAAACTATTCCTATTAGCCCTCAGCTTCTACACCCGCCTGCCCTACCCTCAAACCCTGGATTACCGGCAACTGCCTCAATCAGCCGTTTACTTGCCGTTGATCGGCTGGCTAATTGGCGGTATTAGCGCGATAGTATTTTATCTGGCTGATTTACTCTGGCCGCAAACTACCGCAGTCATCCTGGCGCTAATCGCCGGTATTTTAATAACAGGCGCCTTGCATGAAGACGGTTTCGCCGATGTCTGCGACGGCTTCGGCGGCGGCATGAACAAACAGCGCATTTTGGAAATCATGAAAGACTCCCATATCGGCGTTTACGGCTTGCTCGGACTTTTATTAATACTGCTATTGAAGATCAGCGTATTAGCCGCAATGCCCAGCGCCGCCGTGCCTTTACTATTAATAGCCGGACACAGCATCAGCCGTTTATCACCGTTGTGGTTGATGCAACGGTATACTTATGCGCGGGAGCAGCACAGCAAAGCTTCGGGCGCAGTTTATCAACCCACTGCTCAGGAGTTGGTTTTTGCTTTCGTCATAGCTTTGTTGCCATTGACGATGTTGCCTATTTTATGTACATCGGCAATCATTCCGGTAATGCTTGCAACCGTGCTGCTTGGACATTATTTTTACCGCCATATCGGCGGCTATACCGGCGATTGTCTGGGCGCAAGCCAGCAAGTCGCCGAAACTGTTTTTTATTTAAGCGTGAGTGCCCTATGGATATTTATTTAATTCGCCACACCCAAACCGCTGCCGATTCAGGGCTGTGTTACGGTCAAAGCAACGTCGCCTTGGCCGATAGTTTTCCTGATGAAATGACCGATCTGCATCAGAAATTGCCCGAATTTGACGACGACTGTAAAGTTTTCAGCAGTCCCTTAACGCGCTGTCTGCACTTGGCTAAAACCTTTTCCGACGCAGTCATCACCGATGACCGCTTGCTGGAGCTTGATTTCGGCGCTTGGGAAGGTAAACGTTTTGACGACATTGACGCCGATGCGTTACAGCATTGGAGCAATAACTTTGCAACCGCCACGCCGCCAAGCGGTGAAAACTTTGAAGATTTGTATCAACGAACCGGCAATTTCTGGCAAGAGCTGCTAGCCACCGAAGCTAAGCAGGTTTTAGTAATAACCCATGCGGGCGTTATTCGAGCCTTATTGGCGCGGGCTTTAAACATGCCCTTAGCCAATTCCTTTCAACTGCGGATCGATCCGGGCTCCGTGCATAAACTGCGGCACGCCGACGATTATCTTTACATCGAATATATCAATCTTTAAATGCAGCACGGCGGCAATATTTACCGGTTTGCCGGGCATCTCGGCTGCCTGCCGGAGCAAGTGCTGGACTTTTCGGCCAACATCAACCCGGAGCAGGCGGTCGATTTAAGCAGTCTGCAACACGTGCAATTAGGCGCTTATGCCGACCCTGATTACAGCGTGTTAAAACAAGCCATCAGGCAGCGCTACCCTTATCCATCCGGCATCGATAGTGAAGTCTTTAACGGCGCAAGTTCGGCTATTTTCGCGTTGTTGCGCAGCTTACAACCGAAAGACCTGGTTTTATATACACCTTTATATGGCGAATATGCGCATATTGCCGAAGCTCTGGGTTGTACAGTGCATAACATCGACCGGTTTAATCGGTTATTCGCGGATGTGCCTGAACGCAGCACCGTAATTTTTGTTAACCCGTCTACGCCGGACGGCCGGCTTTACGACCTGCAAAAATTATTGGCACAATGGCAAGCGGCGGATTGCACGATCGTCATCGACGAATCGTTCCTGGATTTTTGCAAGGCCGATTCGGTTACGGGACACATAGCGCACTACGACAAGCTTTATGTAATTAAATCGTTAAGCAAGTTTTACGGCTGCGCCGGTATCCGCATCGGCTTTATCTTGGCCGCAACTTCGGCGATAAATGAATTGCAACGCTTTGAACCGGCCTGGAAATTATCCAGCCTGGATATGGCCTATATGCAACAAGCGTTGGCAAATACCGCGTTCATCGAACGGACTCGTCAACAAACCGCGCATTTACGTGAATTGCTGTATCAAGCCTTGCTTGATTCTGGATTGTTCGACAAGATTTATCCGGGACAGGCCAATTTTCTGCTGGCGCGCTTGGCGGACGGCAATGACGGTTACCAGTTGCAGGCGTTTGTGGAATCCTCACGAATATTAATCCGTGTCTGCGACAATTTTGCAGGCCTGGATAAAAGTTACGTGCGTTTTGCGGTCAAGGATGAACAGGCCATAGCCCGGCTTGCTCATAGTTTAAAACATGTATGAACTCTTCGTTCTATTGTTCTAATTAGATGCATCGGAGCAGCTAATATTGGATTTACGTTATCTCTAACCCGATCTATGTGGCTGACAGCATCTATATTATAAGGGGCTATGCAAATGCCAACCTGTTGGATCATCGCCGGACCAAACGGAGCAGGTAAAACCACGTTTGCGCTGGAATTTCTGCCGACAGTAGCGGGATGCCGTCGTTTCATCAACGCCGACTTGATCGCTGCCGGTTTGTCGCCTCTGGCACCGGAGCAACACTTGTTGGCCGCCAGCCGCTTGTTTCTGCGTGAGCTTGAAGACTGTATTGCCGCACATCAGGACTTTGCTTTTGAAACCACGCTCGCGGGACGCAGTTACCTCAAGCTGGTAGATCGTTTACAAGCAACAGGTTGGCGGGTGGAGTTGATCTATCTGGCCTTGCCCAGTGCCGAGATGTCGCGCCTGCGGGTGGCGGAACGTGTTAGCCACGGCGGGCATAATATCCTTGAGTCGGATTTAATTCGGCGTTTCCCGCGTAGCCTGCACAATTTGTTAAATGTATTCGGGCCTAAAGTCGATCAGGTAAGATGTTTTATGAATAGCGGCGAAAGGCCCGAATTGGTATTTCAACAAGCCGGCTCGGTTCGCACCGTCTTACACCTTGATTTCTTTCGTCTATTACAGCAGGAGGCTCAATCATGAGCGAACAGACAAACCCACCCTTAAGCCCGGACACACAGGCTATGCTTGACTGCCTGCGTCAGACCGTCAGCAAAACTCTGGAACGCAAACGCCGCCTTGGACAATATTCAGTGCAGTGGACAGGCAAAGCTCCATTCGCAGTAGGTGATGATGCCCCGGAATCTTTACAATTGCCGCAACAATCCGATCATTAGAAATACTACAAAGGGCAATCACTTAAAAAACGGAGAATTCACCATGCAAATCACCGCTCAATTAGATGACAGCTATCAGGCAAGAATAGCTGCCATTCAACAATCAACCCACACGACACTAGACGAAACTATCAAGCAAGCTATTGATTTGTTATATGAAAAAACAGCAGTATCGCCGAAGGAAAAAAATAAACAATTAATCGAAATGTTGGCAGGCACAGCGGAAGGCCCCGAAGATTTATCGGAAAACCACAAACAGTATCTTTATCAAGGCTGGAAAGAAAAACATGATATTGGCTGATACCGGATTTTGGCCGGCGTTTTTTAATTCCAGAGATAAATTCCATCAGTAAAGCGTTGCTGTGATGTCGCAATTAGATGAAAGCCTAATCACGACTTGGCCGGTTATTACGGAAACTTGTTATTTATTGGGTAAACACTTAGATGTTCGAAGTCAACTGCGCTTTGTAAAGGCTTTGGAAGAAGATTACATTGCTATTTTTGATTTGCAATTTAAGCATTTGCCACGCATTCAACAACTCATGCAAAAGTACGCTGATTTACCGATGGACTTAGCTGATGCCTCATTAGTGCTATTAGCAGAGGAACTGGGACATGGGCGGATTTTATCCACTGACCGACGTGATTTTGGGACTTATCGGTGGAAAAATCATCATCCTTTTGAAAACTTGTTACTAGCGGACGGTAATGGCTGAGCCTTGCCACCGCTGACTTTAACTCTGTTTGTTAGATAGAATTACATCAAGAATCGTTAATGGTGGACTGGAAGCTGGCGACAGCAGGCCAAGAGCTTCATCGCATTGAACCTTTAAGATGATGGAGCGTGCTATGAAATTAATCAATGTAGAACCCAAAGAGAATTACATCCTGCGCGTTTATTTAGGCAACCAGTCTATAGTGGATTTTGATGTAAAAGCTGAGTTAGAGCGTATTTCATGCTATAGAGACCGGAATTAATATAGCGACGCAAAGCCTGGATGGTGGACTCGCTATCGTTCCCACGCTCCAGCGTGGGAATGCAGTGAGGGACGCTCCTGCGTCCCGTACCGCTAGAGCGGTACTTCGGCATTCCCACGCCGGAGCACTCATCGTTATACACAAGTGTCAAAATGCCTTTTTTGCAACCTGGAGAGTTGCCAGCTATTAGCCGGGGGTTGAGCGTAGCGCCCCCCCGGTCAATACGAAAAAAAACCACGACCCTGGAAGGGTCGCAGTCATCGTTTTGTGCGGCTGAGAGTTTTATTCGCACAGTCCGGTATTTTAATAATTATAAATAAATTCAAACTATTAAAGATAAAAAGCTGTGACTGCGACCCCTCCAGGGTCGAAAAATCATTGTTTCCGCTATTATCCGGGGGTGTCGCTACGCTCAACCCCCGGCTAACAGCTTGAACCCCGCTGGGGTTCCATAAGCTCACACAATGACTTGTGTATAACGACGAGCGCCGGAGCATGAGAACGATGTCGCGTTATTCACTTCGGACTCTAATTCTTAAAGAGAACTCAATCATGCAAATTACAATTAACGTACCCGATAATCTGCCCTTATCGATTGTCCGGCAATATATTAATAATGTTGAACAGCAAATGATGTTAATGGCTAAATTGTCGGGCAATAATGAAGCATCAGGTGATAACTCAGCAACAGGCAGGTTAAAAGCGAAAACGGTGAGCTTTGAGCAGGCGGTTAAGATTGCTACGGAATGTGCAAATTTACCTGTTCTTGATGCACGTTCGCCTGATGAAATATTGGGTTACGATAATAGCCCATTCGGTTTGTTTGGTGACGAAAATGGTCATTGATTCATCTGCGTTGATTGCCGTTTTAGAAAAAGAAGCCGAAGTTGAGCTGTTTTTACGTCTGATGTACGAGGCAGATACTCTTAATATCAGCGCCGTGACTTATACCGAGGTGTCATTGGTTTTATATAGCCGCTTTGGGAATTTAGGATTAATCAAATTGGATGAATTGCTCGCCGGTTTAGCGGTTCAGTTTGTTGCCTTTGATAAAAGCCAAGCCCAATTAGCTTGTATTGCTTGGCAAAAATACGGCAAAGGTCGTCATCCAGCCAAACTAAATTTCAGTGATTGTTGCAGTTACGCTTTGGCAAAACATTTGAATCTGCCTTTGTTGTTCAAAGGTAATGACTTCACACAAACAGATATTCTTCGCGTTCCCGGTCATATTGGATGGTGAAATTATTTCTGGCGATTTCCCACACAAACAAATAAATCAACAATGAAACCATTAGCCGTCTTCGGCACCGGCTCAGATGCCGGAAAAACAACGCTGGTCATGGCCTTGTGCCGGATTTTCGCCGACCGGGGCTTAAAAGTCGCGCCCTTTAAAGCGCAAAACGTCTCCAATAATTCGGCGGTCACTCAAGAAGGCCGGGAGATTTCCAGAGCGCAATGCCTGCAAGCCGAAGCCGCGCGGGTGGAACCGAGTTACCTGTTTAATCCGGTGCTGCTTAAATCGCACGGTAACGGTTCGGTGCAGGTGATTGTCAACGGACTGGTCTATCAAAATCAGTCGATTGCAGACTATTACGCTGAAATCGATAATTTGAAACGGCAAGTCAGTCAGTCCTTTTCACGGCTGATGCAGGATTATGACCTGGTGGTTGCCGAAGGCGCGGGCTCGCCGGTCGAGTTGAATTTGCTGAACAAGGATTTGTCCAATACCTTTGTCGCCAATGCGTTCAATACCCAAAATATCCTGGTCGCGGACATTGAGCGCGGCGGCGTGTTTGCATCGATTTACGGTACGCTGGAACTGATGGACCCGGTCATGCGTCGCAACCTGATCGGCGTGATAGTCAATAAATTCCGCGGCGACCGGCGTTTTTTCGACGACGGCGAAAAGATCATCAGCGAGCGCTTCGGCATTCCCGTTTTAGGGGTATTGCCGTTTAAGCCGTTGAATATCGACATGGAAGATTCGCAGTCGTTGCGCAATTATCAGCAGCGCCTGAGCGATGTCAAAATCCATGTTGCGGTGATTGCCTATCCGGGCCTGAGCAATTATAACGATCTCGATGTGCTGATGGGCGACAGCGAACTTTATGTCGAACTGATCCATGCTTACCGGCCGTTGGCTGGTTTCGATATGGTGCTGTTGCCGGGCAGTAAGACCGTGATCCGCGATTTGCATTGGCTGAAAAACCAGGGCTTGTTTAAGGAGATTCTGCAATTTAATAAGCCGGTATTCGGTATCTGCGGTGGCTATCAAATGCTCTGCCGAAGCTTGCACGATCCCGATGCGCTTGAGCATGAAACCGCCACGGTGGAAACAGGCTTTGGTTTTATCGACGATACGGTGGTTTACCAAAGCCCTAAAATACTCGCGCGCGGACATTATCAACTGTTTTCCTATTCCGGCATTAGCGGCTATGAAATCCACTGCGGGCGCATGGACAAGTATCCGCTGTATTATCAGAGCGGCTTGTTCTCAGGAACCCACGTGCATGGCGTCTTTGACGCCGATGCGTTTCGTACCGGTTATTTTCAAGCGATTAATCCGCGCTATCAGGGTTATGTCTATTCGACTTATCGGGAAGCCGAAATACAAGGTTTTGCCGATATGGTCGCCGAAAATCTGGACATCGCCGCCATTATGCAAGCGTTACAGGCGGACTGATATTGCTTTTATAATGTGCTGGGAGCCAAGCCCTTTCCAGAGGACGCGGGCGCGGGATCAATTGTCGTCGTTCCCACCACGGGGCATCACTGCTATTAAGTTAAGGATTTTAGTAAGCGCTAATTCCCAAGCAGGAGAGACTGTGAAAGTATTCGTTTTAGAACAAAAGCAAAAGCCTTCACCACGAAGACACGAAGGACACGAAGTTTTTAATGCGTTGAGTTTAATCAATTATTTTTTCTTCGTGAACTTCGTGTCTTCGTGGTGAATAGGTTTAATGGCAATGACCACGGAGCATACCCACTTCGGTTAGTATAATAGCCTCAAGTTTATGCCTTAAAATACATGGCAACAGTGTCGGTCTATTGGTCCAAGTTCAGCCTGACGAATTGGACAGGCACCGCTCGCTCGTTTATCGCAACACCCTCTATTTATATGCTTACAAGAGAGACTCAATGAAAAATAATCAGCCGAGCGCTGTCCAGGATTATCTGGATATTGACATCGGCAACCAGCAATTGACGATTTATACGGATGGAAAACAGGATAGGCATTATCCGGTGTCCACCGCCAAAAAAGGCGCCGGCGAATTGATGGGGAGCGAATGCACCCCCACCGGTTGGCACAAAATCCGGGCCAAAATCGGTGCCGGTCAACCGTTAAATTCGGTTTTTATCGGCAGGCGCGCCACCGGCGAAATTTACGGTCTTGATTTGGCCCAACAACACCCGCAACGCGACTGGATTTTAACGCGCATCCTGTGGCTGGGCGGCCTGGAACCGGGTAAAAACCGCTACGGCCAAGTCGATAGCAGTTGGCGCTATATTTATATTCACGGCTGTCCCGATCAATTAATGGATGGCAGCCCCCAGTCGCACGGTTGCATTCGCATGAACAATGCCGATGTGCTGGATTTATTTAATCGGATCGAAGTCGGAACAAAGGTTTATATTCATGAATAAGATTTTTTTGGTCGGCTCACAGGAGCGAGCATGACGCGTATTGTGTTAGGGATCGAATACGATGGCAGCGGTTTTTCGGGATGGCAGTGGCAAACCCATCAGCGCAGTGTTCAGCAGGTGCTTGAACAGGCCTTATCGAAAGTCGCCAACCATCGGGTTACCGTGCAGTGCGCCGGAAGAACCGACACCGGTGTGCATGCGCTGGAACAGGTGGTCCATTTTGACGCGAAAGTAGAGCGTGAACTGCATGCCTGGATGCGGGGCGGCAACAGCAATTTGCCGGACGATGTCAGAATCACTTGGGTAAAACCGGCGGTGGACGATTTCCATGCCAGATACAGCGCCATTGCCCGGTTTTATCGTTACGTTATTCTCAACCGGCCGATCAAATCGGCGTTATTGCGCAACCAGGCAACGTGGCGGCCAAGCCCGCTGGATGCCGATAAAATGCATCAAGCGGCGCAACATTTGCTGGGCAAGCATGATTTTTCTACGTTCAGGGCGCAAGGTTGCCAGTCCAAAAGTCCATGTCGGGAGATGTATTTTATCGATGTTTATCGGGAGGGCGAGAAAGTCATTATGGATATTTCGGCCAACGCTTTTTTACATCATATGGTCAGGAATATTGCCGGCGTCTTGATGGACATAGGTGCCGGAAAGCAGCCGGTAGACTGGACACGAGAATTGCTTGAAGTTAAAAGCCGCAAGCTGGGCGGCGTCACCGCGCCTCCGGACGGTTTGTATTTGGGCGCGGTTTATTATCCCGAACCTTACGGTATCGCCAAGCATCCGGTGTTTGACAAACTGCCGGTTGACGCCAAGCGGCATGATTAAGCGGGCATGGGCCATCGACTTGTCATTGTTTTAAAAAACGGCTTTGTTCAACATTTGTGTAGGGCTTAGCGTGCCCGCCTTATTTACACTAGACCTTATCCAACTTTATGCACTCCATTGAAATCCCCGTCTGGCCTTACGTTTACGGTCAACCTTCCGGCTCCGGCAAAATCCGCAGTATGCCCGAAGACTTTATCGTTAAAGAGCATCTGTCTTTTGAACCTTCAGGCTCGGGAGAACATGTTTTTCTGCAAATAGAAAAGACCGGCGAAAACACCGACTATGTCGCCCGGCAGTTGTCCAGATTTGCCAACGTCAGGCAACGCGATGTCAGTTACGCCGGTTTAAAAGACCGCTACGCCGTCACCACCCAATGGTTCAGCGTTTGGTTGCCGGGCAAAGCCGACCCCGACTGGACGCAGTTTGAATCGGACAGCATGAAAGTACTGCATGTTGTCCGCCATGCCCGTAAACTCAAACGCGGCGTGTTGTCGGGCAACAGTTTTAAACTGACTATTCGCGACTGGCAAGGCGATAAAGCAAAGACTCTTCAACAATTGGAACAGATTAAAGCCCGCGGTATCGCCAATTATTACGGCTCGCAGCGCTTCGGCAATGAGGGACAGAACGTCAACAAAGCCTTGGCCATGTTCCAAGGAGCCAAAACCGGCCGGGAGCAACGCAGCCTTTATTTATCGGCCGCCCGCTCTTATCTGTTCAATCGGATTTTAGCTTATCGGGTGACGCAAAATAACTGGGATCAGCCGGTCATCGGCGATACTTATCAATTTGACCTGTCGCACAGCTGTTTCCAGTCGGAGCAGCCCGATGCCGAGATTATCAGGCGTTTGGCGGCGAAAGAAATCCATCCTACCGGTGTATTGTGGGGCAAAGGCAATGCCGACGTATCGGCCGATGCGCTCGGCATTGAACAAACCGTTATCGGCGAACACGCGTTACTGGCTCAGGGTTTGATCGCCGGCGCCGTCGATCGGGATCGACGCGCATTACGGGTTAACGTGCAGGATTTACAGTGGCGGTTTATCGATGATGCCACGCTGGAACTGTGTTTTACCTTAGCGCCAGGAAGCTATGCGACCTCGGTACTGCGGGAAATTATCCTGCCGAAATAATCAAGTGGTGCAGATACCTATCTCTCATAAAGCCATGAAATGCGTATAATTTAACCTCGAATGACTCTTCTTACAGGTAAAACATGGATATTCTATTAGCACTTAAAACCATCATTTTGGGCATTGTTGAAGGTCTGACCGAGTTTTTGCCGATTTCCAGTACCGGGCATTTAATTCTGGTGGGCGATTTGCTGAATTTTAACGACGACAAAGGCAAGTTGTTTGAAATTGTTATTCAGGTTGGCGCCATCCTCGCGGTCTGCTGGGAATACCGTACTAAAATCGCTAGCATTATCATCGGCTTGCCCCGCTCGACGCAGGCGCAAAAATTCGCCCTTAACCTGATGATTGCTTTCATGCCATTGGCGAGTTTGGGGCTACTGTTCGGTAAATACATCAAAGCCGTGCTGTTTAAACCGATTCCGGTAGCGCTGGCGTTTATCGTGGGCGCGTTCATCATTATCTGGGCGGAAAAACGGGAGCATAAAATCCGCATCCACGAAATAGAAGATTTAAGCCCGTTGGATGCGCTAAAACTCGGTCTTGCGCAAGCTTTTGCATTGATACCGGGAACCTCCCGTTCAGGCGCAACCATCATCGGCGGTTTGTTATTCGGTTTATCGCGCAAAGCCGCAACCGAATTCTCGTTTTTTTTAGCGATTCCCACCTTGATTGTCGCCAGCCTTTACGACCTGTATAAGCACCGCGATTTATTGGATCTCGCCACCGACGCCCCCTATTTCGTCGTCGGATTGATTACCGCCTTTCTCAGTGCGCTCTGGGCGATCAAAGCTTTATTGCGCTATATCAGTCATCATGATTTTATTGTTTTTGCTTGGTACCGCATAGCTTTTGGCCTGATTGTTATCGCTACAGCGTATGGCGGTTTGGTGCATTGGACGGTTGACTGATAATGCCCGATTTACAATTGGGTTGAATGAACGATGCCTTGGTCAAATTGCATCAGAAATCCCTTAAGCATATGATTTTTCATAACGTTAGGCTGTTCTAATCTAGTTTATTCTGCATATTTGAAGTTATCGGAATCACTTTGCAGAGTCGAGTAGGTATTCTTTTTTTAAAATTAACTAAATCTATAGTTGACGAATAAGTGAGAGAACGGCATAATACGCGTCTCAGTACGGCGCCCGTAGCTCAGCTGGATAGAGTACACGGCTACGAACCGTGCGGTCGGGAGTTCGAATCTCTCCGGGCGCGCCATACTGAAACAAGTTTTAATCCCCTGTAGCTCAGTCGGTAGAGCGGATGACTGTTAATCATTAGGTCGGCGGTTCGAGCCCGTCCGGGGGAGCCAAATAAATCAAGCCCTTGCAGCAATGTAAGGGCTTTTTTTTGCCTTGCGTCCGGTCGATCTCCGGTACTTGTAGTCATTGGGTCGGTTTGCTCACGTTTTTCTATATTTGCCATTTGCGCAATTCCCATACAAACCTACCACATCATTTTCAGCACAGAACGCCTGGAATAGGAACCACAGAGTAGATAGACATAATACGTCTATCAGTAGTGTTACAGTGCTTCACCTCTTTGATCCACCTCAGAAGCATTATTCTATGATGCCGTTAGCTATGGTATAGACAAGGAGTACAACCTGCTTTTGATAGTTGCAATCTTGGCTCTTACCCGTGCTGATTTTGTCATCATCTAAGCATGACCATTTATTCTGTATTTGGATAGCCTATTAGGTACTCAACTTATTTGATGCACATCCATAGGCTTATCTCAAAAAACTGGAGGCAACTTTGAAACTGTTACCCGCTCTCATTTTATATGCCGCATTTGTATCTTCTTCAGCTTTTGCTGATATTCAATGTAGCGATGTTAAATACGGCAACGAAAACTATACTGAAAATATGGAGGAGTTAGCCAAGCGTGCAAAACTACCTGACGACTCTTACAGCAGATATCACGAGGAGGCTGTTAGCAGCTTATGTAACGGCGATGCTAAAAGTGTTACTGATTTGATTGACAGCGGAGACCTTAAATCTATGGAGGTTGAAGCTATTGCTGAAATTCTTGGCAAGCCTTACAAAATCAAACAACGATCAGAAAAAGGGAAAAGTTATGGCTACTCAAGGGATAAGTTTTCAAGCATGGGATTATGTAGTGCCTGTGCCGACAATGTTGCTCAGTTCTACACAAAAAAACCATCTTCTGCTTGTGGAGTACTTGCAAAACAGGCGTTAGAAGGCAATCCTGAGGCAACAGCAAAATTAATTGATTTTCCAGATTTTTGTACATGGAAATAATAATATGAAAAATCTAATTCGCATGAACAACCCCAAAACATTACTTTTTATCACTATTAGCGTTGGCATTCTGTTATTTACATTAGAAAGCCATGCCGCCGGTTTTAACTGCGCGAAAGCATCAACATTTGTAGAAAAAACAATTTGTTCAGAAAAGCAACTCTCCGACCTTGATGATTTATTAGCGCAGACATACAAAAAAGCGGCATCGAATGTTACTGATAAAAAGACTCTAAAATCAGAGCAGCTCGTTTGGTTAAAAAATCGTAATCAATGCAAGGATACCGACTGCCTGAAAGACGTCTATGAAGAAAGAATAAAGGAACTTGATTTACCTATAGCTCAGAAAACAGCATCTAAAAATGTTGTGCAGGGTCGATGCCACATGAATTCGTGTTGGTGGTGGAAGATTGAAAAACAAGAGACTATCCAATCAGAAAGCAAGGGCGAATTAGTCAAAGTATATGTCAGCACCACAACCATTGATTATTCTGACTCTGAAATTGACTCAAAGGGCTACCCTGATTTTCCACCTGAAAAATCTCAGTGGGAAGATAAAAGTGAGGCATTTGTTTTTTGCTCCAAAAAACTTCCTGCTTATATCGCATACGATGAAGAAATAAAAAAATTTACCGGGACTGTCCCATTTGATCAAGATGGCGCTTCTGCTGGAGCAACAGAGGGTATCGGAAATCTCTATTCTTACATTTGCAACAAGGGTAAAGAACCCAAATTTGAAATTAGTAGTGAATTAGAGTTTTCAGAAATAACCCTTGAAACCCCCAAAGATATTTTTAAATATCCTATGAAGTAGGCGAGTGAAGGGGAAGAGCTGTAGTAAAAACTCATCAAATATTTAACGCTCAAGTCTAGCCAAAATAATCAGCTGAATTCGAGTTAAGTCATTTATATAGGCTTTCCTTGGCTCTATAGGAGCTATGTTTTTAAATCAAAATTATTTGCTAGCAGCAACTGGAGATATAAATGTACAAAGCAATGCAAAGGTTAACCGGGGCAATCTTATTCATATTTTTAAGCGCACCCACTGTAGGATTTGCCCAAGAAACTCCGAATTGTGGGGATGATAAAGTCAAAGAGTGGGCTATAGAGAAAATGATGGAACTAGCAAAGATTCCACCTGATCCCAATGTAACCACTTCGCTTTCGGCCATTCGCACTGAAGCTAAGGATGATGCTATTAAAAAAGTATTCTGTATCGCTAATATGGATATAGTAAAGAATAATACTAATCAGCATGGCACAGTTAAAAATATCGAGTACAGCGCACAAACTACTGAAGATGGCCTTCTCTACATGGAAATACCAAGGCAGTAGCTTTTGAAAGATAGGTAAATGCTGATTTTGTCGCCATTTAGCTCTTCTCACCGTTGATTTTCAGGATACTAAAACCACAGAGAAAACCCCATTCCCTAACTTAAGGGAATGGGGGGTAAATACATCTACACGTTAATTTCCTACCAATCGCTTAAGAAGGCAGTAGCTCGCTTTCATCATAGTAAATCACGTTTTCATGGAACGCTTCCTCCACAAAACTGCCCATTGAATAGCGGGGCCAGCGAGGCTTATGCTTAACGTTATTGACAATTTGAAAATCATATTTATCCATTCCTTTCTTCATCGTCACCCAATTCTCTCTCGCATTGTCAATCACCTCTAAAACAGAGTCGCGCCAAGAGGTAATTTTACAGGTCAAAGGATAAGTGCTGATCAGCAAAAAATCATCACCGTCCCTATCAACACATTCATAAAGCTCAGCCCTGAATAAACCAGTGACATGAGCCGCATTGAGATAAAAAAGGGGATCAACTAAATGCCAGCGTCCATTGCGATAAGTGACAAAGAGATCCTTCACTACACGACTTTCATCTGGATTGACGGTAAAAATCGTTTTGGGGCAGCAGGTAATGATAATACCAGAATCAACCTCATCTTCCAGATTGTATTGGAAGCGACTTAGAAAAGAAGTTTGGGGGTTATTTAACATAGGACACCTCACTTTGAATATTGTTCAATTGCATTTTGTCAGCTATCCACTTTTCAACGGTGGCTAGATCATAGCGGATAGATTTTCCTATGGTGAGATGGGCTGGAATGTCCTTTGAGAATCTAGCTCTCAAACGTTCGATGGTGCTGACCGATAAGCCCAGCCTTTCAGCTAACCAGATCGTGTCTTTTAATGATGAAATATGTTCTTGCATAAAATTTTCCTTTTGTTGAATTAATTTGGGTTTTAGAGCACAGCCGTTGTCAGTGACGTACTCCTATTTATTTGTTAGTTCTTTTTTTGGAAAATTGCATCACAAAACGGCGCTGACCGCCTCCTTCACGCGACTACCGTAACTAAACGATTTTCAAGCATATATTATTTAAATAGTCCTATTTAAAACAAAGGATTACCGTAGCCTGACTTCAGGCTTATGCGTTGTATAGTGCAAATCATTTACCCATTGGAGATCGTTACCATGCCTCAAGAGAAAAAAATTCCACCAAAACCAGAACCTACCAGCAACTCAACCGATGAAAAAGCCGAATCTGAAGCCCTCATATCCGGCGTGATCGCTTCCGCCTTGGTTGAAATAGGGAAAGCCGTTGGTGAATTTATAGTTGAAACGGCCGGCAAGCTATTGGAAAAGAAATTATCAGGTCGATGACAACAATCCCGTTATCAAGCAAAAAATAGACATTGAGGATGCGCAGCCTCTGTGTTTGCCTTAAATTCAATCCATAACACTAAGAGCTTTTCGCGGAATTTTAGGTCTCAATAAATTGAAAAATCCGCCCCCTTCAAAAAACCTTGCCGATCTTTATCGATTTGCGAGGTTTTTTGCTTTTTAAAGCCCTGATAAGGAATCAACATGAACCCAGCAGAAAATCCAAATGAATCACTCCCCAAGAATTACCTGTCCTTAAAATCCGGTAAGGCCAACAAAACCGGACAGCGTAGCGAAGGTAAACTTCATTACCGCATACTCACCGATGAATCTCAGCAACACATTTACCTGACGATTACGGGTAATGACGGCGGCGGTTATTACTCCAAAGAAATAGTACCGTTTGAAAAAGTGGAGCTGTGTCTTCAAGGCATCAAAACCGGCGAAGCAATTTCATCAAAGCTGTTCAAGAACGCTTTTGTGGGACAGTCGGCTAATAATGCCGGTTTTTTGGCGGCGATACTGCGCGCTGAAAAACTGTTATTGCCGGTAGCGGATTCTGTTCATCAACATGCCCTACAACCGAATTGGTCTGAGTGGAAAACAGAGGTGTTAGCCCTTACAGATCAAGCAGAATCTTATCAACCTGAACCGCCTAAAGCGCGTATTGGTAAAGCTTCTCTCACCAAAAATCAGACTGGAGATAAGGATGAAGTTGAAGCTGAAAGGGATACCCCTGATTCTAGCGCTACAGACAACGCCGAATTGGATGAGGAAGAAATGCAAATATTGCAGCGAAACACCCTCGATACGGACATCAGTGAACAGGATGAACATGAATTGGAAATAACTGAAAACATCACAACGGTGGCGGGTAAAAAGCCCGCCAAGAAACGAGGTGAACCGTCATGATCGTGCTGCGTGATCCTAAACAGCTTGTTGATATTATCGACCCTGAAATCAACGCTTTGTTGCAGATACGCTTCCAAAATATCTGTGAGCCAGAGCCTTACGATCCTGATCTTCATGGTTATTTTGTCTTAGTTCAGCCAGGAGATACGGCGGAAAGTATTGAAGAAAAAACCGGTATCAATCTGTTAGGAAGCTTGTTCAGTGATGAAGTCTATGGCGATCCCGACTATAGGCCTGACTTTGAATACCTGATCGATCAAGGCCACTTTTTTGAAGCAGTTTATATCGCCAACGACAGCGGATTTGCTGAGGTCTTTATCGTTCCCAAAGAGGACGGTATTGATGAGCGGATTCTGAAACTATGTGATGAATTTGCCGAATTCACTGAAATAACGCCGGGCTGATTTTGCAAGCGCAATACACGTATTGAATCAACCTCCCTCCCTTTTTAAATCTCCAAAGCCTCATGAAGCGTGTAGATTTCATGGGGCTTTTTTCATGATAGGAAATAGAAAATGAACTCAACCGCTAACGCTCCAAAATTTTCACTGGGCAAAGTTGTCGCGACACCGGGCGCAATCCTGGCACTGGAACAACACCACGTAACAGCGACTCACTTATTAGACCGGCATTGCCAGGGGGATTGGGGAACCGTTCCTGAAGAAGATGCCCAAGCCAATCAGCAAGCTATTGAAAAAGGTGCGCGCATCCTGTCGAGTTACGCATTGGTTAACGGTGCCAAAATCTGGATTATCACAGAAGCCGATCGTAGCGCGACCACCCTCCTGCTACCTGAAGAGTATTAGCCGTGAGCGAGTCACATCATCCCCTACCCCTTGACCCTGAAATTGCTGGCTGGGTCACTACCTTGGATGAAAACGCCAGGGAGTACTTTGAAGAACGGGCGGGTATTCGTCAATACGACGGAAATCTATCACGGCAAGAGGCTGAATCAGAAGCCAAAAACGATGTACTACACTGGCTGAGCAGGCAAACTTAGCCGGATTTCTTCGCTGAACACCTGAAATGAACCGGAAGCGGCTAAAAATCTACCCGGTTATTGCTCACGTCCTTGACACTTACGTTGAGTGTCAAGGCGTGATGCAGACTTACTGCTAGAAAGACTTACTTGGGGTGTAAGACTACTTAAACTCGTCTCTACAAAACGCTACAGGTTTTTTTCAATCAATCTCAATAATCTACCGGCGAAATTGAATCACGCCTGTTTTATTTCATCTCTTCTGTTGTCATTTCCAATAGTCATTCACTCGCAAATGAACATTTTGATAGCAAACTACCCCCTGATAACCACCGCAACTACAACGCCGGTCGCAATCCGGCAAGGGGGTACTTTTTTCATCCTAAAAACAAAGGTAAAAAATCATGACAGACAATACACAGGAAACACGCTTGGTCTTCACCAAGAAATGGATAGAACAGCTACCGCCCAATCCTAAAGACGCCTTGGCCAGGGAGAAAGAATACAGCGATACCCAGGCGGTAGGGTTGAAATTATTGGTCAGCAAACAGGGTCGAAAATTCTTCTACCTCCGCTACACTATCAATAAGCGCAAGCGCGGTATCAAGGTCGGCGAATTCGGCCCCATGTCATTGATAGAAGCGAGGCATCGTTGTAACGAACTCAAAGCCATGATAAACAAGGGCGTTGATCCTCAAGAAGAGAAGCACCAGCTACAGCAAATCCCAAGCTTTGGCGAATATGTCAGCCAGCATTACTTACCCCATGCCTATTCAACCAAACGCAGTGCTCATGATGATGAATCAAAACTGCGCGTACATTTATTACCGCTCCTCCAGAACAGGCGACTGGATCAAATTACCACTCAGGAACTGCAACGCTACCATGATCAATTGAAGAACAAATACTGCCCGGCTACGGCGAATCGGCATTTATCCTTACTGCATCGGATGTTTAAACTGGCGATCAATTGGGGATTCATGGATAAAAATCCGGCTACGGGCATTCGCAAACACCAGGAAAATAATGAGCGTCACCGATACTTATCCGATCAGGAGATATTTGCTTTCATTGATGCCTTGAAAACGGAAGAAAACCCGGTCGCCGCTGCTGCATTTGAATTGTTGCTGTATACGGGGGTTAGGCGTCAAGAAGCCTTGGATGCAAAATGGGAACACGTCGATCTGCAAAAAAGGACTTGGTATATCCCCAGAAGTAAAAGCGGAAAACTACGCCACGTGATATTGAATGGTATGGCGATTGAATTATTGCAAAGACAACCCAGAGTTCCCGGCAATCCTTATATTTTTCCAGGTAAGATCAAAGGTAAGCAAATCAACAATCCCCAGAAAGCCTTTGCCAGGGTGTTGAAGAAAGCGGGTATCAGCAATTTCAGAATCCATGACTTACGGCATACGCATGCGTCCATTGCTATCAATAACGGCGCTTCTCTGTATGAAGTGCAACATTTACTTGGGCACAGTCAATCCAAAACGACCAGCCGCTATGCGCATTTGGCCGATGAAACGCTGAGGAAAGTATCGGATACGGTCTCTGACAGGATTGCCCATGCGATGAGTTGAAAGCAATATAATCAAAGTAGTCCAAACCCTTGAGGGGTTTGGACTACTTTTCTGTCAATAGTCAGCATTCGATGGCGGTGAATAAAAATCATCGCTACCTCCACAGACCATGAATATCATAGCTGGGGCGATAGTGGCGCAGTGGCGATAACATCTTATATTATGATTTCTGCTGAAAAAATTTCTTACACATACCTTTGAATTTTCAATCAATAGCGTAAGCGGGGCGGTAAATAAAAATCATCGCTACCTCCACAGACCATGAATATCATAGCTGGGGCGATAGTGGCGCAATGGCGATAACACCCTCTATTATGATTTTTCTTGCTGAATTTATTTCTACCTCACTTATAAAAAGCGAGGTAGAAAACTGTGCATCTATTCATCAACTCAGTTAATCAGCTGACGATGAGCCAAATTCATACAACCTGAGTTATCTGCATCTAGCTGATAAAGCAGGGATCTTTTTTTTGGGCAATAGCAATATCTTAGCCCAAAAGTTCAAAGGTAATAACTGAACCCAAAAGTAAGCTAAATCATTGATAGATTAAGTGCAATGAATTTCTCCTGAACCAATAGACTATAGAGACAATGTTTTATTTCTGAAGATAACGCAGGGATTTGCTACCAATCGTCCCTCTTGAATTTCATCTATTCCATTTCTAAAAAAACGTTTGCTGAAAAAACACCGCCCCTATCGCCATCATCGCCCAATACTTTATTTTGCTGGGCTTGTGGTTACTGTGAAGCAGGGCGATAAAAAAAACCATCGCCCCCTATTATCCGAGGACGATGGTTTTAAGAAGCATCAACTATTTTTTGGGGTTAGGATGCTATGCTTTAGCATACTGATTAGGTCTGACTCGCTTTACACTGGAATCACCCCGCCTATACCTGTTGGTAGGTCGCGTTGCTTTAGATTCGCCCCCCGGTTTTTGTTCAGTATCATCATCCGGAACATCATCGCTTTTGTTGGTGATTGGGGTATAGTCAAGCGTTATGATTCTCTTTTTATGGTTACTACTTTCTGAATGACTGTAATCAATTCCAAATTGTTTAAGGGTCGTAATCGATTTGTTCAGCTCCTTGGTGAGTTGATTGGCCTGTTTTGGAAATGATTTATCCTTTGCTTCTTCAACTGTAATCAATCTACCCAACTTTTCGAATAACTCGGTCGGAGTTCCTGACCAGCTCTTTTTAATTTGCATAAAATCTAATAATGCAGAGTTCAAGACACTATCTTCAAGCAAAGGTGCGGCACTATGCTGACGATTTTCTGTGATGACGGCTAAGATATCCACTTCACCCGTTGCCAAGGTATTACCCGCTGCTACGGCCCATTGAGCAAAATCCATCATACGAATTTCATCAGGTAAGTCAGTGATGGTTTTATATCGGGGAAGTGCCGCTTGTAGCGCTGTAAATATAGCCCCCAACATTTTAGGTCTCCAGTATTGAAATAACTCCTCTACTTCTTCATTACTCAGACGTCCTTGATGGTTGCCAGCGCTCTGATTTTTCGTTGAGGTGATTTGCGGTAGCGATATACGAAGGGTTCTGTCAGCCAGATCAGAGAACTCTATGACTGAGTTGACACCATTCAACACAATCGGCTTGCACACGTCGAAAATGACTTCATCGCCGTCGGTATATAACCCCCGTTTGCTGAAACTGGTACCGGTGGCAATACCGCACAAAATATCTGACATATCCTGGGAAATTTTAGACAGGTTATCGATAGCAATCAGGTGCGAATTGTTTGCACTGATGAACAAATTGCCAAAGTCTTTTGGCATAACCTGACTAACCGGTTTCCCTGGATCAATTAGCCGTTTGATCTGTTTGGTAAGCACCGTTTTTGACGAACCTGCCGCACCTTCTAACGCTAATATTGGATAAGGCCCCCGCTCTACAAAAGCAAACATCAACCAAGCTGCCAGTAAAATATAATCATTTTCACTTTTCAGTCTGAATACTTGACGTAAGCTATCAAAATCACCTGAAGGATCAGGGATCGGCATGGGCTGTACATTGCTGGTACGCACAAACTTTACCGGCACCTTGCCGTCAAATTTAGACCAGCCTGTTGCGGTAATTTCAACTACATTCCAATGACCATCCGTTAAATCAATAAAGATGCGATCTTCATCGCGTGCAGTGCGTACATGGGTGTCATAGCTGTTCTCACTGAACAGGACATCACCCTTCAAAATCGCCAATACAATATCAAGGTCTTTTTGAGGAGTACGTTTCCCATAACGCGTTCGATATTGGAAATCTAAAAAACGCCGATATTGAGATGAGTCAATAGGCCAGTTCTCGTAATGCCCGGTAGCTATGGTTTGAGCTGGCAAGTTTTGCGTGTTATTAGTTGATTTGTGTGGCACCCAAAATGTTACAAATTCTTTTTTGATACTGTCAGTCCAAAACTCATGTTCGGCAGCAATATCCATGAGCTTGTCAAACGCGTCATCCTCATCGTCTTGTTTAGTTTTCGACTTAGAACTTGTAGGATGCTGACTTTGCGTATTGCTTGGAATACGGTGACGAACAACCGCTTGGCTCGAATCCGTTCTACTTGGCGCTGAGTTCATATTCATCTTTAAGGCACTGCCAACAATTTGCTCTACTTCAGTCAAATCCAACGGGGGGTGACAAGTAGCTTGATTTTCAGCACAGACGATCGTTAATAACTCCTCATCGGTAACACCGTCCCGACGGAATCGGCAGGCTTGTTTGAAAAGGTAATTGTTGCGCCCGCCTTCATTCACGCTATCTTGAGCAACTTGACTATGGGTACGAGCAGAAAGATTGACTAAATCGGCGAGAATAGCCGGTAGTGGCTGCAACCGTGCCAAATCTTCGCTATCCTTGAAGGCGCAATTATCCTGCCAGCGATAGTTTCTCCCGCTGACATGCGAGCTCGGTGGAACTACAATGTAACCGCCATCACCGCGAAAATCGACACTCTGCAATCTACCGATGTTGGTGCCGGAACCTACCGCTTGACCATCAGAGGGTTGCCCATAAATCAAATGACAGCCTCCACCGCCGGTACGCACCTTCAAGTTTGCTGAAGGGAGGTCATTGGCATGTTGTTCGTTGAAACGCTTGTAGTTATCGATACCGCGATTTTTATGATCGACATCGACCACGTACCAGCCTGACAATGCGCCGGTAGGAACGCCAATATTAGCGTCAGGGTGTTTAGTCCACCATTGGGTAATTTGCTGTTGATGGGTCGTAGCTATTTTGAAACCGCCCTTGAAGATAGGATGTTTACCTGGATGAGGACAGTTTGGGGTTTGACAGGTACACATGCCTTGACGGTCAATGCCATGGACCGGGAAGACGGGGATGCCATTTTCGGCGTAGTGTAGCGCTGCATTTAAAAGACTCATTTTTTGACTCCTGGTTACTTCTTGTTTAAAGAAGCGCTTAGGATAAAACAGCGACTAGACGTAATATGTCTAGCTGTGTTTTTTCATCAAACTTTTTTTAATGGCTTGATTAGCTGTAACGATGAAAAGTTTTTATCGGTATAGACAGAACCCGTCTACCGGTAGACTTACACTGTCATTCCAATTCAAAGCAAACAGTGAATAGGTCAATCCGTGTGCATTTTTATATAAACAAACTTTTCCCCCCACAGTAGGTAAACCTAATGGCCGATTCGATGTTCAGACAATGGAAAATATTGCTGACAATTCCCCGCTTTCCGCAAGGCATCAAAATACCTGAGATTATTGGCAAGCTGCAACGACAAGGTATTGAACTGCCGACCTATCGAACGATCCAACGGGATTTGGATGGCTTAGCCAGTGTATTCCCTCAATTGAGAAATGAAAAACGCGACAGTGCTTGTTATTGGTATCTGGATACAGAAAAAACGGTTATGGAAATTCCTCAAATGGAATCGCCTACCGCTTTGGCATTCTATCTGGCGGAACAACGCTTGCAGAACTTACTCCCCCCGAGTGCCTTGCAACAGTTGCAGCCCCACTTCAATACAGCGACCAACCTTATCAACAAACATGACACACCTTATGCTAACTGGCGGGAAAAAATCCGGGTATTACCGCAAACCCAGCAACTGATACCGCCGGACATTGATGCTTCCGTATTGAATACGATCTACACCGCCTTATTGGATAATTGCCGCTTCGAAGGTAAATACTTTGCTCGCCGCGACGATCAATACAAAAGCTATCGGGTGAATCCTTTAGCCTTGGTTTTTCGGGGTACCGTTACCTACCTAGTCTGTACCTTACGCGATTACAGTGATATTCGTTTGCTGAGCTTGCACCGATTTGTTGAAGCCACTCTCACCGACACGCCCCGCACCGTACCGGCTGGATTTGATTTGGATGCTTATATCCAAGACGGTCATGTTGATTTTTTGATCGGTGACAACATTGAACTTGAATTATTGATTGATGAGGAGGTCGCTATACATCTGCGCGAATCGAAGTTGACTGAGGGGCAACAAATGACTCTGCGGGATAATGGGCTGAGCCATTTCAAAGCTTATGTCAGAGATACAGGGCAATTACGCTGGTGGCTATGGGGCTTTGCAGAACAAATTGAAATCTTGAAACCTGAAACATTACGTCAGGAATTCAAGCAGAAGACGGCAAAAATGACTCGGAAGTATCAGGAGTGATCGAGTTCCTTCTTCTATTCGATTGGTCAGTTGCAACTTCATTTGAAGGATGAAAGTGAAAAAATATCATCATCCAATTCCTGCAAAACAGTATTTCTTTTTTCTATCGCGCCTGTTGATTCTGCTTGTTGTTTGAGTACACGAGCCACATCTCCTATACAACGACTTGCATCTTCATAGCCTTGCTCAATCCACTGATTAATTTTGTCAGCTTGGAAATTCAGTAAATCCTTCAGCATTGATTCTTGCGTAATCGGTTTTTTGGGTCGCACTTCAAGAATTGTAGTGTCTGGAAAATCATGCCGATTCCATAAACTACCGTCAGTTAAATGGGTAACAATAACGTGCGTACAGTTTGCCGTTGTTATGAGAGGCGTAATTGGCGTGTTACCTTGTGATTTTTGCCAACCACCAATGCCGCCATCCGCATAACGTTTACCATCTATTTCTTGTGGTGCGAATAACATCGGCAAGGACGCAGAGGCTAAAATAACATCCCTCTGTTTTTCATCTGGAAAAGATTGTACATGACGAAATTCTGATGGTCTGCTGTCAGTAATTCCTAATGCCCCCATAGCCGCGCTGAGAACAGTCTCTGCAACATCGTCGGATTCAAAAATCGACACATAAAGCGGTAGGCCCTTTTTTAATTTTTCAGGTGAGGTGTAAGCGTCAATCAGTTTTTTTACAGGAGAATTATCAAGAACGCCCAAATCTATAATTTTTTTCTGTATCAAAAAATCTTTTGCTATGGATAAAACGGGAGATAAGCGACTTGTACCCATGATGCACAAATAACCCAAATAAGACGCTACGACTAATTTGTTGAACTTTAAAGGTGATTCATTGGCTAATGTTTGCCATAGTTGATTTAAATGATCACTGGCTTCATTAAGATTACTTGCACTGGCAATTACCGCTCCATTTAACGCTCCAATACTTGCTCCGGCAATGGCATCAACATTCATACCAGTTTCTGCCATGTATTTTAATACGCCAACCTGGTAGGCTCCTTTCGCACCGCCGCCTGATAAAACTAATCCAACTTTAGATTTATTCATTGATATAACGTACTCCAAAATCAGCACTGAAACGATTGACGGCATTTTGCGCGTTTAAAATAATCGGTAAATTTACACTGGGTAATGTGCATTCACGATAAGGATCGTTGGCTAGTTGATTTAATCCCCATAGCATTGGCATAGAATCATTTATTGCCTCATCTGTTAAATAAGCAATAACTTCATTGTGTTCAGCATGTAATTTTTGCAAACCTTGCTTCGTGTCAATCTGCCAAGGATAAGCCGTTGACGATAATTGCATATTCAACCAATCGTCCTTAAGTTGAATAAGGCTTTTATCTTGAACTTGCTGAACTAGCCGTTGTATTTCTTTATGTTGTAAGCCACATTTACGGCAATAATTACCAAAATCGCCCCAGTACAATTCATCGAAAACCAAAAATAAACGCACTAAAACAGGATAATGGTTTAAGCGCCCCGCTTCCCATTTATCAAAGACAGCTTCAATATGTTGCGTTGCTAAACGTCCATCATTTACTTGCTCAATTCGTATCGATAATTGGCCGTATTTTTCATTCATGTCATCCATTGAAACCAGCAGTTTCTCTACCTCATGGCGTAGCGCGTTATGCTTTTCTAGTAGAACCATTACTCCTTGGCGTGTTTCGAGTAACTTACTCCCGACCTTTGCAATTGCCAAGTCGCTTTGAATTTGTTGATCTTGTAAACATTGCAACCATGTAGAAACGGTTTTTAATGATTCAGTAACATGTTGGTCTATGGTATGTTGACGCAAAGCGCTTTCACCATTTAAATCACCCCACATTCTTGAAATAAATCGGTTGTTTACTTGTTCTCGAACGCGAATATGATCATCAATGACTTCTAAGCCATTAACAAAATCAACTAGTGATTTTTCACTAAGTTGTGGATGCTCGAGCATGAGCGTGTCGAATTGGATGGGGGAGTTTCTCATAGTCATTTTTTAATGAAAGAAATTAAATAGCCATACTCACTGTTACTTGAGACAGTGCTTCTATGGATTCAAGACTAACCTTAATATCATCGTTCAGTACCGATTGTCCTTTCGATAGCTTATCAAGCTGTTTTTGTAACTCAGCTTTGGCAACCTTATCTAATTCATGCGATTTTATTCCATCACCCAACACGCCACTGTAACGTTGAAGATAATGCACCAGTTCCTCTAAATGCTTGTCTATGTTGGGTTGAAACTCTGCACTTAAATAATCAAGCGTTTGATTAGAAAGTTGGCGCTCCTGATTTTTTAAGTGCGAAAGGATTTGGTCTCTAATTCTCTCAAGATCGACGCTATAGGTTACTTCTTGATATGAAATATCTTCTTTTCCCCAGTCCTTTGTACCAATTTTTTCACAAACCCACCCCCAAACGCTTTTTTTATATCTTGAATTCTGTATTGTTTTGGTTTTTTCATGGCGATCAACCTCAAATAACATTGAGGTATCAATATCGGAGATAGTTAAGTTAATATTGGGTAGATTAAAATTTACTTCCACATCATCGTTACCTTTCAATTTTTCTTTAGCTTTTTCCAGAATATCAGCCACAACGGAGTTAATTTGTTGAGAAATATTTTGACTAGTTAATAGGATCAAATCATTGGTTATTGAATTGAGTTGATTGTCTGCAGTTTCAAAAATTTTTGTGATGTCATCCTCTATATTTTTGATTAACTTATCAGCTCCATAGGCGCTACTAAAAACAATTTGGGGGGGAACTAGGATCAAAAGTTTGACGGATTTTTTCTTCTTGCTTATGGCGATATTTTGTATTTTGGTTTTCTATTAATTGTGAAAATCCAACCCCCATCGCAAAGTCGCGAAGAAAATTTCTGAGATTATCTGCTTTCAGTGTTTCTAATGCCTTAATTACCATTTGTTCTTGTAAAGCTGTCTCCATCATCTTGCCTTCGTCAAAGAACTTATCAATAATTTTACGGATATTAGTTTGTTGTGTCGCCATAACCCCGCTCATATCCTGCTCTAATACCGATAAAAACTTTGTTGTAGTCGAAAGAACGTCTTTCTTTACCTCTTCACAACGGTCAATATCGCTTTGAAAGTTGTGCATCATTTGCTGAATTTCACTGATATTCTTCGTCATTGCATTGGAACGAAGATTCAGCGTATTCGAAAATTCACGATTATATTCAGCAATTTTGCTAATTGCCGATTTCAAACTTATCTTTGCAGCATTTGTATGCGCTTCTTTGATTACTTTCTCAACAGGTTCGTCAAAAAAGCTTTTCCCCCAAAGCTTTTCAATACGTTTTTTAACTTTAGCAATATCGTTAATATCTTCCTCGTCCCAGCCTTCCCCAAACGCTTTTATTGCAAAATCCACAACCCACGGCTCTTGCTCGCAAGAGGGTAATTTGTCATTTTGAACTAAGTATCCTTTTGCTCTATTAGCTAAATAGGCAAGATAGGAAGATACGGGGAAAACTTGTGTTGCTTCGACCTTACCTTCCATCAAATTACCTGCAACGTAGTTTTTAACTTCGTCTATTTTCATGCAGTTTGTATTCCACATGTCATATTTATTAACGATAACATAAAGGCGATCTTTAGATAGATAGCTGTCTATTGCAGCTAATTGTTCACGCACATTTTGATCTGCTTCAGTCCGCATTTGCGTAAAATCTGTAACCAGCAAAACAGCAGATGCTTTCTCAAGTTGTGTTTTAAACACACGCCGTAAAGCCTCACTCTGACCAAACTCATTAGGTCCCGGTGTATCCAAAATAGCTAAGCTACCCTGAGCCATGCCTTGATTGTCTTTTAAATGACAAAACTCCACTTCAATCACCGGCAAGTCATCCAAATTTTCATATTCAGAATAAGGCGGCAAAATGTTGATTATTTCATCCTTTGCCAAACGCATAATGTCATTGAGATGTCTTAGAAACTCAAAAATAGCTTCTTGACCTTCATACTCGGTTTCAAATGTGTAGCCACCTTGTTGCACAAGTTGAGCAATTAGCGTTTTACCATCTTCAATACCCTGTAAATCGATTTTATCCTTTTCATCGGAGTCCAATTGTTTCAGTTTTGCGGCAACATTTTTACTTAACGCAAGTAAAGGTTGGATTTTGTTAATAGTTAAAACAGGCTGTATTTGCCCATGTTTATTACGGATTAGCGTCGGTAATGTGGTCATGGCTGTTTCACGATTAGGTAAAATCTCCATACCCACAATAGCGTTAATGGTTGTTGACTTACCTGCTTTCATCGTGCCAATAACAGCTAAAACCATTTCGAGCTTATCGAGCTTTTGCCGTTCATTTTCAAGATGCCCCACCCATTCTTCAATTTCTTTAATACCAATCGTTTTTTCTTTTTGGCTCGTACCTGAATTTAAGAAATTATTGATTTTTAATGCTTTAGTTAAGGTATCTGCCTGTAAACAGAGTATCCGTGTTGTCTCTTCGCTTAAAAGATCTAATGTATTACTGGTCATTATTTTTAATCGTTCCGTAAATAAAGGTAAGTTGAGTTGAAAGTATTTTTTATCCATTTATCAATACCCAAATCGAAGTGAGGGGCAATACATTGTTATCATAAGGCTTAGAATCAAGCGGCTACCCTAACTTGCTTATGGTATGGCCATTAATTAATATGAGTGACACCAAGAAGTTCATTAGAATCTATGATCCAATCTGAGTCAACAAAAAGAGCCAATTAATTACGTTAGATTCGATCTATGTTAATTGGGTGCTTGATTGTAGAAAATAAACAATCCGGTTCTATTCTGGGGTAAGAGGCTGCGGTCTTCTTCCGGTCTTTTCCGGCTTTTGACGGTCAAATTGAAAAGTAAACGATGTGGCAGAGGCTTGAAGTGGACAGGATGATGCAAAAGCAAACAGGTGATAGTGGCTGTTTCAGGTACTGTTAATCATTAGGTCGGCGGTTCGAGCCCGTCCGGGGGAGCCAAATAAATCAAGCCCTTACAGCAATGTAAGGGCTTTTTTTATGCCTGACGTTTGATAAATATGCTTTTGGTCTGGGTAATGGTCTGGGTTACGTCAATAGCTGTAAATTATTTGCCGGGCTAAATAATCCGCACTCGCTAGCAATCATCTCCATAAAAAGCCGCCCGACGGATAGTGCTACGGCTAATTATGGCGGTTTTAGATGCTTCCATCTCTATTGTTGGAATCAACATTATTTATTTTGCCATCATGCCCCCTAGAATCCCCCAACATCAAAAAGTTATAAACTATTTAAAGGCCAACCCACTGATTCGCTTTGCCGCCAAGGAAATCGCAAAAGCTATCGTTGACCAATATCCAGAAGACTATATTGAAAAGCGCCAAAATCCCCGCTTTACTGACGACAAGGCTTTCTTGTCACAAATTGTTGCTGAAATAGGGGCGCAAAAAGGCGCAATTTTAAAAGCTAATTCCCATGTTTTTTGGCAAGACAAACCTCGCCCCCGTATTTACTGGTACAACCCTGATGCAATTCGATCGCAAACAACAGTAGATAACGTTCCAGAAGATGAAGATATAACCGACGAAGAACAAAATTTAATTGAAACATGCAGCACAGCAAACAGCTTTGTTTTAAGCGAACAACAACTTTATCCGTTATTGGTTGAATATTTAAAGTCAGACCTTTCTTTATTTTGCCAGCGGATTGATGAAAAACGCTCTAAAAATCTACGCGGAAATGGAGGCAATCAGTGGTTGCATCCTGATATTGTCGCTATGCAACCTGTTGATAAAGGCTGGAATGATTTAGTAAGAACCTGCGTACAGCAAGGCGGAGGGCAAAGCGTAAGGCTATGGTCATTTGAAGTAAAGAAAGAACTCAATAGCTCTAATGTCAGAAAATGTTTTTTTCAAGCGGTAAGTAATTCTAGCTGGGCAAATGAAGGGTATTTAGTGACCATGCTTTTAACCGACAACAATGTTGAACAAGAATTACGCATGTTATCAGCACTACACGGTATTGGCGTTATTTTACTTAATGCAGAAAATCCATCAGAAAGTGAAATTTTGCTACCGGCAATTGCCAGACCTGAAATTGACTGGCAATCCGTAAATAGAATCGTAGTAGAAAACGAAGACTTTAGAGACTTTGTGGAACTGGTTTCTACTTATTATCAGACAGGGCGAATTCGCAGTAAAGATTGGAATAAAGTTTAAAAGTGCGCCGCAAAACGCGGGGCGTGAATAAATCGTGTAAACGTTTATTTTCAGAGCCGGACAATAGGCGACTTAAGGAGAGTTTGCTGTCCATTTCAAAACGCTTAGATCAGCTCAATATAAGCCCTTAATGCCGATACCGTTTGCGGTAGCTGTTGCTTTTGCAGTATCGCTAAAAACTCATCTTTTGCTTTCGGTGGATTCTTCAATGATTCGCGTTGTCTTTTGATTGCACCACAAGCAATCGCCGGGGCTAAGTCTATTTGGCTATAAACAAATTCATCAGGATGTATTGCTTCAATACCATAGGTTGATAAAACGTCGCCGGGAAAATCTTTTAAATTGAACGTGACAATAGCATTCGCACCGGCTTTAATCGCGGCAGCTAAAACATGCCAGTCGTCTGGATCGGGTAACACTAACGCATTAATTAATTCTTCATAGCCGAACACCTTGGCATCACGCACACTGGCATCCATTAAATCGCGCGTTCTTTCTAAGATTCTCCTGTCGTACTTATCCCGCCTTAATAACGCGTCAATCCATTCATCGTGGATCTGATCTGTCCACCGGGCCTTAAACAAATCGGTTAAAGCCAGCTGCATTAGCAGATCCCTTAAAGGTGCGGGATACAAAACACAAGCATCATAAATAACCGAAAACTTCACCACTATTCATAACCCATGCCCAGCTGTTGCGCTTGGGCGGCTAATTCATCCAGGGCTTTTAAACGATCTTCGTCTATACGTTGTTTATAGTCGAAAACATCTTTAGCCAGAACACGCCGATGCGTACCTACTTTTCTAAACGGAATTTTGCCTTGTTCCAACAACTCAACCAAATGAGGGCGGCTCACATTTAAAAGCTCTGCGGTTTCCTGCGTGGATAATTCAGCATGGATCGGCATAACCGTTATGGCGTTGCCTTTAGACATTTCCGTTAAGATGTCCAGCAACAGATTTATTGCATAGCCGGGTACGATTAGGTCGTCTGTATCGCTGTTATTACTGGCAATTTTTAAATGCAGGCGCTCATTATTAGCATATTTTGATAATGCCCGGCTGGTAATTTTAGCCTCTTCCGCTTCTTGCGGGGTGGGCAGGTGGACGATATTTGATAAAGCCATTTTCGCTTACTCCGATTATTTATGTTTGATGCTCATAATAACATAAACGAAATAAACGAAAATTATAGATGCTCAGTAATAATTCTGCTTTAGCTGTTTACTACAGGCAGCGAGTTAAATTCTAGTTTGCTTATGTGCAAAAATCCCGCATTAGCTCAAATAGTACCAAATAGCTATATTTTACTACTTCGTGATTGGTGCTGGTTGGGGGCAGTTCTCCATGCACCAACATACACCGCACTTGGTAAATAATTTCAATTAAACCCGTAAAAACCTTTTCCAAATCATTTGGGAAAACAAGGCCATCGCTTAAGATAATGCCGTTGATATTTGCTTTCAACTGCCCGTTATTTTTTTGAGCATTATGCAGAATTATGTTTGTGTAAGCGCTTGGATCTGTCTTTTTGTCAAAATCCAGCAACAGAAATTCAAACGTTAGTCTTTTAGAGTCATGAAATTTTGCAGGCTTAATATCTGCTTGTATTAAAGTTTTTGCCGTATTTTTTTGTCGCCATCCTCCGGCATTCTGGACCACGCATAAAAGGCACTGGTGCTGACCAGCATGACTTTACATAACATGGTAACGGGGAAAGTCTTCTGTTGCTCTCGAATAAAGGCGTATTTTATTGGAGTTCTTGCGCAAAGAAGACTGCGGCCTTTTTTAATATTTCGCGCTCCATCCGTAATTCAGCTAAATTCAAAACAGGCTTCTTGGTTGCGGATACCGTGGGGCCTTTTTCGGCTCTTACCCAACAGCCAATAGCACCCAGGGAAACGCCTAAATTATACGCAGCTTGCTTATGCGTATAGCCTTTTTCGTTGACTAACTTGGCAGCATCCTTCTTAAACTCAAGTGTATATTTGGGACGTTTATGTTTATTTTGTTCGCTCATTATTCACCTCTGTTGACATTATAAATCTGTCTTTAGAAGTGTCCGGTTTTATTAAACCATTTCAATGCAAACCGTCATTCAACGCCAAACTCACCGGTAAATTGGGATCGTAGCGATTTACTCCTACTTAAAAACCAAGCAGGACACATGGATTACCTGGTCAAAATTCGATCGGTACACCCCCCCTCTAAATGATCAATTTTCAATCGGCGCCAACATAAATTGGTTCTAATGAGGAGCCGTGTGCATAAATAGCGCAAGCACGGTTCTGTGAGAGGCTTGGTGACAATTGATGATGCACAGCAAAACTGCTTGCGATCACGTAGCAGCCGCGTGCGGCAAGGCGTACCATGAGAAAAAAAGATCAGCAGAGGGGTAGAGATGACTTCGTTGAAAGGAGCCGGTCTACTCGACCCTTAATTCACATTAAAGTAGATATAAATCAGAAAAGTTTGAACGTTTATCAGCAATATTTAGGCTAAGTTAACTTAGCGCCTTATGTGATTCCTGAGATTTTGTCTTGACTAGAGGGGCGAGAAAAGATGTCTTTCAGCAGATCAGGTCCGCCAACAGTTTGATTATTAAGGGTTAAAACAGCAAGAAAAACGCAAGTGGTTATTCGTTGTTCTACAGAAGCCGGATTGCATCACACTACTTATCTATATACAAAGAACGCCACTTGGTTGAGTGCTTTTCAGTGAATATCAAATACGGCAAAATTCAGTCTTCTCGTGATCTGAAAAGCTGACCGGAAATTATAGGTGTTATTCGTTTCATAGCTTATTGAGCTGACATAAAACGTCAACAGAATTTAGCATGTGACTAAAACATAAGTTTGACCCAAAAGCCAGATAAACTCTGGGTCAACGAGATGAATTTATTATGCTGGGGTTACATTTTCAGCTTGCGGGCCTTTTTGACCTTGAGTTACTTCCATAGTAACTTTTTGGCCTTCCTTTAAGGTTTTTCGGCCAGCGCCGTTAATTGCACTGTGGTGAACAAAAACATCTTTGCCACCTTCTTGTTCAATAAATCCAAAACCTTTTTCATCATTGAACCACTTAACGGTACCTACAACTTGCTCTGACATATCACACTCTTACTTAAAAATTCGCCAATTCTTATCGGCGTTACAAATCCCAGCTCTACAATAAAGCTGGCTCAAACTGCTAATTTAGATAAATGATAGCATCAAAGATATGGCCAGAGCAAAAAATTTTAACGCGTATTGTCAGGAACAAATAAGCTGCTTGCCCTTGCGATAAATAAATTGCGCAGTTTTCAAACTTAGGGCTTTCGCTACGCTCCCGAATAAGCCTTAATTTTGGGATTGCGTAGTTCGGCCCGCAAATAGTCGAAAAATAAATCAGACCGGACTTGATAAAGGGACTTCTTCAAGGCTTTCGCTTTGACTTTTAAGGAAATCCAGACGTGGTGATTGCGTTGAGAGCGGGCCTTGCAGCATTGGCATTTCTCGGAGCCGGTCAACTATTTGAGTTCGCGGTGAAATTCTTCGACCTGCCAGCTCATTGGTGATGAGTCAGTCAATGTCGCCGTTTAGGACAACCGGCTTGAACAATTTGACCTTGAACGGTACTTTTTGACGACGACGCCGAATTGGAAACGTTCGAGCGTCTACTCGAGTGCATCAAGATACACATAGCCTTCTTCTTTACTAGACATCTTTCCTAAATACAGCCTCGGCTGGGTTGAGACAATAAAAGATAATGTCGATGTCGAGATAGTTTCTGTGGACGGTAAAACAGTACGCGGTTCTCGGGATAGCACAAAGAATAAAAATCCATTGCATACGGTCAGTGCCTGGGGTTGCTTGAATCGCTTGGTTTTCGGGCAAGAAGCGACCTATGAAAAATCTAACGAAATTACCGCTATTCCCAAGCTGTTGGCCTTATTTGGAATTGAAAGGCTGCATTGTCACTATCGACGCAATGGGCCGACAACTGGACATTGCCGAGCAAATTATCAATCAAGGAGGGGATTATTCGTTGAGGCTTAAAGGTAATCGGGGGACTTTGCATGAAGCGACTGAGGATTTATTTAGAACCGCGCGAGAGCTTGATTTTAAAGACCTTAAATATGATTATCATGAAGAGAACGACGAGGGACGCGGTGCAAGAACTCAAAGTGTTGCAAAACGGCAAAGCTTTAATCTTCAAGCTAAAACCGGGGAAAATAGGTGCGAAACTGCAAGCACATCAACATTAACGAATCTGTATTACCGTCAAAATCAAAAACAACAGAAACCACAAAACAAGCAACTTCCCGCAATCGCCCCGGTTATTCTGCTCAGCCACAAACCTTACATTTAATTGCCGTTCAGTTTTGCGTATGTTAGTTTATCGATAAACCGACTTCCAGCCCCGAGGCCTTGTGATAACAGCGTTGTATTTTAAAAGAAATCGTCCTTGCCTACGCGCGTTGGTCTGCGTGCTGCTGGTGAGCTGGATTTCTTTGACTATTTCGGCAACCTGCACCATGCCCATGCCTTCGGCATTAAAAGCAATGTCCGAGCACATGCAAGGCTGTTCCGGCGCACTCAAACATAGCTCCGAGACTATGCAGGATTGCTCGTTCAAGCCCTGCCTCGATTCTCAAGCGAATCCGCTGACCAACTCCAATCGTTTAAGCCAGCCGGATTTGGCGGTATTTATTGCCGTGCCGGTTTTGACGTTTTTGTGCTTATTGCGTAACTACTCGCCCCAATTGTTTTCATTACAAAATCAAAAAAAAGCTTGACAGTTTTTTCGCCTTTAAAAAATCATTTTCTTTGGGCAGCAAAAAACTCAGCAAATAAACCCGCTACGACAGTGTTGTTGACGATGATTA
>JAPLRU010000014.1:0-2879 GCA_026399025.1 Methylobacter sp.
AGCCTGTCCGCGCTTTAGCGCAGGACAGGCGTTTCCGGCATTCCGAGACTCAAAAGCGCCGGAAACGCCCACCCTGGCTATCGCCGGGCGGGCTTATTCCGGCCTACATCAGGTCTTGATCAGACTTGTGTATAAAGACGAGCGCTCCGGCGTGGGAACGATAGCTGTGGGGGATTATTATTGCGAGTTACCGAAATTGATAGGCTATTTTTTTGCTCCCAGGCTCTAAACTTAAAAACGGGCAATAGCTGCTAAAAAATATCCATTTCCCATTACAAGATTTTTTCTCCGTCCCGTCTTACTCCATAACCGGCTAAATGCCGTCTTACGTTATGGAGCAAAAATGTACACAAACACCTCACCGCTTAGTCATCGTCATTTTTTTAAAATGACCGCTATCGCCTCCGTCCTACTGGCCGGAAGCATACCGTTATCGGTCATGGCCGAAACAACAGCCGTGCAAAGCTACAACATTCCCGCACAGCCCTTAGACAATGCGCTAACCCAACTGGCTGACGACGCCAACCTGAAATTACTGTATCAGGCCGACGTGGTTAATCAATTGAAGTCCCAACCATTATCGGGCAGCTATACGCCGCAACAAGCGCTGGAAATTATGCTGCAAGGCACCGGTTTAAAGTTTCGTTCCACCGATCATGGCGGCATTACCATAGAAAAGGATGCGGATAGTAAAGCGCCGACTTCGCAAAAAACCGATCCGAAAACGGCCACATTGAAAGCGGTAACTGTGACCGGAACTGCGATTAAAAACGTGAATGCTCCCGATAACAAGGACTATAAAATCACCAACGCCGTTACCGCGACCAAAACCGATACGCCGATTATGCAGACGCCGATGTCGGTGAAAGTGGTATCGCAACAAGTGATGAAAGATCAACAAGTCATTACGGTGGATCAAGCACTCAGAAACGTCAGCGGGGCGGTGGCTGGTGCGGGCGGTACCGGAACGTTTTTTCTGCGTGGCTTTGGCAACTCCAATGTTTATCGGGATGGCTTTTTAAATAACAGCCAGTGGTCGCACACTGAAGATCTTACCAACGTGGAACGGGTTGAAGTCTTAAAAGGACCGGGGTCCCTTCTTTATGGACGTTCTCAGCCGGGCGGATTGGTCAACTTCGTAACCAAGCAACCTCTCGACACGCCTTACTATAGTTTGCGTCAACAATTCGGTTCTTTTGATCATTATCGTACCAATGTCGATGCCACCGGCCCGCTAACCGCGAATAAAGATCTCGCCTACCGTTTTAACTTAGGCTATCAAACCAATAATACCTTTCAGGAATTCGGCGGCAATGAACGACTGTTCGTTGCGCCCAGCCTGCGCTGGGATATCTCAGACAAGACCACGTCAACCTTGAAAGTAGAATACAGCGATATTAAAGAAATTGGGAACGGTACAGTGCCTCTCATGGGTAATCGTCCTGCGCCGATCCCACGATCAAGAAATCTTGGCGATCCCTGGAATCTTCAGGAAGATGAATACACGATGGTGTCTTTAAATACCGAACATAAGTTTAATGAAGATTGGAAGTTGCAACACCGTTTCAATTTCAGTAATCATGAGTTGACTATGACTGCGCAAAATGGCTCAGACGCCGCTCCAAACGGAGACGTGCTTCGTTCTTTCTTCGCTCAAAATATCGATGGCAACGATTATCAGCATAATTTTTTTAACGCGCTTGAACTGACCGGAAAGTTCAAAACGGGTTTTGCTAAACATACCTTGTTAGTGGGCGGCGATTATTACCGCTCTGATTTTCGGTATACAAATGCCGGATTTAGTGCCGGCACCGACGATACGACTAATATCTACAACCCTACGCATTTGGCAAATGCCCCCCTAATTATGCCGGAGGAAATTACTACCGGCACGGGTACGCTGCCTTGGTTTGGTCTTTATGCCCAGGATCAAATCGAACTGCCCTATCACTTTCATGTAATGGCCGGCTTGCGTTACGACAATGCCGAAAACGATTCTGTATCCACAGGACTATGGGCGGCAGACCGCCAAAAAGGAAACGAAGACAGGGTTTCGCCGCGCGGCGGTGTCGTATGGCAACCGCTCCCCGAGTTATCGCTTTACGGCAGCTATACTGAAAACTTCGGAACATCAAATGCATACAGCCAAGGTATACCATTACCCCCGCAAACTGCCCAACAATGGGAATCCGGCATCAAAACCGAACTTTTTGATAAACGCTTTAGCGGCACGATTGCTTACTTCGATTTGACTAAACAAAACGTCCCCATTGCGGTAAGGCCGGGGATAACAGAAGCCGCCGGCGCTCAAGAAAGCCGGGGTATAGAGCTGGATTTGACTGGCGAAATATTACCTAACTGGAATGTCATCGCAGCTTATGCCTACACACCTTTCGCACAAACCGTTACAGATGGCTTTAGAGCGACCCGATTAGGTAAACGGCTGAATAATGCCCCCGTGAATAGCGGCAGTTTGTGGACAACCTACGAGTTCCAACAGCCGCTGGTACACGGGTTAAAAGTGGGCGCCGGTATGCAGGCGGTGGGGCAACGTGAAATCGGTTATAACGAAACGGCTCAGGCTCCCGGTTATGTAACAGCCAATTTGATGGTAAGCAAACTATGGAAAGTGGGAGCATCCCGTCTCACCACTCAAGTTAACCTGGATAATCTGCTCGACAAGACCTACACCTCAAGTGTCTATAGCTACGGGCCTTCTAACTATGGCGCGCCACGCACGGTTATAGGCTCGATTAAGATTGAGTATTGATGTGTTACCAACCGTATTGGGTTGCTGTTTTGTGCTGGCTCCCAATCTCAAGGCTGGGAACCCGAGTCATGCAAACTCTAGCTTGCAGACATTTTTATCGTTCCCACGC
>JAPLRU010000014.1:2953-5863 GCA_026399025.1 Methylobacter sp.
TCCCGAAACCGTGTGGAGCTAGTGTTTTTTGTCGAGTCGGTGATTCGCAACGCTGGAGCGTTGTGAACTGAATTCCCACGCCGGAGCGTGGGAACTATGTCTTATGCGCGCTGCACGCGAAGCACTGTTGGGTTGCACGCTTCCACAGCCGGACGGGGCATGTTGCCCCGTTCGAAACGTTTTGCGTTAGTAAAATGCAAACGGCTTAGCTCGGGCATCGAAGAAACGTTAGGGACGGGGTTGCAAACCCCGTCCCGCTTAAAGCTGGTATTACATCAATACTCGATCTTAATAGAACCCATAAACGTGCGCGGCGCTCCGTACAAAGCAGGGCCATAGCTGTATATGCCGCCATGATAAGTTTTATCGAGTAAATTATCGGCGTTAAGCTGCGCCGTAACATTGGTCTTGCTCACTTTCCATGATTGGCTGGCCATTAAATTAAGCGTGGCGTAACCCGGCGTTTTAATGGCTTCGGTATAACCGATTTGGCGCATCCCAACGGCCTGAACCCCCGCCCCCAATTTTAAGCCATGCAAAGTCCGGTCTTGAAACTCGTAGGTTGTCCACAGATTGCCGTTATTAACCGGGGCATTGTGCAGCCTCATTCCTTCGGTTCCCGCGCCAATGCTGTCTTTGATAGTTTTCGCAAAAGGCGTGTAAGCATACGCACCGATCACTTTCCATCCCGGCAAAATTTCGCCGGTCAAATCCAGTTCAATACCTCTGCTTTCGGCCTCGCCGACCGCTCTTGATATACCTTGTGCGACTTGCATCGGCAGGTTTTGTTTAGTCAGGTCAAAGTAGGCGAGTGTGCTGGTGAAACGGCCGTTCCAAAGTTCAGTTTTTGCCCCAACTTCCCATTGTTGGGCTGTCTGGGCAGGAAGCCGGTTTCCTTGAGCATTGTTACCATTTGAGGCGCCGAAGTTTTCGGTATAACTACCGTAAAGCGATAGTTCCGGAATAGGCTGCCATAGCAATCCGCCGCGCGGTGAAACCTTATCGTCCGTGACGGTCGGGTTGATGATTTTTGTATTGTTGCCGAACGCACCCCAAGCGGAATCGCCGCCGGTTTCGGCATTATCGTAACGTAAGCCAGCCAGTAAATGAACATGATAAGGCAATTCGATCTGGTCTTGGCCGTAAAGGCCGAACCAGGGCTGCGAATAGCCGAAAGTATTGTATGCGGTTACTGCCGGCGCCTGCGCAAAATGAACAGGATTATAGATATTAGTGCCGGCAGGATTTAAGCCAAAAATCGGTCCCATTGTCGCTCTGGCATCGGTGTTCATGTAATCGCCGCCCACCAGCGTGGTGTGTTTGAGGAAGCCGGTATCGAATTTGCCGGTGAGTTCCAGCGAGTTATAAAAGTTGTTGAAATAATCATTGCCGTTGGCGTTTCCTTCAAAGAAAAAGCGTCCGACATCGCCGTTGGCCGCTACCTTGCCGCTGGCACTGACGTTTATACCTGAGCCGTTGGCAAAACTTGCATTAAAGCGGTGCCGCAGGCTCCAATTCGGATTAAATTTGTGCTCGGTATTCAGCGATAGCATCACATATTCATCCTCCATGTAGCTCCAGGGATCGCTGAGATTTTGACTGCGGGACAGCGCGGCCGGCTGCGTACCGGCTGTATTCAACGGCAACAGGTTGTCGGCGTTTCGCTTGATATTGCTGTATTCAAGTTTGATGTTGGATACGGTTTTGTCCGAAATATTCCAACGTAATTGCGGTGCGACAAATATCCGCTCTCCTCCCGCAAATTCGGTAATAGAGTTATTGGTTTGATAAGCCAGATTAAAACGGTAGGCGAGATCCTTGTTCGCGGTCAACGGGCCGGTGGCGTCAATATCGGTACGGTAATGGTCATAAGAGCCGAATTGCTGGCGCAAGCTGTAATACGGCGTATCCAGCGGCTGTTTGGTGACGAAGTTGATAATGCCGCCGGGCTCGGCGCGTCCGTACAGAATAGAACCCGGACCTTTCAGCACTTCAACCCGTTCGATATTGGCAAGCTCTTCGGTATGAAACCAATTACTAACAAACGGAAACCCATCGCGATAATAGTTATAAACATCGAAACCGCGAATAAAAAACTGCCTGTCGCTGCCTGAACCGCTCACCACGCCGCTGACGTTTTTCAAGGCCTGATCAAGGGTTACCACCTGCTGATCTTTTAACACCTGCTGCGGCACCACTTTTACCGACATCGGCGTTTGCATGATCGAAGTATTGGTTTTGGTGGCTGTTGTGGCGTTGGTGCGGTTGTAATCGGTGTTGTAAGGATCGTTGTCGGCATAGCCGGTTTTACCGGTCACTGTCATCGGTTTTAACATGGTGGCTTCAACGCTGTTTTTTTTTGGAGCCACTGAAAGCGCCACCGATTCGGTATCGGTAAATCGATAGGCAACACCCGTATTTGCCAGCAATTTATCTAAAGCTTGCTGCGGCGTATAGCTTCCCGATAAGCCCTGAGTTTTTATATCGCGCGTCAAATCAGCGCTAAAGAACGTTTTAACGCCGGTGTTTTCGGAAAATTGCAGCAGTGCGGAAGAAAGGGATTGGGCGGGTATATTAAAGTTCTGCTTCTGTTCCGCATCGGCGATAGCGGATTGTGACTGCATGATTGCCAGTAACATTAAAGCGGCAGATGTGCCAGTTGATTTCATGGATACTCCTTTTAGTTTTTGTTGAAGTCTTGATAAGACGACACGGCGCTACCAGAGTATCTATTCGGTTTTAATTTATTTTTGAATTATTGGCTTTTATCTCACCGTTCGCTCAATTTTAATCAAGGTTAGTGAAATTATGGCAGAATATTTTTATTTGCCGCCATGGAAACCCCCATATACATAACGAGAACCGAACGGGTAGATGATATTCCACTGCTATTAGCGCAGATGGACAAGA
>JAPLRU010000102.1 GCA_026399025.1 Methylobacter sp.
GCTTATTCCGGCCTACATCAGGTCTTGAACAGACTTGTGTATAAAAACGAGCGCCGGAGCGTGGGAACGATGCAAGTATTATCAAAATGAGTTTAAAAACCTATTCACCACGAAGGCACGAAGATCACGAAGGAAAAAATAATTGATTAAACTCAACGCATTAAAAACTTCGTGTCCTTCGTGTCCTTCGTGTCTTCGTGGTGAAGGCTTTTGCTTTTGTTCTAAAACGAATACTTTCACAGTCTCTCCGGCGTGGGAATTCAGTCTGCAACGCTCCAGCGTTGCGGGACGCTGGAGCGTCTACCACTGCATTCCCACGCAGAAGCGTGGGAACGATAGCATCGTAGCGATACGCTCCGGCCGCATTCTATTTTGCTATCGGCCGGGTAGTTGCCTTTAACCCAGTCAATTGCTTTTTTAAATCGATAGCCGACTTCGAATCCGGCGTTTTCGTCAAAATGTAATCAAGCATCAATTCCGCCGCGTCATAACTCTTGTTTTCGATATAGAGCGCCGTTAATTTCATTTGCGCCAAAGCGTCTTCAGGAAACCGGTTAATATAATCATGATAAACATCCATGGCCGCCAAGGCGTCGCCGCGAAGATTGACTATTTCCGCATAGAAGGGTAGATAAAACGGATTGAGCTGGGATAAACATTGCAGCGATAAGTAAGCGTTAGTATCGTTGATGTCGTTTGTGCCGATACTGATAGCCGCGATTCGTAGCAAAGCCTCTTCCAGTAAGGGCGAGTCCTCACTCTCGATGATGTTGTGATAAGCGCTTATTGCGGTTTCATTATCATCTTGTAATTCAGCCAGGTAGCCGTTAATTAAATGAACATAGGGAACGGCGGCCGCCTGCTCTTCATGCTTATCCAAGCCCGCTAATAAGTCTGTTAACTCTTGTGTTTTTTGATGCTTGAACAGCAAAGCCGCGCGTTTTTTTAACATCGAAAAACTGGTGTAACTTTTTGCCCGCGCCATATGGACGGTATCTTTTTTATTCAAGACCTCGGTAAATAGTTTTTCCAAATCATCCAACTCTGCCTGCACATACGCTGGAATATCGGCGTCGGCATGGTTTTGTCGCCATAACTTAGCCCGGCCGAAGCTACGATCCTTGCGCCATTGACTAAGAAGCAAAGTAAAGTCGGGGGCGTCGCCGGTTTCTTGTTGGCGCGAACGTACACGCTCGATAACGTCGTTGAACAATTTAAGCAGCGCAACAGCGCCATCGCGATAAGCTTCATAATAAGCGTTGCCCATTTCTTTAGCTTCTTCCGCGCTCCAGTCTTCATCGGTAAAGGGCTTGGTGATTTTTAGAAAGCTACGGATGCCGAACCTTTTAACCAGTTTGCTGTATTGACGATGATCGCGATTGAGCTTTTTTTCGATTTTGTCCAGCTCTCTTTTGTCTTTGTAATTTTCTATAGCGCCCTGAGCGTTATACATGCTCTCATTGATGGCTAAAGCATTCTTGGCCAGACGCAAGATAGCGTTTATTTGAAATTGAACGCGATGAAGTTCGCTAATGATTGCCGGATAGTCGCAAAAGCGGTGAATTGAGGCGCTTACTTTTTTAGCAACAATTGAGCTTACGTCGATGGACTCATCGTCAAGCTGAATATCCGCCAGGGGAATATGGCTTATGCCGTTGACTTTGGCCGCATTAACGGAAGGATTAATGATTTGACAACCTGTTGCAGTAAGAACTTTAGCTTGCATAGCCAAGATTTTGATTGCAGCAAGCAAGTCGCAGCCGGTTGGCGCCATGAAATCGCCATTGGTTTCAACCTGCAACGAGGTCAAATTAAAGCGGGGCCCGGCAATCTGTTCATCGCTGCCGTTGGCGTGGGTATAGCCATCCCTGGTGAAACAAAGATCGACACCGGCCAAAATAATACGCTTGAAACCGAAGCTGTGCGCCACGCTTAACGCGGTATTGGTCACAGTCGGCCCTGCCCCGCTGATATTGTCATGGTTTAACGCCGATTTCCACGCAACCCGAGCGCCCAAATAAAGGCCAAGCCCCTGCCATTGACTGACCAGCAACGGTATGGTGTGGTAAGAGTAAATAAAAACCGGCCGACGACTGAAGGTCAGCATTTCTTTGCTAATGTCGAAGCTCAACTCCGTTGGATCAACGGAAAAGATAAAATCGGGCTCAATGCCGATGTTCTTTAGCTGTCTGGAGATCCGGGACACCGAAAAAACGACAAGTTGTTGCCGGTGTGTTTGCACCCAAGGCAAAGCTTCATCCAGTGACGGCCCGCCCGCCAGCAACACCACTGTTTTACCTTGAAAGGCATTATTCAGTAATTTAGCGGGTAATAGATTGTCGGCTAAATTGGCAATCTGGCGAGAGGTGAATGTCTCATTACCGAGCGTCATATTTATGTTCCAATGACACTGAGCAAGCACCTCGGCAATATGCCAGCTAAGTTCGGCATAAGCGTTGCAATTATCATCTTCGGCGCAAAACGAATTAAACGATCGAACCGAATTAATATAAAAATAATCTTGCATTTTAAACAATTGGGTTTGTTCTTCCCACTGCTCAAGCGTTATGCAAGCGATAGACGGGTCTAACTCTTCGAGTAATCGATGATTGACGAGCTGTTCAAGAATAAAGGCCGGCTCGATAAAAATATAACGCGTTCCCTTAGCCAAGCCTTTTTGGAGCAGATATAAGGGTAATAAACCGGAGTCGGTACCGATGATGATGTTTAGCGAATTGGCTTGAAATAGTTTATCGCTGAATTTCGCGTCGAATAACGCTTGAGAACTGATTTTATCGAAGCTGTCCCGGTTGAGATTGTAAAAATACTTTTCGCCGAAAGTATTGATTTTAATGGGACCGGTATCGTTTGTGGCGATGTAGCTGCTGTTTTCATCCATTACTTTCTCACTAATTCGGATATTTCGATGCTTTTGCACTCTATCAAACTGATATTTCTAATCTTTTGGCGCGCAAACCGGTGGCTTTTGTAATACAGGCTTTATCGCCTGATACCCAACATAGCGTATTGAAGAAGATGTTTTGATCATTAGAGCTGCATACAAACCGGAAAGAAGTCATCGGATTCGCTTGAGCGACTCTGAGGCGGAGCTGGGCGAATGCCCTCACCGAAAGGTTGAACCCTTGCCGGATACGGACCTGAAAAAGACCGGACAAAGAAATTAATGCTGAAATTTTATTAACTGAACAACAAGTACCGGCGCTCATAGCATCGATGCAATCGGGCACGGGAACAATCCGCCTAGCACCCTTCCGCCCTTGGCGTGACCAGCCAAAAGGATGCTGCATGCCTAACTCTGATATTCTTCAGTTAAGTCGGTATGCATCGGCACATCCCGCCACTCTTCCCGCTTGCCTTCGGTTTCGCTTTGCCATTGCTGCTGTAGAACTTGGCAATAATTAGAATCGCCAATCCGTATCGCTGACGGATGAAAATCTTTAAGCTCGCCTACGTGCTGATGGATCCACCTGAAATTGTTGGTGGGCTTCATGTTCTCATTATTCATTTGGAATTCTTCGGCTTAATATGCAGGTACTAAGGGATACTACAAAATCTAATGCGACCTGAATCAATTCATATGTCGCTTACCCATAGTAAGCGACATAGTAAACATTATGCAACGATTAAGTCGTGTAAATGACCGCTACAACGGCGACAACCGCCAGCAAGGCCAAGGCTGCCAGCATCGCGTTTTTATTGGGTTTAGGCAAAGCTTCGGCTTTATCTTCCAAGATTTCCACACCTTCAATATGAGCATTGACCGCTTTGTACTTGCCTTGGTTATCTCTTGCAATCTGATAATAAATAACATCCCCGGTTATCGGACGGCGGCTCGCTCCTTTGAGCGCCGAAATATGAATAAACGTATCTTTTCCTCCATCATCAGGACAGATGAAGCCAAACCCACGATCCTCTTTCCATGTTTTTAAAACTCCCTTAATCATTGTTTTTGTCATAAATTTTCTTTTTTGTTGTTTTAGCCTTATCCACGTACAGGTAGATTAAGGCACATTCGCTTTTTAGCATTTAAATTTTACCGCTGTATTGTAGGCTGGATGAACGAAGCATAGTCCTGAATAGCGCTAATCACGAAATAAAACACTGAGTTATCGCCAGATGAATCGATCCGATGACCTACCAACAGAAGACGGATGAACTCATGCGCGGGCGCATGGTCCAACCGGAATGCCATATAACTTAGATTTTTTTCTTGATGATGACCTTATCGTCAATAACTAACTCCGAGATTCCGCCCAAAGACGCATGGAGTGTGCATGACGCCTTTTTAAAACCGCCGTTATTAGCGTTTTCACCGACCCACTTCAGAGTCAGATAGGTTTCCTTGTCACTCTCGGTTTCTGACGTAGTAAACACCTGCTCTCCCGTCACTTCCTTAATTTTCTGCGGACATTTCTCATTTGCCATCATTTGCATGGCGACCATGCCTCTAATCTTTGCCGCAGCTTCCATTTGTTCCGGCGTCTGATCTTCTTTACTTAGACCGACCAAAACAAAGCCCATGATAAAAACCGAGGCAACCGCTATCATAATTTTTTGTACTTCTGACATTTTTCTTCTCCTGTTGTTGTGGCAATCGCCAACCATTTTACAGCTTGCCCGGCGTCTTTACCTTAAAAATTCTATACGGATTCTGTTGAGCTTTTATAAGCGGGCTTATAGCACTGACGGAGGCTCGCTCGGGCTGATATTTTGCTAAAATTCGATGCCCTGTTCAGCCTTGATCCCTTGTTCAAAGGCATGTTTTATTTTAACCATTTCGGTCACGGTATCGGCACAACTAACGACTTCAGGCGCCGCATTGCGTCCGGTCAAGATTAAATGCATCCAGGCCGGTTTTTCATTATGAATAAAATCGGCTATTTCCTGACCGGAAATCCAATTATAGCCGCAGCAGTAATTAATCTCATCCAACAATACCAGATCGAATTGCTCGGACAGAATCTTGGCTTTACTGAATTCCCAAATTTCCCGACTGGTTTTTATATCCTGTTCCGGATTTTTAGTATCCCAGGTAAAACCGTCGCCCAACGCATGCCATTCAATATTGTCAAACCGCGCCGCGGCTTTTTGTTCGCCGGTTTGCCATTGCCCCTTAATATATTGAATAACGCAAATTTTCATATCCCAGCCGGCGGCGCGAAAAACCATGCCCAAAGCGCTTGAAGACTTACCCTTGCCGGTGCCGGTATTCACTAAGACCAAGCCGCGTCGTCTGTCTCTCGATTTCATTAAATTCAATTCCGTAATTTGAATACTTATAAAAGTTTGCAGATCCGATGAGTCCTCGGTAAACCAAGTTCAGCGTCCTGAAACCGTGTAACTAAAATGTGTGACTCTGCGATGCACAAGAGATTAATCAGTTCAACATCCCCCCCTCATTCGATAGGTAATGGCACTTATTGATTGAAAAAATTTAAATATTTATCCTACAAAAAAATTCTGTAATGCTAGCGGTTTTTAGCTTTATAAGAGCTGAATTTTTAACATTGAAAACTAAAAACGGTCTGTTGTGTTTTCTGTTTAGGCTGGGGAATAAAATGATATTTAAAAAATTAACAATGGAAGCGTGGCTTCTCTATTTAAAAATATTAAACATTGAATTAATCTCGGATTTTTCAGCAACCCACATAAACAGACAGTACAGATTAGCAGATCGCGCTTATTACAGGTTCAGACGGCGACGAGCTTTGGATGCTTAAAAATAAACAGGAAACAACGTAAAACTCAGTTCCGTCGGTATCAAATATAAGCTTGCATGGCCTAAAATAGGGACGACCCAGTATGGATCGGTTGTGATCTTATCCGGGCGCCACAAAAACTGCGGACAATAAAAAAGGACCTGGCGTCGCCATAAGTCCTTAATTCGGATGGTGCCTCGGGCCGGAGTCGAACCGGCACGTCCTTTCGAACGAGGGATTTTAAGTCCCTTGCGTCTACCAATTTCGCCACCGAGGCATCGGATAACTTTGGTAAGCCGGGCATTATATAGCAACAAAAAAAATAAACCAGACCCTATCTAATTTTTTTTCACCTATCTACAAAAAAATCATGCTTGGCTTAAAAATACAGCGGCTAACGAAAGGGGCGGCGCATATAAAAAGTCGAAGACGGCCAATAGTAGCCCCCCCAATAATAGGGGTAACCACCATAATAAGGATTGTAACCATAGCCATAGCCGAAGCCATCGTAATAATTGCTGTATGAATAAGTCGGCCACAGGTAAATAGTCGAAGCTGAAATCAACGGCGAGCGCATAACTTTTTTGCCTATCGTATGCTCAATATCACCTATCAGAGTTCCGGCAACAGTGATTTTCGAATTTTTGCTGTAAACAGCCGGATCGAGAAACTCAGAGGTTTTAAAAAGGAAGCGTCCTCCATTCGATTGATCCGTCTGCGGCTGACCGTCGCTGTCAAGCGGATAATACAACACTTGCACCAGCGTAAAGGCCTGTTCATTCTCCACATCAATAATAATACCGCCCCACCGCACCGGCGCATTTTTATATTTGGCAATATCCTGAATGACCTGAGTATAAGAAATATCATACAAAGGCGGCTCTTCTATCGCCTTCGGCAAATTCGTGCAAGCGCTTAACCATAAACAGATGAGTAGCAAGTACCGCTTCATATTTCCTCCTAATATTTATAAATTTCCGGCTATTTTCTTGGTCATACTTAACCAAAAAACCCGTTGTAAAACTATTGTTAAAGATACCTATTTCATGCCAACAAGCCCATTGGATTGCAGTACAATACCCGGTTCGCTCAACTGTCTCCTACGCCGCTATGAATAACCATAAAAAACTGCTTCGCTCCGATATACGCTACAAATGCGGCGACGCTTTTTATGAGCGCGGACGCAGCTATTTTGAAAACGATAGAGTGGTTAACGTCACCGTTAAAAGCGAAGGGGCTCTTTTTGTGCAACTCAATACGGCCGTTGAAGGCGACCATAAAGATCCGTACCGGCAAAACATCCGTATAGTCTGGCGGCCTGACTATAGCGCGGCCGATATTGAAGGCAATTGCACATGTCCGGTCGGTTATAACTGTCAGCATGTTGCCGCTGCCTGCCTAAGCTATCAAAGCCCCAATCAAGGTCTTTCGAGAGCCACGGAAAAACCCAATTGCCTGACTTGGCTCGACAGCCTTCAGCAGCAAGCGCCTAAGCAGCTCGATACCGCCCAGAATTTTATCACTTTCGTGCTCAAGCCCGGAACAGTGAAACACGAATTGACTGTTGAGCTTTTAATCAGTAAAGCCAAGAAAACCGGTGGTTTAATTAAAGGCAGAAAAACCACGTTAAACGGTCTTCGCTACAATTATACCTACGCCTCCTTTACTCAACCGGGCGATCAGGAAATTATCAAACTGCTGACTGCGCTTAACGCCTCCTTCAATGACGAACCTTTGATTGCCGGTGCGGCCGGTTATTTGGCCTTATCCAAGCTACTAAAAACCAACCGCCTGTTTTGGCTGGATTTTGAGCACGGTCCGTTAACTCAAGGAGACGGTCGCGATTTAAAATTTATCTGGCAAATAGCCGATAACGACAAGTATCAATTAATAACCGAAATCGATCCACCCGCACTGCTGCTGCTGACCGATCCGCCGCAATACCTGGACGAGGCTTCAGGCCTGATAGGCCCCCTTAACACCCATCATCTTTCCGGCGATCAACTTAAAACCATCCTGACCGTTCCGTTGATTCCATTCGAGTATGCCGATGAATTCAGTCAGCGCCTCATTGTTGAGCATCCTAACCTGCCGCTGCCCGCGCCCAAAAAAATCGAATTAACCGAAGCCGATCAATTGGCGCCAGCGCCCAGACTATTACTGTTCGGTCATCAGGAAACGCCCAAACAGTACAGCCATTTTATGGCGCTGAATTTTAACTACGGCGATTGGAAGGTTTCCGCTCACACTCAGGAAACCTACAGCGTGATAAAAACCAAACAAGGACTGGTGCGGATTAAGCGCAACCTTGAAGCCGAACAACAAGCCATGCAGCACCTAACCGCGCTCGGCTTCTCCCAAGCGCCGTCTTTGCCGGCAACCGGCCGACAAGAATTGCTTTTATCCAGTCAGACAACAACGTCGGTCATGAACAGCGCCGCACGCTGGGGCGACTTTTTGCAAAATACCTTACCGGAACTGGAACAGAACGACTGGATAATCGATATAGACGACAGTTTTCTGCTGAACTTCCAAACCGCGCAGAACTGGGATGCGCACATCAGCGAAAGTCAGCAAGACTGGTTTGAGATGCGCTTTAACATAGAAGTCAACGGCCAACCCATGCCTTTACTGCCGCTGATTATGCCGGTATTGGAAAACTACGATCCCGAAAACCTGCCGGAAACGCTCAGCATTCCTCTCGGCGGGCATAACTACTTGAGCCTGCCCAGCGACAAAATCAAACCGTTCCTGAACGTATTGATAGAGCTGTTTAACAGCAGTGCTCTGGAACAAGACGGTTCGCTGAAACTGTCCCGCTTTAACGCCGCAGCACTGGCCGACCTTGAACAACATAACTACGGCATGTTCACGATTCACGGCGGCGAAGCGCTACGTGAATTGGGCCGCAAACTGAAAAACTTTAGCGGCATTCAGGCTGTCGCCCTGCCCAACAACTTACAAGCGGAACTGCGACCTTACCAGCAACAAGGACTCAACTGGCTGCAATTTTTACGCGAATATCAATTCTCCGGCATTCTGGCCGACGATATGGGCTTGGGTAAAACCATCCAAACCCTTGCCCACCTGCTGCTCGAAAAACAAAGCGGCCGGATGAGCCTGCCCAGCCTGATTATCGCACCGACCAGTTTGATGAGTAACTGGCGACGGGAAGCCGAGCGCTTCACGCCCGACTTGCAAATTCTGATCTTGCAGGGTACCGAACGCAAACAACTGTTCTACAAAATCCGTGACTACGACCTGATTCTGACTACCTACCCGCTCTTACCCCGAGATGAGGAGACTTTACTGGAGCAGGACTACCATTACCTGATTCTGGACGAAGCCCAGACCGTTAAAAACCCCCAGTCCAAAGCCGCCCAATTAGTGCGCCGAATTAAAGCCAACCACCGGCTGTGCCTGACCGGCACCCCGATGGAAAACCATCTGGGCGAACTCTGGGCGCAATTCGATTTCCTGATGCCGGGTTTTCTGGGCGACAGCGCCAAGTTTAAAAAACACTACCGCACCCCGATCGAAATCCATGGCGATCGCGAGCAACGATCGCAGCTGTCACGCCGGGTTGCACCGTTCATGCTGCGCCGCACCAAACAGGAAGTCGCCACCGAATTGCCGCCTAAAACCGAGATTATTCGCTCCGTGCCGCTTTATCCCAAACAGGCCGCCTTATACGAAAGCATCCGCCTGACCATGGAGAAAAAAGTCCGCGACGCGATTGCTCAAAAAGGCCTGTCACGCAGCCATATCACCATCCTGGACGCCTTGCTTAAATTACGGCAAACCTGCTGCGACCCGCGCACCCTGCGCTTAAAAGAAGCGCAAAAAGTACAAGAATCGGCCAAACTCGACCTGCTGATGGAAATGCTGCCGGAACAACTGGAAGAAGGCCGAAGAATCCTGATATTCTCGCAATTCACCCGGATGATTGCACTGATAGAAAACGAATTAAACGCCCGAAATATCGGCTACGCCAAACTGACCGGCCAAACCCGCAACCGCGACGCCGTCATCGAGCAGTTTAAAAGCGGTGCGGTTAACGTTTTTCTGATCAGCCTGAAAGCCGGCGGCGTCGGCTTAAACCTGACCGAAGCCGATACCGTGATTATTTACGATCCGTGGTGGAATCCCGCCGCGGAAAGCCAAGCCGCAGACCGCGCCCACCGCATCGGCCAGGACAGGCCGGTGTTCGTGTACAAGCTGATTACTGAAAATACCGTGGAAGAAAAGATTATCGCGATGCAAGACAAAAAGCGGGCGCTGGCTAAAGGCATTTACAAAGAGGGCGACAAAGAAGAATCCTTGACGCTGACGGCGGATGATCTGACGGTTTTGTTTGAACCGCTGTAAGACAACAAGCAAGGCCTAAGGGATGCCGCAAACCTAAAAATCACATAACTATTCAGCGAAAAAAGAAATGGAACTCGGCAATTGCTCCTGCATTGCTCTACCTCCTGCATAAACCACAGGGATGTGGTGAATGCAGATATTGCAGGAGCAAATATCTGTCCTTGCAAGTCGACGGATGACACAGATTAAACGGATACTCACTGATTAAGAGTATGGATATAGTTTAAAAAATCCTTGTAAATCAGTTACATCCAAGTCATCTGCGTTCCATTGTATTTACGATTTATTTTTTGCAAGTTACCTTACATCTTCGCTTACATAAAAATCTTCCTGCTTTTACAGCTTAATAGCGCGGTACGCTAGTGTCGCAATCGCAAGACCAAGCATCGATTCCACCGGCTAAATTGGTAACATTCTTAAAACCGGAATTCACCAAATACATACAGGCTTGCCGACTACGCACACCATGATGGCAAATAACTACGATTTCCTGTTGCGGATCCAATTCGTCCAATCGGTGCGGAATTTGATTGAGCGGAATTAAAACGCTGTTTTTTATGCTGGCGTAATGAAATTCATTAGGCTCCCTGACATCCAGCAAAAACGGTTGCGGCTCATCCTGAATTCTGGCTTTTAATGCGCTTGCTGATATTTGTTTTATGGCCATGGTTATCCTCGGTTAATAAAGTGTTCTAAACGTTGCAGGGCGATGGACATGCTCTCTATGGACGTCGTATACGCAAAGCGGACATAGTGCTGAGCGTCATTGGCGCCGAAATCTTTTCCCGGTGTTATGGCCAGCCCTTCCGTTTCCAATAAATCCAGCGCGAATTGATAGCTGTCATCGGTAAACCTGGAGCAATCGGCATAAATATAAAAAGCGCCATCGGGTTTGATAGGAATTTTAAAGCCCAGCCGCAGTAATGCGTTATAAAGAAAATCACGCCGTTGTTCAAATTCGGCGCGTCTATTTTCAAGCTCGATCAAGGTACGCGGGTCAAACGCGGCTAAAGCGGCATACTGCGAATGGGTTGCCGTGGCGATAAAGATATTCTGCGCCAGCCTCTCGCTTACCTCGACGAATTCTTCAGGTACGATCAACCAACCGACGCGCCATCCGGTCATGCCGAAATATTTGGAAAAACTGTTAATCACAAACACGCGATCGCTAAATGCCAGCGCTGTCGTAGCTTTTTCGCCATACACCAAGCCATGATAAATTTCATCCGAATAAAAGCAGCCGCCCAAGCGCTCAACGCTGCGTATAACCTGCTGTAATTGATCGGGAGCGATGACCGTACCGGTAGGATTTGACGGCGATGCAATCAACACGCCTTTAGTGGCCGCCGTCCAATGCTGTTCGACATGCGCCGCCGTCAGTTGATAGCGGCTGGACGCATCGACCGGTATGGCTTTGGCCTTAGCGTCAAACAACTTAACAAAATTGCTGTTGCAAGGATAACAAGGATCGGCCATCAGCAGTTCTTCCGCGGGGTTAAGGCTGACGCCCAGCGCTAATAAAAACGCCCCGGAGGCGCCCGGCGTTACAAAAATACGCCGCTTATCGACAGTGACTGAATAATGCTGCCGATAAAATTCGGAAATTTTTTCACGCAGCTCAGGCAATCCGGCGGCCGGGGTATACTTTACGTCACCGGTTTCGATATGTTCGACGCCGGCAGCAACAATAGGCGAAGGCGTCATAAAATCAGGCTCGCCGATTTCCATGTGAACAATATCCTTGCCCTGCTCTTCCAGTTGTTTGGCGCGGCGTAATAGCTCCATCACATAAAAAGGAGAAATTCCTTCAGTCCGCTTTGCCGGTAACATATTCATAATTTTGACACTATCTAAAAAAACCTTAGATGATACCAATAAACCTTGCTATCCGGTTGCTATTCTGCTAAAAATGCGCGGTTTTATTTAATCTTGTCTTAGGAGTTAATGGATGACCGAAAATTCTAAAACTGGCGCGTCACCTTTCAGTTTTAAGCCTTACCAAGAAAAAGAAGGCGAAGAATATATGAATACCGCTCAATTAAAACATTTTGAGACTATTCTTAAAAATTGGAAAGGCGAATTAATGCATGAAGTAGACCGTACTGTACATCACATGCAGGATGATGCATCTAACTTCCCCGATCCTAATGACCGAGCATCTCAGGAGTCGGAATTCAGTCTGGAATTAAGAACCCGTGATCGTGAAAGACGGTTAATTAAAAAAATCGATGAATCCCTTAAAGAAATTGAATCGGGGGATTATGGTTTTTGCGAATCGTGCGGCATTGAAATCGGCATTCGTCGCTTGGAAGCCAGACCCACCGCCAGCCTGTGCATCGATTGCAAAACACTCGATGAAATTCGCGAAAAGCAAATGGGTTAAGTCTGGACCAACACCCCACCATCGGCCGGTTCGCACCCTCGCCCACCGGCCCTTTACATCTCGGCTCTCTGTACACAGCCCTCGCCGGCTTTCTTCAAGCTCGCTCACAACAAGGTCAATGGCGGCTACGCATTGACGACCTCGACACCCCAAGAAACGTCAAAGGCTCCGCCGACGCTATTTTAAAAACCCTGGAGACTTTCGGCCTGTATTGGGATGGCGAGGTTTATTATCAAAGCCGACATATCGACATCTATAACGACGCTATCCGCGACCTGCAACAAAAACAGCTGATTTATCCCTGCACTTGCAGCAGAAAGACGCTAACGGCGAACGATAGAGATCATTCGCCGCCCGATGTTTACCCCGGCATTTGCCGAGACCGGCAAAGCCCGCCCGCTTGCCCTCATGCGCTACGCATTAAAACCGATAACCGCATCGTTGCCTTTCAGGATGCACTGCAAGGTTGGGTATGCCATCGTCTCGCGGAGCAAGACGGCGATTTTATCATCAAGCGCAAAGACCGGATTATTGCCTATCAATTCGCAGTCGTCATTGATGATGACCTGCAACAGGTTAATCATATCGTTCGCGGCTTTGATTTATTGGCCGCCACCCCCAAACAAATATACTTGCAACAGATGTTGGGACTTGCCACACCAAGCTATATGCACGTCCCGGTTATCGTTGACGAACAAGGCTATAAACTCAGCAAACAGACTCAGGCGACGGCAGTAAACTTAACCGCGCCGCATCGCGTCATCTTTGAATTGCTAAATTTATTGAAGCAGAATCCTCCGGTCGAACTGCAACACGCCGCAGTTACCGAGCAATTAAGCTGGGCCATTGAACAGTGGAATCCGGCTTTATTAAAAAACACCCATGCCGTTAATGGCGGCGCTCCGCGATAAAAACAGCGTTTTCTTATTGGCCGATCAATTAACCTGCTTAGCTTGGATTATATTGCCCAGCACATCTTTAATTTGCTTGACCTGCGCCAGATCGGCTTGTGCGTCTGACGGCTGCTGTTGCATTAATTTCACCAGTCTTTCAACCTCGAGCTCAGAGCGTTTAGCTTTAGCTTCCAGCTCGGAAAATTTAGCTTTAGCTTCCAGCTCAGAGAGTTTGGCTTTAGCATCAAGCATGTTTTGCGCATTGGTTTCGAATAATGATTTGAAGGTCTCTACCATTCGATTCAAGAAGGTATAAAATAAATCGGCGGAAAAACCGCCTAAAATTGCCAGTAACGGCCGAACAATTCCTTTTGACAACATGCCGTCATTCATCAAGGATTGCTCTGAAATGAGCAACGACAGCAATAATCCGGCAATAATCCCCAACAAAAATCGAATCCAATAAGACGATTGATAACAAGGGTCATAAGTGCCTTTTGAAATATATTCATTAGCGGTATACAACGCTGTAAATGACGCGCCTAATCCTGCCGCGCCAATATAAAAAAACAAGCGCGCCAATTGCTCGATGCCGTCCGCGGCTAAAACATCTTGCGCTAATTTAGCGCCATCTATAAATGGACTGGCCATTAGCGAGGTAAAGATAAGCAGCGAAATAACGGCAGCCAACATAAGCTGACGGACCAGAGAGACCGGCCCTAAAAATCTGAATGCGGTTTCTGCTTTTTGTTCTACATAAAGCAATAATACTGTTTGCGGTGTTGCCGGTTCGATCAATCGCGCCAACAAACCATGAGCGTCTATCAAACCGGCGATATCGATGTCGGTTCGGATTTGCGGATAAGTAATGACTTCCTTGCCGACAAGGCTGTGGTCTTCAAATGTTTCAATATTTTTAATAGCATCGACCGGAACAGCTTTACCCTTTGCCAACGCGTACTTAGCCATTGATTTGCATTCCATATAGATCTGTTTACGCAAATCAAGATGAACGTAAGGAGTGGTGTTTTGCTTGCTCACAAGTGCCTCAGTGATATGGGAGTTAAAATATGAGTTTTAGATTAAAGTACCTTCCGAGGCACAAGACATTGCCTGGATCACTTAAAGCCACGCAGCATAAATAAATTATTCGGTTATTAAATGCACTGGAACATGAATAAAACCCATGAAGCCGATCCATTAATCCCTTAAAAAGCCGTTTGCATCCGCGCCATCCGTATAAAGACCCAATAGCGAAAAAAGGCCCGCCCTGCCCCGCTCCAACTATTCTACACCAGAAGCCAGCGGATTATAATCAAGCGCGGACTCAAACTGAATACATCACTACCCGGTTACGGCCTTCCTGCTTGGCGCGGTACATTGCCCGGTCGGCGTCAGCAACCAGCACAGCAAACTCCAGCCCGCTATATGCCGAATCGGAAATGCCGATGCTGACGGTGCTGCGCAGGACTTCACCAGCGACCGCCATCTCCATTTCGGCATAGGATTGACGCAGACGATCCGCCAATACCCAAGCGTCTTTTTCTGGCGTGGACGGCAACAAAATACAAAACTCCTCGCCTCCGTAGCGAGCAAAATAGTCATCGCTGCGAATAGTTTTTTGCGCCACCGCAGCCAGACATCTCAACACCTCGTCTCCCGCCGGATGACCGTAGCGGTCGTTGATGGACTTGAAATGATCGACGTCAATCATCATAACCGCCAGTGTATCCCCTGTACGCGCACAACGCGCTACCAATCGCGCGGCCTCCCGCTCTAAACTGCGCCGGTTGAAGGCTCCGGTTAATGCATCGTTTAATGCCAATTTTTGCAGATCCGCGGCTAAGCGGGAATTCAACATCAACACGAATCCGAAAGCCAGACACACTTGCGCCATGCTGCCGATAAAGAGCGGCACAGAATTAATAGAGGTCTGTACATAGAGACCGTAAGTATGGACCGGAGCCATAAAAACCATAACAGCTCTGGCTAGAAAGACGGCGGTAACGACTAAGAACGATGCGCCGGTAAACCAATATGCGGTGCGCAACGGTTGTTCTATCCTGATAAATAAAGCACGAGCGCAGGCGCCGTTAGCCAAGCAGAACACCAACGAGTTCGCGATAACACGCGCATGAACATCAGGATTATAGAAAACGAACACAACGTTCTGGATAAATACCAGTCCAATCAGCAGCCATGGAAGATAACGGTTGCAGCGTCCTTCCTTGAAAGTTTGGATACCGGTAAACTGCAAGCCTATCCCCGCTGCGACTAAGGTCGCACCGGACACTATAACCCAGGCAGCGGCACTAGGTTCCAATTGAGTATAAGAAAGGCCCACCCCCAAACCCATGCATAAACTGCCCAGTGCCCAATGCTGCACACCACGCGCATTGCCTGCATGCAATCCGGCCAATGTCAGCAGCGCGGAGAACAGCAGAACCAGCGCGGACATCATCACCATCATGGTACGACTGTCGAGATTCATTGTGCCATTGAAGAGGCGGCAGAAAGATTAACTGACGTGTACATTTTATTCCTAGATAACAAACCTATTACTCCCGCTCAGGGTGCTCCGCATACAGTCTACATTGAAGCTTCATTGTATAAAAGTCACTATTAGCCTGTCCTCGCCGCAGAAGACCCGCATTCCTGTCTGCTGCGAACCTGAAGGGACTTCTCAAGCTACGCGGTAAAACAAGCAATAGTTATTCCATCTCGTCTTGTCTCGTTGCGTTTTTAAGGGGTTAGCAGTTGCTGAAGTTTTGCCAAGATCGTTTTTTGCTGACGGGTAAGATTTAAGGCGGATTGCCGAAGCCTTAGAAAGGCTTGATTAGCGTTGGCGTAATCATTATTTAGTAACCCTCCTTCAAGAGTATTGGCCGCCTGCTGAATGTCCAACAGGCCGCAAAAACTCGCGGAACCATTCAGTTTGTGGCTGATGTCTTGAGCAAGATCGTAGTGTTCTTTTTCCAGCGCGTCTTTAATACCGCTGATTTGCAGGGGCAGTTCTTCGAACAACTTTTCAAAAATAGTTAAGGCAAGGCGGCGGTTATTTTTGGTTTTATCCAAAAGAATTTCGATATAATCGGAAGCTGAAGTCTTGTTTTGCCAAAGCGCTATCACCTTATCAAGTTGTTCTTCCTTTACGGGCTTAACCAGCCAATCATCAAACTCCATTGGATATTGCGGTTCTCTTTGGGAATCTTCTGTCGGATTAATGACGGCGATAAGCGGTATTTGGTTGTTTATGCCGTGGGGGTCTTTAATACGAGTCACTAACTCCGACTGCCCAGGACGGCCAAATTGTTGCAATCGGTCCGGAACCGATGCGACCGAACCTTTTACCGTTAAGTCGAGTATGATGAGATCGAATTGAGTCGCCTCAATAAGTGTTAAAATATCCTTAGCTTGATTGGCTGTAAAAATGTGTCGCCCCTGATTTTTTAATGACGTAGGGTTAATATCGATGTCGCCGGCCATTAATACTTTAAACTGCTCATGTTGCTGAGTTTTTAGAGGCATTTTTATTTTTCCTGAAAACCTAGGTGATATTGACAGGGAATTGTACCCAGCCATTGATAGAATTCATCATAAAATGTAACTACTCGCCCCAATTGTTTTCATTACAAAATCA
>JAPLRU010000047.1:0-2628 GCA_026399025.1 Methylobacter sp.
GCGTTCCCACGCCGGAGCGTAGCAACGCTAGCGAGCCCTGCTCGGACTTTGCGTCGCTATATTCATTCTGGACTCTATACCTTCTTTTAATTTAAATTGTAGGCTTCATGTTTAAACCTCTTATTTTTTATATCGGCTTGCGCTATACGCGGGCCAAACGTCGGACTCAGTTCATTTCCTTTATTACCTTAACGTCCGTTTTAGGCATCGCCTTGGGCGTCACCGCGTTGATTGCGGTATTGTCGGTGATGAACGGCTTTGAAGCCGAATTACGCGAGCGGATACTCGGCATGACTTCGCATGCAACCGTCACCGGACGCTACGGCCAGCTGGATAATTGGCAACAATTGGATCGAAAATTAACCGACTATCCGCATGTTGAAGGCACCGCGCCTTTTATTAACGGACAGGTGATGATTAACGCCGACCGGCGGGTCAGCGGCACCATGCTGAGCGGGATTTTGCCGGAATACGAGTCCAAGGTCTCGGAAGTCGCCGATAAAATGAAGACCGGCAAGCTATCCAACCTGATTCCGGGCGAATACGGCATTATTTTAGGAGGCGAATTGGCGAATTATCTGGGGGTTCTGACCGGCGATAAAATTACCGTGATCAGTCCGCAGATTAACTCGACGCCGGCCGGTATCGTGCCGCGTATGCGCCGATTTACCGTAGTTGGTATTTTTCAGGTGGGTATGTATGAATACGATCGCAATATGGCGCTGATTCATCTGACCGATGCGGCCAAGTTGTTTCGTATGGACGATGCCGTTTCCGGTCTTAGAATCAAGTTGGACGATTTGTTTAACGCGCCGAAAATCACCCATGATCTCGCCACCGCTTTATACGACGATTATCAGGTCAGCGATTGGACGCAGGCGCACAGTAATTTTTTCCGGGCGATACAAACCGAAAAACGGGTGATGTTTATTATCCTGTTGCTGATTGTGGCGGTGGCCGCGTTTAATATCGTGTCAACGCTGGTGATGGTGGTCACCGATAAGCGCGGCGATATTGCTATTTTAAAAACTCAGGGCCTGACTTCCGGTTCGGTGATGGGTATTTTTATGGTGCTGGGTGCAATCATCGGCGTAGTCGGTACCGTACTCGGAACCGTAGGCGGAGTATTGCTGGCGTTGAATATTGAAACCATCGTCCCGGCGATTGAAAAACTGTTCAAGGTTCAATTTATGGCGGCGGATGTTTATTACATCAGCCAATTACCGTCCAAATTGGTCTGGTCGGATGTTTATGCGATAGCGGGCATGGCCTTTTTCTTGTCCTTAATAGCGACTCTTTATCCTGCTTGGCAGGCCTCTAAAGTCAATCCGGCGGAAGTTCTCAGATATGAATAATACCAGCATCTTGCAATGCCAGCAGTTGACCATGCGCTACGACCAGGGCGGGTTGGATGTTGACGTTTTAAAAGGCGTTAATTTAAGCATCGGCATCGGCGAGCGGGTCGCCATTATGGGCGCGTCGGGTTCCGGTAAAAGCACTTTGCTGCATCTGTTGGGCGGTCTTGAAAAGCCCAGCGGTGGCAAAGTGGTGCTGGACGGCGTTAATCTTAATGAAGTCGGCGCCGGTCAAGTGGCTAAATTAAGGAATAAATCATTAGGCTTTATTTATCAATCGCATCATCTGTTGGGCGAGTTTACCGTGCTGGAAAATGTGGCGATGCCATTGTTGATCGGCGGACTCTCGGTAAAATCGGCGATCCTTCGCGCCACGGAATTATTGAAGCGGGTAGGGCTGGGGCACCGGATCGAACACAAACCCGGCGAGTTGTCCGGCGGAGAAAGACAGCGCGCCGCCGTCGCCAGGGCGTTGATCAATAAGCCCGGCGTGGTTTTGGCGGACGAGCCCACCGGTAATCTGGACAGCAAAACCGCGGATCAGGTTTACCGGTTAATGCTGGAATTAAACCAGGAACTGAATGTCAGCTTTTTGGTGGTGACTCACGACCATGAACTGGCCGCGAGAATGGGTAAGGTTTTACATATGGAAGACGGCGTGATAGTAGGCTAAGAAAAAACGTTCTGTTAGAAGGCGTTTAAAAACGAACCGGGAGGCTGCAATGAGCAATTACGAGCAGGATTTTTATAGTTGGACCCAAGAACAAGCCGCTTTATTAAGGGCAGGGCGGTTAAACGACCTGGATATTGTAAATCTGATAGAAGAAGTGGAAACCATGGGACGAAGCGAAAAGCGCGAACTGGAAAGCCGGTTAACGGTGCTGCTACTGCATCTTTTAAAATGGAAATATCAGGAAGTCAGGCGCGGAATAAGCTGGGAATTAACCATTGTTGAGCAACGCTTAAGATTCGTGGAAACTTTAGAAGAAAATCCCGGTTTAAAGTCAAAGTTAGACGAAATATTAACAAAAGCTTATAAATTTGCCGTTATTCAGGCCTCAAGAGAAACCAAGATCAGTCAAAACGTTTTCCCTGAACAATGCCCTTGGTTGCTTGATCAAATAACGGATGACAATTTTTATCCAAACTAGATTTAGAGGTTGCCAATGATTAGTTACGAGCAGGATTTTTATAGTTGGACCCAAGAACAAGCCGCTTTATTAAGGGCAGGGCGGTTAAACGACCTGGATATTGTAAATCTGATAGAAGAAGT
>JAPLRU010000047.1:2649-121452 GCA_026399025.1 Methylobacter sp.
GGGCGGTTAAACGACCTGGATATTGTAAATCTGATAGAAGAAGTGGAAACCATGGGACGAAGCGAAAAGCGCGAACTGGAAAGCCGGTTAACGGTGCTGTTAGTGCATCTTTTAAAGTGGAGGTACCAAGAGGTCAGGCGCGGAAGAAGCTGGGAATTAACCATTGTCGAGCAACGCATACGGTTTCGTAGGACGCTTAAGGAAAACCCCGGCTTAAAGCCACTTTTAGCTGAAATCATAAGCGATGCTTATGAACTTGCCGTTATTCACGCAGCCAAAGAAACCAAGATCAGTCAAAACGTTTTCCCTGAACAATGCCCTTGGTTGCTTGATCAAATAACGGATGACAATTTTTATCCAGACTAAATTATAGAGCTTGCCACTGGTTAATTATGAGCAGGATTTCCCTCAAGACTTTTATCCTGGTTAGCAAGAACTTTATCCTGATTGATATTATTCGACTCCCACCCCCCACCCAACGCTTTATATAAAGCCGTCAACGCCGTCGCGGTGGCGGTTTCGCTCTGAGCCAGACGGTCTTGGTCTTGCAGCAGGCGCAATTCGGCATCCAGCACCGTCAGAAAATCGCTCACGCCTTCCCTATAACGCAGGCGAGCCAGCTCGTGCGCTTTGACGCCGGCTTGGGCCGCCGAAGTCAGCAACGCTTTCCGGCTTCGCTCCCGGTTGTAATTGACCAAGGCGTTTTCGGTTTCTTCCAGCGCGCTCAGCACCGTTTGTTCGTACTCCGCCAGGGTAGCTTCGGCACGGGCGTCGGACGCTTTAATCCGAGCATAGACCCGTCCCAGATCCAAAGCCGCCCAACTGATCCGAGGACCGACTGAATACGTGTCCGAGCCGACGCCGCCCACTGCCGACAGCGTGCTGGCTTCAAGGGATAGGCTGCCGACAAAAGTCACTCGGGGAAAAAGATCGGCGGTCGCCACCCCGATACGGGCGGTTGCCGCTGCCAAAGACCGTTCGGCAATGCGAATATCGGGCCTACGGCGCAACAGCTCCGCAGGCCGACCGATGTTGATAGTCTCGGGAAGCGTGGGCAACGGCGCGGGCTGCGACAGTTTTGCGTTCAACGCGCCCGGAAGCTGACCGGTGAGGACGCTGAGCCGGTGCATGGCTTGATGCATGGCGCTATCCAAAGGCGGCATCAGGGCTCGAGTGGAGTCCAGCTGAGCCGCCGCTCTGGCGATGTCGAGTTCGGTACCGCGTCCGGCTTCGAATCTGGTCCGGGTGATTTCCAGGGTTTGGGCTTGGTTTTTGGCATTTTTTTCCGCTGTCGCCCATTGGTTTTGCAAGCCGCGCAATTCGAAATAATTTCTGGCCACTTCGGCGATCAAGCTGACGCCAAGATCCCGAAGACCGGCTTCCTGCGCATCGACTTCATCGCTACTGGCTTCGACGTCACGACGCACACGGCCAAAGAGGTCGATTTCCCAAAACGCATCGAAACCGGCGTTATAAAGTTTTAATTCGCGCGGCGCGAAATTCCGGTTGTTTAAGGCGCCGACACTGCGTTTCTGCTCGTTGTAATTGGCGTGAGAGGTTACCGTCGGCGCCAAATTCAAGCCGGCCTCCAGGTACAAAGCCCGTGCTTCGCGAAGATTGGCGCGGGCGGCTTGCAGAGTGCGGTTATGTTGCAGCGTTTTATCGACAAGCTCGTTCAACTCGGGGTCTTCAAACAGCTTCCACCATGTCACTTCCACACTGCGCTCGGAAAATTCAGGCCGGTTCGCATTGCTGAAAATTTGGCCGGCATCGGTAGCCGGGCTCCGGTAATCGGGGCCTACCGCGCAGGCGCTTAAGGTCGTGGCGCAGAAAACGGTTAAGCCGAGCATTCGGCTATGATCACGCATAAAGAGTAAGGCTTTCGACGGCGGTATAAGGCCGCAAAGTTGTGCGGAAGGCATTATTTTCATAAGTAGTGTCATCGTTAAGGTAATTTGTAACTTGCGTTTTTTCGGCATCCCGTAAGATTAACTATTCTCCCTGATTTTCGGCGCTTATGCTTGACTTAATGGTAGTGACGCTCCCGCATCCCGTAGCGCTTGAACACTCATCGTTATCATGCGCGGTGGTCGCTGCGGCGATTATGGCTCAGGTAATGCAGACGGCTTTCCCTTTAAAAATATTTTCAAATCCGAAGCATTGCCCTCTTGAAAGGGTGCTCCTTAGAGAGTTTCGCCGGCTTGGCTTGATCTATTTGGATGTGCTCAATTGATGCGGCCTTATGCGGGGAAATAAAGATAGCTTAGACGTAATTTTTATGTAAAATGATGAAAATGAGTAAACTAATGAAAATAAGTAAATTAATGAAAGTCCTTATTATGGCTAATTTTCCAGCTATTAACCGATTCCGAAAGTGTTTGCGGAGCGATTGCAATGCGTCGCTCACCACTTATCGCAGCCTGCCGATTCAAAAATCGCCAAGCTTTCTCAACCCTCTAAAAAACCAAGAGCTTATCGCCACCTTATCCTTCCAAAGCGCCGCGGCCCGTGTGCAATCCCGAATCCCTGCAATCGGTGAAATCTATGAGTAAACTGGATAGCGTACAACCGGAAAAATATCTTTCTACCCGCGAGGCCGCCGCCCGCTTGGGTGTGGCTTTGTCAACGGTACAGGCTTGGGTCGAAAACGGGGTGCTGCCCGCTTGGAAAACCGCCGGAGGCCACCGCCGTATCGCCATTGACGCTATTGAGACTATCCGTTCGCAGCAGCAATCTATTCTCGCTCCGGCCACGGAGCCGGATTTGCTTAAAGTGCTGGTTGTCGAAGACGATCCGATGCAGCGGGAGATTTATCGCTTGCAATTCGCCGAATGGCAATTGCCGGTCATGCTGGTGATGGCTGAGGACGGCTTCGAAGGACTGATGTTGATCGGCCGCCATAGCCCGGATTTGATCATCACCGATTTATCAATGCCGGAAATGGATGGCTTTAAAATGATTCGACGGCTAAAAGTACAGTCGATTAGCAACGCCGCCATTCTCGTCGTTACCGCTATGACCACAAACGAAATCGAAAGCCAAGGCGGACTCCCGTTCGATGTCCCGGTATACCCGAAACCGATTCCTTTCACCGCACTACGGCCGCTGCTGGAACATTTGACCAGAAGAGTGTCGGCATGAGTGCAACCGAGCAACTTGCACAAGAAATTCACGCATTAACGGAGAAATTGACCGGAGACGGCTGGGACCGTCTTCGCGGTCTCCGCTTGGCGCACGTCGCGACGCTGGTTAGCGAAGAGTGTAAGCGCGTCAATTGGCCGGAAGCCGGCGGTCGCGCCGAAGAACTTGCCCATTTGTTCGGCGAATTCGCGCAGGAAGCGCCCAAGGACCTCAGGCTGAAATCCGTTCTGCAAGCCGCTACAGCATTGGCTGATTTATTAAGCGCAGGCCGACATGACGGCCATATGGAGCGGAGTTTTTTGCCCGCTCGACCGCAAGAGTGGTTGTTTGCGCTGACCGGCAGTGTTTTCGACAGCAACCCGGAGTTGGCTGAAAGTTTGATTGCATGGGGGTTTTCAGTGACTCGGGTGGAGCATATCGATGCGGTGGCCGACACTTGCCAGGCCGCGCAGGTGATTCTGATTGCCTCCGCCGCTTGGTTGGCCGATAACGCAGAACGCGTAGCCGCTCTGTTGCCGGTTGCTAATGACCGCTTCCCCGCTGCTTTGTTGCTGGTGGCGATTGCCGATACCGACGATTTTCGCACTCAAGTCAAAGCACGGCGGCTCGGTGCGCAGCTGCTGCTCGATCCGCCGGTGGATGCCGTGCAGCTGACGACTAAGCTGGCCGGTTTAGCCTGGATGCCGCGCAGCCCCTATCGCGTCATGCTCATTGATGACGATGCCGCGGTGCTGGCCTTGCACGCCGATATTCTGCAAAGCGTCGGCTTCGAAGTATTGGCCGTGGACGATCCGGTTGCCGCGCGGGATTTTTTAAGCGACTTCGCCCCTGAAGCGTGTGTGTTGGATGTGGAAATGCCTGCTTGCCGGGGAACCGATCTCGCCGCCTTGTTGCGTCGGGATAAGCGCTACGCCCACTTGCCGATTATCTACCTGTCCGCTTTTGCCGATGTCGACCACCAGCTCGATGCGCGCTACGCCGGTGGCGAGGATTATCTGGTCAAGCCGGTCGATACGCGTTTGCTGGTCACCGCGGTTATGGCGCGGACGCAGCAATTTCGCCTGCTTGAAACCGCCTATCGGCAACGTCGGCAGACCTGGAAACAGCTTGACGATCTCAGGACCGCCGTTGATGCGCATGCTATCGTTTCCATTGCGTCCGCTGACGGCACCATCATCGAGATCAACCGCAAGTTCTGCGAACTCAGCGGTTACAGCCGCGAAGAATTAATCGGCCGCAATCATCGCATCGTCAAATCCGGCCACCATCCCCCGGCATTTTTCGAAACCCTATGGCGGACGATAAGCGCAGGTCAAATCTGGCGGGGCGAAGTCAAAAATCGACGCAAAGACGGCAGCTTCTATTGGGTGCAAAGTACCGTAGCGCCGATTTTGGACGAATTCGGCGTACCGGAACTCTATATTTCCATCCGTACCGATATTACGGTGCAAAAGCGTATCCAGGCAAAACGGCAACACCAAACCCGCTTGCTCGATCTGTTGCGTCAAGTGTTGCAACACTACATTGTCAACGAGGATATCGGAACAGCCGCTACCTTGTTGCTGGACGGTATGCTGTCTTTAACCGACAGCGCTTACGGATTCCTGGGCGAAGTTCTGCATGACTCTGACGGTAAGCCTTACCTTAAAGCGCATGCCTTGAATAATGTGGTCTGGAATGATAAGAGCCAAAGCCTTTATGTCGAAAAACATACGCCAACGCATGAGTCGCTCAATCTTGACGGCGTTATTGGCTCGGTGTTGCGTAGCGGAGAAGTCGTCAGCGCTAGCGATCTTACCGATGCTCCCAGCCGTTGGTCCGAAAGACATTCGCCACCGGAAGATTTTATCGGCGTGCCTATTATCCATGCGCAGACACTGATCGGCGTAGTGGCTTTGGCGAACCGGTCCGACGTTTACGATACAGCGTCCATAGCCGGTTTTCTGCAACCGTTTACAGACACTTACGCCAAAATCCTCGAAGCGGGGCAGCAGAGGCATTTTCAGCAGCAGGTTATCCTCGACTTGCAGCAGGCAAAAGATGCCGCGGAGCGCGCCCATCAAACCCAGTCGGAATTCCTCGCCGACTGGGGGCTTGGTTTTCGCACACCTTTGAACGCGATGCTCGCTTATAGCCAAATCCTGCAAATGAACAGTGCCCGGGATGACGAAACCCGGCAGCAACTCGGCGAAATTGTAAAAGCCGGGCAACAGCTCAGTCGTCTGCTGGGCGCTTTGTGCGTCGGTAATAACACTAAAGACCTGGCCGAAGCAGGGCAAGGGGCCGTATCGTCCGGCAAAGCATCGATTGTCGTCGAAGCCGAAGGCTTAGGCACTTCGGCGCAACGGCGCATTCTCGTCGCCGAAGATAATCCCGCCAATCAAGCGGTGTTGCGTATGCAACTTGGCGTATTGGGCTATGCCGTCGATATTGCCGCGGACGGCGGGGCGGCCTTGCTTAAATGGCAGACCGTCGGCTACGATTTAATTCTCTCCGACCGCAATATGCCCGGTATGGACGGCCTGGAATTGACCCGCGCCATCCGTGCCAGCGAAAGAGAAAACGGCGCTTATGTACCTATTATTGCGATCACTGCCGCTCAGCACCCGGAGGAGCTTTTGTTGTGCAAAGAATCGGGCATGGATGATGTATTGGCTAAACCCATTGAACTTGACGACCTGAGGAAAATGCTGGAACGCTGGCTGCAACCGGTTTCAGCGCCGCTATCAAGCAACCACGCCCCGATTGCCCAAACCGGAGAAAATAAAGCCATCCTGGATACCGATTATTTAGCCCGGATTATCGGTAACGCCGACGCCAAACAAACCCGTGAGCTGATCGATTTGTTTACCAGCACGGTACGCAACGACCTGTTCGATTGCAAGCAACATGTCGTCGAGCGCAATGGCCGCGCCTTAGCCTTGGTCATGCATAAACTCAAATCCTCAGCGCGCATGGTAGGCGCTCTAGGCTTCGCTCATGTGGCCGAAAATCTTGAGGAAGTCGCTAAAGCCAATCGGATAGAGGCATCGGCAATCTTGCTCACCGAGTTGGGTCATGCGCTGAGCGATGTGGAAACGGCCGTGAGCCGGCTCAACATGTCAACCGTTCCAACGATGACGAGTGCGGATACGGCCACGATAGCAACGGAAATATTGCCGAATTGCGTATTGGTGGTGGACGACGACCCGGTAGCACGACGCCAAATTACCGTGTTGTTGCGTTCATTGGGCGTTGTGGATGTGCTGACGGTTGAGGGAGCCGAAACGGCGTTGATAGAACTCACCCGCGCCAACGGCGGCATCGATTTGCTGATCAGTGACCTTAAAATGCCCGGTATGGACGGCGTTGAGTTTTTACGCCATTTGGCCGACCGTAGCTACCAAGGCTGTATGATCATTTCCAGCGGCGTCGATGAACGTTTGTTGCAGACCGCGGCCGACATGGTTCGCGCCAAAGGCATGAATCTACGCGGCATCCTAAAGAAGCCGGTGACGCGGGACGCTCTGCTGTTGCTGTTGACCGCCCCTTGCGAAACAACGGCCGCGCCTTTGGCGCAACATGAAAAGGTCACAATTACGCCGGATGACATCCTGGAAGGCATTCGCCGCAACGAATTCGAGGTGTATTTTCAACCTAAAGTGGACGCGGCCACGCTGAGCGTTGTCGGCATGGAAGCCTTGGCGCGTTGGCGGCACAACGGCGAAAAAATCCCTCCCGACGTTTTCATCGGCATAGCCGAGCATCATGGTCTGATCGCCTCACTGTCCGAGGTATTGGTCACCAAAGCACTGATCGGCGGAGCCCGTCTGGCCGAAGCGGGGTATTCCTTAACGATTGCGGTCAATCTCTCGGCCAATTGGCTGTCCGACATCCGACTGCCGGAATTCATCTTAGCCAGCGTTCAGGCCACCGGCTTCAAGGCTGAAAACCTGATTTTGGAAATCACCGAAACCGGGGTGATGGAGGATATGGCCACCGCCCTGGACGTAATGACCCGGCTGCGGCTCAAGGGCTTCAAACTGTCCATCGACGATTTCGGCACCGGCTATTCGTCTTTGGAACAATTACAGCGCATCCCTTTCAGCGAACTTAAACTCGACCGGAGTTTTGTTCAAGGCGCTTCGGAAAAGCCCGCCACACGGGCAATTTTGGCATCGACGCTGAGCATGGCGATGAAACTGAAATTATCCACAGTGGCGGAAGGCGTCGAGACCCGACAAGATTTGGACTTGGTGCGCGGCCTCGGTTGCGACCTCATTCAGGGGTGGTATATCGCCAAGGCGATGCCGATGGAACAACTGTTGATATGGCTCAAGGAGCATAAAGTATGAGCTGTAAGGAAAGCTTTGCCCGCCGGAGCAGCGCTCAGGCAGATAAGCCGCTTAAGCAAGGCCTTATGCCGATTTGCCCCGTGCTCTTCGTGGATTAATCCTGTTTTTACAATGTTTTCCATGACAAGGTTTCTGACTGTTTTTTATTTACTTGCACTAGCGCTATCGCCGCAACTAGGGGCATCGGCCTTGCAGCCCGTTACCTTGCAACTGAAATGGAAGCATCAATTTCAGTTTGCCGGTTATTACGCCGCGTTGGAAAAAGGCTATTACCGGGATGCAGGCATGGATGTTCATATTCTCGAAGCCGGTCCGACCCATTCGTCGGTGGAAACCGTGGTCGGCGGCGGCGCCGACTTTGGCGTCAGTAATACTCAACTGCTGTTGGATAAAAGCCATGGCGCGCCGGTTGTCGCTCTGGCGGCGATTATGCAGCACTCGCCGTTGAGTTTAGTGGTGCTTAGGGACAGCGGCATTCGCACGGCGAAGGATTTGGCCGGGCGGAAATTAATGATAGGACCCGATAGCGCCGAATTGCGCGCCTACTTTAAACACACCGGCGTTGACGAAAACAGTTTCCAACGGCAACAACACAGTCAGAATATTATCGACCTGATTAACCGGCGCACCGACGCTTTGACGGCTTATACGCCTAACCAACCTTATGTGTTGGAGCAAGCCGGCATCGATTATCTGGAACTCAGGGCCCTGGACGGCGGCATCGATTTTTACGGCGATGTGCTGTTCACCACCGAGCAGCAGCTTAAGGAGCATCCCGAACGGGTCAAAGCGTTTCGCCAAGCCAGCCTCCAAGGCTGGACTTATGCGATGGAACATCCGGATGAAATTGCCGAACTGATTCATCGACGCTATGCGCCGGAGCGTCCGCTTGAGCATTTGCTTTGGGAAGCGCGCCGCTACCGGCCTTTTATTATGGCGGACTTGATCGAACTGGGCCATATGAATCCAAGCCGCTGGCGGCATATTGCCGATACTTATGCGGAATTGGGCATGTTGCCGAAAAACTTCGATTTCTCGGGCCTGCTTTATGAACCTAATCCCTATGATTTACGGCGGTTTTATCCGTGGTTGGGCGGCGGCGTTTTATTGCTGGTGCTGTTAATGCTGTTTAGCGCCTATATCGCCAATAGCCGCCGTAAATTGCGCGTCGCGAAGTTAACTCTGGATAAGTTAGTGCGCAACGCGCCCGGCATGACTTATCAATTTCAACTCAATGCCGACGGCAGCAGTTGTTTACCTTTTGTCAGCAAAGGCATTGCCGATGTTTTCGGTGTTGAGGCGAAGGCTGTTAATCACGATGCCGCTGCGATTCTTGCCTTGTTGCATCCGGATGATCTTGAGCCGGTCCGGCAATCCATGCGCGATTCCGCGGAACACATGACCGATTGGGTCGAACAGTTTCGCGTCATGCACCCTCAAAAAGGCGAAATTTGGGTGGAAGGCCTCGCCACTCCCGAACGGCTGGCCGATGGCGCTTTCTTGTGGCATGGCTTTATTCACGATATTACCGAGCGTAAGCATGCGGAACAGACCTTGCAAAACAGCGAACACCGTTTCCGGCAAATGTTCGAGCATGTTCCGGTGGCCTATCAGGCGCTGGATAGTGAAGGCTGTTACCTGGACTTGAATAACAAAATGGCGGATATGCTGGGCTATAGTCGGGAACAATTGCTGGGCCGTTGTTTTGGCGACTTTTGGCTTGACAGCACTAAGGAACAGTTTCCAGTTGTGTTCAACGACTTTAAAAGCCTACAGCGCGTAGAGTCCGAACTGCAATTGCAACACCGGGACGGCAGCATAGTAACAGTGTTAATCGATGGCCGTATTCAACGCGACGGCAACGGCAAATTTATGCGCACGCATTGCATATTATGGGACATCAGCGAACGCAAACAGACGGAAGACCGGCTGGTTGAAGCCAAAATCGCCGCCGAAACCGCCAATAAAGCCAAATCGAACTTTCTGTCGCACATGAGTCACGAGCTGCGCACACCGCTCAACGCGATCATCGGTTTTGCGCAATTGCTGGAAATCGGCGAATTAACGCCGCTGGTCGGCGCTCAAAAAGAGGCGATCGGACATATCATGACCAGCAGTCGCCAATTGCTGGAGCTGATTAACAAAACGCTCGATTTGGCCCGCATCGAAAGCGGCAAACTGGATCTTTGCATTGAAAGCGTCGCGTTGGGCCCCATAAAGGACGATGTGCTGGCGCTGATGCGGCCGGTGGCCGCCGCCCGCCAAATCGAAATAAGCCACAGTTTCAGCAGCCGCGACAAAATAGTCGTTCGCGCCGACGCGCTCCGCCTCAAGCAGGTTTTGCTTAACCTGTTGTCCAATGCGATCAAATATAACCGGCCGGGCGGCAGCGTAGTCTTATCTTGCAAGATAACCGACACTCATGTGCGCCTCACCATCACCGATACCGGTATTGGCATCTCCGATCAGTATCGGGCCAAGATATTCCAGGCGTTTCAACGCTTGGGCGCCGAAAAAACAGCCGTCGAAGGCACCGGGATCGGCTTGGTTCTGTGTAAGCAACTGGTTGAAGCGATGAACGGCCGCATCGGTTTCGACAGCGCCGTGGGCGTCGGCAGCCAGTTTTGGTTCGAACTTCCGGTGCTCGTCCCTGAGCGGAAAACCGGCCAAGAGGCGTACTTCGACAGTCCGGAAAAAGTCTCGAAGGCCACTCGTCATGTGCTCTACATTGAGGACAGCCCGGTCAATGTCAGCGTGATGCGGCACGTTTTTCGCCAACTTCCCGGCATTGAGTTGCTGATCGCCGAGGATGCCGAAACCGGGCTGGCGCTGATTGACGAAACGCCGCCGGATCTGGTGCTGATGGATATTAATCTGCCCGGCATGAGCGGCCTGGAGGCTTTGCATCAACTCAAGTCCAACCCGGACACGGCGGCTATTCCGGTCATTGGCGTCAGTGCCTCGGCCGCGCCGCAGGATGTTGAATCGGGGTTAACGGCCGGTTTTCTGGCTTATCTGACCAAGCCGTTCGATATGCCGGAACTGATTGGGCTGATACGCAGTGCTTTGCTGAGCGTGAAGTGATTCCCACTTGCTGGAGCACTGCCATTAAGGTAGTTCGCACTAATAAATCTTCACATATCGTTCCCGCGCTCCGGAGACTGTGAAAGTATTCGTTTTAGAACAAAAGCAAAAGCCTTCACCACGAAGACACGAAGTTCAGGAAGAAAAATAATTGATTAAACTCAACGCATTAAAAACTTCGTGTCCTTCGTGTCTTCGTGGTGAATAGGTTTTTAAACTGATTTTGATAATACTTTCACAGCCTCTCCGGCGTGGGAATGCAGTGGTAGACGCTCCAGGGTCCCGCAACGCTGGAGCGTTGCTGACTGAATTACCACGCCGGAGCGTGGGAACTATAAAATGTTTTGTTAAGCCTCTGGCTTCATAAAACGGAAAATGGGAGCTTGAGAATGCGCAAAATTAAAAAATATTGGAGTGACCGTTCAAACGGTAAAGACAGCGACGAACTCATGAATCAAAACCATAATTTATATAAACAGCCTTTGCCGCCGGTTAAACCCGCACATTCTGAACAGTTGCGCAAGCCGCTTCCGGCCGAAAAATACAGGCGTGCGTTAGCGCTTTGCCTGAGCCTGTTAGCATCGGGAATGACAATAGCGGACGACAACGCTCAAGCTTTGACGCTGCACTATTTCGGCACTGCTGGGCTCAGCTATGTTACTTCCGGGCAGGCCGATTTCGTCCGCGATTTATCTCAGCCTAATGGCGCAAAAGGCGGGCAGTGGAGCTACCAGTTGGATTCCCTGGCAGGCGCGCAGGCCAATTTTCAAATAAACGATCAGCTTGAAATCGTAGCCCAGGCGGTCAGCCGACATCGCTACGACGACACCTACCTGCCCGAATTAACTTGGGCTTTTGCCAAATATTCGCCCCGCCCCGATGTGGATTTGCGCGGCGGCCGTCTCGGCACGGACTTTTACATGCGCGCCGATTCCCGTTTGGTCGGTTACTCCTATCTTACCGTGAGACCGTCGATAGATTACTACGGTGGCCTGCCGTTCCAGTACTTTGATGGTCTCGATGGCGCGGTTACGGTACCGGTGGGCGGAGGCCTGCTTCGAACCAAGGTGTTCGGTGGCTATAGTCCCGAAAAAATCCCTCTGGAGAACAGCAATCCGTGGGATCTTGGCGGCTCAAGTCTGCTGGGAGGAAGCCTGGACTATCAGCTGAACAGTTGGCAATTCCGCCTCGGCTATTTCCAGCTAGGTTATCAACGAGACTTGCCCGGATCGTTTACAGCCTTGATGACGGCGCTCCGCCGGATTCCTCTAGGGGGCCAAACTGCCGACGCTATTGCCGTGGGCGGCACCACTAGCCGTCATTATTCGGCTGGAATAGTTTATGACGAAGGTCCGCTGCAAGTACAGTTGATGGTCAGCGGGGTGAAGCATGACAGCGTCTTTTTCCAGGACAGCGTTTCCGGTTATCTGTTGACAGGTTACCGGGTAGGCGATGTCACACCTTATGCAGGGCTGTCATGGAGCCGATCGAGTCCCGCTACTCTGAGCAGCACCGGCGTACCGGCACTCGATGCCGCCGTGGTAAGTACGATAGGTAGAACCGGCAGCAACCAACACACCTACACATTGGGCTTACGCTGGGATTTTCATTCCGGCATGGATGCAAAAATACAATGGGATGCGATTCGTGGCGCCCCCGAATCAACGTTTCTTTACCGTTGGGAGCAACCCGGCTGGACCGGTCAGACCCATGTTTTGTCGGCCGTTGTCGACTTTGCGTTCTGACCGGGAGACACCGCCATGTTGAAAACTTTATTGGGTTTACTGTTTTTTTTGATGATGGCCTGGGGCGGTATCGTGCAGGCGGATTTGGTGCTGATCGCCAATGCCGCCATTGCCGAAAATACGATCAGCCGGGAGGAAGCCATTAACATTTACATGGGCCGGTTGCGCCGGTTTCCTTCGGGTGGAGCGGCCCAGCCGCTGGACCTGCCGCCCGGCGGAGCCGAAAAAGCGCTGTTTTATCGTCTGCTGGTTAATAAGGATCTGTCCGATATTGACGCTTACTGGGCGCGCTTGGTGTTTTCCGGTCGGGCCGCTCCGCCTCGGACGGTCGGCAGTTTGGCGGAAGCGATTGAACGTGTAGCCAAGGAACCTCATGTCATTGCTTATATTGATCGTACCTTAGTCGACAAGCGCGTCAAGATCATCTTGGAATTGCCCTCGAAAGGAGCGCACTAATGCGCGGATTCCGGCTGAGCAGCATTCTTGTACGCACCACCTTTATTCTGGCGGTCTCGGCAGGACTGGTCGGGACATTGTTCATCGACTTGGCCGCTTCGGTCATCAACAACCGTTTCCATCACCAAGCCCATGATCGGTTAGGGGAGTTGATCGATACTGTCGAAAGAACGGTCAGCATCGCTTGTTATCTTCCCGATAAAGCGTTGGCCGGTGAAGTGACCCAAGGCCTGATGAAAAACAGGGAGATTGCAGCCATTGCCATCTTCGACGCCAAAAAGGATAAATTGGCCGGACAGTCCCGTCCGATAGAGCCGACCGATACCGACCTGCATGGGCTGGAAGAGATTCGCCGCCCGGTCATGTCGCCTTTCGATCCGAACAGCGTGGTGGGGGAGATCGTGCTGATTCCCGACCATAGGGAAATCACCCGAGGTATTGCCCACAACGTGGATGACGTCAAAGGACTCTTGGGCATTGAACTTGTCGTCCTCAGTTTGGTCGTTATCGGCATGATCGTGCTGATGGTGATTCGGCCGATCCGACGCATTTCCGATAACCTGAATGCGATGAATGCGCCGGCAGGCGATAAGCTAACGCCGCCGCGCGGCCATAGCCATGACGAAATCGGCCAAGTGGTGAAAAATGTCAATGCCCTGGTCGATCATCTGGTTTGTGCGCTGCACGAAGAACAAGCCATCCGTTCGCATCGTGAAGCCGGCGAGAAAAAATACCTCGCCATCTTCGATAATGCCGAAGCGGGCATCTGTGTGCTGGAAAGCGACGGCCGGATAAGCTCCCATAATCCCGCTTTCGCCCGCATGACCGGTCTGTGCCTAAGGCCGGACGGCGCAACCGACGCGGTATCGCTAAAAAACCTGCCTTGCCGTTACCCCGCTAAAATAGAAGCGGCCTTAAACGTATGCCTGCAAACGGATGCCGGCGTAACCGAGGATATCGAGTTGCTGGATTTGGGCTCGGGTAGCCTCTGGCTGCATTTGATTTTGACGCCGATCGGTCAAGGTCTGGTGCAGGGCATCATCAGCGATATTACCGAACTGACTTTGGCCAGACAAGCGGCCGAAGACGCCAGTAAAGCCAAAACCGCCTTCCTTGCCAGCATGAGTCACGAGCTGCGCACCCCGCTTAACGCGATTATCGGCTTCGCGCAATTGTTGGAAATGGACAGATCGACGCCGCTGCTTAATGAGCAAAAAACCGCCATAGGCCATATTATGAGCAGCGGTCGCCATTTGCTCGAACTGATTAACGAAATCCTCGATTTGGCGCGCATCGAAAGCGGTAATCTGGATATCCACCTGCAAAACATTACCTTGTTGCCGGTGCTGGAAGAATCGGTGTCGCTGTCGTTGCTCAGCGCTACACCGCGACAAATCGGTATTCAGCAAGCGTGTTCGAGCGGCTTGGCGGTTCGCGCCGATTTGTCGCGGCTACGGCAGATTCTGCTGAATCTGTTGTCCAACGCGATCAAATACAATCGGCAAGGCGGCAGCGTCACGCTGTCCTGCGAGAAGGTCGGCGATTACGTCCGCATCACCGTCGCCGATACCGGTCCCGGCATCGCCGATGAGCGCCGCCCGGAAATATTCCAGCCCTTCCACCGGCTGGGCGCGGAAAGAACCAATATCGAAGGCACCGGCATCGGTTTGGTGGTATGCCAACGACTGGTTAAAGCCATGGACGGGCACATCGGCTTTGACAGTACGATCGGCGTCGGCAGTCGCTTCTGGATTGAGCTGCCGCAAGCGGCAAACGCGCCCGAAACAGCCGCGGCATCGGCTGACGCGCTGCCTAAAAATAACCTGGCTGAAAGCCGAGCCTTCAATAGCCGCGTAGTCTACATTGAGGACAACGCGGCCAATATTAATGTCATGAAGCATGTCTTTCGTCTGCTGCCTGATATCGAACTGCTGATTGCCAAAAACGCCGAGTCCGGGCTGGAATTGATCGCAAAAACACGACCGGGACTGGTGCTGATGGACATCAATCTTCCGGGCATGAGCGGCTTGGAGGCGATACGCCGACTTAAAGCCGATCCGAACACGGCCTGGATTCCGGTCATTGCGGTCAGTGCGGCGGCGATGCCGGCCGATGTGGGGCTTGGCTTAAAATCCGGTGTGCTGGCTTATCTGACCAAGCCGTTCGAGGTACCTGATTTAATCGCTCAAGTGCGCAAGGCTTTGAATAAAATCACAACCGGCGAGCAGGGATTGCTATGAATAAGTTACTGCCGGAAGATTTTGCCGATTTGCGTAATCGGCTGCTCAACGATGCGCTGCTCTGGACCGGCCTTGCCGCCGTTCCGGGGCTGGGGTTTTCCGTCGCCAGAATGGTGATCATCGGTTGGCAACCCCTGTTTTTTTTGCATTTCGCACTGGTCGCCACGCTTTGGCTGTTGTGGTTGGGCCGTACCGGTATCGCTTACGTTGCGCGCGTTTCCGGATTGTTGAGCATTACTTGGTTGGCGGCCTTTGCCGGGCTCATACAACTGGGCCCTATCGCTTTTAGCGGTCTCTATGCCGTGTTGTTCGCCTTTGTCGCCATTTTGTTTCTGAGTGGACGGATTGCAGGCCGGCTAATTGCCGGAAATACGCTGTGCCTTATGCTGTTCGGTGTAGCCGCCAGCAGCCATTGGCTTGAATTCAAGCTGGATTATCAGGTCTACGCCCATCATCCTTTGGCTTGGGCGAACGCGATCTGGGTCATGACTACTCATGCGATCATCATCGCGCTAATCGGTTGGCGTATGGTGCAAAGTTTGCTTGAACGCGAAACGGCGGTTCAGGCGCTGGCCGCCCGTCAGCACAGAATCGCCGCGAATGTGCCGGGAATCATCTATCAACTCCGGTGCGACAGTCATAATGTCGTCAGTTTTCCGTATGTCAGCGAAGGTTCACGCCGCCTGTTGGGTACAGACCCGGAACTGCTGATGGCGGATGCAGCGCTGTTTTTTTCCTTGATGCACCGGGAGGATAGAATACGGATTCGGGAAGCGCTGTTGACCCCTAACCGTGACTTTACGCTGTCTTATGAGTCGTTCCGTATCGTGCATCCTCAGCAAGGCGTGATCTGGGTGGAGATTAACTCAACACCGGAGCGGCTGGTCAACGGCGATACGGTATGGCACGGTTTCATGCGGGATATTACGCCGCTCAAAATAGCGGAGCAGCGTTTGTCGGCTTCTTTGGAAAACACACCGAATGTCGCGGTGCAATGGTATGACCTTGACGGCCGGGTTCACTATTGGAACCATGCCTCCGAGCTGATCTTCGGCTGGACTGCGGCAGAGGCCATCGGCAAAACCCTCGACCAACTGATGCAAACCGAGCTGGAGGCGGGTGAGTTCCATTCGACCTTGGCCGGGATCAACAGCTCTCAACAAGCGCTCGGCCCGGTTGAGTACAGCAACCGCCATCGTGACGGACGGCAGGTTATTACGTCCTCGACGATGTTCCCCATTCCCGGCGAAGGCACTCCGTTAATTGTTTGTATGGGTATTGATGTGACCGAACGCAAGCAGACTGAAACGGCATTAGGGCTGGCCAAATCGGAAGCGGAACTGGCCAATCTGGCTAAGTCGGAATTTCTAACCCATATGAGCCACGAATTACGGACGCCGCTCAACGCCATCATCGGCTTCTCTCAATTGCTGAACATGGATAAGCTGACTCCGGCGGATGCTCAAAAAGAGGCGATCGGGCACATTATGAACAGCGGCCGCCACCTGCTTAACTTGATTAACGAAATTCTCGATTTGGCGCGTATTGAAAGCGGTAATCCGGATTTCACCATCGAAACTTTTGCACTGTTGCCGTTAATCGAGCAAACCGTATCGCTCTCTCTGCCTGCGGCAACGCCCCGCAATATTGTTATTCAATACTACTGTCTCAATGAAATATGTCTGAAAGCCGACATATCGCGATTACGGCAGATTCTGTTGAACTTGTTGTCCAATGCGGTCAAGTATAACCGCCGGGGCGGCAGCGTGACGCTGTCTGCCGAAGTGGTGGGCGACTCGGTGCGGGTGACTGTCGCCGATACCGGCATCGGTATTCCTAATCAGCGACGTGCCGAAATATTTCAAGCTTTCCATCGTCTGGACGCCGAAAAATCAACGATAGAAGGCACCGGTATCGGCCTTGTCATCTGTAAAAGGTTGATTGAAGGTATGGGCGGACGCATAGGCTTTGACAGCACTCTGGATGTCGGCAGCCGCTTTTGGTTCGAACTGCCTCATGCCTTAGCCGAGCGCCAAGTTGTCACGGAGCCTTCAATTAAGAGCCTTGAAGATACATCGACTCAAGCGCGGTCAATCGGAAAATGCGTACTCTATATCGAGGACAGTCCGGTCAATAGAGAAGTCATGAAGCATGTTTTCCGTATGCATCAGGATATGGTGTTAGTCACCGCTGAAGATGCCGAAATCGGGTTGAGCATGATTCATGCGCTGCAACCGGATCTGGTGTTGATGGACATTAACCTGCCCGGCATCAGCGGCCTGGAGGCGCTGTTTATACTCAAGTCCAACCCGGACACCGCAGCCATTCCGGTGATTGCGGTCAGCGCGGCGGCTATGCCCGACGATATTGAAAACGGGCTAAAAGCCGGGTTTTTGACCTACCTGACCAAACCGTTCGATGTGCCTGAACTGAATGCTCTGCTCAGAAATACTTTAATCCTCTCCGATAGGAATATTTGCAATGAATCTTAACCACGACTTGACGAAAAAACCGATGATATTAACTAAAACAACACGCTATTTATAAAATGCACGATAAATCCAGGAAAAATAGAATGCAGGCGATTACGATCAATATTTATCAAAAATCCGTGTTCCATTCTTATTGTAATTTAACCGACAGCTTGACCGACCACCCTTTGAAACAATAATAATAAGAGACGCTCTATGAAAGACAATATGCGAGTAAACAATGTGGAATACGTCCTTACGGACACTGATTCCATCGTATCCAAAACGGATTTAAGGGGGATGATTACCTATATCAACGAAGACTTTCTGCGTATTAGCGGATTCACTAAAGAAGAACTGATCGGTTCCCCGCACAATATAGTGAGGCATCCCGATATGCCGTCCGAAGCCTTTGCGGACTTCTGGAAGTCCTTGAAAGCGGGGCGTCCGTGGACCGGGCTGGTCAAAAACCGTTGTGCAAACGGCGATTTTTATTGGGTGGTGGCCAATGCCACGCCCTATTATGAAAATGCTGAATTGGCCGGTTACATGTCGGTGCGCAGCAAACCCAGCCGTGAACAAATCAATGCAGCCGATGCCGCCTACCGTCTGTTTAAGGAAGGCAAAGCCGGCCACCTGAAAATTCAGGATGGAAAAGTCGTCAAAGTCACTTTATTGGATAAACTAAATCCGTTCAGGAATTCCACGATTAAAACCCGTTTAATCAATGTTATCGCTCTGCTGAGCGTATTTATGATCGTTATCGGCGGTTTGGGCTTGACGGGTATGAGCAAGGCCCGTGACGGCTTACATACGGTGTATGAGGCGCACACTTTGCCGATGAACCGGATGTGCTTTATCAAAGAACTGCTGATGACCAACCGACTCGACATTAGCGCCGCTTTGGTGACGCCAACGGCAGAAGTCGTTGCGAAAAATGCCGCCGAAGTGGAACAAAATATCGCGGAAATAAACCGGATGTGGACGGCCTATCTCGCCACTCCGTTATCCGCGGAAGAAAAAAAGCTGGCCGACAAATTCACCGCGGACAGCAAATTGTTAGAGGAGGAAGGCTTGAAGCCCAGCCTTGCCGCCTTGAAAAACCATAATCTCGAACTTGCCGCCAAGCTCGATATAGACCGTATTAGCCCGCTGTATGAGCCGGTCAGAGAGGGTATCAAGCAGTTAATGCAAATGCAGATCGATGATGCCAAGCAGGAGTTTGAATGGGGACAATCCCGCTATGAGCAAACCCGCAATCTCACCATCGGTTTGATCGTAGTAGGTATTATGCTGACCTTGTGGTTGGGCCGTACCTTGCTCCAGGCTATTATGGGGCCCCTTGATATGACCATTAACCACCTTTATCACATCGCTTACGGTAACTATAAGAAGACTATCGACATTAAACGTCCGGATGAAATCGGAAAAATGATGGAAGCGCTTAAATCAATGCAGATTAAAACCGGTTTCGATACGGCGGAAAGCAAACGGCTTGCCGATGAAAATTTACGCATTAAAATCGGTCTGGATAACGTCAGCACCGGTGTGATGATCGCCGACACCGCCCGTAATATCATTTATGTGAATAAATCGGTAGTCGAAATTCTCAGTAAAGCCGAAGCGGATATTCGTAAACAGCTGCCCAACTTCTCCGCCGCCGATTTGATCGGCACCAATATTGACGGCTTTCACGTAAACCCCGCGCACCAAGCGCAACTGCTCTCCACGCTTAACAATCACTATACCGCCCGGATGAATCTCGGCGGGCGCTCTATGGTGGTCAACGCCAGTCCGGTCATTAACGATCAAGGACAGCGTCTGGGCGCGGTGGCCGAATGGCAGGATCGTTCTGCTGAAGTCGCGGTCGAGCAGGAAGTGGCGACTCTTGTGCATGGCGCGGTCATGGGCGATTTCACCCGGCGTATCGACATGCAAGGCAAGGATGACTTTTTCAAACAACTGGGCGAAGGCCTTAACGAATTGCTGGACATGACCGAGACCGGCATCAATGATGTGGTGCGGGTACTGGGCGCGTTATCCCGTAGCGACTTGACCCAAACCGTTACTAACGATTATGCCGGCAGTTTCGGACAACTCAAGGATGACGCCAACACCACGGTGGAAAAGCTTAAGGAGATCATTAATCAAATTAAAGAGGCCACCCATAACATCAACACCGGCGCCAAAGAAATCGCCTCAGGCAACAACGACTTGTCGCACCGCACCGAAGAACAAGCCGCCAGTCTGGAACAAACCGCGGCCAGCATGGAACAGCTGACCTCCACCGTGCAGCATAATGCGGCCAATGCCAAACAGGCTAATCAACTGGCCGGCGACGCTTCCGATATAGCCGGCAAAGGCGTTGAAGTGGTGGGCCAAGTGGTGCGGACCATGGAAGACATTAACGATTCCTCACACCGGATCGGCGATATTATTTCAGTGATCGACGATATCGCTTTCCAAACCAATATTCTTGCGCTGAACGCCGCCGTCGAAGCCGCCCGCGCCGGTGAGCAGGGCCGGGGGTTCGCCGTGGTCGCGGTCGAAGTGCGCAATTTAGCGCAACGCGCGGCGACGGCTGCCGGAGAAATCAAACAGCTGATTGACGATTCGGTGATGAAAGTTTCCGGGGGGACTAAATTGGTTAGCCAAGCCGGGCTCACCATGGAAGAAATCGTTAATTCCATCCGCGGCGTGACCGTGATGATGTCCGAGATCAGCGCCGCTTCGGCGGAACAAACCGCCGGTATCGAGCAGGTCAATATGGCCATCGGTCAAATGGACGATGTTACTCAGCAAAATGCCGCGTTGGTGGAACAAGCCGCCGCCGCTGCCGAATCATTGGAAGAGCAGGCGCAAAGCTTATCGGATACGGTAGCGCAATTTAAAATAGAGGGTTACTCTCGCACTACATCGGGCGGCGCGTCTAAAGCCGCTTCTTTTCGTGCCGCGCCTCAAAAAGAAACGGCTCAGGTCAGGACGGTCGCCGCTAAAAAACCGGCAGTCATTAGAACCATGCCTATTCAGCCGTCTATATCCGATGAATGGGAGGAGTTTTAATAACACCTGCTAGTCTCCAATGCAGGAGGATGATAAGTACGGTTTTCTCGGATACTCCATGCTTATTTTACTCGCCCGCTTAGGGGCGTACCTGAATTAAGGAGCGAGCTAAGCGGGTTAATAAACTTCCTCGGCCCGTTAAAAAAGAGGAAGTTTGTTGCCATGCGCCACCGTACATTCATGGGCCTGTTCGGTAACAAATTCCAACTCAGCGGTATAAGTAATAGGGCTTATTGAATGAATAAATTGAAGGCTCTATCCTACAGCCACTTGCAACATACCCACTCACTTTTTAGGACGTCGTCTTCGTGAAAATAAATCACACTCTATTCAATTTCACTAAAAAACACAGCAACTCTTTGGTTGAAGCGAGTGAGCAGGCCGACGTGGACGCAAGGTATGACGCCGCAATGAAGGAAATCGAGCGTCTTGAGAACGAGCTAAGCCAAAGCCATGAAGCTCAACATCTAATGAACGAAGGCGTCAAGAATTGCGTAACCTCGCTTTATGCTGTTCAGCATCAACTGCAAGCCGTTGTTTTATACTTAGAGCATTCCAACAATCATATTCTTGAGTTGACGCAAGAGAACAAAGTGCTTAAGTCAGCCGGCGATGAGTGGCTTAAGCGTTCATTAAAACTTGAGTTTGAAGTTTTAACTGCGAAGGACACGCTTAAGAAAGTCAAAAACGAGCGTGATTCGGCGGTAAAAATGTGCGAGCGCCTTCACGCCGAATTAAAAAACAACCGTAGTAGCCATCAGGGCTAAGACCTGCATCGCTCATCTATCCGCTGTGCCGTTAGAAAATAGAATACGGAGGTGGGGCGGTCTTCATCAGTGTAGATTGGTTTCTCAATGAAATCTTCTCTGTGCATTTACCGATGCTTTTTTTAGGCGCCTCACCGTACGCAGTTACTGCGCAATTGATTGGGGGATGCGGACCAGGCAAGATGGATCTGATTTAAAATCAAACCACAACAAAATCCGCATAGGTCATGGCTAAATCCACACCCAATACTGCAATTTTTACCCCCGCTTCTGCGCCATTACCATCGGCATCATAGAGCAGAGCGCCTGTTGTTGGGTTATAGATTATATAATCATCGGCATCGGAGGCTGCTGTACCGGTCACAAACGAACCGGTATCCAGTACCCCTGTGTGGGAAAGTTGACTAAAGCCGGCTTTGTTTAATTGAATGGTGTCATCGCTTACACTGAAGTCATTGATTTTATCGGTATTTTTGGCTAATGCATTCACGAGGTAAAATATGTCCGAACCTGCTCCGCCGCTTAACAGATCGCGGCCTTTACCCCCATCAAGAAAGTCATTTCCGTTGCCTCCGTTGAGTTTATCCGATCCGTTGCCGCCCTCGAGTTTATCCCATCCGATGTTACCTTGGAGGGTATCATTGCCATCACCTCCGCTTAGAACATCCGCCCCTTTGTCTCCCGCCAGATTATTAGCTAAAAAATTGCCGATCAGGGTATTTGCCAAAGTATTGCCGGTGCCGTTAATAGAATGGGCGCCGATAAGGGTAAGATTTTCAACGTTAACAGGCAGAGAGTAGGATTGACTGCTGATAATAGTGTCCATACCTTCATCCGGCTGTTCGACCACTTTATTACCTGGGCTAACGGTATAAGTATCGTCACCTAAGCCGCCGAACAAGCTGTCATTAGCCATGCCGCCAACAATGGCATCATTGCCCTCACTGCCCTGTGTATCGACTAATACGGCGCTCAATGTGTAAGAGCCTGTGCCTATGGCTGTACCATTTACACCCGAATTATTTCCATTTAGTTCCAGAAAACTGCTCCCAAAAACACCAACATAATAATCACCTGTAGCCAATGCCTTGAAATTGAAATTAGAGTAGTCGTACCACTCCATTGGCTCATATTCGCCAAAATTAGGCGTAACGACTTCACCGCTAGCGTTTAAAATATATAAGTAAGGATATGGATCAAAATTATATGCTCCGCTGGGTTGCAAATTGACTACAACCTCTTGCCCGGCAACAAGTGAAATTTTGAACCAATCGGCATCGTTGGTGTAATCAATCCTACCCGCGGTAGATCCCCCAATAGCCAAGCTCCCTAAGGTGCTATGATCATTTGCAAAGTCATCTTTTCGTAAACTGACCCTACTTATTCCCTTTGCAACGAGAGCGCCACCGTCTCCTTGGCTGCCGGTATTACCATCGTTAAAAGTCCAGTCGATTTGTATTGGAGCGGATGAGGGCGTTTTAAAAGTATTGCTATAAGCAATTGATGATAAAGCTTCATTTACTTTCTCTTGGTTGGCATTGCTATTAAAAATAATTTTTAGCTTACCGTTGTTATTACTGACAGCTCCAATAGTAAACCCCGATAAAATTGCATTATTGCCGGTAAAACTCAGGTTGCCGCTGCCGGAAAATAAATCGTCGGCACTTGCTCCGCCATGACGAACTAAAGTGATGGAAGAACCCTTGTAATTATCCTGAACAGATAATTCAACATCGTTGACGTGCACATCGTTATCTAAAATAACGGCTGGGCTAAAGTGAGTATAATAAATGTTACTCATATCCACCGTAGGCTGATAAAAACCGGTATCCGGAGAACCATCTATGTTGTAGCGCGCCACGGCGACATCGCCATTACTCGAGCCGCCAACAACAATCTTGCCATCGCTTTGTACCGTTACAGAATAGTTGTCGATCAGGTTTATTGGCACTATGCCGTCACCGCCAAAACTCGTATCTAAGGTGCCGTCGCTGTTGTAGCGCATCAGCACTGAGTCGTTGGCATGAATAAAACCTGCCAGCAGAATTTTACCGTCGGCTTGTAGGCTATCAAGAAAGGTCGACATACTTAAGCCGGTGGATACAATGCCTTGGTCACCAAAGCTACTGTCCAGTGAACCGTCAGCGTTGAAACGCACCAGAGATATGAGTGTTGCGCTGCTGTCCGCTCCAGTGAGCAGCATTTTGCCATCGTTTTGTTCAGCGAATGTGTTTATACGGACATTACTACCTACGTTGAAGCTAACTTTTCCGTCAATACCAAAACCGGTGTCGAGCGTACCATCGCTGTTGAAGCGCATCTTGGTAACATAAGCATTCACCATGTCAAGGTTAGCTTCTGTATAGCCATAACCACTGACCATAATTTTGTGATCGGCTTGTTCGGAGACTGATGGTGTAAAGCGGTTAATATCCTCAATGATAACGATACCGTCGTCAGAAAAACCGGTGTCCAGCGAACCATCCAGGTTATATCGAACCAAGGAAAAATTAGAAAGGGGATGAAAATCGGTCATGCCGCTTTGTCCGGCCAGCAAGATTTTTCCATCGGTTTGCACAACAGTTGAGGAAAGCGAATCATAGCCACCTAAATCAATTGTCACTTTACCATCGCCGGAAAAACTAGTATCCAACGAACCATCGGAATTGTGGCGTTCTAAGCAAAAATCTATGAGGGTTGGATTTTCGCTAAAAGGTGAAGCCGCTAGCAAAATACTGCCGTTAGGTTGCGGGATTATGAAGTCAGGGAAAAAACCGATGTGGTTTAATTTATTAAGGCCAGTATCCAACGAACCATCGGTATTATAGCGAAGCAATGTTGAATTATTGCCGGCCAATAAGATCTTACCATCGTTTTGTACTGTCATTGCCTTGACACTATCAGAACTACCACCCAAATCAGTAGTCACCATGCCCGGAATCGAAAAACTGGGGGCCGTGTTATTAGCGGCTTGAAGGACGAAGGTACTGTCGAATATAACACCCGTGACTACGACTGTAGATTGGATTGTTGGATTCATGGCAATTTCCTGTAATGAGGGCATTAATGTCGCTTTAACGCGGTTGATGATATATGTTAGTTGACGACTGTTTATACATCAATACAAATCTTTTATTTTAGTTGGATTTATCAGGTGTCGTACGCAGGGGGGAATATTTGCGGAATAATGCTAGAGCAAATAGTCTTCAGCGCCGGTGATGTTCAGCAAGATTGGCAAACTTACGTTTATTCTCTGCATCAGCCAATTCCCTAATTCGTTGTAACAAGCCCGCTCAATTCATTCTTGTCCTTGAATACTCAATTAAAAGCCGAATATCGCGTATAATTTCCCCCGATTCGCTCGCCTCGCATAACGCTTTGATTACACATCATTATTTTTTTTAATTTCACCGGAAATCAGGGTTTCATTGGAATGTAACCGATTGAATTTTAGGGTCTTTAAAGAAATGAGCGAATGGTCAGGTATTTAAGTCCTGAATAATAAAAATAACGAGAGATAATAAATGTCTATAAAAATAGAGAATGAGCAGTTGCCTCAAGGCACTCATGCTCACAGTAATGCAAAATCCCGTTCAGCGTTTGCACCGATATTTACGGTTGCTGTATTGGCTTCGATGACTTTAGGAACCGCAAATGCCCAGACCGATGCTCAACGTATAGCGGATTTGGAGCGTAACCTAAAAAGCGCACTCAGCGTAATCGACAAGCTGTCCGCCAAAATGGAGCAACTCGAAATCGACAACAAGGCAGCGGCGTCAAAACCGACCGACACCGTAACAGCCGTGGCAAAAGAAGCTAAGTCCGATATAAGCGCAGTAAAGCCGGTCGATGGCGATTTAAGCAAAACGGTGGCTGAGCAAAATAGCCGCATTGAGACGATGCAGCGTCAGGTAAGCCAACTTAGCAGCTCGTCGTCCAATCGCGTTATTCCTTTCGATTGGCTGCACGGGTTCGCGGATGTCGGCGGTGGTTACGCTTCAAGCGGACATCCTGCCGGCTTCGGGGTGGGCTCTTTGGATCTTTACATGACGCCGAAACTCGGCGGTAAAGTTCGCACGCTGCTTGAACTGGTGTTTGAATATGACCGTATCGGCGGCCTGGAAACGGATTTGGAGCGTACTCAGATTGGCTATGCTTTCAACGACCAAGCCACCGTATGGTTAGGGCGTTTCCATACCCCTTATGGCTATTGGCAAACGGCTTATCACCACGGGCAACAAATTCAGCCTTCATTACTTAGACCGCGCTTCATCGATTTCGAAGATAAAGGCGGCATCTTACCGGCCCATACCACCGGTGTTTGGGCCACCGGCGGGCTGCAAACGGAAGGCGGTAAGTTCACTTATGATATTTATGCAGGCAATACACCGCGAATAGTGCCCAATAGCGGCCTGGGCAACGGCACTCTAGGCAGTCTGGATGCGAATGTGGCAGGGTTTGGCAATCACAGCCTCACCGGCGGCGCCAAGTTCGGCTATAGCTTTAACCGCGGCAAGCTGGATGGATTGAGTGTCGGTATCCACGGGTTGCGTTCCCAAGTGCAGGTATTCGACAACTTTGACGCCAACCCAACCGGCCCGAGCAACGGTCGAGTGGAATTGAATATGGCGGGAGGCTATCTGTACTACAACAACTACGATTGGGAAATCATCAGTGAAGTGTACGGATTCATGAACCAGCAGCAGCAACCCGACCGGAGTTACCACGCCAGTTGGGCCGGCTTCGTTCATGTCGGACATGCGTTTGACCGCTGGATGCCTTATGGCCGTCTGGAAAGAGCGGATACCAATCAAAACGACCTGTATTTTAGATCCATGGCACTGGGTTACGCTTATTCCCGCGAAGCCTTGGGTCTGCGTTTCGACGTGAATCCCCAGTCGGCGCTGAAGCTGGAGCTTAATTACACACAGCCTCAGGCGAATATGAGCAGCCTAGCGAACTTTTGGGAGTCTCGATTGCAGTATGCGATTAGGTTCTAATGGTGTTTAGAAGCCTCGTCCTAGTCTCACGCAACAGTGAGATTACACTATTGTAAATTTCCAAAACTAATTTAAAGGGTTTAATCATGAACAATTGGAAAACAAAAATTACCGTAGCGGCATTCGCACTGTGTTGTGCCGCACAGGCTTTCTCGGCGGAGCTGTATGTTATCTCCGATCCGGGTCTGAGTATCGATCCGGCCTCAGTCAAGGCAATCTTTACGGGGGAAACCGAATTTAGCGGCTCCACCAGGCTTGAAATAACGGACAATGCCGCGGCGCAGGATGTATTTTTAGCGAAAGTGATGGGTATGGATAAAGCTAAATATGACGCTTTATGGGTGAAAAAATCATTCCGGGACGGGGTCAATCAACCTCCCGCTCGGGGCAGTGACGCGGAAGTGATTGACTTCGTCAAGAAAACGCCAGGCGCTGTCGGCTACGTTATTTCCGCCCCTACCGGCGTTAAAGTGGTCCAGCAATATTAATTAACTAAGCAGGCAAACGTTTTTTAACAAAAGGCAAAAAAGCAATTCACCACGAACGACTTGCATGGGCAGATATTTTGCTCCATGCAAAATCTGCATTCGCCACATCCCTGTGGCTTATGCAGGAGGTAGGGCAATGCAGGAGCAATTGCCGAGATCACGAAGCTTAACTTAAAACTTCATATCTTTGTGGTGAGGTAATTTGCATAAATACCCGATGAACCGGGCCAAAATAGCACGCAGATGACACCGATAAACGCAGATTATCCGCGTTTATCGGTGTCATCTGCGTTTATTGTATTTGGCGTTTATTTTTTGCGGGTTAACCCCTCCAGCACATTTAAATTAGAGACAATCTATGCTCATTCCTAACCGATCCATCTGGTTAACAATGCTATTGCTGTTTTCCCCCTTGTCCTTGGCGTCTCAGGAAGCCGTATTGGCGCCTATTTATCAGTTATCGGCGAAATGGACCGATGACCAAGGAAAGCCGGTATCGCTGACCGAATGGCAAGGCAAGCCGGTTATTATCAGTATGGCTTACAGTACCTGCCGCAAGTTTTGCCCTTTGACGCTACTGCGACTCGGAGAAATTCAACGCTTGTACGACAAGCGGATGATCGAAGCGGAGTTTGTGCTGATTTCTTACGATCCGATCGGCGACACTTGGCAAAGCTGGGCGGAGTATCGCAAGAGCCACAATCTTCAGCGGAGCAATTGGCATTTCCTGACTGGCAGTCCTGAAGATACCAAGACTATTTCACAGCTGTTGGGAATGGATTACTGGCTTTACGATGATCATGTCATGCACAATTTCAAGATTGTTCGTCTCGGTCCCAATGGAGAAATAGAGAAAAGCTTGGATTGGGATAGTCAAGAACAGCTTGAAACCCTTATTCCTGAATCATCTAAACCCTGAAAAGTCATTGAGGTGTCGGCGTCGATTGAAAGCCGATGTTTTGCTCCTGCCTAAAACCAGACAGGAGCGGATTGTCCGGTTTCAGTCGGCGCCGACATTATCGAATACAGTGAACCTGAATATTTACGGTGCAATTTTAAAAAAGTCCAATAAGTTGACCATGCCTGATGAAAGCCCGCTCATTGAAGCACTCGTTTCTGAGGTATGCTCCGCCAATGTGGCGTTTTGTTGGGTAAGATTATCCATCTCAGCTACCGCTTGATTAACTTGGCTAATGCCCGAAGCTTGCTGTATGCTGGCAGAGGCTATTTCGGCAACTATGCAGTTAACCTCCTTTATCTTGTCTACAATTTCAGTCAAAGCGTTGCCGGTTTCATTGACCAATTCGCTTCCGTTATGAACTTTCTGTTTACTGGACTGAATCAGGTCCTTGCTTTCTTGCGCGGCCAGAGCGCTACGTTGGGCAAGATTTCTGACTTCTTGAGCCACTATAGCGAATCCCCGGCCTTGTTCGCCGGCCCTAGCGGCTTCCACAGAAGCATTTAACGCTAACAGGTTTGTTTGAAATGCTATTTCATCAATAACTTCAATAACATAGGCTATTCTATTGTTGCTTTCGTTGATTTCTGTCATGGCCGAAATTGCGGACTTAACAATGCTGCCGCTATTTTCAGCCATGACACAGGCGTCCAGGGCAAGTTGATTGGCATTTTGAGCGTTATCGGAATTGTTTTTAACCGTGCCGGCCAATTCGTTCATGCTGGCGGCGGTTTCTTGAAGATTGCTGGCTTGTTGCTCGGCACGATGCGATAGCTTATCGTTACCCGAAGCGATTGCTTGTGAGCTACTATTAATAGTCTCGGATGACTCTTTGATCTCTTGAACAATGTCCGCCAATTTTCTCATCGAATCATTAATGCCGTTTTTACACTTGAGGTAGTCGCCCTGATAATCACTGGTAATTGTTTGGGTTAGATCGCCTTCGGCCAAGCATTGCATGGCATGGCTGATATCCATGAAAACATGTTCAATTAAATCGCTGAATTCATTGATACCTCTACTTATCTTTTCGAAAAATCCGTCTTTATCGCTTAGATCGATTCTATTCGACAATTCACCCGCCTTGACAGCCGCCACGATGTCGGCAATTTCCTGTTCGATTTTAACTTCCAAGGATCTATCCAACCACTCAATAACGGTTCCTATCCGTTGATGTTCTGAATCCATGACGGGATTAACGCTAAGATGAAAGTGGCGTGGACCGATTTTTATATCGGATTTGAAGTTTGCATGAAGGGTTGAAAGAAATTTGCGTTGATGAGCGGGGTTTCGATGAAAAATATCAATATCGGCTCCTAAAATATTGGCGGCGTCGAAGTCCGGCAATTGTTCGCGAATATCGGCTTCCGCTTCTTTAAATAAAGCTTGAATTGCTTGATTCATGTAGATAATTTGAAAGTTATTATCGGCCAGCATCACGCAAGAGTTCGCATTATCCAGCGCCCGCTGAACGCGGGTCGATCTTATGGCTTGTTCTCTAGTCGCGGAAATATTGACATTAAGGTTAACCTGCATCGAGTGCAAACTACGCAATAAATCACCCAATTCAGCATGTTTATGCAAGTCAATGACATTTCTGAATTCGCCTTCACCGATTTGCGAAAAAATACTAATGATTTCTTTAAGTGTCCTGACAATGGTGCGAATATTCAAATAGCCGACAAAAGATACCAGTATGATCGTGCAAATAACCAAGGCTAAAATGCTGAGTTTCGAATTTTGCAGGCGGGTTTTGCGCTCATCCAAGCCTGATTTAAGCAATGAAACTCCGGCTGTATCTAAAGCATAAACTGAAGCCAAAGCTTCCGTTCCCTGTTGAGCGATTTTTTCAGAAGAAACGGAAATGGTATTGGCATTGTATATTTCCCGTTTTGTTAGATTTAAAAGACTGATAACTTTCATTGAGAAGTTATTTTGCTTGTCTTCCAAGACGGATTTTAAATCAGGGTTGGCTTCATAGATAATGCTTAAGTTATTAATTATTTTTAAACTTAGATTGCGGATGCGTTGATCGCCGATTGCAATTTGAGTCCGGGATTTTTCCGAAAGCTGCCCGCCATTTTTAGCATTGTAAATATTAGTGGTGCGAAAGTCGTTTAAATAGTCAATTAACTCCGGTTCCAATACGGTAGCAATCGTCATCAGGTAATTCATGACCGGGTCGGAATCCAATGTCAGATTGGATTTGGCGCTCACTTCTCCCATCAGCTCCCTGATTTTCTCAATTAAATTATTGTGTTGCGTATAGTTGTCTTCCTGCACAAGGTGCAGGGACTTCTGCTCGAGATTAGACCAGCCCTGCTTGATTTCGTCCCATTTTTCAGTGCTTTTAAAGGCTTGACCGTAGACTGAGTTTGCCGCATCAACGGCTTTAATTTCATCCGCTACGGTTTTATTGATTTCATCAATACTTTTACGGCTGCTATCGCTCACTTCATGCAAGTAGCTATCGGTTAGGCTGCGATGCTCCGCAACCTGGATCAAGATCTTTTTCAACGGTGTAATATATTCAAGGCCTTGTATTTCCTGCCGGGTGTACTCGATATCGACATTTTTTTCATCAATCAGCAGCTTAATTAACATGACTGACGGTAGCATCATCATGAGCCCCAACAGTCCGATTTTGGCCCCAATACTTAAACGTTTAGTAAAATTTATTTTGTCCAGTAGGCCTGAGGAGCTGAACTGTTTTTTGGGGTTTTTAATTTGCTCGTACTGTTGTATAGCGGCGCTAATTTGTTCGCGGTTGGGCGCATGACGGGCGGATAAATACTCATAGAGCACTCCATTTTTATAGACCGGAACCACATTAGCCTCAACCCAGTAATAATTGCCCGATTTAGTCCGGTTTTTTACCAAACCGGTCCAGGGTTTGCCCTGTTTTATTGTTTTCCATAAATCCTCAAAAGCCTCTTTAGGCATATCGGGATGACGAACGATGTTATGGTTGGCGCCGATTAACTCTTCTCTTGTAAAGCCGCTAATTGCTACAAACGCATCATTGGCATCGGTAATGTAGCCTTTTAGATCGGTTCGGCTAACCAAAATTGCGCTGGGATCAAGGAGAATTTCACGATTTGTTATAGGGTGATGGGAGTTCATTTTATTTATTTTACTTCCTTCTTACTCTTTTAACTGTAGAGCGAGCAATGAAATCGATTAAGTTGCGCACTTGTAATTTAGTCATGAATAAACCCTCGTGCCAGTCGATTCTGAGGGCGCTTGGACTACTGATATACAAGGCCCATTATACACTTCCTTGTGTCTCAGGTATTCTACCGAATTAAGTTTGGCTTGTTACTGAAGCGGAGTTGAACGCTGTCCGTTTAAAACAGCTTGGGCGCGTTGCCGGCAGTCTCTGAATGTCTTTGTTTGGATAAGGTTGTTAGTCATTGTTAAAGCCAATATACTCATTCTTTAGACAGCCATGATTAGGTGTTCAATTTCATGCTGTTTTTGGTTAAATCAATAGCTTAATTGTCCCATTGCTCAACATGAACGAGGAACCTATTCTTATGAAAGCCAACATTACCGTTATAAGAAAGCTTTACCCTATTATCGTTTTTATAGTGATCGTGACGGGCTGCGGGTTTCAAAAGCCTGACTATTTGAAAGTTATGACCGCGACCGAATTAAATCAAGTCATGCAGAAACAGGATATTTTCCTAGTTGACGTTCATACGCCTGAGCAAAAGCATATAAAGGGTACGGATCTTTTTATTCCTTACAACGACATTGAGCACTACAAAGATAAGCTACCCAAAGATAAAAATACGGCGATTTATCTTTATTGTGAAGGCGGCCCAATGGGAAATGCAGCGGCAAGGTCTCTTTATGAGCTAGGCTACCGTAACTTAACCAATCTTGAAGGAGGAACAAAGGCTTGGAGTAAGGCGGGTCTTGATTTCGAATAAGTCGATGTAACGACTCGCCCGCAGTTGATGCTGAAAAACGTTATTTAAAATTGATAGCCAAGCGTTCAATTTTATTGAGTTTCCGTATAGCACAGGTATTTACGACCTTGTCTTAAGTAATAAAAACCGGTGGGGAAGGGTTTTATTGAAATTACACTGTTTAATTAGAGATGCTTTCATCAAACACAATATGACTAAAAATACTTATCAAAAGCCCTCGCCGCAAACTCAAGAGGACGCATTGAGAATAGCCAGAGGAATTCAACGCCCCGCTCAAACCAAAGAACAAACCAAGTTGATTGCTCAAGGCATTCAAAAAGGAATTGATCTTTATAAAAAACAGCAAAAAGAAAAAGCCAGAGACTTGAACAGAAGACTCAAGAAAATATCAAATCAAAAGGAGCAAGCGATTGAGTCGAACGATCATGAGGTGGAACAGAGAGTAATTTATCGACAACACTGGCTTCCTTGGCTGCTACTGCTCCTGACATGGTTGGGCGTGGGCATTTACTTAGTTCAGGCTCAACCTTAAGCGAGTTCCTTGGCATCCATTAAAACCTCGGATTATTTTTTGGTATGCAATCCCACTTTTAATTCTGCCAACCAGTTGATAAAGCGCGTTACGTCTTGACCTTGAAAAATAGCGCCATGTTGGGGGCAAAGCATGTCGATATTCATTTGACTGACGCGTTCGCACCAGTCCAGCTTGGCGTCGTTGGAGCCGAACCAGCGTCGATGGAAGCCTTCCATAAAGCGGATATGCTGATCGAAATTGCTGACGAATAAATATTCTTCCCCGTGCGGCAGCAGGGCCGCCCCGACATCGCCGGAAAACAGTATCTTGGCTTGGGGATCATATAAGTTGAAATTGCCGGACGAATGCATGTAATGTGCGGGTATCGATTGCAAGGTTAAATCGCCTAACTGGATCGGTATGCCTTCGTCGGGAAGAGAGATAAAAGTGCTGTTATTGCCGCCGAAATGGGGCACGAAAGTTTCCCATAACCATGAAATGTAACATTTAATTCCAGGACTGATGTCCAGCCAAAGCGACAGTGAAGAAATAATGTCGGGATCTTGGTGCGAAGCGAATAAAGCGCGGATTTTTTTCGGATCGAATTCAGTGCTGATAGCGGAAAAGACGCTGGGAAAAATTTCAATGCCGCCGGGGTCGGTCAATAAGGCTTCGTCGTGGTTGATGATCAGGTATTCGTTGGTGTCGATCAGGTAACTGGGTCTTTCCGGGTCGCGGGTGACGGCGGCCCAACGATGCCTGCCTTTACTGTAAATGTATTCGATTTTTTTCATGTTGATACCCGGATGTTGGTGATAAGGGTTTGCAAAGACGCGGTGATTTCATCCATTGTAGTTTCGATGCGCTCCGCAACCAGTTTCAGCTCGTCGCTCAATTCTTGTCCGTAGGCGGCTTCGATTTTGGCATTGCGGCTCAGCGCCTCGCTGGTTTTGCAATACTCATAGGCGCTTTCCAATGTCCATAATAATGAGGATAGGCCTTGCTCAATACCATGATTAAGCTTATTCATATCGGTTTGTTTACGTGAGATAGCTGGAGCGATTATTGCGTATTGATCACCGACCAGAGCTCGTTGCAAATAGCCCATCATGCGCTGAGCTTTGCACAAAATGGTCACGTCGTAAATCATCATCGTGATTGTCTTGGATACTTCATTCATTAGCTCGCGCAGCCTACCGCTCAGCAAGCGTAATTCCAGGGCGATGATGCTGAAACCTCGGGATTTAACGCCTGCCCGACGGGTAATGAGCATGGCGTTAACGGCGATTAGATTGGTTTTGAACGGGATTTCAATGATGAGTTTGATGTCTTCGCAGATGACCAGGGTGAGTTCAAGCCGCGCCAAGTGCGCGGCGGCGTCGTACTGTAGTTCATTCAATGCTTGCGCCATAGCTACCTGGGTTTAGATATTTAGAGTTTTTTAAACAGCGCTCGAGTAGGCGCTTGCATAATCAGCTGAGGAATGGCCGATAAAGGCAAGATACCGTCGACAGCGCCCAGCTTGACCGCTTCTTTGGGCATGCCGTAGACCACGCAACTGGCTTCGTCTTGGGCTATGGTTAAAGCCCCGGCATCATGCATTTCTTTCATGCCGTGGGCGCCGTCATCGCCCATGCCGGTCAGGATAATGCCTACTGCGTTAGCCCCGGCAGACTGCGCGCTGGAGCGGAATAATACGTCAACCGATGGACGGTGTCTACTGACAAGTGGGCCGTCTCTGACCTCAACCTGGTACTGGGCGCCGCTCCGCTGCAATAACATGTGTTTGCCGCCGGGAGCGATTAAAACCACACCGGGCAAGGCTCGATCATGTTGAGCGGCTTCTTTGACCGTCACTTGACAAATGCCGTCCAGCCGCTTGGCGAAGGCCGCGGTAAAGTGTTCCGGCATATGTTGAACCACGACGATCGGAGGTGCCGTGCGCGGTAGCTGGGTAAACAGATATTCCAGCGCTTGCGTGCCGCCGGTTGAGGTGCCGATGACGATGACCCGGTCGGTGGTTTGCATCATAGGTTTAAGCGGGGCGGTGTTGAACAGGTTGTCCGCACCCGCTACGCGGCCGGGTGCGGCGGTGGGCGGCTTGATTGATCGGGGTCTGGAGACGGCCGCCGCTTTGATGATGTCGATAATGGCGGTTTTTGATTCTTGCAGGAAGTAACGCAAGTTTACTTTCGGCTTGGTGATAATATCGACCGCGCCGGAACTCATGGCCTGCATGGTTATTTCCGCGCCTTTTTCGGTTAAGGTGGAACAAATAACCACGGGGGTAGGGCGCTCTACCATCAGCTTTTTAAGAAAAGTGACCCCATCCATGCGCGGCATTTCAATGTCCAGCACAATAACATCAGGCCACTCTATTTCCATCCGCTTCATCGCAAAAATAGGGTCAGGCGCAGCCCCGATAACTTTTAATCCCGCGGCGCCGTTCAATAAATCGGTTAAGACTTGTCGCACTACTGCGGAGTCATCGACGATCAATACTTTAATTTCATTGCTCATGTTTTTCTTATTTTAAAAAGAGTGCGCACTGTGTTCACGAAAAGCTACCAAAAATCAGCTTGATCCGAGGGCTGCGGGGTATGTGCATCGGTATTTTTTTTCAAAAAACGTCGCTCCAGTTTAATAACCGCTTGTTCTTCGGCGTGTTCAATGGTTTTGACATAGACGGAAAAGTCGTTGGCCAGAAAGAAAATATTGCGGCCTATGTGTCCGCCCAAGTCTGAGGCTACGAGAGGAATATGCTCGGTTCTTAAAAAAGTTTTTATAAATTCGCAATTGACCGCGCCGATAGATTTTCCGCCGCGTAATTCATTGCCCATTTTTAGTACATCGCCGCCGCCGAAAGCTTTGGCTTTTAAATGAGGACGTTGCGCGCCTTGTTTTACCATTTGATTGATCAGTAACTCCATCGCATGGATGCCGTAGCGCCCACCTTCCGAAGCTAACAAAGCGGCATTGTGCGCTGAATGCTGTTGGGCCAGTAAAAAATGATTCATGCCGATCACGCGATTAACCGGGTCGTACAAACAGGCCGCTACGCATGAGCCCAATAAGGTAGAGATGATTTCGTCCTTATTGCTGACATAACTTTCGCCGGGATCAATGATGATACGCGGCAGTCCTTGATACTGCCCTATTTGCATGGTTTTTGATAAATGGAAGGCGTCACCATAGACAATTCGGTTTTGATGCTGTGCAGGGTTTCAGAATGACTGATAAAAAAATAGCCGCCCGGTTTTAACACCGAAATAACGCGCTGAACAATATCCTGTTTGGTTTCTGTGTCAAAATAAATCAATACGTTGCGCAAAAAAATAACATCGAATTGCCCGAGATTCTTGGGTAGTGGCGTTTTAAGATTAACCTGACCGAAATTGACATGGTTTCTTATTTTTTCATCGACGCGAAAATAACCTTCTTGCGAGCGTACGCCTTTCAGGCAATATTTATCCAGGTAACGCTTATCCATATTATCCAGTCTGTCCATCAAGTAAACGCCTTGCTGTGCGGTTTCCAGTACATCGGTGTTGACATCGGAGCCGAAAATTTCCCACTTTTTCATACCCAGTCCCTCGGCCAATAACATACCGATGGAATAGCTTTCTTCGCCTGTAGAGCTTGCCGCGCTCCATAGGCGAAACTTGTCGCCTCGCCAAGGCTTAATAATATGCTCTTGAAGAAAGCTAAAATGCTTGGGTTCGCGAAAAAAATAAGTTTCATTGGTGGTCAGGATATTAACCATCAATTGAAATTCGTGGGGATGTTGTCCCGCATTCAGTAATTGATAATATTGTCCGTAAGTTTGCAAGCCGTAATGCAGTAGGCGTTTAGCCAGCCGGCTGGCGACCATGATTTTTTTTTCCGGGGCGAGGGCGATGCCGGCGTGATCGTAAATGAGGCGCCGGAAATGAGAAAATTCTTCGGCGCTGATGGGTTCAAGACTGATAAAAAACTCCCTATTTTGAATAAAATCAGAATGGCACTAAGTGTGAATACGTATTAGACTACATTCATTGTGCCAATATTATACGCTGAAGGACAAAAATTTCGGCGCAGATAAATAAGGCTCATAAAAACGGCTGTTTTACAGATTAAAGTCAAAATAGCGTTAGGATAAATAAACATTAGACTCTATATTTTGCCTGAACAATGAGGATTTTAATGCCCCACATTCAAAATAGCAGTGACGCTAAGTTTTTGTACGTTTCATTGCCTGCATTACCGGTCCTTTTGAGCGGTGTCGCCGTCGGCTGGCAAAGCGGGATTACTTGGTATGGGATGTTGCTTGGTTTGTTGTTGGTGTTTGGCGCAATCGGATGCGGCTTGTTTTTGTGGCGGCGCCATGTGGACGAGCTGACGCAAATCAACTCCCGCTGGGAGCGGGACGAAAACAGCAAAATAGATGCGGTTGTGACTTATACCACCGAGTTAGAGCGGCTACTGTTAACTATCAGCCCTATACTTTCCCAACAGGTAATGGTTTCGCGTGAACATACCGAGCAAGAGATTATTTCGCTGACCAGTCGTTTTGCCGCCATGGTCAACGAGCTTCAGCAGATCGTTGATAGTACCGATAACACCTTGGGCGGGCAGCATTACCATCTGGACAGTGTTATCAATACCAGTCGCGATCTGTTGCAACCTATTTTGCAATCGCTCAGGCAAACTCACCAGTTAGAAAGTGATATTCAGGGCGAGTTGCAAAAATTATCCACTTATCTGGGCGAACTGAACGCCATCACTACAGAAGCAGGTGAGTTAACGGGGCGCATTGACTTATTGGCCCTTAATGCGACGAATGAGGCAGCTTTAGCGGGGGAGCAAGGACAAGGTTTTGCCGCTGTTGCTAAAGATGCCCGTAAATTGGCGGATGACTCTTTACATATCGACCGGCGATTGGGCGGCAAAGTTAACGCTATTATTGCAAGCGTAAATACTGCATTGAACATATCGGCAAATTCCATACAGGTTGACGACTCGACCCTGTTTCAAGCCGAAGCCAATATCAACCAAACCTTATCTCACTTGGGCCTAGCCTTGACTCATTACCGCGACGATGTTGAAGCGCTCAGAAACAACGCCGAGCAAGTGCGCAGCGAAATTAATAATGTGCTGGTCGCCTTGCAGTTTCAGGATCGTGTCAGCCAAATATTGACGCAAGTCGAAAATAACTTGCTGAATCTGCAAAAAACCATTGAAAAAATACAGCAGCAAGGCAGTAGCCGCGACGGCAATATGCTTCAAGTCGATCAAGCTGTGGAACATATAGAAGAAAACTACAAGTCGGTCAATTCCAGGCCTAATCCTGAGCAAAGCGACTCAGACGAACTTACTTTTTTTTAATTTAACACCGGGCTTTAACTTATGGCAAAAACAATTATGATCGTGGACGACTCCGCTTCAATGCGACAAGTAGTCGGTATTGCGCTAAAAGGAGCGGGTTATGAGGTGATCGAAGCGCAGGATGGTAAGGATGCGTTAAGCAAATTGACTGGAGTTAAAATCCATCTTATCGTCAGCGATATTAATATGCCGGTTATGGACGGTATTGCTTTTGTTAAAGCCGTTAAACAACTCGATCAGTACAAATTTACTCCGATTATTATGCTGACCACCGAAATGGAGCCGGAGAAAAAAATGGCGGCTAAAGAGGCCGGCGCTAAAGCCTGGGTGACCAAACCGTTTCAGCCGCCTATTTTACTTGCGGCGATTGCTAAATTAGTGTTGCCTTAACCTTATCCGGGAGCTGTCATGGCCGCAAAAGCTAAAAAAGACGACGGAATACTGCACTTGTCAATTAAAGACGACATGACAATCTATAATGCGCAATCCTTAAAGGAAACCTTGTTGGGCTATTGCCATACCGGTACCCAAGAATTGCAGCTTGATTTGTCGGCGGTTAATGAAATAGACAGCGCGGGTTTACAGTTGCTGCTGCTGTTAAAGGCGGAAGCCCAGAAACGGGCATTTACCCTGCGCTTGTTGCGCCATAGCGAAGCGGTGATTGAGGTTTTTGAATTACTCAAACTCGGTATGTATTTTGGCGATCCTATTGTTATTCCCGCTAATTGGAAAAAATCATGAGCGATATAAATCCCGCCTTAGAAACCTTTTCCCAGGAAGTCGACGAATTACTGTCGGCAATGGAAGAAGCCCTGTTAGGGCTGGAAGGAATGCCCGATGACGCCGATTGCATTAACAGCATCTTTCGCGCCATGCATACTATTAAAGGTTCTTCGGGATTGTTCGGATTTGATGATGTTGTAGCATTCGCCCATGAGGCCGAAACCGTATTAGACCGGGTTAGAAACGGCGAGCGTGCGATTGATGCCGAACTCATCGCGGTTTTGCTGGCCTGCAAAGACCATACGGCACAACTGATTCAACATGCTCTTTTCAATGAAGACGAGGCGCTGCCGGAGGTCTTGCAACAGCAAAGCCTTGACTTAATTACGCGCTTAACCGGCCAATCGGCTACCGCCGGCATGCCTACGACTCAAGAAGAAAAAGCCGATCACTTCGAGGTCGATGTCAATACCACGGACAGCAGCGATAACTGGGTTATCAGCTTGGCATTCAAGCAGAATGCTCTTCGTAACGGCATGGATCCTTTATCCTTCATTCGTTATCTGCAAACGCTGGGTAAAATCATCGAAGTGATTATTACCATGCCGACGCTTCCTCGTATTGAGGAGATGAATCCGGAAGACTGCTATCTTAATTTTAAAATCGCCTTTAACAGCAGTGTTGACAAAAAGACGATAGAAGACGTATTTGAGTTCGCCGAAGACGATTGCGTTATTACTATCTTGCCGCCGCATTCCAGACAAGAACATTATTTGAAGTTGCTGGCGGATTTACCGGAAGACCAGGTTAAACGCTTAGGTGAAATGCTGGTCGAGATCGGCGCCTTAACTGAAAAAGAAGTGTCTATTATCCTGCATGAACAGCATAACGAAGAACATGCCGATAAAAGGCCTCTGGGCGAAATATTGGTCGCTAAAAATATTTTGCAGCAACCTGTCATCGAGCAAGCGCTTAAAAAACAAGAATCGGTCAAACAAAAGGTCAACAAAGAATCCAATTACATTCGGGTCGATGCCGCCAAGCTGGGTTATCTGATTAATTTGGTCGGTGAACTGGTCATTTCAGGCGCCGCGATGCGGTTGATGGTCGATAAGCACGGCTTATCGGATGTCGACGATGTCGCCTCGACCATGAGCCATTTGGTCGAAGATATACGCGACACCGCATTGCAATTGCGCATGGTGCAAATCGGCGAGACCTTTACCCGCTTTCAGCGCGTGGTACATGATGTCAGCAAGGAATTGGGCAAGCAAATTCAATTGCAAATCACCGGCGGTGAAGCCGAATTGGATAAAACCGTGGTGGAGAAAATCAACGATCCGCTGACTCATCTGGTGCGCAATTCGCTGGACCATGGCATTGAAACGCCGGCGGTACGACTGCGCGCCGGTAAACCTGAAAAAGGCACGATACAGCTTAATGCTTATCACGATTCGGGACGCATCGTGATTCAGATCAGCGATGACGGGCAAGGTCTGGACCCGGACAAAATCGTCGCCAAAGCCATTGCCAAAGGATTGGTTAAACCGGATCAAATACTCAGCAAACATGAAATTTACAACCTTATTTTCGAACCCGGCTTAAGCACCAAAGAAGAAGCCAGCAATCTATCCGGTCGCGGCGTCGGCATGGATGTGGTCAGGCGCAATATTGAAGCCTTACGCGGCAACGTCTCCGTTGATAGCGAATTAGGGCAAGGCACTACGGTAACCATACACTTGCCGTTAACGCTGGCGATTATCGATGGCTTTATGGTCGAAGCGCAAAAGGAACGTTACATTATTCCGCTGAGCATGGTCGAAGAATGCGTCGAAATGAGCAGCGATGAATGGCAAATCGATGATATTCAACATTATGTCAATTTGCGCGGGCAAGTTTTGCCCTATTTACGTTTAGGCGACTTTTTCCATAAGAATAAAAAACATACGCATACGCAGCGGGAAAGCTTGGTCGTCGTGCGTTTCGGCGACGCAAAAGCGGGTTTTGTGGTCGATGAATTACACGGCGAAAATCAAACCGTGATTAAACCGCTCGGCAAATTGTTTGAGAATCTCAACGGTATTGGTGGCGCCACTGTGTTAGGTAGCGGCGATGTGGCGTTAATTCTCGATGTGCAGGGGCTTATTCAACACGCGAAAAAGCGGGTGAATCCGGCTTTGGCCTTGTCATCGATGGCTTAAAAGTATCTGTTGTGAAAGTGGGGGCATGATGACAACGATTAACTACGAAGCGGATATTGTTGCTTGGGCTAATGAACAAGCTTGGCTAGTTCGTAATAAAAAATTTGAATTGCTTGATCTTGAGCATATCGCTGAGGAAATAGAAGACGTGGGTAAAAGTGAGCAACGTGAACTGGCAAATAGGATGGCGGTGTTGCTTTGCCATCTTCTTAGGCAGTATCAACCCGCGCGCCAAGGAGCTAGTTGGCTGGCCACAATCGCCGCGCCTGTTCCGGACAGGCTTGCGGCATACACACCATCCTTGGCGATAAAAACGCAAAGAAATCGTGTTAAACGTCGACTAAATAAAACTCCCAGCTTGAAAAGCTGTTTAAAAGATCCTGAATGGTGGGCTGACGCATGGGACGATGCGCGCGATGCAATAGAAAAGGAAACCGGGATTTCATACGAAAAATTTCGTGAGCAATGTCCTTGGACGGTGGAAAATATTTTAATGGATAATTGGCTTCCACCGTTTTTTGAGACTAATTGAAATTTCTATCACAATTTCGCACCCATAGGTATTAATAGTTAGTACTTTAGGTAACTCGATCAACCTAATAATGAGTATGAATGCTCTATGAATATTAACGACTTAATTAAAAATACTTCGGGAGTTTCATCATGCTAAACAACCTCACGATCAAAGCCCGCCTCATTCTGGTCGTGGGTTTCATGTCCCTGCTCGCTATTACATTGGGCACGCTCGGCTTGAGCGGAATGAATAAAGCCAATCAAGGCTTACTCAGCGTTTATGCCGATCGTACCGTGCCCATGGGGAAATTGGCTGAAATAAATGCAAAGTTATTGGATAACCGCATCGCCGCTGTCAACAGTTTGGTATTTAAAGGCGAAGATCAGAAAAATATCGAACGTATTAGAAAAAATATTATCGATATTAATAAGCTGTGGGACGAATACACTGCGACCAAGGCGACTGTGGAAGAAAAGAAACTGGCCGACAAATTTGCGGTTGACCGTAAACGCTTTGTGGTTGAAGGTTTAAATCCTGTTACGGAATATTTGGCGGCCGGAAATACCGAAGCCGTGGAAAAAACCATCCAAGAAGCGGTTCGTCCCTTATTTGTGCCGGTTAGAGAAGGCGTCAATGCGTTGATGCAGTTACAGTTGGATGTCGCCAAGCAGGAATATGAAGCCGCTCAAGTGCGTTATCAAGAGACCCGGTTTATTTCTCTAGTGCTTCTGACGGTTGGCTTGTTATTGTCGATGTTCATTGGCTTTATGCTGGTTCGGGGAATTTCGCGTTCTTTGTCTACGATGCAACGGTTTGCGGAGTCTTTGGCGCAAGGCGATCTGACGGCGCGCATTGATTTTGAGCAAAACGATGAAATCGGCGTTTTGGCTCAAGCCATGACAAGCATGCGCGACCAGCTTAGCGGCGTTGTGCAACAAGTTCGCACCAACTCCGATGCATTAGGCAGCGCCTCGCAACAAATCAGCGCGACCGCGCAGTCTATCAGTCAAAGCGCAACCGAACAGGCTTCAGGCGTTGAGCAAACCACGGCCTCCATCGAAGAGTTAAGTTCTTCGGTCAAACAAAATGCCGATAATGCCAAAGTCACCAATAGCATGGCAACGGCCGCCGCTGCGGAAGCCACCAACGGCGGGCAAGCGGTGAAGCGCACGGTGGACGCGATGAAGGAAATCGCCGAAAAAATCGGTTTGATTGAAGATATTGCTTATAAAACCAATTTGTTATCGCTTAATGCGGCGATTGAGGCGGCAAGGGCCGGTGAGCATGGCAAAGGCTTTACCGTGGTGGCCGCCGAAGTCAGAAAGCTGGCGGAGAACAGTCGAATAACGGCGCAAGAAATTAATAGCTTGGCAAAAAGCAGCGTCAAAATTGCCGAAGATGCGGGTCTACTGCTGGGAGAAATCGTGCCTAAGATTCAGAAAACCGCCGATTTGGTCGATGAAATTACCTCAGCCTCGCAAGAACAGGCGCAAGGTATAGGTCAAATCAACGATGCGGTTGCTCAACTGGATAAAGCCGCGCAACAAAATGCATCGGGCTCGGAACAACTGGCCGCTACTGCGGAAGAGTTGAGCGGTCAGGCGATGCAGTTACAGCAGGTTATGTCGTTTTTTAAGGTGGAGACGGAGCAAAGCCGCTTTGCTAAAGTCCAACCGAGTCAATTCGGCCGACAGAAAAAATACTCCGCAAAATGAGTATTCGGTTTCAGCCTTTTCATGCTTTGGCGTCACCAACGACAGCCATTTTGGGTCAATTTAAAGAGGAAGTGATATGGGGCATATTTTTGCGGACATTAAATTCAGCAAGCCGTGTAAGCCGGATTTAATATCGATATTAGACCCTTCCTTATGGATACTGCCGCCTAAGTCACCCGGTCGACGAGAATTCCGGTAGTCTTTATCTTCCCCCGTGCCGGATATAAAGGCGGCACTGTAGGTTAATCCAAGTTGCGCCCCCTAAACGACTAAACTGATACCTCACAAGGACTCCTTGTTTATGAACATAAAAGATTTAAGCATAAAAACCAAAATATTAAGCGGTGCGTTGCTGTTGGTATTGATTACCTGCGGATTCGGTATGCTGTCGAAACTTTATATCGGAAAAGTATCGGGTTCGCTATTCGGCATTACCGACAACAACGGTAAAGCGGTTGAATACGCGACCGGGGTCGAGCGCATGGCGCTGGCGACCATTATGGAAGAAAAAAATTACCTGTTGCAGGAAAAGGATGAAATTCATCAGCGCGCCGAACAAAATGTCAAAGAGCTGAACGGCTATTTGGATAAAGTGGATGAACTGGCCAAGCAATACAATAATACGGAGTTATTGGAACAATCGAAGACGGCAAGAAAAGGGACGGCTCAGTATGCCGAGAAGTACCGGGCCGGCGTTGCCGCATTGAAAGCGAACAAGCAAGCCGTCGCGGATATGGTGGAAAAGGGCCAAGTCGTAGCCGATGCGGCCGATAAGATGCTCAAAAGGCAGGTCGGCCTTTACACCGACGCAATGAAAAAAGGTTTGAGCGCTCAAGAGCTTGATCAGTATGTTCAGCGTTATATCGTCACGACCAATATCTCCGTTAAAGCGATGACTATCATGCGTGCGGAAAAAGAAGAAGTGAATTACAAAGATCGCGTCGCTTGGAAAAAAATGGAAGTTTTATTGCCGGAGTTAATGAGTTTATATGACGATCTGCAAAAAATCGTCCTGAACGAAGAAGGACTCAAATTAATTGCAGAAATGCGTAATGGAACGCGGGATTATACCGAGTCAGCCAAGACCTGGATAGAAAACGACAACAAACTTAAAGCTATTTTGGCGGATATGGCGAATTTGGGCGGCAATGTGATCAAGCAGGCACAAGACGCCGAGGCTGCCGGTTATGCTCAGCTAGGCAATGCCCGTAGCGAAGCCCAACATTTAGTCAGCGATGCCAATAAAATCATTATCGGCACGATTATCCTGGCGATTGTATTGGGCGTCATGATCGCGTTGTTTTTAGCGTCGATGATCACCAAACCGATTATTTTGGGCGTTAAATTTGCCGAGTCTTTAGCGGAAGGCGATTTGACGGCGGAAATTGATATTGACCAAAAAGATGAAATCGGGGTCTTGGCTAACGCCCTGCAAGCCATGCGCGATCAGCTCAGCAGCGTTGTCCAGCAAGTCCGCACCAATTCCGACGCGTTGGGCAATGCTTCGCAGGAAATCAGCGCAACCGCTCAAGCTATCAGTCAAAGCGCGACCGAACAGGCTTCGGGCGTTGAGCAAACCACGACGTCTATTGAACAGTTGAATTCTTCGGTCAAACAAAATGCCGACAATGCCAAAGTCACCAACAATATGGCGACGGAAGCGGCGGCGGAAGCCGCTAATGGCGGAGAGGCTGTAATACGCACGGTGGAGGCGATGAAGGAAATTGCTGAAAAAATCAGCCTCATTGAAGATATTGCCTACAAAACCAATTTGTTATCGCTTAATGCGGCCATCGAAGCCGCTTTGGCCGGTGAACACGGCAAAGGTTTTACCGTCGTCGCCGCCGAAGTCAGAAAACTGGCGGAAAACAGCCGAATCACGGCGCAAGAAATTAATAGCTTGGCAAAAAACAGCGTTAAGATTGCCGAAGATGCAGGCACTTTGCTGAAACAAATGGTGCCCAAAATTCAGAAAACCGCCGACTTGGTCGATGAAATTACCGCCGCTTCCGAAGAACAGGCTCATGGCATTGGTCAGATCAGCGATGCGGTCGGCCAACTGGATAAAGCGGCGCAACAAAACGCATCGGGATCGGAGCAACTGGCCGCCACTGCGGAAGAACTGAGTGGTCAGGCCATGCAATTGCAACAAGTTATGGCATTCTTTAAAGTCGATGCCAACCAGCGCCGTGCCGTCAAGAGTCAAGCTGTTACTCAATTTAACAAGCCGGCCGGTACAAACGCCAGCAAAAAAATAACGCCTCATTTTACTTCGGTCGAGTCTTCTCCTGTCATCGCCAAGCCCTTACCGGGCATTAAGGCGGCGGGAATCAAACCTGAATTTAATGAACATGATTTTGAACGATTTTGACAGGTGGAATGAACCATGAATCAATTGATACAAAAAAAAGAAAACAAAACCGAGATAATGGCTCAGGATCAACTCCGCCAATACCTGACGTTCCGGGCAGGCAATGAAAATCTGGCCATCAGTATTTTGGATGTTAAAGAAATCATCGAAATTAATACGATTACCGATGTGCCGATGACGCCCGATTACATTCGAGGCGTAATCAATTTACGCGGTAATGTGGTCCCGGTCATCGACTTATCGGCGCGTTTAGGTCGGCAAAGCAGCGAAATAACCAAACGCAGTTGCATTGTCCTGGTGCAGGTTGAATATAATGAAGACGCCCAATTGTTGGGTATGCTGGTCGATGCTGTCGATGAAATTTTGGAAATTCCTGAAACCAACATTATGCCGCCACCCGATTTTGGCGCCGATATTCGGACTGATTTTATTCAGTCGATGGGACGGGTCGGCGATGCCTTTATTATTTTATTGAATATTAATCGGGTACTTTCGATAAAAGAATTATCTCAGCTCAAACAAGTTGCCGATTATGAAGGGACAATTGTATAGAACGGGAACCAACATCCTGCCCTGCCTTACCTACCCGATAACTCTAACAAGGATTCATTGTTTATGAACATAAAAGATTTAAGCATAAAAACCAAAATACTAACCGGTGCGTTGCTGTTGGTATTGATTACCTGCGGATTCGGCATGTTGTCGAAACTTTATATCGGAAAGGTATCGGATTCGCTATTCGGCATTACTGACAACAACGGTAAAGCGGTTGAATACGCGACCGGGGTCGAGCGCATGGCACTGGCAACCATTATGGAAGAAAAAAATTACCTGCTACAGGAAAAAGATGAAATTCATCAACGCGCCGAACAAAATGTAAAGGAGTTGAGCGGTTATCTGGATAAAGTGGATGCGCTGGCCAAGCAATACAAAAACACCGAGCTATTGGAACAATCGAAGACAGCCAGGGAAGGAACCGCTCAGTATGCCGATAAATACCGGGCCGGCGTTGCCGCATTGAAAGCCAATAAACTGGCCGTCGCGGATATGGTTGAGAAAGGCAATGTCGTAGCTAATGCAGCCGACACCTTTCTGAAAAGACAGGTAAGTCTCTATAGCGAAGCGATGAAAAAAGGTGTGAGCGGTCAAGAGCTTGATGCCTATGTCCAGCGCTACATAGTTGCGACCAATATCTATGTCAAAGCGATGCAAATCATGCGCGCTGAAAAAGAAGAAGTGAATTACAAAGACCGCGTCGCTTGGAAAAAAATGGAAATTTTATTGCCGGAACTGATGACGTTATTTGACGATCTGCAAAAAATCACCCAGAGTGACGAGGGGCTCAAACTGATTGCAGATTCACGTAAAGGCACCCAAGATTACACGCAGTCGGCCAAAAATTGGATAGAAAACGACAACAAACTTAAAGCTATTTTGACCGATATGGCGAGTTTGGGCGCCAATGTGATCAAGCAGGCGCAAGACGCCGAGGCTGCGGGTTACGCCCAATTAGGCGCGGCCCGCGCCGAAGCCGAGCGATTGGTTGGTGAAGCCAATACCATCATCATTGTCACCATCCTTATTGCAATTATATTAGGCGTTATGATTGCGTTGTTTTTAGCGTCGATGATTACTAAACCGATTGTTTTGGGCGTTAAATTTGCCGAGTCGTTAGCGGAAGGCGACCTGACGGCGCGCATCGATATTGACCAGAAAGATGAGATCGGGGTTTTGGCCAATGCCTTGCAAGCCATGCGTGACCAGCTCAGCAGCGTTGTCCAGCAAGTTCGCACCAATTCCGACGCTTTGGGCAATGCTTCTCAGGAAATCAGCGCGACCGCCCAAGCCATCAGTCAAAGTGCGACCGAGCAGGCATCAGGGGTTGAGCAAACCACGGCATCCATCGAAGAGTTGAGTGCTTCAGTTAAGCAAAACGCGGATAACGCTAAGCTAACCAAAGGCATTGCCGCGACCGCGGCGGGGGAATCCGCCAATGGCGGCGAGGCGGTAAAACGCACCGTGGAAGCGATGAGAGAGATTGCCGATAAAATCGGTTTGATTGAAGATATCGCTTATAAAACCAATTTATTATCGCTGAATGCGGCGATTGAAGCGGCGCGAGCCGGCGAACACGGCAAAGGTTTTACCGTTGTGGCCGCCGAAGTCAGAAAACTGGCCGAAAACAGCCGGGTAACCGCACAAGAAATTAATAGCTTGGCTAAAAACAGCGTCAAAATTGCCGAAGACGCAGGTAATCTGCTCCAGAAAATGGTACCCAAGATTCAAAAAACCGCAGATTTAGTCGATGAAATTACCGCCGTTTCGGATGAGCAGGCGCAAGGCATAGGTCAGATCAGCGATGCGGTCGCTCAGCTGGATAAAGCGGCGCAACAAAATGCTTCAGGCTCGGAAGAACTTGCCGCCACTGCGGAAGAACTGAGCGGCCAAGCCATGCAACTGCAACAGGTTATGGCATTCTTTAAAGTGGATAATCGTTAATCCTGTAAGTTGGGTTCGCTCGTTTCCAATATCTGACTTTTATCTTTATATACATTCCACCGGTTCCCAAATTTTCAATTTGAGAACCGGTGGAATGCATGAAAAAATCTGTGTTAATCGTAACTATCCGAGTCGCCTCGGCAACTGCTCCACGCATTGCTCTACCTCCTGCTTCCAAGTCGTAGAAGCGCTTACTTTTGGCATCTGCGTGCCATTTTTACTTGAATCTTCGTGTATTTTATTTATTGCGAGTTGCCTTAAGCGTTGAAGGCGAGATAAAAACCCTCCTATATTTACCTATTCACACCGTGTTGAACCGAGTGCGGCTATTCACTCGCCCATAATCGACTGGTATAATTGGGGCTTTATTGCCCGGCTATAGTGACCGCGCTTCAAATCCTATATAGCTCGCATGGTTCAGCGCTTGAAAAATACCTTGCCGAGTGGTCGTTGCAACAACAGGTGTATTTTCCGCAAAGACCACAATCCGTATCAAGAGTATCTATATAGGGAAAAACATCACTCCCGCAGCTTATCGAAAGCGAACACACAAGCCTCTGTACTTCGATTTGTCCCGCCTTAAAGTGAGTCGTCCGATTTTTTCATCGTTGGAAGTTATGCGGTTTTTGCCAAATTAGCTTGTGTTTATAAGGACGGGCTGAGGTTTGTTGCGAGCGCCTTGACTATATTCCCACGCGAAACGTGGGAATTAAGATACAATTTTTAAATTATTGTTCCATTTTCAAGAAAAAATACCTCATGAAAATTAATATGCCGATCACCAATGTTGAACATGCTCTTACCGAGACTGACTTCATTGTTACCAAGACCGACCTAAAGGGGATAATTACCTACGCAAACGAAGACTTTATCCAAATTTGCGGATTTAGCAAAGAAGAGCTGCTGGGGGCGTCGCACAATATCATCCGCCACCCCGATATGCCTAAAGAAGTTTTCGACGATTTATGGAAGTCGATGAAAGGAGGGCGGCCATGGACGGGAATGGTCAAGAATCGCTGTAAAAATGGCGATTTTTATTGGGTGCTGGCCAATGTTACGCCTTATTATGAAAATAATACGCTCGTCGGTTATATGTCGGTACGCAGTAAGCCCAGCCAAAAACAAATTACAAAGGCCACCGATGACTACAAGAAGTTTCGTGAAGGCAAGGCGAGCCATTTAAAAATCCGGGATGGAAAAATCATCCATAAAACCTTGGCGGGCAGATTTCCGTCATTAAAAGACATTAGCATTAAAGCCCGGTTATTGACGGTTATCACCATCATGTCCCTCTTGCTATTGGTTATCGGCGGTATGGGACTTCTCGGGATGAGCCAAAATAGCGAGGATTTGCGTAATGTTCATAATAATCGCCTGCTGCCTTCGAATCAGATTTTTCAGGTTCAAAAACTGCTTCTGACTAACCGCTTGCGTATCGCCTCCAGCTTGTCAACGCCTAATCCGGAGTCGATTCAAAAAAATCTTGCCGAAGTCGAACAAAACAATGCGGTTATCAGCAGAACTTGGGATGCCTACACTGAAAATTCGTTGAGTCTCGATGAGAAAAGCTTGGCGGATAAGGTTGAAAACGATAAAAACCGCTTTGTAACCGAAGGTTTGCAACCCGCTATTTTGGCGCTACGCAACAATGATAATGCGCTGGCCGCCCGGATTATTGAAGATAAGGTTAACCCTCTTTACGAACCGCTTGCCGAGGGCATCCAAAAACTATTGCAATTGCAGGTCATCATCGCCAGACAAGAGTTCGATGCGGGCTTGTCGCGTTATTACAATACCCGCCAAATCGCCTGCGCTTTGATTGTATCGGGTATTTTATTGGCGTTGTGGTTGAGCTTTTCTCTGTTGCGTTCTATTGTGAATCCGCTTAACGCGACTATTCGCCATTTCGGTCAAATTGCCCAAGGCAATTATGTCAACACTATCGACATTAAAGGCATGGACGAAATCAGCAAGGTGATGGCGGCTTTGAAGGCGATGCAAATCAAGCTCGGTTTCGATGTTGCCGAAGCCAAACGCATTGCCGACGAACACCGACGCATTAAGATTGCTTTGGACAACGTCAGTACCGGCGTGATGATCGCAGATAATGAACGTAATATTATTTACGTTAATAAGTCGGCGCTTAAGATATTCGGCGAAGCCGAGGCCGACATTCGCAAACACTTGCCGAATTTTTCCGCAGCAAAGCTGGTCGGTTCCAATATTGACGGCTTCCATAAAATACCCTCGCACCAAGCCTCATTACTGGCTAATTCTACCGGCGGCTTAAATACCGTCGGCATTAACTGGGGGGACCGTCACATGGTCGTCACTGTCAGTCCGGTTATTAATTTGCAAGGTAAGCGCATGGGGTCGGTTGCGGAATGGCTGGATCGCACCACCGAAGTCATGGTGGAAAAAGAAGTGGCGGTTATTTTAGTAGCCGCTGTGATGGGCGATTTCACCAAGCGCATCGTCATGCAGGGCAAAGTGGGTTTTTACCGCGAGCTGAGCGAATCCATCAATCAGCTGATGCAAACCAGCGAAAGCGGTCTTAATGAAACGGTGCGGGTTTTCAACGCCTTGTCTCATGGCGACCTGAACGAAAAAATTGTCAATCACTATTCGGGCACCTTCGGGAAACTTAAGGAAGACGCCAATTCTACGGTGGATGATCTCAATAATGTGATGGGCCAAATCAAAGATGTCGCCGAATCCATTCATATTGCGGCAAAAGAAATCGCCCACGGCAATACTTCGTTGTCTCATCGTACCGATGAACAAGCGACCAGTTTGGAACAAACCGCCGCCAGTATGCAAGAACTGACCTCAACGGTGCAACAAAACAGCGAAAACGCCAAACATGCCAGCGAACTTGCCGTTAGCGCCTCCAGTATTGCCGGCAAGGGCGTTACCGTAATTGGCCAAGTCGTAAAAATGATGGAAGGGATCAATGAATCCTCACGCAAAGTAGTCGAGATTATTTCGGTGATCGACAGTATCGCTTTTCAGACCAATATACTCGCGCTTAATGCTGCGGTAGAAGCGGCTCGTGCCGGAGAACAAGGGCGAGGTTTTGCGGTGGTGGCGGGAGAAGTGCGCAGCTTGGCGCAAAGGGCTGCATCCGCGGCCGGAGAAATCAAAAACCTGATCGGCGATTCGGTTGAGAAGGTTGAGGATGGCAGCAAGCTAGTCACTCAAGCCGGCTTAACTATGGAAGACATTGTTAATTCTATTCGCGGTGTTACCGCCATTATGTCCCAGATCAGCGCAGCTTCCGTCGAGCAAACGGCGGGTATTGAACAAGTCAATATGGCCATTTGCCAGATGGACGATGTAACTCAGCAAAATGCCGCCTTGGTAGAGCAAGCCACAGCCGCTGCACAGTCGTTGGAAGAGCAGACGCAACACCTGACGGTCACGGTAGCCCACTTTAAAATGGAAGGGGATAATGGTGACGAAGACGGCTCGTTTGCTATGGAACCGGTTATCAAGACGGATAATACTGCTAATGCTCTAGTGGGACATGTGGTTAAATTGGATCCACACTCTGCCGAAAGCGGCGGTTGGGAAGAGTTTTAAGGGACGCGTTTGCTTCTTAAAAAATGAAGAAGTCAAAGAGAATTTCAGCGCAAAAGGTTTAAAAGAAGTAGAAGAAAAACCAGCATCATGACCCCCGGAAGACGAACAAAAAATCTACGAACATGATAAAGATGACTTGAGTTACCAGGCCAGTATGTTCGAGTCATCTTTTGGTAACGGCTTTACCAAGGTGATGCCTTAGGAATTGAGAAAGGAGTCGAAGCAACCACAAAAACTGTGCAGCCTTAGACTTGAGCCAACAAGGTGTCATCATTGAAACCATTGCAGCCGTGATTGGGTTAAGCATCAATGCGATAGAACGCCTGACGGTTATTATTTTTCGATTAGGGATTTATAAAGTTGAATATTAAGTGTTAAATTGAAGTAATAACCTCTCGTCACGTTTTTGTTTAAAGCGGGGACTAACACCATCTCGTTTGAGAATACTGGAAGCGCATTTAAGCGCAAAAATACCGAAAGAGCCTTTGATTATGAAATGTATATGTATTACCGGAGCAATCCAATCCGATTTGGAAGTTGTCTCTAATATTTTTAGCCAAGTGGGCATGCAACTGCCAAAGACGGCGAATCGCGGAGACTTGATCGATATTGCATCTTGGCATGAGCAAGCTGAAATTATAGATGCAGAGGAAGCGAAATCCGGTCATACGCTTGCCAAGCCCGGTCGATTCATGGAACAACTGGCAGGCGATATCTTCGTTGCTAACAACAAATCCGATTGTTGGGGCTGGGCTGACGTGCGCAGTGCTAAGTTGCTTGATTTCTGGCTGAATTTCGATCCGCGTCTTTATTTTGTTTGTGTTTATGTATCGCCGCAGCAGATGCTTGCTAATGCGATGAGTTCAGGTGGGGAGATTGAGTCTGTCGGGGCGGTCATGGCTGCTTGGCAAACGCATTATCAGCAACTGTTGCGCTTTCACCTTCGCAATCCGCAACGTAGCCTATTGGTTGACGTCAGCGAATGTGTAAAATATCCTCATCTATTGATTGAGCGTTGCATCGAGCAATGGGCATTAAAAATCGATATGCCGGTTGTTGCAGAGCCTCGCAGCATTGCCCACGACTCCTTAGCGCTCTACTTGGCAAATCAGCTGTGTCAAGATTATCCGCAAGCCGTTAGCTTACAGCACGAACTTGTTGCGACTCTCAGCCATCTGGCTGATATAGACCAGACCGCCAATAGTGCATTACTTTTGCCTGAGCAGATTGTTGCCGACTACCGTGTTCTAAAGGATCGCTCCGTCGAGCAGGAATTATTGGAAACTACACGCTACGAACTTGAAGCAAGTGTGCTAAAACATGATGCTCAGCAAAAGCGGATCGGTACCCTTCAGAGTGAAATTGCAGCCCTCACCACAGCGTGTGAAGAACAAAGTTCGCTTGCCGTGGAACGTCAGGCGGAAATTGACCGACTCACCAAAAAATACGATGACGCCATTGCCGGTCAGGTAAAGCGGCAAAAGGGTATAGAGCAGAAAAATGAATTGGTGATGTTGCAACTTCATCAGGTTCAGCAAGAACTTGAAGCTTATTTGCTAAAACATGAATCTCAGCAGAAGCAAATCGATGCGCTGCAAAGTGAGGTCGTAACGCTTACCTCTGCGTGTGATGAGCGGGACGCACTCATCGCCGGACGCCAGGCCGAAATTGAGCAACTCAAGCGAAAATACGATGACGCTACTGCCAATTACGACAAGCAAAAAAGAGATGGCGAGGTTAGGCTTAAGGATGCCGAGCAGGAAAATGAATTACTCCTGCTACAACTTCACCAAGTGCAGGAAGAGCTTGAACGCTACTTTTTACAACACCAAGATATACAAAAAGAATTGCAGATAGCAGAGGCTCGTTGGCAGCGCATGCTTCGGCGCAATCCCGATTATTTCGATTTCGACTATGATTCGATTGAAGTCATGCCGGTTGAGAATAAAGATAACAGCACGATGATTTGGTGCTTAAAAAACTTGGTTGTCGCTGATCGCATTCTATCCAAGATAGAGTTCAAAACCGTTATGAGGCAAGGTGTCGCCGGTTTTGTTTTCTCTCGTCAACCGGATAATGTGGATATGTTCGCTCGCTGGCCGGCTAATTATGAAGATCAGGATGAACTTACCCTTATCCCGCTTGATAAAAACAACATTTTAGAGGGCTTCAATGACATATTGACCGGCCTTTCCACCAGCGATTGGGAACTTCTTAATGTATTAATTCGCTTGCTTGATAGGGTTGTTCAACAACCCCAAATTCTCACATCGTCTGTTGGGCTCAATCCGGAATTTCTACACTCAGGACTGGATGAACTTAGAACGCGTATCGAAAAAATTCCCGCGATGCTTCGATATGATCAGGTTGCTCTCAAACGCGAACTGGTTAACCCGAATTATGAACGCCTCTGGCTGCGATTTGACAATCTATCTTTCGGTAACAAGCGTTGGTCGGAGTTTGAATTCCGTCTTGCGTGTTCGCCTATCCGCTCGAACGACTTTGGGAGTTATCCCAAATTGGAGTTTCCTGAAGAAACCGGTCGCGAGCCTTTCGAGGCTTGGTTCATTGAATCTTACGATGATTTCGGCGCCAAACTTGAGCTGCGTTTTGCGCTGCCGGAAGCAATGGATATTGATGTTTGGCAGCGTATTTCAGAACATGATCGAGACTTTCTTTCTGCGCTGGTGGCGCGCTTGCCTGCAATACTCGCTACTCTGCAAAGCTCCGGTGTAGACCTTAAACGCCCTTGGGAAGAGTGGATCGATATGGCTAAAGAAATTCAGCGTGTACTCGCAATACGTGTAGCCCATCTGCTCAAACTAGCCGTATCGCAGACATTAACTGATTTAGAAGAAAGCATATCAGACACAATCGCTATAGCCGCACCTGTTGAACCAGATGCAACTACCACCCAAATGAGTAAGACAGCATGAAGTTGCCGTTATTGGCCGAAAATATTAAAGCTGCTGCGGCTCTCTGTTATCCAGAGCTGTTGCGTCTTATCTTCCCACCGCAAGCCGTTATTCACATCGGTGCCGGCACCGGCAATGGCGACATGTATCTCTGGCGGCAGTGGCAGGTACCTTGCGCATTGATTGTCGATGCTGATGAGACACGGCTCGATTGGGCGGTCAAGGCCGCCGCCGATAATCCCGCTTGGCAGGTTTACTCTGCGGTATTGGCGGAAAGCGATGATGAAATCGACTATTACAGCGCCAGCAATCCCGGTGAGGACGGCTTAATTTCCTCCGAAAAACTCACGGTGCTTTGGCCTAATCTACGCATCAGCAAACACATCCGATGCCGAGGTCGACGTCTTGATAATTTATTAAATGAAGAAGGGCTGACTGCATTACGCACATCTTCATCAGTTTGGGTTTTGATCGATTGTCTGTCATCTATGTCTATACTTCAGGGGGCCGGCAACGAACTTGACCGCTGGAGTGTGCTTTGGTTGCGGGTTCTGCTCAAGCCGTTGATTGAAGATCCAGCTGTCGCTACGCTCAACGATATTGAGGCTTTTCTTCATCCTCATGGCTATCGTTGTGTTCATATTATCGAAGGCAATCATCCGGCTATCGGCGAAGTTCTGTTTGTGCGCGACTGGCGTGCGGTGCTGACGCCTAGCATCGAACAACTCAATAACGAAAACAGCTCTATTGCCTCGGAAAGATCTGCGCTGATGAAGCAACGCGATGCTTTGACGATGGAGGTTGCTACCATCACCCCAGTTTGCGATAAACAAACAAAGCTTGCGGCTGAACTACAGTCAAAAATAGATGCACTGATACAGGAACATAATGCTCATGCCAAGCAATCGGAAGTACAGATCGAAGCACTAACGCAGGCTAACATAATCTTGGATCAAGAAAAGTCGAAACTGGTGAAACAACGCAAAGCTCTGGAAACTGAAGTTGCCGCGGCCAGTCAAGCTCATGATGAACAAATGAGACTTTCGGCGGAGCTACAGTCGAAGATAGATGCGTTGCTGCAGGAGCGTGATGATTTTAGCAAGCAAATGGATGAGCGGCTGGTACAGATCGGAACACTCATTCAGGACAACGCAAAGCTGAATCAGGAAAATTCGGCATTGGTGAAACGGCGCAAGGTTTTGGAGACGGAGGCGGCTACGGTCACCGAAGCTCTTGATGAACAAACAAGGCTTGCGGCTGAACGGCAGTCCAGGATAGAGGCGTTGGTACAGGAGCATGATGCTCATATTAAGCAAACGGAAGAATGGCAAGCACAGATTCAAGCGCTGACTCAGACTAACGCAACCCTGGATCAAGAAAAGTCGGCACTGGCGAAACGGCGTAAAGTTCTGGAAACGGAAGTTGCTGCGGTCAGTCAGGCTCTTGATGAACAAACAAGGCTTGCGGCTGAACGGCAGTCCAGGATAGAAGCGTTGGTACAGGAGCATGATGCTCACATTAAGCAAACGGAAGAGTGGCAAGCACAGATTCAAGCACTGACTCAGACTAACGCAACCCTGGATCAAGAAAAGTCGGCACTGGCGAAACGGCGTAAAGTTCTGGAAACGGAAGTTGCCGCGATCAGTCAGGCTCTTGACGAACAAACAAGGCTTGCTGCTGAACGGCAGTCACTGATATATGTGCTGACTCTTGAGCGTGACGGTCACTCTACGCAAGCGGGTGATCGGCAGGGGAAGATTGAAATGCTGACTCAGGCCAACACAAAGCTAAACCAGGAAAAATCAGCACTCATGGAGCGGCGTGATGTTTTGGAGGGGGAAGTTGCTACGCTCAATCAAGCGCAGAATGAAATGATTAAGTTGGGTGCCCTGCACCAAGCTGAAATCGATCAGCTTCAATTACAGCTACAGCAAAAACAAGCTTTTATCGCTAAGTTGCAATCCGAATTCGCCGAAAATGACAGTCGCCAGCGCTTGCTGGATGAGCAAATGATCAAGGCTGAAGCGCAGATTGATCTTATTAAGGATGTGTTGCTTAGGGATCCGGGGCTGTGACATTGAACAATCGGTTGTAATCGCTCCGTGTCTAATCTTTTTCGCAATTTTTTGAAGCGCTGGTTTAAGCCCGTCGCTCAAGGCGTCGGCATCAGCAAGACTATGCCTGGCACCCGGGAAACGGCCGGATTCACTTACGAGGTTGGTCATCTGGCTCACGCCATTCCTTACGACGAAAACCTGCTGGAACAAGCCCGTGTCCAATGGCAGTTTGGCGATTGGGAGAGTCTGGCAAAATTAGAACGCGACATTTTGCAACATCACCCTGACCGCGCCAAGCTTGCCTTACTGGCCGCTGCCGGGCATATTCAACAAGGCAATGCGCAGTCTGCCCGGCAATTCACCCAGCTGGCGCAAGAGTGGGGATGTAGTAAAAAGCTTATCAGTCAGATCTTGATTGCCGGAGTGCATAACAGTCTTGGCTGTGCCGCCGCCGTCAATAGGGATGGTCAGCGCGCGCTCAGGCATTTCGAGTTCGCTCTTGATGCCGGAGCTCCGGCCGGCGAGATACGTCTGTTGACACAGGCCCGTCTGGGAGAGCAACTGGGCAGGCTCGGGTTATCGACGGGTTCGCTTCAACCGCCCTCGGGCCAACCAATAGATGTTGTTCCGCGAGTGTCTGCCTTCTCGCTCCCCCATCGTCAACATGCATTCGCGGTTACTGCACTCGCTAAACAGGCTCTCGGCGATGCTTGGACGGCTAATACCGTCATTTCCGGCCGCCCGGGTATTCTCACCAGCGGCAATTACCAATATACCGCTTTCTATGTTGACGAACATACCCTGCGGCTTGTGCAGCGCGATTTACTCGATGGCGACATTCGAAGCCACGACCTTCACGGCGACTACAGCTTATGCGGCGCCTACAGCAGCAGTCTCGGTATCGACCGTAGCGGTCATTTACATATCTGTTACGGTCATTACGCAACGCAATTACGTTATCGTCGTGCTGTTATCCCCTATAACATTGGTCAATGGAGCGATGAGCTTCCAATGATTGATGGGGATAAAGAGTGGGAGGTATGTCCGTGCTTTATCCTCCCTCAGGCCAGCCATCCGCTGAGATTATTTTATTGCGGTGGCGATTACATTCGATTCAAGACTTACGACGAAGCCGACCAAACCTGGGGTAATCAGCAAGATTTCGTGTTCAGCGGTATTAAACAAAAAAACATGCCCGGCAACGCCTATGGCAACCCGCCCGTACCCGGTAGTGACGGTTCTTTACATAGAGTGTTCGTTTGGCGCACGCCTATACTCAGCGAAGAGGAGGGGATTAGCAATATTACTATCTGCTACGCACATTCTCTTGATAGCGGTTTAACTTGGGCTGTGGCATACAGTCGTCCATATCAATTACCCATTCCCCAGATGAAAGAGGTACCTTCTGTTTTGTCCTCTAGTGACCTCATTGATCAGGTCGATATGGCCCTGGATAGCTGTAACCGACCGCATATCGTTTTTTATTCCGAGGATCTCAGCGGCATCCCGCAATACCAACATCTTTGGTTTGATGGTATAATTTGGCGGCATTACTGTATTTCTCAACGGAAAACCGCTTTCTTCTTGGACGGCAATACTTTGCAAGTTTCTCTTAGTCGTCCGCAAATTGTTCTTGATCGACAAGACAACGTTTACGTCATCTATCGAGATGATCTCACGGATTACAGGTTGGCTGTAACCTATTTACCGGCACCTGATTACTTCTGCAATCCGACGCAAGTGTGCATCGTTTGGGAGGCCGAATGCGGATTCGCTGAGCCTGTCATTGATCGCATCCGCTGGCAAAATGAAAATGTTCTGACTTTGTTGGTGCAAAATAATCCACAACCTGTTCACGAGCTGCAAAATGCGCTGCCGACTACGCCGGTTTGGTTGATCGATCTGCGTTTTTATTGAAAGGTAAGAAGTGTATTTTGTACCGCTTTAATTTTAAACATCACAATTATGACTGACAAACTCTTAGATATTCCCAAATCACGGAAGCAAAGCGTATCTTTCCTGACTCAGGGTAACCAAGCCTTGCGAGAAAAGCAGTTTGAAACGGCAACCGGATTTTATTTACAAGCTATCCATACTGTTCCGGGTTTGTCTAAAATGATTGCGGCTAACCTAGCCGTTGCCCAACAGAAATATCGTGCTCAGCGTAAAAAAAGCTCGCGTCAACGTGTCGTTGTATGCGGATGGAATTTAGCCGGCAATGCCGCAGCTCGCGTTTACACTCTTGCCAAGCTCTATGAAACCTTTGCCGATGTTGAAATCATCGGCAGTTTTTTTCCTCAGTACGATACTCGGCTTTGGGAGCCTGTTCGCAGCAACACTATTCCGGTACATAGTTTTGTCGTGGAAGATGAAACCCGATTCCTGGAGCAAGCCTTTGAACTGGTGTCCGCCCACCCCTGCGACGTAGTACATCTATCTAAGCCACGCGCACCAAATATCATCTTCGGCATTCTGTACAAGGTGATGTGGAATGCGCAGGTACTGGTCGATATCGATGATGACGAGTTGAGGTTTGTTGATGCGGATAAGCCTATCAGTTTGGACGACTATCTCAAGGTTCATGGCAGTGGGTTTATAGAAACGGCCCTAGACGGCAAGGATTGGACCCGTGTTGCAGTAGGCTTGGTGAAGACGTTTGACGGCATTACCGTGTCGAATCCGGCGCTGAAAAAGCGTTATGGGGGGGAGATCGTTCGGCATGCGCGCGACGAGAAACGTTATCGGCCCACTTTGGAGTTAAAGCGTAGAAGCCGCGAAAAGTTTGGTATCGGTCAGGATAAAAAAGTAGTACTGTTCTGTGGTAGCCCTCTGGAGCACAAAGGCCTGCTGGAAACGGCAGACGCGATTGCCGCGTTAAAACGTAATGATGTCGTGTTTGCCATCGTGGGGGATTTTCCTGATCCGGAGTTGAAAGCGACGTTACTGAAAAAGAAAGAGGTTAATTATTGTTTTATCGCTAATCAGCCGTTTGATTCGATTGCCGACGTAGTGGCAATGGGGGACGTTTGTGTACTGTTACAAGCTCCGAATGCGATTGGGATACCTGCGCGGTTGTCGGATGCGCTGGGGATGGGGCTGACAGTGCTGTCAGCCTTACCCAAAGGGGTTGTCGATGAATCAATCCAGCGGGCGCTGATTGAGGTTAATGCAAAATCCCTAGCCAAGGTATTGGTTGACACGCTAAAAAACGATAAACGTGCTCAGGCATTGAAAAAAGCAGCTACGGATGTCTTTGCCCGCAATATGACTTTTACCGTTAATGCCGATAAATTACGTCAACTTTGCACCGCTCAGACCATACCGCCAGTGCGATCTTTAGAGGGGGGCATTCGGGTTTTACAACTGCTTCCTCCGTCCGGGATAGTCAATACGCTTAATTTGATATTCAAATCAGGCTCGGATCATGCGCATGGGATTTCTGTTTTAAGCGAAAAAAAATATGCTGAGAGTAGATTGGCTGCCAATCTCAGAAAAACGCTCTCCGTACCCGCATATGACCGGCCAACTCAAAATAAAGTCTCAGGAGCATGGTCTGGTGCGGGCGAATCTAAGAATGGCGCGCCGCACCGGAAAGCCGGCTATTTCTCCATCGAGCTTGCGGGCGTTTTACTTGGCTTTATCGCCGAGCCAACGTCCATTCCGGATATCGATCCGGTTACAGCGGTATCAGGCATTCAATCTTTGCTCGCGTTTAGCAAACTGCACGCACTGAGTGCGGAAGATGTTATTAAATTGACGTCCACTAAAGGTAATGTTGATTTTTCAGACAAGGGTCTTGCCTATGGTCCGGTAACGCGGAGCAACTTGGATAAAGCGGCTGTAATTATTGCGGATGCTTGGTTTGCCTCTGACTTTGAGCTTCGCTTCCGAATTGAGTCGGTATCTGATCAAGGTTTCCAAGCTTGGCCTCGCGTTATCCGTTGTTTTCAGTTTGATTTAAGCCGTGGAGAGTTGTGCCTCAGCACCGAAATATCGTTGCTCGGTGATGGTCCTGTATTCATCAACATTAAGTTGAACAACCCTTTTACGCCGTTGCTGTGCACTGTAACCACGCTTGAAGGAACTTTATTGGATATGACGCTGTTGCCTTTCCCGTCGCTATGTCGCGGCGGCGCTCATTATGGCGAATTGTCTACGGTGGGCGATTGGTCCGGCTACATGGTGAATCTAAAAAGTGTTTCAAACAGTCTGGTTGAAGAGTATATAGGATGGTTCGGCGCACCGGAAAATTTCGCTGTCGCTCGTCTTGCAATCGATCTGAAAGGAGCGACGGGAGCGGAGAAAATTTTCGCCGCTCCGTTCAAAGAGTGGTTAAACCGGGTAATGCATATCCGCGCCGTCCCTGTGGACGAGCAGTTAATGAGCCAGGGTGCAAAGGTGGAGCGCTATCTTGAAAGCGCCCTAAGCGAGTCTTATTTGCCGGCAGATGAAGACGCAAGTCAACGCACTCAGGTTCGTGAGTCCTGCGGTTCATTGATTTTGATTTTGCCCGCAGACGCGCTCCCCACCCTCAGTGCGCTGGTTTCAAGACGGTTACGCATGCCTGAAAATTCGGTCGCGGCTGTAGGTTCATACGTTCAGGCGCACCCGGTAACATGCAAACCGCGATCAGTGGTGTCCTTCCCACCTATGGGCGATTGGCTGTTGACGCTTCAGCCGAGAGACGAGCCGGTTTGTTATCCGGTTCTGCGTCGGCTCTCGGAGGAGGCAAGAGTATCTGTTGGAGCCACCGATGGAACCGTCCAACTTCCTTTAGCCTTACGCTATCAGGATGCACAGAATGAAAGACAAGCAAGGCTTTTAGCACCGTTGGCTCCTGATCATCCCGGTTCAGGCCTGCACCGAACTTTGACCGATGATGAACGGCAAGCCGCCGCAATTTCTATTCTGGTCTGTATGCAGTCGGGTTTTGATGCTATCGCGGCTTTTTTGGAATCAGTATCAGAACAAACGCTTGCGGTAGCGATTGATGTGGTTGTTATCATTGAAAGCGCCTTCGCAGCGCATCGTCCGTCTCTTACTAAGCTGCTGTCTCGATTATTTCCGGAACGATACACTATTATCGAAGTCAAGGGAGCTAACTACAGCGCCCACCTGAACCTTGCAGCACGCAAAGCGAAGGGTCGCTATTTTCTGGTCGCCAACGATACAGTTTTGTTACATAACTCGCGTACGCTTGAGATGCTTTATTTGATGTCGCTCGAAAGCCAAGTGGCGACGGCAAGCTGTGTCATGTTACGCGAAAGCGCGTGGAAAAAAGGCACAGAGGTTCGCTTTCACTCCGGGGGGATTTATCCAAGCCAGTTGTCTTTTCAAAGTATGCCGACTCTGGTTTTTAAAGAGCCGTATACGCTGACGGCTTTTCCCAATGCAACCTATCCCGTATCGGGAAATTCATTCCGTTTCATATTGGTGAATGCGGCGGTGTGGTCGAAACTTGACGGATTGGATTCGGCAAACTTCCCTAACTACCGCTATGACCTCGATTTTTGCTTGCGCGCGCTCAAAGCCGGCTTTATACATCTTTGCACGTCGGCTATTACCGCTTCCGATTTGAGCGATGGATCGGCGGAAGAACATACCGATATGCATGCACTTAATTTTATGAGGCATCAGCGTTGGCAGGATATCTTCTCCTCGGTGACAGTGTTTAGAGAACTCGACTTATGAAAATTTGCGTCATAGCTCCGACTCAGGAATATCTTAATTTAGCGGGAGTACGTATCCGCTATCTGCGGATCGAAGAACATCTTCGCGCCCAGGGACACCAGCTCAGCATTGAGGTTATCGAAACATTTCGAGCGTTGCCCCATTTTAAGCATGATGTCTATCTGTTCAGCAAATGTTATGACGCACGAAGCTTTCTCATTGCAAGGCTGTTATCGAAAACAGGCAAGCTGGTTGGAATCGATTTTTTTGACGATTATTTCAGTCAAAAAAATAATAGTAATTTTGTTTGTCATCGTGAATGGATTCGGACGATGGCCGAGTTCGTAGATTTCTTTCTCTGCTCCACACTGAGAATGCAGGAGGTTATTTCAGCTTACATGCCCGATATCCCCAGCCATATTTTAAATGACCCTTTTGATAATATTGATCTTGATAAAATAGCCGCAACCAGCGCACGCAATCTGGAACGGACTCTATCTACCGGTCAACTAGAGGTTGCTTGGTTCGGTGTAGGCGACAACCCTCATTTTGCAGTCGGCCTGCGCGATCTTTTTGCCTTTCGTTCGGATTTGCATGATCTTGGCCGTAGCGGATTTACAGTGAGGTTAAGCATTTTGACCAACAGGCGGGCGCTTACCGCAGAAGGTCTGGAAATGATCCGTAGGCTACCGGTAGCTTATAGCCTTGACGAATGGTCTGTGGACAAAGAGGCCGCATTGCTGGCTAACAGTTTGGTTGCGTTCATTCCGGTGAACTCACAGCCTTTCAGTATCGTTAAATCCCTAAATAGAGCGATATCGGCACTCACAAACGGAGCCCAGGTTCTCTCTAGCGGCTACCCTTTATATGAACAGTTTGGTTCTTTTATCTATAGAGACGCTCATATATTGCTTGCCGACATAGTACGTAAGCAGTTAGCTGTGCGCAAACAGACCCTGCCTGATTTGCAACGTCTTTTCGACGAATGTGCCGATCCTGTCCGTGAAGCGGAAAAGTTAGCAGTGTTCCTGGCTAAACAATTAAAGCAGAATAGGCTCGCGATTCAATCTAAAACAGTGCCTGAAGCATCACTCGGTTTAATTCATGGTGCGCGTAGTCCGGGGGAATGCCACAAATTCGCGCAGCGATTTCGCTATCTTTCAATCTCCAGTCCATTCGGCACCGATGGGCCCAACTACGACGTGCGCTTTGTTTTTGTGACCGATAACCAAACGCTGGAAGTACAGCTTGACGAACGGGCGTGGTCAAAATTAAAGCCCGGCTTTGAGCACTTGCTGGAGCCGAAAGCGTCCAGGACAGGTCGAGCGGTAAAGAGTCTAAATCTTTCGGCTCTTTTTCCCGATGAATCGGATCTAATTGCCAAAGTTTTTAAGAGTAATCATATTGCTCTAAAGCTGACTAGGTATGGCGCAGTAATGAGTGCCGTCCGGCAAGTAATAATATCGATTTTTCCAGGTATCGAGCTTTATTTATCAGAAACCGAAGCGCCCTATTGGCTTGGTTTTTCGATGAATAAACCATTAAATTTCGACTGATTTGGATTTCGTTGATGCTCGTCAAACATATCGTTTTTCTGATTAATTTACTGCAAGATATCAACATCGTTAGGCCGCTGGCTTATCTTGCCGCGCGCGAGTTGGATGCGTCGATTTTATTTATGCTCTCGGACAAATTCATCGAGCGTGACAAGCAAGGTATTTGGCAGCTTGAACTTAAAGAAATTTGTCGGGAAACAAATAGCACCAGTTATATTTACGACTCTGAGTACTCGGCCTTTGATCTGCTGTTAAATAAGCGCGGCATTATTATTGCGGCGAGTGAGTCCAATCTTTCGGCTCACGCCCATACGCATAATATATTTCGAATTGCCCCGGCCTCATTCCTTAAGATTACTCTACAACACGGTTATGAATGCGTAGGGTTCTTTCAGAACAGGGAGCATTACAAGGCGCATGGGCGCAATATTACTTTTGCCGCCGATTTTGTTTGCGGTTGGCGCGATGTCAGTGCGATGCAATCCTTAGCGGCATCGGAACGATCAAAATATTACTGGACCGGGCCGACGTCTTTATTATCAACATTTTACCCGACTAACACGGCATCGAATCAGACGGACCATGACTATGGCGGATTGGTCTGCGAAAATTTACATTCTGTACGAATGAATGTGAATGGCGACTTCAAGGCGTCGTTCATGGATACTTTTTTTGCGTTTTGCGAACAGCAGGACAAACAAGGAAAATCCCTTACCCTGCGCCCGCATCCGGGCGGACAGTATGTCGTTAAAAACAACATTGAGTTGCCCGAGAATGTCCATCTCAATAATTTGCCTATGTACAAGGTTAATTTAGCTCAATATAAGTTTGGAATTTCAGCGCCTTCGTCAGTTGTAATCGACATGGTATTGGCCGGTATTCCGGTAGCTGTATGGCAGGACGACGATGAAGTGATCGATGCCAGTAGTTACGAGGGCTTGACTATTATTAGCGGACTCAACGATTGGCTTGCTTTCGAGCGCGATGTTGCTGTGCGTCCCGAAATGCTGTTGGCGCGTCAGGCACGGTTTCTTCAGCGCACCAAAATGCTGACCGACGCGCAAGAAATTCATACCCGGTTTGTCAATCTTCTGTCTAACGGGTTGAGTATGCTCGATAAGACTCATATTCAGCCGCGTAAAGCCGCGCGCATTCTTTTTGTCGCAAACGCTTTCATTCCTACGCTACAACTCTCTTTTTACAAGCCGCTTGCACCTGAAATTGACGTAAATAACCCCACCATGCAGTTGATAACGGCAGAGGATATTAAAGCGAAGTTTAAGGAGGGGCTTAACGCTGATCAAGTAAAGACAGGGTTAGTTAAGCTAATTGAGGATTTTAATCCGTCAATCATCGTGTTTTGTCGTTACAGTGATCGTTTTTCGGAACATATCGTCAATATCGCCAGAGTTCGCAACACGCCGGTTATTTTTCATATTGACGATGATTTATTAAATGTGCCGATAGAAATAGGGGAGCAGAAGTATAAAATGCATAACAGCCCTGAAAGATTAGCCGCGGTTAGCTATTTGTTGACCAATGCGGATTTGGTTTATTGTTCAACAGAGCCTTTGTTAAAACGGTTTAGGGAACAAGGCTTTTGTGCGCCGATGATAACTGGAAAAATCTATTGCGCCGGCGAGGTTTTAAAGCCCACAGTCCTCCGTCCTGTGCGTAAAGTCGGTTATATGGGTTTTGATCATGCCCATGATCTTGAAATTATTTTACCCGTACTGGTAGATTTTCTGAATAATAATCCGACTATCAGCTTCGAGCTTTTCGGGTCAATTCCAAAGCCAAGCGCATTGGATCAGTTCGGAGAGCGAATAACAGTCATTCCTCCCGTACGTAATTACGCAGATTTTTTAACCAGATTTGCTGAATTGGAGTGGGATATAGGCGTTTGTCCACTCGCAGACACGGCTTTCAATCGCGTTAAAGCAAATACCAAGTGGGTTGAGTACACTTCCGTAGGTGCAGCGGTCATTGCCACAAAAGGCATGGCGTACGATGAATGCTGCGCTGATGGATGCGGTGAATTAGTTGTAACTCAGCAAGAATGGGCAGATGCATTAGAGTCGCTTTGTACCGATCCTGAACTCAGATACCGGCGAGTTAACGCTGCCCAGGCGCGGCTTATGCGAGAATATTCTGTAGAGAATCTTTCGACGCAAGTTAAAGAAGTGTTTCGCTATGTCACTGAGTTGCAATGCCAATCATCTCTGCGTGTTCATACGGGAGATGGCTAAATGTTAGCTAAATACTTATTGATTTTGTCTAGGTACCTACCCAGTCAAGCTAAACAAATTTACGGGCAGTATAGCTGCTTATTTTTATATCCTAACTAAGGTATGTTACTTGTGAAAGAGTTAAGTGTGAAGGGAGAGCGTATATTTATAACCGGAGGCGCAGGCTTTATAGGCTCTCGTTTAGGCCGGGCTTTAACAGCATTAGGCGCGGAAGTTACCGTTTACGATAATTTACATCCCCAGGTGCATGGCGATAATCCGGATATAAATTTTCCAATGCGGCTTATCAAGGGCGATATAAGAGATCGTGAATTTCTTGCACAAGCGATCCATGATGTTTTACCCACTGTGGTGATTCACTTAGCCGCAGAAACAGGTACCGGGCAATCGGCGGATGAACCCAGTAGATATTGTGATGTAAATGTTGTTGGCACCGGCTACCTTATTGAAATTTTGCGGGCTATGCAATGTCCGCTGAGGCGATTTATCTTGGCCGCCACGCGTGCGGTCTATGGAGAGGGCGCTTATATCGATGCAATGGGGCGTATGGTTATTGCTCCACCTAGAAAAACTGAAGCTATGGCCAGAGGCCTGTTCGATATTACAGATGAACAAGGTAAGCCATTAACTGCGATAGCCACTCCGGAAAATATGCCCCCCGCCCCCGGCTCTGTTTATGGTTCAACCAAGTTGATGCAGGAATACTTAATCCAGCAAACGCCGGCGCCCTGGGAATATATTATTTTGCGTTTGCAAAATGTCTATGGTCCAGGTCAATCGTTACGCAACCCTTATACGGGGGTATTATCCATTTTTTGTCAACAAGCGTTAGCCGGGAAAACGCTTAATATTTATGAAGATGGCGCTATTATTCGCGACTTTGTATTTGTTGATGATGTTGTTTCCGCTTTCGTCTCGGCTTGTCAGGTAGCAACCGCCAATGGGGAAGTTATTAATATTGGGACCGGACATAGGGCGTCAATTGCCGATGCCGCTCAGTTAATTTTGACAAAACTTGAGTTGACTGATCAAAACTATAACATTACCGGCGAGTTTCGGGCCGGCGATATTCGTCATGCGCTGGCTGATATTTCTTTGGCGCAAAATTTTTTACAGTGGTCACCGAAAATGAGCTTTGAAAATGGAATTCAGGCTTTGGTTGATTGGGCAAAGTCAGAAGAGGGTATTAATGCAGGGTAACCAAGGACCTTCAGGGCATCAAGCATTAATCTTTGGCAGTAGTTATGCTTCCGCTATCGCGGTAGTCATTATTGATGAATTAATCAATGTTGTTTATCCAGCGTCTTTTTTCGAGCCAGTTAATTGTCGAAGCAAAATACTTTCTAACTAAAAGTTAATGGATGCGCTATTTATTAACCCGGATTCATCGGCTAAAGCCTACCAAGGTCTTGCTAAAGTTTATTCCGCCATTGAACCGCCTACATGGGCTTTATTATTAGCCGAATCTTGCCGCTCAAAAGGGTTTGGAGTTGGCATACTGGATTGCGATGCCGAAAGGTTAACGATTAATCAATCCATACGCCGCATTGATGGCATGAGACCTCGTTTAGTCGTTTTTGTTGTTTACGGGCAGAACCCGAATTCCGGAACGACAAGTATGATGGGGGCTTTGGAACTGGCTCAAGCAATCAAAGAGGCGGATATAAACACTAAAATATGCTTTGTCGGTTCCCATACTAGCGCGCTGCCCAGGGATGTTCTTGCTCACAACTGCGTGGATATTGTATTGCTCAATGAAGGTGTGTACGCGCTGCATAATTTATTAAAAAGCAATCTTGCAAATGATCTTCATCATATTAAAGGGATCGGCTACAAAATGCAGGAAAAGGGTGGTTGTATAGTTCCGGTACTTAATCCTTCTCAATGTGTGGTGCCGCAAGAACGAATGGACGAGGATATGCCGGGTTATGCTTGGGATTTATTGCCCTACGATAAAAAACCGCTGGATTTATATAGAGCTCATTTTTGGCATGCGGAGTTTGATCATGCTAAACGAACACCGTTTGCGGCAATTTATACCTCTTTAGGCTGTCAGTTCGGCTGCGATTTTTGCATGATCAATATAGTAAATCGCGTAGATAACGGAAACGATATTAATGCCGCGGACTCTAAAGGTATGCGTTTTTGGAGTCCTGCTTGGGTCAAACGGGAAATGAGGAAATTGGCAGATCTTGGGGTCAGGACGTTGCGAATCAGTGACGAAATGTTTTTCCTGAATCGGAAATACTATGTACCCATTCTGCAACAGGCAATAGATGAAGATTTCGGTTTTAACATGTGGACATATTCACGTGTAGATACGGTTAGGAAAGATGCGTTGGATATTTTTAAGAGGGCAGGGGTGAACTGGTTGGCGCTTGGTGTCGAGACGGGTAATCAGTTGGTTCGACAAGAGGTGTCCAAAGGTTCATTTAAGGAAGTGAATATTCGTGATGTCTGTAAGACGATCAATGATGCCGATATCAATATTATTAGTAATTATATTTTTGGCTTTCCGGAAGACACTCTAGAAACCATGCAGGAGACATTGGACTTGGCCATCGAGCTCAATACGGAAATGGCTAATATGTATCCCTGCCAAGCATTGCCCGGTAGTCCAATGTATCATATTGCCCGGAAAAACGGTTGGGAGCTGCCGGATTCATACGAAGGATATGCTTTCCTTTCGTATGAAAGCCAACCGCTTCCAACGAAATATCTAAGTTCTGCGGAAGTACTGAGGTTCCGAGATGAAGCATGGCAAAGCTATTTTACAAATCCTGAGTACCTGAATCTTGTAGAAATGAAGTTTGGTCTACAAGAAAGAAAAAATGTGGAAGATATGTCCAGCATCCAGCTTAAACGCAAAATTTTAATTCACTAAAGGTAACCCTGATGATTATTACTCGAACTCCTTTCAGGATTTCATTTTTCGGCGGCGGCACTGATTATCCCGGATGGTTTAGAGAGCATGGAGGAGCAGTATTAGCAACGACTATTGATAAATATTGTTATATCACTTGCCGTCGTTTACCTCCGTTTTTCGAGCATAAGCACCGTATTGTTTATTCTCACATCGAAAATGTTCAACATATCGACGATATTGAGCACCCAGCGGTAAGGGCGGTATTAAACTGGGCTAATATTGCCGAAGGGCTTGAAATTCATCATGATGGTGATTTACCGGCGCGCTCCGGGCTGGGCTCCAGCTCATCATTCACCGTCGGACTTATACATGCTTTACAAGGACTCCGAGGGCAAATGGCAAATAAAGAAAACCTTGCCAGAGATGCGATTCATATTGAACAGAATCTTATTGGGGAAAATGTCGGCTCCCAAGATCAGGTTTCGGCGGCGTTCGGCGGCTTTAATCGTATTGAGTTTTACCGCAATGATTCATTTGATGTGGCTCCTATCATACTGCCGACACATAGACTTGATGAATTGCAAAGTCATTTGATGCTTTTTTTTACCGGTTTTTCACGGATAGCGTCCGAAGTTGCCAAGTCAAAAATTGACAATTTAAAAAATCGTGAAAATGAACTTAAACGCATGGCTGAGATGGTTGATGAGGCGATTTCGATACTGCAGAGCCCAGTACAGTCTTTGGATGATTTTGGCAGGCTGCTTGATGCCAGCTGGCAATACAAGCGTAGTCTTTCAGAGCGTGTTTCGACAGCGGAAATCGATGCAATTTACGATACGGCAATGAGTGCCGGCGCCATTGGCGGGAAGATTTTAGGAGCGGGTGGCGGCGGTTTCATGTTGATTTTTGCAAAGCCGGACCGGCAGTCAGCTATTCGTGATCGGCTTAAGGACTTAGTTCATGTACCCTTCAATTTCGAAAGCTCCGGAAGCAGGGTAGTCCTCTATCAACCTAATGGCCTCTAAAAATATATGGAAAAAACAGCAAAAATTTATATTGCGGGGCATAAAGGCCTGATAGGTTCAGCCGTGCTGCGTCGTCTTGAAGCGGAAGGTTATCGCAATTTACTGCTGGCCAGTCACGATGAACTGGAATTGACCGATGCTCAATCAGTTGAATTGTTTTTCAACAAAACTAAACCTGATTACGTTGTATTGGCCGCAGGTCGTGTCGGCGGAATTGTCGAGAATAAATCTTTCCCGGCTGATTTTATGAATGCAAATTTGGCTATTCAGCTCAACGTTCTCCGAGCGGCGCAGCAGATGCANNNACTGATTTTTTTTGCGTCTTCATGTATGTATCCGAGGGAATGCCCGCAGCCAATGTCGGAAGAGGCTTTGTTATCCGGGCATCCGGAACCGACAAGTATGGCTTATGCGATCTCTAAGCTTGCAGGTATGCAGATGTGTTTAGCTTATAATCAGCAATATGGTGAACAACGCTTTATTCCGCTGATTCCCAATAGTGCGTTTGGACCAAACGATAACTTTGATCCTAACTCGGGACATGTGCTGTCTGCGTTGATTAAGAGATTTCATGAAGCCAAAATCACGAATGCGGAAACCGTTACTTTATGGGGTAGCGGTACCCCGCGCCGTGAATTTGTATATGCCGATGATATTGCCGATGCAACTTTTATGCTGCTTTGTAATGACATTTCCGGTTTGTCGCTACCTTTGAATCTTGGCACGGGAACAGATCTGTCTATACGGGAACTTGCCGAGAAAATTGCCGAGGTAATTGGCTATCAAGGCAAACTTGAATGGGACACAAGCAAACCTGACGGTGCTCCCAGAAAACTTCTCAATAGCAATAGAATAAGCGCTTTCGGTTGGGAGCCAAAAGTTGATTTTGAGGCTGGACTTCAACGCACTTATAGGTGGTATCTCGAACATGTTGTACACTAACCGGTTTATAATTGGTATCTCGAGCATGTTGTACAATGGAGTAAACTGAGGATGAATAATAAGGCTATTGATCTGCGCGAAAAATCGAAATGGGTTTGGCGACAAACGCTGGCAGTACATCGTCGGGCACCAGAGACAAGATTGGCGTCATCTCTTTCGTCTATTGATATATTTGTGGCTCTTTATTATGGGGCAGTATTACGTTTTGACCCTACAAATCCTCTAAATGAAGCTCGAGACCGTTGTGTTATAAGCAAAGGACATGGTTCGATTTGCATGTACCCGATTCTTGCTGACCTGGGCTTTTTTTCTATGGAAGAGTTGCTAAATGTTTGTAAAGCAGGAAGCTTTCTTGGAGGAATTCCTGATCCGGTTATTCCAGGATATGAAACAGTTAATGGTTCATTAGGACATGGGCTTGGCGTGGCTACGGGTATGGCTTTGGGGTTGAAGCGTAAACTAAGCGATCGCAGTATATTCGTTGTGGTTGGCGATGGGGAACTCCATGAGGGTGCGAATTGGGAAGCTATTATGTTCGCCGCGCAACATCAGCTAGATAACTTGCACCTTATTGTCGATGACAATCATATTAGTATGTTGGGTTATACGGACGAGATTGTTTCGCACGGCGATTTGGCGCAACGTCTGACAGCGTTCGGTTGGAGTTGCATGGAAGTGGATGGGCACGATGTATTAGCGGTGCAATCTGCACTTCTTGAGCAAAAAAACACAGCCTCAAGAAAACCTAAGGCGCTTATTGCCAGAACTTTAAAAGGGCATGGTGTTCCCGGTCTCGAAAATGCTCAGCTTTCACACATTATCAATCCTAAGCCGGAGTTGATTGATAGTTTGTTGGAGGAAAAATAATGAATGTTAAGCCGTTAGCCATGCGTGATGTATTCTTGGAGCGTATTTGGTGTTCTATGGCATCGGAACAGAAGATTTTTTTTGTCAGTGCCGATTTTGGTTCTCCTGTACTCGATAAGATTCGTGCCGATTTTCCTGATCGTTTCGTGAATGTCGGAATTGCGGAGCAAAATCTGATTAATGTATCTGCCGGTCTTGCGCTTGAAGGTTACACTGTTTTTGCCTATGCAATTGCTCCATTTATTACCATGCGGTGTTATGAGCAAATTAGGGTAAGTTTGGCGTTACTATCCGAAGTGCGACCTATGAATGTCAATTTAATTGGTGTAGGGGCAGGGTATAGCTATGTTGTTTCCGGTCCTACTCATCAGTGTTACGAAGATATTACATTGATGCGGGCATTACCTAATTTTCAGGTGCTTTCTCCTGCCGATCATGTGACCGCTGCTAGTATGTTTGATATTTGCAGGGATGTTCAGGGGCCAAAATACTTGCGCCTTGATGCTCAAGTTCTGCCAGTGATATACGAACATAACCCACCTGAAATGTCTAATGGGCTTCATGTTCATAAACGCGGCGGCCAGGTTTGCCTTATCGCTACTGGATATATGTTACATACGGCTCTCCGAGTGGCTGAGAGTCTAGCTCTGTCCGGTAAAACCGTTGGCGTAATCGATTTGTTTGATCTTGCTCGCTTTTCGCCCGATAAACTCTATCAGGCTTTAGACGGATATGAAGGTATCGTGACCTTAGAAGAGGGGTTCCGCGGGCGTGGGGGCGTCGACTCGATGATGTTTGAATTTGTTTCCCGCCAAAAAATGAAAGCTAAAATGCTTAATATTGGTGTCGAGGGCGGTTATCGTTTTGAGTTAGGTACTAGGGCGGACTTGCATGAGCAAGTTGGTATTGGCTATGAAGTGGCGCTTAAAAATATCAATATTTTTATAGAGTCACTGTCGAATTAAGTTTGCAACGCAATAATAACTATTTGGAGATATCATGAAGTTTCCCTTGATGCGCAACAATATTCTGAGAGATGACCTCGATGCTGTTATCGAACATCTCAAACAGGATGATCCCATTCTTACCCATGGTAAAAATGTTCGCGCGTTTGAAGATGAATGGTCTGCTTGGCTCGGAGTTAAGTACAGTGTTTTTGTTAATTCAGGTGCTTCAGCTAACCTTCTAACGATGGCGATATTAAAGATTCGCCATCCTGAGGGTGGTGAAGTCATCGTTCCGCCACTGACATGGATTTCTGATATTGCATCGGTTATTCAAAACGGTTTTACCCCTGTTTTTGTAGATATTGACCCGCGATCTCTAGCGATGGATTCTAAGCAGGTATTGGCTAAGCTTAGTGATAAGACACGAGCTGTTTTTCTGACTCATGTTCAGGGGTTTGATGGTTTAACTGACGAGTTATTAGCTGAATTGGAGAGCAGAAATATTCCTTTGATCGAAGATGTTTGTGAATCGCATGGGGCGACTCATAATGGTCAGAGACTTGGGAGCTTTGGTTGGATATCCAACTTTTCCTTCTATTATGCCCATCATATGAGTACCATTGAAGGAGGCATGATCTGTACCAATGATCCGGTTATCTATCAGCAGGCGCGAATGTTGCGTTCCCATGGTATGGTTAGGGAAGCGAACGATCCTGATGTACGTGAAGTTTTTGAGCGGGAAAACCCCGAATTAAATCCTGATTTTATTTTTGCCTTTCCTGCGTATAACATGCGCAACACGGAAATCGGCGGCATTATGGGGCGTAGCCAACTTAAGCGTTTGGATGCCAATGTGCAGCGTAGAACAGAAAATCTGTTGCGTTTTTTAAATCAAATTGATTCCGTTAAATATCGTACCGATTTCAAATTGGAAGGTTCCAGTAACTATGCTTTTAATCTGATTTTAAACAATCCGGATGAAGAGTTTTGTCAGCGATTGATGGCTAAAATGAGAGAGTCCGGCATTGAGTTCCGTAGAGGTAGTGCGGGTGGCGGTAATCAGATCAGACAGCCTTATCTAAAGGGTGTTGTCCCTAACGGTTATCATGTTAATTTTCCTGAAGTTGAACATGTCCATTTTTTTGGTTTTTATATAGGCAATTTTCCTGATCTTAGAGATGAGGAAGTGGATGAGATTTGCGCTATTCTTAATCAAGTTGAATAAGGACTGTGTGAGTGACTACTGCAATCATTCTGGCCGGCGGATTAGGAACTAGGCTTCGTAGCGCCGTCCCAGACCTGCCAAAGCCAATGGCTCATATTCAAGGAAAGCCTTTTCTAGTTTACTTGATGGATTATTGGATTAGACAAGGTGTAAGCCAATTCATTTTGTCGGTTGGCTATCAGAGAAAGGTGATTATGGATTATTTTGGCGAAAATTATCGCGATATTCCTATCACCTACGTAATTGAGGAGGAGCCGTTAGGTACTGGCGGAGGCTTATTATTAGCTTCCATGAATCTAAATGAGCCGTTTCTCGTTCTTAATGGTGATACTTTTTTCGAAGTTGATTTGACTCTGTTGTTGCAGTTTCACGCAGAGCAGAAATCCGATTGGACGTTTTCTCTGTTCCATACTAATGAAGTCGGACGTTATATGGGTATGGATCTGGCAGCGGATGGGCGAATTATTAACTTCAAATCAGGAACCAGCCAACCTAGTCGACTGGCAAACGGCGGGGTTTATTTACTTAATCCATTGGTATTGAGAAAAGCCTCTTTCGTTAACGGTAGTAAGCTTTCTTTGGAAGATGATATGTTACCCAGCTTAGTGGATGCCGGTTCGGTGTTTTACGGCCTAGAGAGCACCGGTAGGTTTATTGATATTGGCATCCCGGATGATTATTTCAGGGCCGGTGATATTTTGTCGCATTATGGAGTTTAGGATGCACAATGCAACTGAAATGCTTAAGCATAATCTGCTCGTATCGATTAGCGCTAAACAGCAGTTTTTACAGCAGCAAGAACAGCTATCTCTATTCAGCAGTGCTGTACAACAGGTTGTAGAGTGTTACCGTAAGGGGGGGCGTTTATACATTGCCGGTAATGGCGGTTCTGCTGCGGATGCTCAGCATTTAGCTGCTGAATTTGTTAGTAAATTGGCAAAAGTCCGTGCGCCACTCGCGGCTGAAGCGTTGACAGTGGATTCCTCTATTCTGACGGCTATCGGTAACGATTACGGGTATGATCAAATATTCTCACGTCAAATCGAAGGGAAAATGACTGATAAAGATATATTTCTCGGTATTACCACGTCAGGTCAATCACCTAACATTATTAATGCGCTGGAAAAATGCCGACAAATGGCAATACCGACGATTATCTTTACCGGGCGGGACGGTGGTGCTGCAAAAGCCCATGCGGATTACTGCATTGTTGCTCCAGGTGACGCGACCAGTACTATTCAAGAAATTCATATTGTTTTGGCACATACGCTTTGCGAATGTGTTGAACAAGCCATTTTTAATACAAATATTTAATTAGGAGTCAATACANNNNGTCAATACATGTCTTTCAACATTCTGGTTACGGGCGGAGCAGGTTATTTAGGTTCGACAATGGTGCCTGACTTGCTGGCGCTAGGTCATAAAGTTACCGTATTGGATAATTTTATGTATCGGCAAGCCAGCCTTAATCATGTTTGTCACGATCCGAACTTCGAAGTCGTTAAAGGGGATATTCGCCTTGAAAGCACTCTTACTCCTTTGCTGAAAAAAGCGGATATTATTATTCCGTTAGCTGCCTATGTGGGGGCGCCTATCTGCAATCAAGATCCTGTTGGCGCGCAAACTGTTAATCATGATGCGATTATGATGATGTTAAAGCATCTGTCTAAAGAGCAAATTGTTCTAATGCCTACTACAAATAGTGCTTATGGTACCGGCGATGAGAATAATTTTTGTACTGAAGAATCGCCATTGCGCCCGATTTCAAAATACGCGATTGACAAGGTTGCAATTGAGAAAGAGCTTATGCAGCATTCCAATGCCATAAGCTTTAGGTTGGCGACCGTATTTGGGATGTCTCCACGTATGCGTATAGACCTGCTTGTTAACGACTTTACTTACCGTGCGGTTAATGATCGATTTATCGTGTTGTTTGAAGGTCACTTCAAGCGTAACTATGTACATGTTAGAGATGTGTCCAGAGCATTTCAGCATGGAATTGAAAACTTTGAAAAGATGAAGGGGCAAATTTACAACGTAGGTTTATCAGAAGCTAATGTCTCTAAATATGAGCTTTGTGAGCATATTCAAAAATTGATTCCTAGTTTTGTCTTTATTGAGGCGCCGGTAGGTAAGGATCCCGATCAGCGTAACTATATTGTTTCCAATGAGAAGCTAGAATCCACGGGTTACAAAACATCGGTTACTCTGAATCAAGGTTTAGCTGAGTTGATCAAGGGGTATACCATGATTAAAAATTCTCGTTATGGTAATGTGTGATTTTATATTGAGATAAGAGATGAATAATAGCTTTGATTTCGTTGTAATAGGCGCGGGTATTGTCGGATTAACTGTAGCTTATGAGTTGATTCGTAGAAAACCTAATGCTCGTATTGCGATAATCGAAAAAGAAGCGGCTCCAGGAATGCACGCGAGCGGGCGTAATAGCGGGGTTATGCATTGCGGCATCTATTATGGTAGTGATACATTGAAAGCTCGAGTGTGTGCTTCGGGAGCGAAGCGCATGATTGAGTTTGCTAAAACCGAAGGTATTTCCTATAGACAGACCGGTAAAGTGGTTCTTGCAACCTCAGAGGAACAATTATCAAGTGTAGAGAAACTCATTGATAACGCACGTAAAAATGAGATTCCTGCCGAACTTATCGATCATCAACAACTTCGTGAGATAGAGCCCTACGCTGCAATGGGACCTGCGGCCATATTCTGTCCAACAACAGCGGTAATTGATAGTGCGGCAGTGGTGCACCGGTTACGTGAAATTTTGCAGGCGCAAGGCGTTGAGTTTTTTTTCGATTGTTGCGTTATTGGTCAAGATAACGATACTTATCTTAAAACATCACAGGGGCTTTTTAGTTATGGTTTCTTGTTTAATTGTGCCGGCGCCTATGCTGACACTATAGCTAAGTATTTTGATTTAGCAGAAGATTATGTTTTGGTACCGTTTAAAGGTATTTATTGGAAATTGAGCCCTACTGCAAACCCTAAAGTAAGATCCAATATTTACCCTGTACCTGATATTTCTTTACCTTTTCTGGGAATTCATTTTACGCGAGTTATCAGTGGCGATGTCTATTTAGGGCCGACTGCGATTCCTGCCGTGGGCCGGGAAAATTACGGAAAATTAGAGGGTTTAAGTCTCCTTGAGGGGGGGGTAATATCTCTTCAATTATTAAAAATGTATCTCCGTAATGAAAATAATTTCAGAATGCTTGCGCATCTTGAATTAGGTAAATATAACAAATCCAATTTCTTACAAGCCGCTCGTAAGTTAATGCCAACACTGACACTTGATGATATGATACCTACTGAAAAAGTAGGTATTAGGCCGCAATTAGTTAATTTAAACACCCGAAAACTTGAAATGGATTATATTTTGGAGCGGACTGCAAAGTCGTTACATGTGTTAAATGCTATATCTCCGGCGTTTACGGGATCGTTTGCTTTTGCTGAAATGATTGTTGATCAAGTTACGGGATCATTGTGATTTCGTTCATATTAGGTAAGATGGAGCTCGGTACATGGGAAGCTTGTTTTTTCAAGTTTATGGGTGATTAAAATAATATTTTACGATTCGCATCATTGATGCGTTTGTTCTGCCCTCATCAAAATCGTTACAATCAATAATTGAAAAGGTACAAAATGACAAGATTCGTAATTTCTTCCCGCAAAGATGCTTTGGGAAGTCGGCTAATTAACGTGATGCATGGGTGGCGGTTAGCTAAAGCACTTGATGTGGATTATTTCGTGGCTTGGCCTAGGTTTTGGGAATATTACGATGCGGATGCCCCTCTCTCAGATTTTTTTGATTTTTCAAGTGTTAACGGTTTTTTCATAGAGGAAAGTAAATCTAAAATAGAAGAACTCATGTCATATCCAGGAATTTTCGAGGTTTCGAAATGGAATAAGGACTCAGTGTTAATTCCGCTAAATGCACCAGCTTATAGATTTAGATCAACTCTCTCATATCCTTTGCAAGGTGAAGTCGTCGAAGATGTAAACAGAGAAACTCGGCAGTTGATGTGTTCAGTTAAACTCAACGCTGAAGTTGAAGAAGCTATGTCAAAAGTTAGAGCTTGTGTTTCATTAAAAAATTATGCAGCTATTCATATCCGTCGTGGCGATTTTGTGGCGAATCTTGCTCTTTATAATTCCGAGCAACAGCGTAAGTACGGACTGGAATTTTGTCAAAAGTTCGTAGATGTTCCAAGTTATGCTAATGCAATAAATGCACTTTGTCCTGATTCGCCGCTCTTTATCTTTTCTAAGGATATGGTTCAAGTCAAACAGCTCGCCGCCACAGTTAATGTACCAGTGGCTAATGTCGGAGATATATGTCACCTATATAGTAATCTTTCTCCTGTTCAGCAGGATTTTATTGAAATGCTCATTATGGCTGAATGTAAAATGATTATAGGTGCACGGAGATCTAATTTTTCAAGGCTCCCTGCTGCTCTGGGAGGGATTCAGGATATTGAAGTTCATAGATGGATTCTTCCGCAACATACTATTGTCGCAGTTGAAGAAGCTCTTCCAGATAATCATAGAATGCTGGCGTTGATTTTTGAAGGTTATGCAAGATTGTTTCAAAAAAATCATAAAGATAAATCTGCAATATTTACTGAACGTAGTATCTTTCATGCAGAGCAAGCGAAAAAAGATTGTGATAATATTCCAGGGGTATATTTAGGGTTAGATGTTTATAACGGCCTTAATCGATTGAAAGGTAATGGTCTTATCTACCGGCGTGCATTATCTGAATTTGATAAAAATTATGAGTCTGCAACTTCGCATATTCAACAATTATTGGTTAATGATGATTATTCTTCTGCCGAAAAATTCTTGGTTAATTTAGGGCAAATTGCAGGTGAATTGGGAGCTATAGAATTGCAGACTAATACTAATGACATTATAGATACTATACATTCACGTATTATTGATGATCAAGTAATAATGAAATTCAATGAAGCTCTTGTTCAGGTTATGGTGACAATCCGTCTCATTCTGAACTCTTCTGAGAACCCCATTAACTAAATGGCCTATAGATTAATATAAAAAACTGGCGTGCTCATTTTTGAAAATACTTAATGTATTCAAAAAGTTATAATAGATGGGGTGCGCGGTTTTATCCAAAAAAGTAATGAATTATTATCTATAATAATCAATCTATTCTAAAAAATGAGCGAGCCGTGGGTAAAGATTGTGAAGTTACTTTAATATTCTATATGCCAAATTTGACTTAGTTCAAACAAAGATGAAACACACCACTCTGAACTTTTCTAAGCAGTTAGATTTAAATGCTATATTTTATATTGAACTACTCTCACCTGGGTGAAAAACCATACACTTTTATAAATCTATATTTATTGATTTACATGATTTTTCATTATTTTTGAAGTTATAGGTTTTCCAAATAGGATGAGAGTAATTCCGATAAAATCAGAGTCAAACAAATCAATAACATGAAAATTAAAGTTGAGCATGGCGTGAAACCTACATTTGCTACATCAATACCCAAGGCAGGGACTCATCTTTTTGGTAAGGTTATTGAGTTGATATCGGGTCAGTATCCATTGTCAGTTAAAAAAAATACATTAGACTATGGATTATCTAAAAAACAACTTTCATTATTAGAAAGCTGTAATTTGTTAGGGCATTTTAGAAGTATTCATTTAGATGAAGATATTTACTTAAAAAATCTATTTTTGTCGCGAACAGTATTTATTCTAATTCGAGATCCTCGCGATATTTGCAATTCGATGCTTCATTATCTTGAGACTAGTACCAATCTTAATCATCAATCTATCGCAAACCTACTTGTAGGTCTAAATTATACTGAAAAAATAAAGTTATTGTCATCAGGTCTAAAATCGCCAAACTCTGAATTTGAGGTCTATAACCTGAACGATCATTGCTCTGGATTTTTAGAGATAAAAAATCATATACCCGACGCGGTAATTATTAAATATGAGGATTTTTTTGATGGAGATAAAATTTCAAATACCTTGTCGCATGCATTAGGTGTTCCCTATGAATTGGTTGATGTTAGTGTAAAAAAAGCATTGGCATCTGATACAAAAACTAAACGTGTAGGAATTCCATATATGTGGAAGCATAGCTATGATGAGCAGTTGATAGATTATTTAAACAATAATTTTTCTCAAGTTATATCTGCTTTTGGATACGATTTATGATATTTTTTGATGAAAATGGAGGTTTTTTTTGGAGTTCGTGTAGCCATTGTTCGGTTACTGTTGGTTGCGAAGTGGTAGAGATCGACAATTATGAAGTTGGTTGAGCTATGGTTGTGGGGGGGTTTCAAAAATAGGGTTATTGTATCTGACATTATTGGCTTAAGATCTTATTTGATGCGACGTCTGATGGCTTCCTACACCGCCTTTTCACTTGACTCCGAGTACCTGGCGGGAGAAGTGCAAAAGCAGTCGTTTGAGATGTTTGTCAGGCATGGAAAGTTGTCGATACTGAACAGCGGTCGCTAAATAATGTTGCTCCGAGGCTTGTTTCTTGATCGGGATGGTGTTGTGAATGTCGATTATCCCTATGTTTACCAAAAAGAAAACTTTGAGTTTATTGACGGTATCTTTACGCTTTGTCGCACTGCAGCAGCGCTAAGCTATAAAATATTTATCGTCACCAATCAAGCAGGAATTGGGCGTGGTTATTACTCAGAACGCGATTTTCATGAATTAACTCGCTGGATGTGTGAAATTTTTGTACAAAACGGGGTGGCGATTGATAAGGTGTATTTTTGCCCTAATCATCCTACGCATGGAATCGGGGCTTATCGAGCCGATTCTACATGGCGTAAACCAGGGCCAGGTATGATTTTACAAGCTGCTGACGAATTTGAGATCAATTTGCAAGATTCGCTGCTGATTGGTAATAATGAATCAGATATTTTGGCTGCAAAAGCAGCTCATGTTGGGTGTGCTTTATTGTATTGTCCGCCGGATACGCCTCGGCAGGTTGCTACCAATGCCGATTTTATTATAGGGAACCTGTCTGAAGCTGCCGCTTATTTATAATTCGTGGTAAAAAATGCTTGATGCAAATTTTTAAAGTTTGCTAAAAACGCTCTCTTAAATTTAATATGTGCCCATGAATATTGAAATCATTAGCCGTAAGAAAGGCGAAAAACTTTTACTGAAGGCAAAAGATCGATTGTAGCATGATTTAATAACTAATGTTTCATGTGCGGCTGTAGGTTTTATATATCTATTTCATTATAGGTATAAATTATATGATTAAAGTGGAGGATTTGGTTGCTTTCTGGATTTGAGAATAAATACAATTGGTTTGTTACTCGCTAGGTAACTTCTCATTATCTACAGCCTCTAAAAAAATTTATTCATCACGAAGCCATGAAGGATACGCAGTTTTATTTTCTTTGTGCTGAATGTTTACCTATTATTAATGAGAAGTCACCTCGTTGGATAAGTTTCTGCTCTATATAAGTCAATAAGTTAGTAATCTGTATTTACGTGTCAAGATATGCAACTTTTAAAATACAAATAACTTTTTATTGTTTTATAACACTGGATTATTTGAAAACATGAACCGCAAAGCTTTGGTATAAGATTCCGGGATTTTATGTCTACATTGCTCAAGATTCATAACACTTAGCCTTCAAAAAAATTTTTATGGTTGCTTATAGTGACTTGTCTGATACGTGATTTAATATTTGTGGCGGTCGTATACTTTTTGTATTTTATAGCCTATTGATTTTTTTTAAGCGTATGTGATGTTTCTTTGCAAAAATACTACATTTTTTTGCAAAGATAGGGCATTGAATAATAATTTTTTTAAAAATGAGAGCACTGAAGTAGTATGAAGTCAGATAAAAACATTTCACATCGTCCCATATTAATTATTGGGAATAGCCATACGACAGCAATTGCTGCGGCACTTAATGACCAAACACGTTCAATAATTGATGTGGTCAATCTTGCCTCATTTTTTGACCCCATAAACCGTCGGAATAAGATTCTTCATCCAGAAATAGCCGATCTATTTAACCCAGAACATATATTTTGTTCATTTGGAGGTTCTGAACATAGCGTTTTCGGTTTGCTTGAAGCTCCCACTAAGTTCGATTTTATGACCGAAAGTTGCTCTCAAACTGAACCGGATAGAGATATTATTACTTACGGTTTGGTGCGCACAACGCTTAGTCGGGCGATGCGAGGTGCTATGAACAATACTCAAAAACTATGTGCTTTATTTAACTGTTCCATTACTCATATCTGCACTCCTCCACCCTTCAGAAATATAAGCGAAGATGCCATATTGCCACGGCGTTTTCAAGAATCCCTCGATCTTGGAGTCAGTCCTCCTTCTATAAGAAAAAAGCTTTATGAGACTCATAGTAATATTGCAAGAGAACTCTGTGCTTCTTTAAATATTGCTTTTCTGGATATACCTCTTGGAACCACGGATGGAGATGGCTTTCTTTATAGTAAATTTTGCAGCAAAGATCCAACGCATGCTAACTCACTCTATGGCGAACTTGTAATAAAACAAATATTGGAGATTACAAATGTCTAAGAAACATCCGTACGTTGGTATGCCTGATTATCAGTTTTGGAAAAATGAACAAGCTATCACGCAGCCCGAGCTTTTTGATCCGATTACGAATATTTCCTTCAAGATCGGCAAAAACGACTCAGTAGTTACCGCAGGCAGTTGTTTTGCTCAGCACGTAGCTAAGTATTTATCTAATAGCGGTTTTACATTTTCTGTAACCGAATTTGCTCACCCGATTATTCCACCTGAAATTGCGGCTAAATTTAACTACGGTGTATTTACTGCTCGATATGGAAATATTTACACTGCCCGTCAGCTCAAGCAACTATTAGATCGTGCGTATGGATTTTTTGAACCTATAGAAAGCGTATGGCTAACTAAAGAAAATTATTTTGTTGATCCATTTAGACCCCAGATTCAGGAAGGCGGTTTTGTATCTGAAGCAGAACTGATCATGGATAGACATGTGCATTATGCGGCCGTGCGTAAAGCTATTGAGTCAATGTCGGTTTTTGTTTTTACCTTAGGGTTGACTGAAAGCTGGATTGATGTTCGCGATGGAGCGATTTTCCCGCTTGCGCCGGGGGTTGCCGGAGGCGTTTTCACTGAAGCACATTTTGCTTTTAAAAACTTCGAAGTTGGCGAGATAGTGGAAGATATGCAATCAAGTATCGATTTTATCCGCGCGCGTAATCCTAATGCAAAATTCGTGATTACAGTTTCACCCGTTCCATTAAATGCAACAGCTATTGATCGCCATGTTTTCGTATCTACTACTTACTCAAAAGCTGTATTAAGGGTGGCGGCAGAAAAAATCTGTAATGACAACGATTTGTGCGACTATTTTCCATCATTCGAAATCATTACCAGCCCCTATGCGCGAGGGAGATACTATGGTCCTGATTGCCGAGAAGTTACGGAGTCCGGTGTTAATCACGTCATGTCAGTATTTTTAAAACAGTATGGCGAATTTATTGGTCCAGACAGAAATGACGCAACGAATAAAGATGTAGAAGCAGCTCAGCAACATATCGAAAATATGGAAAGTTTGATGAGCGTGTTGTGCGACGAAGAACAGATTACAAATCAGTGATGACATTATTTAATTTGCTTCTTAATATAAATATTTAACCCTGAGAATATTATGCGTGATGATATTATTAAAGTTTTTATCGGTTTCGATAAAGTAGAAAGTGTTGCTTGGCATACGATGGTGAGTTCTATTATGCGCCAAAGTTCACGTCCGGTTGCAATTGTGCCGGTAAATTTAGCTAATTTTAAAGATTTCTTTCATAGGGAACGTGACCCGAAACAATCGAATGAGTTTTCGATTAGTCGATTTCTAGTTCCTTATCTTTGCGATTATCAAGGTTATGGTATCTTTTTCGATTGCGATATGTTGTTACGTACAGATATTGCCGAGATTTTTAACGTTATTGATAGCGATCCCGGAAAAGCTTTATATGTTGTAAAGCACAGTTACGAACCACGAGACGATATTAAATATTTGGATACTGTTCAATATAAGTATCCCCGTAAGAATTGGTCTTCAGTTGTGCTGTGGAATTGCGGTCACAAGGACAACAAAAAGGTAACGCCGGAGTATGTAAACACTGCGTCGGCAATGGAATTACATCGTTTTCTTTGGCTTGAAGACAACGATATTGGTGAGTTGGATGTCCGCTGGAACTGGCTGGTGGGTGAATATACCGATCCGCCGGCAGATGTAAAAAATGTTCACTGGACAGTGGGAGGGCCTTATTTCAAAGAGTATCAGGATGCCGATTTCTCGGAGGAATGGTTTGAAGAATCAGCACGTATGTCTTTTTGTATGCAAAGGTCCGAAAAAAATTGATGCGTTTTGAACATGTTATTTGTTTATTGATGGACCTTGTCAAGTGAGTAACGCATCTGACCAGGATTTACTTGAAAGTGCTCGTTCTGTATTGGATATAGAAATAGCCGCTCTTGTTAATGTAAAAGAAAGCCTAGGTTCCGAGTTTTTATCGGCAGTTGAAATGATATTACATACCCAGCCGTCTGATCGGGTTATTGTTATGGGTATGGGAAAATCCGGACATGTCGGAAAAAAAATCGCGGCCACTTTAGCCAGTACTGGGACGCCTGCCTTTTTTGTTCACCCTAGCGAAGCAGGGCATGGCGATTTGGGCATGATTACGTCTAAAGATATTGTTATTGCAATTTCTCAATCCGGCAAGAGCGAAGAGATTTTACGGGTTATTCCTTATCTTAAACGCAATGCGATTAGTTTAATTGTGATGACAGGAGTAGCTAATTCACCGCTTGCTCTTCATGCGGATATTGTTATTAGCACAGCCGTAGAAAGAGAAGCTTGCCCGTTGGGTTTAGCACCGACTTCCAGTACAACGCTAACCATGGCATTGGGTGATGCTTTAGCCATTTGCTTATTAAAATGCCGTGGATTTACCGCTGAGGATTTTGCCGCAACTCATCCCCATGGGGCATTGGGGCGTCGATTGCTGTTAACTATTGGTGACATTATGGTTTCAGGTGAGTTGATACCCATAGTGTCGCCAAACACAACAATACGCAAAACATTAGTAGAGATGTCACGGGGTGGTTTGGGGTTTGTAATTGTTGCTGAGCCTGATAATGTTATTTGCGGTATTTTTACCGATGGCGACTTACGACGAACTTTGGATAACGAAGTTGATATAAAAACTACGTTAATCGAAAAAGTTATGAATACGCATTTTGTTTCAGCAAAACCTAAACAACTTGCGGTGGAAGCGGTTGAGTTAATGGAGGAGTTTAAAATGTCGGCATTACCTGTTGTTAATGATAAAAATCATTTAGTTGGCGCGCTTAATATCCGAATATTATTGCAATCCGGCGTTATCTGACCAGTAGAAATAGGTTGCATGTATTTTCACGAATTCCCCAATACCAACACCAATTACAAGCACTCATTTACCAATGGATTAAAGACAGAGATTAGATCTTAAGGCAGATAAATGAGTAGCTTGAAAAATCCATCCCGTGATTACACTGTTATGCCGTTCTGGTTCTGGAACGATAATCTCGATGAAAAAGAAATCCTCAGACAAATGTAAGCGCTCAACCGTTCCACATCGTCAGGCCGTCGCCGCTATGATTTAATCGGCTGGGCGAAAGGCAACAGTTCGTCGATGCGGCTTTGCGATAGTCGCTCAGTCGCGCTGTGAAAGTACTCACATTGATTTGCTGTTGCTTGTAATATTTGCTTGCGACAAACCGCTACGTTGCCTCGCTTCAATATATTGACGCCATTTCGATGTGATGGTCATGCCTTTTCCTGCTCAAAAAATCACAGGATGCCGTAGGCAGAATATTTTTCACAGGCGGAACAGCTGAACGCTTACACTCTATATCTCTTGTAACTTATTGTATTTATAATAAAAAAGTTATGTGGATACTTATGCTCATTGGCACACAATCCAACGCTCTCTCAACAAGGTTCTTTCAGTCGATTTTAATCTATGCGTGTTTTCCTTTTTTTATTGATGACGGCGCTGTCGATGGCATCAAGACTCGCAGGAGCGGCCGATGATGCCGATAGCTCTTACCGGTTAGGTAATGGTTATCCTGTTAGCGATAGCGGCTTTCGTATCGGCGGCTATGCCACTGCACAGGTAGGCGCGCGGCATGCTGCTCCCAAACATTTCGAAATCAGCGATCTCAGCCTGTTTCTGACTTGGGATAACGGTTCACGATTACGCTTTTTCTCGGAATTGGAAGTCGGCGATGCACTTAGCGCCAGCGAGCAGCAATCGCTGGGCATTCAGGATGCTCATTTCGAATTCGAAAGAGGATACTTTGATGCCTTGGTCAACAATAATTTAACGGTGCGAGTCGGTAAATTCTTAACGCCCGTCGGTCAATGGAACGTCATTCACGCCGCTCCGTTGGTTTGGACCAGCTCTCGTCCGGTCGTTACCGAGAATTTATTTTCTACCCATGTATCGGGACTCATGCTGCACGGTTCCGTTTCACTTGCTGAGCGTCAGCTTGAATACAGTGTGTATGGGGACGCCAGCGACAGCATCGATCCGCACCGGTCAAAAGAACCTTTTGAAAACGCAATAGGTGCGCATTTACGTTATTTCCTCGACGATACCTTACAGCTCGGTGTTTCTTTTGCCCATTTCGCTCTGAATGAACCGCTGCCCGTTCGATATTATCTGTCCGGGCTTGATGTTGCATGGGTTTACCGGAAATTCGAACTCAGTAGTGAAATAGTTTACCGCGCCGGCGACCATGCTTTTAGCGAAAACAATTGGCAAGGTTTTGTGCAAGGCGTGCTTCCTGTGCCGATGAGCCAACATTGGTTTGCGGTCGGACGCTATGAGTTTTTTGAGCAGACATTGGCTCAAACCGGCCAAGTCGGGTTGTTAGGGCTTGCCTATCGACCGTTACCGCCGCTTATCTGGAAGTTGGAGTATCAGCTGGGGACGCATAATGAACTATTAGCCCCGGACGGTGTATCAGCGTCTTTTGCGGTACTGTTTTAATGCTCATGCGCATCGCTTATCCGTTGTTGTTTGTGCTGTTGTCGGTCGGCTTACCGGTGCGCGCCGAGCCTTTAGCGGTTATTATCGCTACGGCCAATCCATTGAACTCACTCACGGCCGATGCCTTAAAACTTATTTATCAACGTAAAAGTCAAATGGATGCCGAAGGCAATCGCTGGATTCCGCTAAATTTGCCACTCCCCGATCCGTTGCGGCGAGGATTCTCGCTTGCGGTGTTTTCGATGTTGCCGGAAGAGCAGGAAGACTATTGGAATATCCAATATTTCAATGGTATTACTCCGCCCAAGGTAATGGCTTCCGAAGAAGCCATAGTGCGATTTGTCGCATCGACCACCGGCTCCATCGGTTATGTGCGTAAACAAAAAGTCGATAATCGTGTCAAAGTCCTATTATTCATTACGCCGCCTACTGAAAAATAAGCTTTGTGGAAGTGACGGCTAATCAAATCTATCGGCTAAAAATTGTGTATGTTCTATTCGGCAAATCAAATACCTTAACCGGAGCCTTGCTAAACGTGCACACCAGTCTGCATACATAGGGTATTCAGCAAATTCCCTCTCCATTCTTTATTTACAAATTACTATGTCCGAAGATTTTATTGAAAGAAGAAGACCTTATAGCCGTTTTAAAGACATTTCGGTCAGCGAAAGAATTTTAAATAGCGTATTTCTGCTGACCATCGGGCTCGGTTATCTAGCGGCTCTCGCCAACATGTATTACACCCATCAGGGACTGGACGGTAAAGCCGGGCTCTCGATTGAAGATGTCGTGATCAGTTATCACGGTTCAAGCACTCAAACCCGACTGGGCACCGCCATTAACGGCATCATGGAACCCAACCTGAAATATAAAAGCGACAAAGATGTGATCCTGCAATGGATACATCATGGCGCCGACGAACCGGAATATAACGAAAAGGTTGCTCCGATATTAAACCGGGACTGTATTTTATGCCATACGCCCGCGATTAACCCTTCCTTACCCGACTTGACCCATTACGCTACGGTGTCCGAAGTTGCTCATGCCGGCGGCGCCAGCATTCCGACCTTAATTCGGATATCTCATATTCATATATTCGGCATTGCTTTCATCCTGTTTTTTATAGGCAAAATATTTTTGTTGTGCGATATCAACGTTTACGTAAAAAGAGTGGCGGTAGTGATTCCTTTTGCGGCCATGTTATTGGATGTGGTGTCATGGTTTATTACCAAATCCACACCTTCCTTTGCCTACGTCGTGGTTTATAGCGGGGCGTTAATGGGACTTTCCATGGGCTTGCAGATCCTGCTCAGCATTTATCAGATGTGGTTTTATTCTAAGGAAAAATAATTTTTTAAACGCAATACATTAAAAACGTCGTGCCCTCGGCAACTGCTCCTGCATAAGCCGCAAGGATGTGGCGAAAGCTTCCGCTCCTTCCCTACATCCTTGTAGGTAATGCAGATTTTGCATTGAGCGCTATCTGCCCTTACCGTCCTTCGTGTCTTCGTGGTGAGTAAAAACGCGCAATATCCGGGGATGATCTTTCATGGAAATCACCTTAGGCAACTCGCAATAAATAACCCTTCTGCCCCGAATAGTTCCCACGCTCCGGAGACTGAGAAAGTATTCGTTTTAGAACAAAAGCAAAAGCCTTCACCACGAAGACACGAACGACTGCACGGATGCAGGAGGTAGAGCAACGCAGGAGCAGTTGCCGAGGACACGAAGTTTTAATGCGTTGAGTTTAATCAATTATTTTTTCTTCGTGAACTTCGTGTCTTCGTGGTGAATAGGTTTTTAAACTGATTTTGATAATACTTTCACAGCCTCTCCGGCGTGGGAACGATAGCTGCGGGGATTTATTATTGCGAGTTACCTTTAAGGGGAGCTGTCAGCGCTGCCGCCTCTTGAATCCATACCAAAATTGCAGACATTCAGTGCATGGACTGCAAAAATAAGCGTTTAATTTTTGGCTATATTGACTATAAATATATATAAATCAGTATCTTATTTATTGGCATGAATAGTGCTTTATTGAGTGCACAGACGACTAAAAGAATTCATCGCCGAACTTAAGTTTGGTGAAGCCCTCTGTAGAAAAGGCCCCGAGCTTTAGTTCATGTCATGCGTCAATAAACTGAGGAATAATAATGCCTATAAAACCATTTTTTCAAAACCTTATCAGCCTACCCGTTTTTGCGTTAATGTTGACACTGGCGTCAGCGACAGATGCTTTGGCAACACCGGCTTATATGCAACAGTACGGGGCTCCGACCTGTCAAAGCTGTCACTATGATAATAGCGTCAGCTCAGGGAGAGCGGGGCTGGCCGCCTATCTGGCCTCTAAAACACCGACTTGCAGCGCACCGCAAGTATTGCAAAATAATGTGTGCGTAACCCCGGTTCCCACATGTACCGCACCGCAAGTGCTGCAAAATAATGTTTGCGTGACGCCACCCCCTACCTGCATCGCGCCGCAAGTGTTGCAAGATAATGTCTGCGTGACGCCGATTCCTACTTGTATCGCGCCGCAAGTGTTACAAAACAATGTGTGCGTAACCCCGCCACCTGCGGAAACGATGGTGCGCATGCAAACCTCTTTGGGGCTTATCGATATTCGCTTATTCGATGCGGATGCGCCATTGACGGTGGCCAATTTTTTAAACTATATCGACAGCGGAGCTTATAACAGTTCATTGATTCACCGCAGCACGCCCGGTTTTAGCGTTCAAGGCGGCGGTTATGTTTGGAATGCGAAAAGTAAATCGGCAAAAGCGATCGCCAAAAAAGCGCCGGTTGTGAACGAATTCAGCCCCAGCCATTCCAATTTACGCGGCACCGTTTCCATGGTCAAAACTAGCGGCAAACCGGATAGCGCGACCAATCAGTGGTCTTTTAATTTGGCGGATAATTCAGCCAATCTCGATTACCAAAACGGAGGCTCTACCGTTTTCGGTCAAGTGGTTGAAAAAAGTATGGCGGTTGTCGATGCGATTGCGGCTTTGCCTCGTAAGAATGCCGGTGGAGCCTTGACCCAATTACCTATTGCCACAACCCTGAGCGGTCCGGCGCTGAAAGCCTTGTTGAAAAAGCCGTTGGCGAAAAATAACTTGGTCACAATAAACGCGGTATCGTCGACTCGTTCCAACCTCGCCCCGAGCGATTCCGACCGGGTATTCGCCTACTTGGAAGCGGCTTATCCCGATCAGTTAGCCCCGGCCAACCCTTTATCTCCGTCCGATGCAGGTTCCGTCAGCTCAGGCGGTTATTATTATCGCTACTATGCAACGCCCCAAATATATGTTTTTACGTCCAATGGAGGGGTGTATTTCCGCGGTCCTGTTTCCAATAATCAAGATGTTTCTTGGGGCTCCTTGTCCGATTTTCTCGCCTTAGCCGTTGCGGCGGGTTACTGAGTTTTCAGTTTCGTCGGTTCCCAAGCTTCAGAGACTGTGAAAGTATTCGTTTTAGAATAAAAGCAAAAGCCTTCACCACGAAGACACGAAGGGCACGAAGTTTTTAATGCGTTGAGTTTCATCAATTATTTTTTCTTCGTGAACTTCGTGTCTTCGTGGTGAATAGGTTTTTAAACTGATTTTGATAATACTTTCACAGCCTCTTCAGTTGTAAGTATTCACCTCCCCCTTTGAAAAAGGGGGATCGAGGGGGATTTATTTAAAAAATCTCCCCTAACCCCTCTTTTTCAAAGAGGGGGACTGAATAATAAGGCTGTCGCTATTGCGTCAGCTGTCTGAGTCATTTAATGAATGAGTATTTGAATATGCACAATAAAATCTTTTCGCTCGTCCTCGGTATGTTGCTAAATATATGTAGTTTTAGCGTTGATGCTTCCGACGTCGGCCAGCCCGCACCGTCGTTTACCTTGCCTTCTTTACGGCAAGATCAAGCGATCGGCCTGAGTCAATTCAGCGGCAAAGTTGTTTATGTCGATTTTTGGGCTTCATGGTGCGCCCCGTGCCGAACTTCTTTTCCTTTATTGAATCAATTACAGCAAAAACTTAAAGATCAAGGCTTTGAAGTGATTGCGATAAATCTGGATGAAAACAAAGCCAATGCCGAAAAATTCCTAAAAGACTTTCCGGTCGGATTTACGCTGTTACGCGACAGCAAAGGCGAATGGGCCGATCAATATGCCATTGAATCGATGCCGACCTCATTTATCGTTGACCGGCAAGGCGTCATCCGGAACATTCATCACGGTTTCAGCCGTGACGATATTAATGAGCTTGAGCAAAAAATTGTTCAATTATTAGCGAAAAAATAGGGAACGCCGATGAAACTAGGACATATTTTTATGCTGGCGGGGTTCATTTTCAGTTGTACCGCCTGCACCGAGGTCTTACCCAGAGAGCGCGGCAGTTTGGCGCTTTCGCAAATGGCTTTAACACCGGATGCGTTGGAATTCGGTTTGCGTCAGCACATCGCTTTCAGTAAAGAAGCGGCGTCCGGCGGTTACGGTGGGGGAGGGGGCGGTTGCGGCTGTAACTGACGCCCTTTCAACTTACCTTACGATGATTTCCGATGAAAGCTAATAAAAAACACAACACCCTTGCGCAGTTGACCTGCGCGGCTTTGGCGTTGCCTGGACTGATGCAGACAGCGGCTGCCGGGCGCGTCGAAGACACTTACAACGCCGATTTTCAGTATGGACATTATTCCGAAAGCAATCAGCGCATGAAAGTCGATATTTTTGAAGGCGCGCTGTCGGCGCCGGTCGGCAAATCGCTGACCGCTTCGGTCAATTTAGTCCGCGACATGATCTCCGGCGCGTCGCCGATCTATAACGAAAAAGACGCTCAGGGACAGGTTCACCAAGTTATCAGCGGAGCATCGCCGAGCAGTTCTTGCGGCTCATCAATCTGCGAACAACGTGATGCGCTCAGTTCAGGTTTAACCTACTTTCTCGATTCGGCGTCGATTAACGTCGGCGGCGGCTTTTCCAGGGAACAGGATTACACCTCCCGTTATTTCAATACCACGATGAGCCTGGATTTGAATAAAAAACTGACCACGCTGAATTTGGGCGCTTCGGCTGCTTTTGATGAAATAGCCCCGTCGCCTTCGATATGGAACAGCCGGAACAGCGATTTTAACAGCCATAAAACCAGTCAACAGTATTTGCTCGGCGTAGCGCAAGTGATCGATAAAGACTCTTTAGTGCAGAGCAATATCAGCTTCGGCTATCAGTCCGGTTTTTTGTCCGATCCTTATAAATGGGTGGCGTTTTATAACGGCAACAATTTTTCGGATTTCCAGCAAGATAAACGGCCGGGGCAAAAGTTCCAATGGGCGTGGCTGAATCAGTATGTCCGCCATTTTGGTCAGCTTAACGATGCCGCACTGCATCTCGATTACCGGTTCAGCACCGATGATTGGGGCGTCAATGCCCATACTTTCGAGGCTGGCTGGCATCAACCGATTGTCGATGATTGGCAAATAATTTCTCGAGTTAGATATTATTCGCAAGATCAAGCGGATTTCTACCAATCGGTTTTTTCCGGCGATTCGGCAAATTACGCGGCTTATTCCAGCGATTATCGCTTGGCCGGTTTCGGCGCAATTTCCGGCGGAATTAAGTTAAGTAAAGAAATCAACCAAATAAAACCCTTTAGCCAATTAAAGTTTCAAACCGGTTTTGAATACTACAACCATAAAGGCAGTTATGAATTAGGCGGCAGCCATCGCACTAACTTCGATAGCTTTAGTTATTGTTTGGTGACTGCTTCGTTTAATTTGAAATTTTAGAGTGCTAGACGGTGTTAAGTAGTCGTTGAAAAGTTTCTTAAACTCTCGCTTGGTAACGCAGTATTGGAAGCTCCAGAGACTGTGGAAGTATTATCAATAATTTAGTTTAAAAAACTCTTCACCACGAAGGCACGAAGGACACGAAGTTTTCAATACATTGAATTCAAAAAATGTAAGTATTCACCTCCCCCTTTGAAAAAGGGGGATCGAGGGGGATTTATTTAGAATAATCTCCCCTAACCCCTCTTTTTCAAAGAGGGGGACTGAATAATTACCAAAAAATTACTTTTCCTTCGTGACCTTCGTGCCTTCGTGGTGAATGCTTTTTGCTTTTGTTTTAAAACGAATACTTTCACAGTCTCTCCAGCTTGGTAACGAGCATCAATAAATAGAGTAAAAATCATGAAAAAACTAGCATCTATAACAGCGCTTTGGCTGCTCGGTATCGTTATCGCCCAGGCTGAAGCGCCTAAAGCGGATTTCAGCATTACCCCTTTAAATTCCGGGCAATGGCCTGCCGAGTATCGGCTCTCTTTGGTCGTGCCTAAAGATCATCATGCTTATCTCGACAAAGGCGACGAGAATATCTATCTCCCGGTTGAAGTCGATCCCGAGCAAAAATTGGCCGCGTCCCACTTAGTCATCGTTAATCTGCAAAGACCCGCGGGCGTGTACGACAACAAAGTGGAAGCCACGGTGTTAAGAGATCAAGGCGACTTCCTGTTATCCCTTGCGCCTTTAAGCGCCGAGCCTGTCAGCACACAGACCGTCGCGCTGGATGTCAATTATCAGCTGTGCAACGACATCACCCATGTTTGTTTTCGCCCGCAAACGACGCAGATCAGCTTGATCTTGCCGACGCCACCGGCAGCGCAGTCCGCAGTTCCTGAACAGCCCGGCACGATGACCGAACAATTGCTGTCATTATTTAAAAATAATCAGGACCATACCTTGATCCTGTTCGGGCTCATGTTCCTTGCCGGTCTATTGTCCGTGGCGACGCCTTGTGTTTATCCGATGCTGCCGATTACTTCGATGTTTATTGTCAATCGCGCCAATGGGGTGGCGGCCAAGGAAAAACTGCACGCTTTTGCCTACGTCATCGGCATCATCGGCACCTACACCGCATTAGGCCTAATCGCGGGCATGACCGGAGGTGCATTTAACAGTTTTATGCAATCCGCCTGGGTCAATATCGGTTTTGCCTTATTCTTTGCTTTTTTTGCAATCGCCTTATTAGGGTTTTACGAATTGGCCTTCATGCAAAATGAAGTTCATGCCTTGGACCGGCATTCCGCGCGCGTTAAAGGCTTAAGCGGGACTTGGCTGATGGGCACGGTAGCCGGTTTGGTCATTTCGCCTTGTGTCGGGCCCATTGTTTTCGCTCTGTTGCTGCAAGTCGCCGATCACATAGCCGATAAAGCCGACAGCCTAAGCGCAATGGGTCAGAATCTGACTTTCTGGGACAAGTTAGGCGTCGCCGGCCAAGGCAGCATAATGATGAGCGGCTTCGGTCTGGGCGTAGGCTTGCCTTTTTTCGTCATCAGCGTGGTCAAATTCAAAAAACTGCCTAAATCCGGGTACTGGATGAATAAAGTCAAATATGCGTTCGGCTTGTTGATTTTGTACTTTGCTTACACCTATTTCGCTAAAGGCATGGGCGTGCTGGGCGTCGAATCGACGGTGACCTTATCGCTGGCTATCGGCATGGTGGCGGTGTGGATAGCCGTGGTGCAGTGCAACGTCTTATCGCTATTGCCCGGCGATGCGCAGCCCAACCGGAAAATGCATCATTACTGCGGCGTTATGGCGCTGGTCATCGGCATTTGGCTGATCGTCGCCGGCTTGGGTCAAACCCCGATTATCACGACCGCTCATGCCAATGATGTCGGCTCGGAAAAAAGCCAAAACACAGCGAGTCCGGCCATACAGGAAGAAGCCGGAATTTCATGGTACAGAAGTTTTGATGCCGCGCAAAAAATGGCTCAACAAAGCGGCAAACCTATTTTCATCGATTTCTATGCCGATTGGTGCGCCAACTGCATCGCATTCAAGGCCGAAGTCGCGCATAACATTCTATTAAATCAAGCTTTAAAGGAAAAAGCGGTCGCTGTAAAACTGGTGGATAAAGAACCGGAGTTTGAAAAGTTCCGTTCTTACCGGGAACACCGTCAATTAAAAATCGGCTTGCCTTATTTTGTTATTTTATCGCCCGATGGAAAACTGATCTGGTCAAGTACGGATTATAAAGCGACGGAAAAAATGGTTGCCGTCCTGGTCAATTCCTAAAATTGAAAATGTCCGGCAAAGGGCGGCTTCTGATCGCGATCCGCGGCATGTATGGCTTATCTCTCGTTAGCTTTTCATACCAAAATTGCAGGTATTATTTGCAGGGACTGCAAAAAAAAGCGACTCGATTTTTGTGTGTAGGTTTATTAAATGTAACAAAATCATGGTTTTATATTGTTGGCATAGATGGTGCTTTATAAATTGCAGAGGCGGTATCAATGGTTTAAACCCGTGCTTATAAGCCTTTTTAAGTTCGATTTAAAAGGCATTTAGAATTAACGATGAAGTTTATTTTTATTTAAAAACAGAGGAAAGATCATGTCAGTTAAAACAAAAGGTTATGAAAATCAACTGGGCGCTTTTGATGTCGAAGACGATTTTGACACTGATCATAATGGGTCCGGGGATGACGATAGTGGACTTGGCGGCTCAAGCAATGACACTGGAAGCGGCGACGGCGATGACAATCTATTAGGCGGTTTGGGGCTCGACCTTTTAAGCGGCGGCCTAGGCAATGATCACATCGACGGCGGCGAAGGCAATGACACTGAAAACGGCGGTGACGGCGATGATCATTTATTAGGTGGTTTGGGCGATGATGGTTTGGACGGTGGTATCGGCGACGATAATCTCGACGGCGGCGACGGCACGGATAACTTAGCGGGCGGTTTAGGGTTCGACCTTTTAAGCGGCGGCTTGGGTAATGATCAAGTCGATGGCGGCGAAGGCAATGACACTGAAAACGGCAACGACGGCGACGATAATCTTTTAGGTGGTCTGGGTGATGATAGCTTGGATGGCGGTATCGGCGATGACGACCTCGATGGCGGCGACGGAGATGACCATTTATTGGGCGGTTTAGGACTCGATATCTTAGGAGGCGGTTTGGGTAATGAACACATCGATGGCGGAGAAGGTAACGATACTGAAAACGGTCATGACGGCGACGACAATCTTTTAGGTGGTCTGGGTGATGATAGCTTGGATGGCGGTATCGGCGATGACGACCTCGACGGCGGCGACGGCGATGACCATTTATTGGGCGGTTTAGGACTCGATATTTTAGGCGGCGGTTTGGGTAATGACCACATCGATGGCGGCGAAGGTAACGATACTGAAAACGGCCATGACGGCGACGACAATCTTTTAGGCGGTTTAGGTGACGACAGTTTGGATGGCGGTATCGGTGACGATAACCTCGACGGCGGCGACGGCATCGATAACTTAGCGGGTGGTTTAGGACTCGACCTTTTAAGCGGCGGTTTGGGCAATGATAAAATCGACGGAGGCGAAGGCAACGACACCGGAAACGGCGGCGACGGCAGCGATTATTTGTTAGGCGGTTTGGGTGACGACAGCTTGGATGGCGGCATCGGCAACGATAATTTGGCTGGCGACGACGGTGCGGATAATTTATCGGGCGGTTTAGGTCTCGATATTTTGAGCGGCGGTTTGGGCAATGATAGCTTGGATGGCGGTACCGACGACGATAACCTTAGCGGTGGTTCAGGCACGGATAATCTTAACGGCGGCGACGGCAACGATGCATTAGATGGCGGCAAAGGCAGCGACAATTTAGGCGGCGGCTTAGGGGACGATAACCTTAAAGGCGGCTTAGGCATCGACAACCTGAGCGGTGGCGACGGCAATGACAGTCTATCGGGCGGCGCAGGCAACGACAATCTCAGCGCCGGCAACGGTAATGACTTGGTAATCAGCGATTCAGGCCGGGATATGTTAACAGGTGGCGCGGGGGCCGATACTTTCAAGTTTTCCAATGAAAAACACTATTTGAAAGACGTCATTAGCGATTTTTCTGAAGGCGACAGGATTGACCTGAGGGCGATTGATGCTAACGCTACGACTTCGGCCAATGACGCTTTTAGCTGGGTAACGGGGGCTTTCAGTCAGGCCGGGCAATTGCACTACAATGCGGCCAATCACACTTTATACGGCAATACCGATGCCGATAGCGCTGCGGAGTTTGCGATTCAACTGACCGGTGTGAATAGCGTAGCCGATACTGATGTCATGTTGTAAACCTTCGTTGTTTTAAAGCCGCGTTTTACGCCGGGTTCATGAGTTTGGGAACTCGGCGCGATACCGCTCACGATACCTATTTTGTCCGATAGTGCTTGAATACGGCGTAGCGGATTCATTTGATTTTGTTCGATGACTGGCGGCCTTTATAATGCTTCATGCGCATCCATCGGATTTTATTAATCTCTTTTCTTTCCCTGTTTCTTTTAGCGACGGTTCCGATCGTCGCGCTTTCCTTTTATGCCTCTCAAGTCGCTTTAGAAGCGGAAATCGGACGTAGCCTTAAAAACGATGCGGCGATGTTGATGGAACAAATCGACATGCTGATTTTTGAGCGCCTGCAAAACGTCCATTCCTGGAGCCACCTGGATATTATCCAGGAAGGCCGCATCGGCGATGTGGACAAGCGTCTGGCGCAATTTTTGGCGGAGTTGGAACACGGTTATCCCGGCGTATACCGAAACCTGTTTTATCTGGATAAAGAAAACCGGATTATTGCGGCCGGAGACCCGGTCTTAATCAAGCAATCTTTTCAGCCTCAGCCGGACTGGATACGGGCACATGTCCCGCACGGCGAAGTCTTCCTGGAAGCGTTGCAATTACAGCCCCCTTATGAACGGGCGGATCTGGTTATTCGCGCTCCGGTACCCGATAGCTATGCGAGCGGCGATATAGGACAGCTTTACGGCGTATTCGATCTTAGGCAAATTTTCCGCTTGTTCGATCAGGCCAGCCATTCGGACGCCGGCGAGCGTTTTGTTATTCTACTGGATGCCGAGGGCAGAACCATAGCCGCTTCCGCGGCCGCGCGTGCGCAAAAGCTGCTGTTAACCGATACCTTCGCCAACTGGAAACTCAACGAACAGAACGGCATCGCTGTCCATACCGGCAAGCCCTTGCTTGATTCATCGGTATTGGTCGGTTATGCGCTTTCTAAAAGTTATGAAGGTTACGCCAATATGGGCTGGTCATTGTTGGTTATCCAGTCTACGCAGCAAGCGTTCCAGCCCATTTGGGCGTTGTGGTGGCTGTTTTGCAGCGCTTTTCTCATCATCGGTTTGATCGCCGGCGGCGTCGCGCAAGGGGTGGCGGGACGTATCGCCAAGCCCCTGCTGGATTTGACGGCTTGGGTCAGGCGCTTTCAAAAAAACGCGGACTGCATCAGCCCCCAAGTATCCGGCGCCCAAGAAGTGCGCGAACTGAGCTTGGCTTTCGGCCAACTCGCCGAAGATTTAGAGCGTTCCCGCCAACAGGTTGTTCATGCCGCCAAATTGGCCGTGGTCGGCGAAATGGCGGCGATTATGGCTCATGAAGTGCGCACTCCGCTGGGCATTTTGCAAACTACCGCGCAAATGCTGCAATGGGAAAGCGCATTAAGCGCTGAAGGCCTGGAAATGGCCCATATGATGGTTGACGAAAGCGCCCGGTTGAACCGTTTGATTTCGACTTTACTGGATTGCGCCCGTCCGCGTCCGCCCAATATGCAAGTGCAGGACGTGCATAAAATCATCGCCCGCGTGATCGACCTGCTGGCCACGCAGGCGCAAAAAAAAGCGCTGCACATTGATTGGCAGGCGCCGAAAAACCCCGCCATCATCGAATGCGACCAGGAATTGTTGGTTCAGGTTTTTCTAAACCTGATTTTAAACGCCATTCAAATCGTTCCGGCAGGCGGGCGAATACGGGTGCGTACCGATTGCTCAAACGGCGAATCGGTAAAAATAACCGTAGCGGACGACGGCCCCGGCATTCCGCCGGAAAATCGAGCGCGCTTGTTCGATCCTTTTTTTACCACCCGAGACGGCGGCATCGGTCTTGGCTTAACCGTTACCCAACAAATTATCGCCGTTCACGGCGGTCATTTGAGTGCGGGCTCAAGCGATTTGGGCGGCGCGTGTTTTACCTTGTTTTTACCTTTTTATCAGGAAGAAAAAATATGCTGAACGGATCGCGAGTCCTGATAGCCGACGACGAAGCCAATGCACGACGGATTCTGGAAATTTTATTGCGCAAACTGGGGTGTGAAGTGTTTTCGGCGGCGGATGGTTTGGCCGCGCTGGACCTAGTGCGCGAAACGCCTATCGATTTACTGATCACCGACCTTAATATGCCGGGCATGAGCGGTTTGGAGCTGTTAGCCGCGATGCGCGGCAACGGCCATACTTTTCCGGTGATTGTGGTGACCGCTTACGGGACCGTCGAAACTGCGGTTGCGGCGATGAAACTGGGCGCTTTCGATTTTATTATCCGCCCGCTGGATGTCGAGCAAGTGGAGATGGTGATTCGCCGCGCACTCGAAGTGCGCAGAGTGCATCAGGAAAACGTATTTCTGCGCGATGAAATGAATAAAGATTGGGGCGAATTCGTCGGGCAGTGCCCGGCGATGCAGAAAATTTACGAGTTGATCCGGCAAGCCGGACCCAGTAAGGCCAGCATTTTTATTATCGGCGAAACCGGGACCGGCAAGGAACTGGTTGCGCGCGCCGTGCATAGCCAGTCGGGGCGACGCGGCTTATTCGTGCCGATCAACTGCGCGGCCATTCCGGCCGATATTTTGGAAAGCGAACTGTTCGGTTATGTGCGCGGGGCTTTTACCGGCGCGCATAAGGACAGGATCGGTAAATTCGAATTGGCTCACGAAGGCACTTTGTTTTTGGATGAAATCACCGAAATGAACCCATCCCTTCAAGCCAAATTGCTGCGCGTACTCCAGGAAAGCCGCATCGATCGTTTGGGCAGTAATCAAAGCATTGAAGTCGATATCCGCATTATCGCCGCGACCAATCGCGATCCCTTGGGCGCGGTTCAGGCCGGACGCTTACGCGAAGACCTTTACTATCGCATCAATGTCTTAGGCATTCAGTTGCCGCCTTTGCGGGAGCGGCGCGAGGATATTCCTTTGTTGGCTCGCCATTTTCTTAAGAAATACCGGCGCTCGCTCGGCGGCGGCTGTTTTACCCTGTCGAATGAGGTCGCTCAAGCCTTAAGCGCCTACGCATGGCCGGGCAATGTACGCGAACTGGAAAATATGATGGAACGGGCGGTGGTGTTAAGCCAAGGTTTAGAGATCGGCGTCAGGCATTTGCCTCAGGAAATATTGATAACCGAATTACCGGTAACGGTCGGTTCTGCCGTTGACGATGAAGATATGGATTTGGAGGTCGGCGTGGCAAAACTGGAAAAGAGCTTATTGAATAAAGCCCTGGGACAATCCGTCGGCAATAAAGCCAAAGCGGCGCGTTTGCTGAAAATCAGCGAGCGCACGCTTTGGTATAAGCTCAAGAAATACGGCTTAACTTAATGTTTCAGCGTTATACATAAATTGCCGAGGCGACGCGGGAGCAGTTGCCGTGAACATAAAGTTGAATCTGCCAAAGTAATTGCTTTTCTCCGTGTTCTTCGTGCCTTCGTGGTGAATAAGTTTTTTAAAACGATTTGGATAATACTTTCACAGTCTCTTCAGTTTCCGCTCTCGTGCCCATTATGGGCGGATAAAACTGCAAAATCCTTTTTTGTCATAAAAGAGTAATATGTAATTTGATAAAATCTACCGTTTACCCTTAATTCCAAATTTAATTATGCCTAGTTTAAATATTCTCGTTGTTGAAGATGAAGACGCCATCAGAGAAATGTTAATGATGGTACTTGAGCAGGCCGGCTTTAAGTCGATTGCCGCTACCGATGCTGAAGATGCGCAAAAAGCCCTGGATGAAGCCCTGCCCGATTTAATCCTGCTGGACTGGATGCTGCCGGGAATCAGCGGAGTCGAGTGGGCCAGACGCTTAAAGAAAGATCCGATGTATCGGGAACTGCCTATCATTCTACTGACGGCGCGAGGCGAGGAAGAAGACAAGGTGAGAGGTCTGGAAATCGGGGCTGACGATTATATGACCAAGCCTTTTTCGCCGAAGGAATTAATAGCGCGTATCCGCGCGGTTTTACGCCGGAGCGGAAAAATCAACGATCTGGCGCAAATCACTTTGGGCGACTTGGTGTTGGACACCGAACAGCATCGGCTCAGCATTTGCGACAGACAATTGGAAGTGAGTCCTACCGAGTTCCGTTTAATGCAGTTTTTTATGACTCATCCCGATAAGGTATTCAATCGCACCCAATTGCTGGATCAAGTCTGGGGGCGTAGCGTCTACATTGAAGAACGGACGGTTGATGTGCATATCCGCAGATTGCGTAAAATTCTAGGCGAACACGGCAAGGAAGATTTAGTCCAAACCGTGCGCGGCTTCGGCTACCGGTTTTCCGTGGTGGATTTGCCGACTGCCAATGCGCCGACGACGTTTTAATTAGTATGGGGGTCTGGCAAAAAGAAGTCATTACCGGCTTGCTGTTGTTTTTAGCCGTATCGATAGTGGGGGCGATGTCCGGGTTGTTTATGCCCTTGGCGCTAGTGATGGCGCTGGGCATTTTAATGCGCCAGCTGTTTCAGATTAACCGCTTTGAACGATGGATACGAAGCGGGGGCGGCGCTAAATATCCCAAGACCACCGGTATTTGGGAAGAAATTTATTACCATGTCTACCGCATCAAAAAGAACGAAAAAAAACGCAAAAAGAAACTGGGCAAAATGGTTGATCAGTTTCGCCAATCCACTGAAGCCTTACCCGACGCAGCTGTCGTGTTGGGCGCTAACGATGAGATCGAATGGGCCAACAAAGCGGCCAGGGAAGTTTTCGGTTTGCAGCAATCGGATAAAGGCCAGCGCATCCCTAATCTTATTCGTTTCCCTGAATTTATCCGTTACCTGAAATCGGGAAATTACACCGAGCCGGTTATCTTGCCTTCACCGGTAGACCATCGCATCACCTTGGCGGTCAGGATTATTCCTTATGGCGCCGGTTTACGTTTGTTATTGGCGCAAGACGTGACGCAGTTGAAAAAAATGGAGCGGATGCGCAAGGATTTCGTGGCTAATGTATCGCATGAACTCAGAACGCCGCTGACCGTACTTAAAGGTTATCTGGAGACTTTGCAGGACATGGATGACGGCAGGTCGCCGTTATTGACCACCTCGTTTCAGCAAATGCAGGGACAGACCGAGCGTATGCAACATTTGGTTGATGATTTACTGCTGCTGACTCGGCTGGAAACCCAACAGAAGAAAACCGAGTGTATCAATGTCCCGGCTTTACTGATCCAGATTTGCAAGGAAGCGGAAAGACTGCACGGCAACGCTTCCGCCCGGATTGAATTAACGCTGGAAACGGATATACGTATCGTTGGTGAAGAACAGGAATTGCGCAGCGCGTTTACCAATTTACTGGGCAATGCACTGAAATATTCGCCGGAAGATTCCCTGGTCAAGGTGCGCTGGCATCTAACCCAAAATGATGTTGTGCTGGACGTTGAAGATCGGGGGGAAGGTATTGCCATGGCCGACATTCCCCGAGTGACGGAACGATTTTACCGCTCCGAAGTCAAGCGCACCAAGAAAGTGGGCGGCACCGGCTTAGGTTTGGCTATCGTCAAACACGTGCTGATGCGGCACGATGCCAAATTAACCATCACCAGTGAATTGGGTAAGGGCAGTTGTTTCGGTTGTTATTTTCCGCTTAAGCGGATTTGTAGTTAAATTTCAGCTCGCTTAAGGCACAACCGGTATGCTGAATTGCTTCTTTAACACAGGCTCTGCGTGTTGTTGACGTAACAATCGATAAGACACACGGTACTCGCCTGTAGCCCATGCCTCACCGTGACGTTTCAAACCGACAAAGCTCCTGTATTGCGCCATGTTATGGTCTATGGGGATGGCTTTGTGCAACAGCGTGGCACCGTCCGGTGCAAATAAATCAACGACCTGCGTATCGCCTGCTTGTACGCCGAATACGCTCAGCCAAAAAATCAATGCAGGCGCAGTCTTAGCTAACGATTGGGTTTCGGCAGGCAGGTCATCGGCCGCTAACGGATGATCGGTAAAACCGGCTGCCAGCACTTCGCTGGGGATATAACCGAGTTTAGCGAGCGTGTCGGCCGACCACAACGCTTGTTTGCCAAGCGCGCAAGCATTGCCGCCGTTAACTCCGACAAAGGGATCGATGGCTTTGCCTTGATGGCGGATTTCAAAATGCAGATGTAAAAATTCGGTATTGCCGGACAGACCCACCCGCCCCAATACCGTGCCGCGGCTTACCGGTTGTCCTGCATGAACCGCGATGCTGCCTTTTTTCAAATGCGCGTATTGAGATTCCCAGCCATTGCCGTGAACAATAACCACCGAATTACCGGCTTCTCTATTCTTTATCGCTTCATTGCCCAGCACGCGCACGCTGATGTCGTCCATATTATCGCGGGTCGCTCGAACTTTACCGTCAGCCGCAGCCAGTACGGGGATTGATGCATTCATGGATTTTGGGCGAAAATCGGTGCCCCGGTGATCGTCATAGCTAAGAAAACCGCAGCGATAATCGCTGTAGCCCGCACCGGCATCGGCGTCGACATAGTTTTGAATAAAACAGTCGGTTCCGATAGTGCAGGCCAACGGCAAACTTAATTGCGGCGCGTTTTCGGTAGCGCTTAGCGGGTTCAAAAAGCCGTAAAGCAAGGCTATAAAAGCTAAAGTGTGTTTGTATAACATGACGATAGTGCAAATAAACTAGTAAATGGAGTACCCGATTATATTTGAGTGAGTATCGATGATACGCTTCAGCTTTGCTTAGTGGATCATTTTCCGCCTCCGTTCATCGTTTTCATTTAGGTCAAGCTCAGCAATCGGCTTATTTGCCGCCGAATAAAAGCTCAATTAAACTAATCGACATGCCGAATAATAATTAGACAAATAGGCCTGAGCTGGTAACCTCAATACCAATCGGACGCGGCTCGCCGGGTTTTTGCAATTCAATTCGGTCGTGTCGATGACATTTTTCATAAGGTGTGCTTTAAGCACTTTCCATGAGGAGAATAACCATGACTAAAGAGAAAGATTATTTAAATGCGCCGTTTAATGATGCCGTTGCCGCGATTATCAAGGGTATTGACCGTGACGTGGAACGCGGCGAAGACGCACTGATGCTGGGACTTGGCATTGTTATGTTGTCTTCCACTTTTGCCCCCGTCGCTCCGCCTCACCTTCTTCTGCCTTTGGTCGCGCTGACTTTCGCGCTGTCCGCGAGCTTTGCACGGAAGAATTATCATAGCATGCAGAGAAAATTGCTGGAATCAATGGCGCAACTTGAAGGCCATGACAAAATTATTTTGCACCCGATCGCAGCCGTCTTTGCCGACTATCCGATGGATTCTTTGGCCGAATCGTTCAATCCGCTAAAAAATCCGAAACGAACCTGGAAAAGTGCGTTGGGCGGGATTTTGATCAATCCGCTGTGGATGCCTATTTTTTACGTGATGGGTATGCAGATTACCGAAGAAAAAAATCTGGGAGCTTTAAACCGGGCCATTATGGGGGTTGAGCGGAAAGTTTCCGCGCTTTCTTCGCCGGTTTAGTTGCCGACGGCTGTAACCGGTTTAGCGTTGCGATTTATTGAGGCGGCTTAAAATCAGGTTTCGGATGAAGATGGCGCGTCAAAGTGTCCAATCTCCTCCATAAATTGGGCGACCCAGCGTTCGACGCGAGGTAGGCAGCCATTTAACGAGGCCTGCTTTTCCGGGATGGCGAAATAATCGGGTTCATGAAGATAAGGGTAGGTGATTCTGCCGACGTCGACGGCATCATGGCTGAGGTCGACTATGCGCCCGCCGATGACATTGTATTGATGCTCATAGTGGCCGCAGATCGCGCCGCCGAACACCTGATTCATAAACAGGCTTCCGTATTTGCACGAGCCGGAAAGATCGGTTGGAATGGGGACACCTCGCTCGGCAGCCTGTTCGCACCATTTACGAAACACAAAAACTTTGGCTTGAGCAAAACGTTCATAGGAATAGGCAAGTTGCGCCTTCCGGTCTACAGTCCAATCGGTCATTTTAGGGGCCTAAGAAAAGCTTATGTCGGCCCTCCATAATGGGATCGGAGGGATGGGTAGCGGCATGACGGGAAAATAACCATGGCTTACTCGGCTTAGGGTATCGCGAAAGGCTTGCAAGATCAACCCAGCCAAGCACTGCGTTCAGGAGCAGCGTACCTACATCCCTGTAGGCGTTGAAAGTGAAAGGTAGCGAAGATCCAATCAACTAAGCGAAACGGTTAAAAATTGATATTGCCTTGCACCCAGATTTTTTGGGTGTCTGTATTGGAAAAGGTATCGGGTCTGCTGTAATTATCCGCGCTGTAATAAGCGTATTTAGCCAACACTGAATAATGTTTGCCGAATTTCTTAAGCGCCGAAAAATCCCATTCATCGCCGTATTTAATATTGCCGGTGTCGTCGGTAAAGTTATGATAAGTCCCGGTTAATATCACTTCACCGCGATCAAAGGTGGAAATCATCGTGCCGAAAACATCGCGAATACCGTTTACCGGTGTAACCAGAAACAAATCCGCCCAGCCTTGGAACGCATGGTTGGTGCCTAGCGGGGTATCGAAAGTTTTGTTGGCTCCCATGCCGTCAAGTTGCTCTATAGCGCCTTGGAAAGTCAGGTTATAAGCGGTTAAACCACCCATCAGGTTAAGACGATCAACGGCATATTTGGTTGGACCGTGTGCGTAATCTTCTTGATGTCCCCATTCTGCGGTATACACCACGCCGTAATTATCGGTTAACTTATAAGTGTCGCCCGGTTTTAGATAATTGGTCATGCGCAAACCGTAAGTTTGGCTGGATTTTTCATAGTTTTCCCGCTCGGTATAATCCAGCCAATAGCCGTAACCGATCAGGTTGCCGTAATCGCCGACTTTATAGTTGACGTTCAGAATCGGTGCGTTGATGTGTTCACTGGTGGCGGTAAAGGTATTGACGTTGCCGATATAGCCGGCGTTAACGGTCAAACCGAACAGTTGCTGATTGTTGTGGGTGATCAGCACCGAATCGAAGGTTGTTTCCATTTGCCGCCAGCCGACGTTGCCGATAAAGCGGTCGTCGTCGAATTTAATGCGTTGCCGACCGCCTTTAATTAGCGTATCGGGGATACCGGCATAACTGAGCCATAACTGGTTGAGTTCGCTTTTTTCCGGATCGGCAACTGTCGAATAACCGGTATTGCCGTTGCGGGTGCTGTTGTAGTCATCCAGCATGGCAAGATTGCCCTCGTATTCGGCGTAGCCCTGAATGCCGTGGAATACCGGCGACAGCAGACCTATCCGTAAGCGCGAGGTCACGGCATTGGCGGTGTGCGGTTGTCTTGCGGCAGGTAGCGCCAGTCCGGTGCCTGGGGTTTTGGCGGTACCCTGATCGACATTTTCCCAACGCGTGTTCAGGTCGAATTTGACCGCGCCGTTTTTGCCGTAATGATAGAAGTTAAGCGCATCTTCAACATCTTGGGTAGCGCCGGCTAAGGCTGAACCGCTCACTACCGACAGGGCCAATAGTGATGCCGATAAAGGGTTTTTTCTTTGTTGCTGCGGCATAAAGCCTCCTTTGTTTTTAATGTTGTGTTACGCACCGTTCACGAACAGTAGGGCGCGAGATAATGCATGGTTTGGTGGAGTTTTTTTAAGTCACGGTCGTACAGTATCGCATCTCTTTAAAAATTTGCATGAGGTTATAAGCCCTTATACTTAATGCGTATGGTCGCATTCGGTAAGAAAACTCAAGATGCTCTCCCGGTATTTGTAGTAATCGGGATGCTCCAGCAGGGCTTTACGGCTGCGCGGCCGGGGTAAATCAATCTCTTCGATTTTGCCGATTCTGGCATGAGGGCCGTTAGTCATCATCACCACGCGGTCAGCCAACAGAATGGCTTCATCGACATCATGGGTAACGACAATGGCGGTTACATGGGTTCTTTCCCAAACTTCCATCAACACTTCTTGCAATTCCCAGCGCGTCAACGAATCCAACATGCCGAACGGTTCATCCAGCAACAGCAGTTTGGGCGACAGGGCAAAAGCGCGTGCGATACCGACGCGTTGTTTCATGCCGTTGGACATGTCGCCGGCTTTTTTACGCAGCGAATCGCCCAAACCGACGCGGGTCAGATAATACTCGACAATGTCGTCGCGTTCCGATTTTGCCGCATGAGGGTAGACCTTATCGACGCCCAGCATCACGTTTTCAAACGCGGTCAGCCAGGGAAACAGGCTGGGCGCCTGAAACACTACGCCGCGATCCGGTCCGGCGCCGGCAATTTCTTTGTTGTCTAAAATAATAACGCCTTCGGATACGCTGTTTAAACCGGCGGTCATTGACAACACCGTCGATTTACCGCAACCCGAATGGCCGATGATCGAGATGAATTCGCCTTTTTTCATTTTCAGGTCGAAGCCGTCGACGACTTTGACCGTGCCGTTGCCGTCGGGCGTCGGGTAGATTTTGGACAGCTTCGAAAATTCCAGATAGCGGGGGCGGCCCAAGTCATCCTGTGTCGGCTTCAAAGCCGAACGATCTCGGTCCCAGTCATTGCTGGTGTTGGGTTTAACATTGGGTAGGATGACCTTTTCAACGCTTGAGCCCAGATTTTTTTCGATGCCGATGTCCATCAAATAGCGGGTGATTTCGGCGCGCAGTCTTTTAAACTCGGGGTTATGGTTTAATGCAGTGCGGTCTCTGGGACGCTCGATATGGATAGGAAAATCCGGGCCGAAGGTCGCATCGGGGCCTGGATTCAGCGGGATCACCCGATCCGCCATGTAAATGGCCTCATCGACATCATTGGTAATCAAAATGACGGTTTTCTTTTCCTGCGCCCAGATTTGCAGAATTTCGTCCTGCAAGTTGCCGCGCGTCAATGCATCCAGCGCGCTGAGCGGCTCGTCGAGCAACAAAATATCGGGACTGGCCGCCAAAGCGCGGGCGACGTTAACCCGTTGACGCATGCCGCCGGATAGTTCGGCCGGTTTTTTATCCATCGCCGCGCCGAGATTAACCATTCTGACGTATTTTTCGGTATGCGCCCGGCGTTGCTCGGCAGGCCAATGCTTAAAAATTTGATCGACCGCCAGCGCCACGTTTTCGAATACCGTCAACCACGGCATCAGCGAATAGTTCTGGAACACCACGCCGCGATCCGGTCCCGGTGCGGTAATCGGTTGACCTTGTTTCAGCACTTCGCCGCTGTCGGCTTGAATCAGCCCGGCAATGGTCGAAATCAGCGTGGTTTTGCCGCTGCCGGAAAAACCGACAATGGCAATAAATTCGCCTTCTTGAATGCTCAGATTGATGTTATTGAGGATGGATGTCGCGCCATAGCTTTTGCACACGGCCTTTAATTCCAGTAAAGGCTGCTGAGCGTCATTCGATGGCGCAGGCGGGTTAGTTTGCATGCGTTTATTCACAACGTTAAGATTGACGACGGACATCTTCGGCTCCTGATTAAAGTGCTCTACCGAAAGAGAATAGGTTTTGTAAGGACTGCATGATGCGATCCAACGCAAAGCCGATCAAGCCGATGGTAAACACCGCTACCATGATTCGGCCCAAGGAGTTGGAACTGCCGTTCTGGAATTCGTCCCAAACGAACTTGCCCAGCCCCGGATTTTGCGCCAGCATTTCCGCCGCGATCAGCACCATCCAGCCCACGCCCAAGGACAAACGCATACCGGTAAAGATATAAGGCAACGCGGACGGCAAAATGATTTTCTTGATTTGAGTACTCCAGTTAAGACGCAGCACTTTGCCGACATTGATCAGGTCTTTGTCTATCGACGACACGCCGACGGCGGTGTTGATCAGAGTCGGCCACAGCGAGCACAACGTAACGGTAATCGCGGAGGTCAGGAATGATTTTTCGAACCAGGAATCGTCGCCGCTCACATACACGGCGCTGACCACCAAGGTGACGATAGGCAACCAGGCTAATGGCGACACCGGTTTAAAGATTTGCACCAGCGGGTTGATCGCGGTGTTAAAAACCGGACTCATGCCGCAAAACAGACCCAGCGGTATGGCGACCAGCGTGGCAATCATAAAGCCCGCAAAGACGGTGTAAAGACTGGTGAAAATTTTGTCCAGATAAGTGGCTTGGCCGTTGTAGGGGCGAACTTTAATTTCAGCGCTCGGGTCTTCCGCCCGTTTTTGCTCGTTACGGGCTTGTTGGCGTTGGTAATAGTCGGCTTCTTTGGCCCGTTCCGCGTAATGGTCGTCCAGTAAGCCGGCGGCCTCATGCCATACCGCGACCGGGCCGGGAATGGCGCCCAAACTGGTATTGACCTTGGAGGCGGAAAAGCTCCAAAGCCCCAGAAACACCATGAAAGCGAGTATCGGCACGCCCATGATCAGCCACAGTTGGCGGATTTGCAACGAGGGGTTTTCTCCGGCGGCTATTTTGACCAGGGGAACAAACCAAGTGAGTCCGGTTATGTTTAAAAATTTGATGATTTGATTGTACATGCGTGGCTCCTAAATTTTCACCGACTGTAATAACGGCTGCTTTATTGCGTATGATGGCTTTGCTAAACAGGTCGATACCCGGCGTCGGCAGGTGAAACAACCGAAATAAAAACCAAAGGTTCGGGGTTATCGTTATAGACCCCATGGACTTCACCGGTATGGGCTACGACTATATCGTCCGCCATAATCGGTCGGGTGGTGCCGTTATTGTCCAGGTAATAGTGGCCTTTGCCCGCTAATACGGTCCAGGTATCCTGTCCATGAGGGTGAACATGCAGGGGAATCCGTTGCCCTTGTTTGATACACCAAGCCACGACTACCGCCTCTTTCGATTGGGTTACAACCGAACGTATGGGTTCATCGTCGGTCGGTTGTAAAAAAACGATGCTGTTTAATATTCTCGGCGTTGTCATGCTTAACTCCTTCATTATATTGACTTCGGGCGGGGCCGGTTTCCAGGTTTTAGCTTGCAAACCGGCCAAGAGGTTTCCGATTACTCGACCACCTTGCCGCCGACCACTTTTTGCTTGCCCTTAAGGCCGATAGCGAATTTAGTCAGATAATCATTAGGCTTGTTGGCGTCGAAACTTACCCCGTCAATGAAGTCGGCGCTGGCCGGCTTGATGCCGGTTTCGCTGTCGGCAGGAAAATCGCCGGCTTTGGCTTTACCTTCGGCAACCAGCGCTTTCGCCGCCGCCATGTAAATATCGGGACGATACACTTTTTTAGCGGTTTCCAGATACCATGAATCGGGTTTGAATTCGTTGATTTGGCCCCAGCGGCGCATTTGCGTCAGGCTCCAGATCGCATCGCTGTAATAAGGGTAAGAACCGTTATGACGGAAGAACACGTTGAAATCGGGCAACTCGCGTTTGTCGCCTTTTTCATATTCGAAAGTGCCGTTCATGCTGTTGGCGAGAACTTCATAATCCGCGCCGACATATTGTTTTTGCGACAACATTTCCACGCCTTCATTACGATTTTTGTTGTTTTCCGCATCCAGCCACATTGAGGCGCGAATCAACGCTTTGATTACCGCTTTGTGAGTGTTGGGATTTTTTTCCGCCCATTCTTTATTCACACCGAAGATTTTTTCAGCGCTGTTTTTCATTAACTCATAATCGCTGATGACCGGTACGCCGATGCCTTTGAATACCGCTTGTTGATTCCACGGTTCGCCGACGCAATAACCGACAATCGTGCCCGAATCCATCGTAGCCGGCATTTGCGGCGGCGGCGTCACGGACAGCATCGCATCGGCGTCGATTTGCCCGGAGGTGTCTTCAGGCGGCGCGTAAAAGCCGGGTTTAATGCCTCCGGCAGCCAGCCAGTAGCGCAGTTTCATATTGTGCGTGCCGACCGGAAAGGTCATCGCCATATTGAACGGTTTGCCCGCGCTTTTGTATTTTTCCAGTACCGGTTTCAAGGTATCCGCTTTAACCGGATGGACCGGCTTACCGTCTTTCATCGGAATTTGCGGCTTCATCTGATTCCAAACATCATTCGATACGGTAATCGCATCGCCGTTTAAAGTTAAGGTAAAGGCGCTGACAATATCGGCTTTGGTGCCGTAACCGATGGCGGTGCCGAAGGGCAGGGTGGCCAGCATATGCGCGCCGTCCAGCTCGCCGCTAACCACGCGGTCCAATAAAACCTTCCAGTTGGCTTGCGCTTCAAGCTGTACGGAAAGGCCTTCATCTTCGAAATAGCCTTTTTCCAACGCAACCGCTAAAGGCGCCATATCGGTTAATTTGATGAAACCAAGCTTTAAGCTGTCTTTTTCCAGCTTTTCAGCGGCCAAGACAGGGTTGGCAAAGGATAAGGTTGATACCACAGTCACGGCAGCGAATGCGGTAAGCCATTTTTTGATTTTAAATTGTCCGGTTTGTTTCATAGTGACCTCAGCAAGGTTTAAAAAATCAGCAAAAAAAAAGCGTCATCCTGCGGAATACATAATGTACTCGGCCGGATAGACGCCTTTGTCTGTTTGGGTTCAACGTTGAACCGATGTTTTTTTAGTGCTCCGCCGTTGGAGCCTCTGTATTTGTTTACAGCAATCGCTGTGCCAAAATTAATAAATCCATGTTTTGAGCGGGGCAGGGTAGAGAATATAAGCGCTTCTGGTCGATATTGGCCCCGGCAGGCCGGTTTTGGATTGTGCCTGGAATGCATCAATTCTGTGCATGCAACGGTCTTTTTGCACCAACGATGACAAATTACGATTGTTTTAAGGCGTATGGATTCAACGTTGTGGTTTTAGGTAATAGCGCGGGGCGTAACACTCGTCCTACACGGTTTCGGGACGTTGGCGCGTCTACGCCTGCATTCCCACGTCGGAGCGCTCATCGTTATGCATATATTAATGTAGTCAGCTATAAGACCATCCAAGCGCATAGCGCGAGTCGGCGTTTTCGGGTGGTGTTCCGTAAACCGGCAGAGATGCCGATCCGTTTGGCTTAAAACCCGGTTATGTGCGACTTGACCAATAGCCCGGTTTTCTACTGTTATGCATCACTGCAACTACATAAATTGACTCGTCAGTTTCCCGATAAACCACAGAAAAGGGAAACCTGGAAAGTAAGAACCTTCGAAAGCCTTTTTCGAAAAACGGCCATGTTCGAGGACATTCAATAATCGCTTGATAAGCTGATTCGAGTTCATTCAAGAAGTCATCCCCTAAACCTTCGGCTTGCTCTTGGTACCAAACGTATGAAGCTTTTATTTCAGAAGAAACTTCGGGGTGAAACCTTAACACACCCTAACCTTTAACTTTTTTCTTTATATCGTCCCAAGATACAGACGCAACCTTACCGGAAACAAGCTCTTGATACCTAAGCTCGGCTAGTTCAGCCCATGATTGCTCAACGCCTTCATCGTGCTTGGTTTCAAGTGAAGAAATTAAACAATGAGCAACCAAGGCTCTCTCGTTAACATTTAATTGCTTTGCCTTTTCTAAAACTTGATTGATGTTCATGACCGATATTTATCCATTAATTTGCATTTTTTGAATTTTAGCATGGCGGCCGGAAAGCACGTAGCTCGCGATTATTAGACGGGTCGGGCATGTTGTTTATGCCCGACATTTCCGCTACGGGGGATTGCTCGGTAAACTGTGCTCTGGATTCGCCACTCATTAAATGAGAAATGAGAATTTACGATAAGCCCATGAATAAATTTAAAACTCTTCCCACTCGTCATTATCGGCAAGTTGTAACTGTACGTGTGGGCGCAACGCTACGTTTTTATTAGCGACTATTTTCTTGGTTGCGAGCGGGGGCTGAAAAGAACCGCGCGAATAGTCGCCCACTTTAAAACCGCCTACCGAAACCGACAGGTGTTGTGCCTGTTCTTCCAACGATTCCGCCGCCGCTGCGGCTTGTTCGACCAATGCGGCGTTTTGTTGGGTCACATTATCCATCTGGCCGATAGCCTGATTAATTTGTTTAATGCCGCTGCTTTGTTCGAGCGAGGCGGTGGTGATTTCGGCCATCTTGGCGGTAACCCCCCGGATGGAGGCGACAATTTCTTCCATAGTCAATCCGGCCTGCGCGACCAGCTTGCTGCCTCCGGAAACTTTGTCCACCGAATTGTCAATCAGGTTTTTGATTTCTCCGGCCGCCGTCGCGGCGCGTTGCGCAAGGTTACGTACTTCAACGGCGACCACGGCGAAACCTTGACCTTGTTCGCCGGCGCGAGCGGCTTCCACGGCGGCGTTCAAGGCCAGAATGTTGGTTTGGAACGCGATGTCGTCGATGACCGAAATAATATCGCCGATCTTGCGTGAAGACTCGTTGATGTCAGTCATGGTCGCGACTACCTGACCGACCACTTCAACGCCTTTAGCCGCGGTGTCGGATGCGTCAACGGCAAGCCGGTTGGCATGTTCAGCGTTTGAGGCGTTATGCTGCACGGTCGAGGTCAGCTGCTCCATACTGGCGGCGGTTTGTTGCAGACTGGCGGCTTGCTGCTCGGTGCGATCGGACAATTCATTGTTGCCGGCGGAGATTTCCGTAGCCGCTGTGTGAATGCTGTCGGTGGCGTTTTTGATGTCGCCTACCAAATTTTTCAGGTTTTCGACGATGCCGTTCATACCGGTCATCATTTCGCCGAAAGTACCGGGATAATCTTTGTCGATGGTTTGGGTCAGGTTGCCTTGAGCCAGCGCATTAGCGACGTGCAACATGTCGTTGAAGCCGACATCGCAGGTTGTCATGAGTTTGTTCAGGTTTGTTAAAATGCCTTTGAACATGAATTCGAATTTGTCCGCATCGCTACGCTTGGAAAAGTCGCCGGCGGCGCCTGCCTCCACCAACATTTTGATTTCGTTATTAACGTCAAGAAAGGTTTTCTTGGCGTCGTCCATGACTTGGGTAATCGCAATTGTCTCGCCCGGCAGAACATCCATGTCCATCGAAAAGTCGCCTTTGGCATACTGGTTGACGATACTGATCAGCTTTCTATTGATCGCGATGCGGGATTGAACCAGTTCGTTCACTTCATGCGCCATTTTGCCGTAGATGCCGGAAAACTTTGTCGGATCGAGTTGTTCCTTGACCCAGCCTTCAGCGTGTTTTTTTGCGATAAAATCCAGGCCGGAAACAAAAGCGTTGATAGCATCCTGCATGGTTTTCATCGCGTTTAATAAGTCTCCGATTTCATTTTTTTGCTGAATATCGATGGCGGAACTTAAATCGCCTTTGGCAATGGCTCCAGCCACCTGTCGAACGGCTTTGAGCGCATCTAAAATACCGCGGCTGATTAATGTCGTCAGCACGGTCGCGACTAAAATGCTGAAGATAAAAATCCCGATCAGGATTATTTTGTACTCCTGCCGGGTACTTCGCGCCAAAGCCTCATCGTTTACGGCATGGGCTGTTGCAAGCGTTACCACCTCGTTAATCGCCGCCCGGTGCAGTTCGTAAGCGTCGCGCATTTGCACAAGGTCGGCCGCCGCCGCGTTACGGTTGCCTGCCTGGATACTCGGTATAAAGTGTTGCTTGGCTGTCGTGTAAAAAGTTTGCGCCGCCCGGTAAGAGCGGTCAAGCAAAGCGGCATTGAGTCCCTGTTCCAAGGACTGAGACACCCAATAACGGTGACGGGTTTCGTATTCGGTTTTTAATACTTGAAAGCGCGATACCAAGGCGTCGATTTCAGCGGGATCGTCGGACTGGATCAGTTGCAGCGCGACCAGATAAGATTCGATGATGTATTCGGGCGGCGGCAGAACATCGGCAATAATATCTTTGTTTTGGATAATCCGTTGATAGATCGGACCGTCGAGATTAACGGTATTCATGGCTTTAAACGTAGCGAAACCGAACAGTAAAAAGCCGACGGCCACTGTGCTTAAAATGACTGTAAAGCGCATTTTAATCGTTAACTGATCTAAATTTTTTATCTTATTGAACATGATCTGCACCTGTATTGATTTTATGATCGGTGGGTTAATTGTTCGGTAACTGCCGTTTAAGTGCCGGCTAGTGTTTTAAAGCGTTCTGCAAAATCACAGACGAGCAGCCGGACTCGGCTTCGTTTAAGTTTTAAAGGTAAAAAAAAGGCGCCTCCAAACGGAATGCTTGATGCATTCGTTGGGTAGACGCCTTTGTCTAGTGGGGCTCGCCTTTGAACCGGTATTTTTAACAGCTCCGCCATTGGAGCTTCTTGGTATTAAGGGAAAAGCAAGCGTTGTGCCAAAATTATCATGGCTTTGTATTTTACTTTTATTAAATCAATATCTTGTAATTTATAGGTGAATTAATGCGGCTGGTTTAATAAGGTATATGAATGATCTCAAATGATTTATTCGTTTGATAGGGTTAAGAACCGATGTTGTAATGGGGCTTTTTAACGGGCTTAATTTGATAAGCGTAAAACCTTGCAGCTTATATTGCTGAAATAAACGCTTAGTTTTTGTGCGCCAGGTTGCCGACTCGCACCAATTGAGTTCTTCCGGTATGCAACAGGGGAGGTGTCATAGTGTTTTTTTGAACACTTTACGGAAGCACTATTTGCGCCGTTTGTAGGATTACGGCATGATAAATGGAACATTGATGCTTTATTGGTTTTTGCATAATTCCGTATATGATCGGCTCAAACAGGCTCGATGAGCTTTTCGGTACTCCGCTTATACTTTCAGCTCAATACCTCCTCAACGCCACCCGATCTTCACCGTCTGCATTTTGCTATAAAAAATAAAATGAAAACATTTATTAAAGTCACCGAAATATGGCTACCAAGCAAAGATCGTACCCGCTTGGAGTTTAACGCCGGTCTGTACGGCCCTTTGAATGAATTTCGGGTCGCCAGCGAAAAAGAATCCTTCGCTTATGACGAAGGTTTGCCCGGCAAAGCCTGGGCCGTCGGTCATCCTGTGGTATTAACCGAATTCGATCATTCTTATTTCAAACGGACCCAATCGGCTAAAAAGGCCGGTTTAACCTGCGGTATTGCCATTCCGGTGTTTTCAGGCGAATTTATCATGGCCGTGGTGGTGTTTTTGTGCGGGGACGACCAACATCATGCCGGCGCCATAGAACTCTGGGGCAACAGTTTAGAGAACGACGCGGAACTGGCGATGATTGACGGTTATTACGGTACGCTGGATGATTTTGAACGTATTTCAAGAAAAATAAAATTCGGCAAAGGCTCCGGTTTGCCGGGGCAAGTGTGGCAAACCGGCATGCCCGTGCTTATAGAAGATATGGGCTTGGCATCCGCCTTTATCAGAAGCGCGGATGCGGCAAAAGCCGGAATCACCACGGCCTTGGGCATTCCGGTTGCGGTCCTTGCCGACCAGGTTTATATCATGACCTTTTTATCGGCTAAAGCGACGCCGATTGCCCAGCGTATCCAGATATGGGTGCCCGATGAAACGGGGCAATTTTTGCTCTGTCAGTCGGGATACAGTAAACAAAACGACGAATTGGCTGAAATATTCGAAACCATGTCGGTGCGAAAAGGCGAGGGCATATTGGGCCGGGTGTGGTTGACCGGCATTCCGGCGATCAGGAATAACACGGCGAGTAGTGTTGCCTTGGGGCGCTTGAATTCCATGCTGGCCATGCCGGTTATAGACGGCGGAAAATTGAAAGCGGTGGTTAGTTTTTTGTTTTAAAGACTTAAGGCCATTTCCATATTAATGCATTCAATAACAATTATTTTCTCACCACGAAGACACGAAGAGCGCGAAGTTTTATTGTTCGTGCTCTTCGTGGTGAATAAAAAATATGGGCGGACTGGTTTAAATACCCGGATTTCTTTGACTGTTCGAAAGACTTTTCTGCAACTCCATTTCTTGCTGCTACAATGCGCCCACCTTAAACTGCACAAGAATTGAACAAATGGATGTAATACAACGCATTGCTGAAGAATTAGCGGTTAACGTCAAACAAGTCGGCGCCGCAGTCAATTTATTGGACGAGGGCGCGACCGTCCCGTTTATTTCCCGTTACCGGAAGGAAGTGACCGGCGGTCTGGACGATACCCAATTAAGGCTGCTCGAAGAGCGTTTGGGCTATTTGCGCGAACTGAACGCGCGGCGCAAGACCATTCTGGACAGCATTGCTGCTCAAGGCAAGCTGACGCCGGAGCTGGAAAAAGCCATTATCGATGCGGATACCAAAACGCTGCTCGAAGATTTGTATTTACCCTATAAACCCAAACGCCGCACCAAAGCGCAGATTGCCCGCGAAGCCGGACTGGAACCGCTCGCCGATGCGTTATTGGATGACCGCAGCCTAATTCCCGATCAAGTCGCCGAAGCTTTCATCGATGCGGAAAAAGGCGTGCCGAATATTGCCGCGGCTCTGGATGGCGCACGGCAAATCATCATGGAGCGCATTTCCGAAGACGCCGAATTATTGGCCGAACTGCGTGAACGCATCTGGCAAAAAGGCATTGTTCATGCCACCGTTGCGACCGGCAAAGAACAGGAAGCGGCAAAGTTTAAGGATTATTTCGATTACGAAGAAGCCGTCAACAAGATTCCTTCGCACCGGGCTTTGGCGTTATTTCGCGGCCGCAACGAGGATTTGTTGAATTTAACGCTAAAACCCGGCGCTGACGACAAAGCCGAGCACGATCTTTGCGCCCAGTTTGTCTGCCGCCGTCTTAAAGTGACCGACAGCTCAAAACCGGCCGACGCCTGGCTGGCGGAAACCGCGCGTTTTGCTTGGAAAGTCAAGCTATATACCCGCATCGACCTGGATTTAAAACTCAGGTTGCGCGAAGCCGCCGAATTGGAAGCGATTCGGGTTTTTGCCAGCAATTTGCGGGATTTGCTGTTGGCCGCACCGGCTGGGCCTAAAGCAACCATGGGTTTGGACCCCGGTATACGCACCGGGGTTAAGCTTGCGATTGTCGATCCGACCGGGAAGGTTTTGGCGACGGACACTATTTATCCGCACCCGCCGCGCAAGGATTGGGATGGCTCGATCAACACCTTGGCTAAATTGATCCAACAGCACAAGGTCGATTTGGTCAGCATCGGCAACGGCACCGGTTCTCGGGAAACCGACCAACTGGTCGCCGATGTAATGAAACGGCACAGCGAACTTAAATTCACCAAAATCACCGTGTCGGAAGCGGGCGCGTCGGTGTATTCGGCGTCCGAACTGGCGGCCAAGGAGTTTCCCGAGCTGGATGTGTCTTTACGCGGCGCGATCTCGATTGCCCGGCGCTTGCAAGACCCGTTGGCCGAGCTGGTCAAGATCGACCCAAAATCGATCGGCGTCGGCCAGTACCAGCATGATGTAAATCAGGTTCAGTTAGCCAAAGGACTGGATACCGTAGTCGAGGACTGCGTGAATGCGGTCGGCGTTGATGTAAATACCGCATCGGTAGCCCTGCTTAAGCAAGTATCCGGCTTGTCTGCAAGTATCAGCGAAAACATCGTCGCTTTTCGCAATGAGAACGGTCCGTTTAAAAATCGCAAACAATTGAAAAAAGTGCCGCGCTTGGGCGATAAGGCTTATGAACAAGCCGCGGGCTTCCTTCGTATCATGAATGGCGACAACCCGCTGGATGCATCTTCAGTTCATCCCGAAGCTTATCCCGTTGTTGAGGCCATCATCGGCAGCACCGGAAAATCGATCCGCGACCTGATCGGGCAAAGTCAGTTTTTACGCGGTTTGAATCCTGCTAATTTTACCAATGAACATTTCGGTTTGCCGACCGTGACCGACATCTTGCAGGAATTGGAAAAGCCCGGCCGCGATCCGAGACCGGAATTTAAAAGCGTCGAGTTTAAAGCCGGTATCGAGAAAATCACCGACCTTGAAGTCGGCATGAAGCTGGACGGCGTAGTTACCAATGTGGCTAATTTCGGCGCGTTTGTCGATATTGGTGTACATCAGGATGGTTTGGTGCATATTTCGCATTTATCCGATACCTTCGTCAAAGACCCGAGGGATGCGGTGAAAACCGGTGAGATGGTTAAGGTGACTGTGCTGGAAGTCGATGTCGAACGCAAACGCATTTCGCTGTCGATGAAAACAAACCCGGAAGCCGGCGAAGCCAGACCCGAACGCAGCAGTCAAAAACAGGCGGCATTCAAGCCAAAACCGCAGGCTCCGGTGCAAGGTTCAATGGCTAACGCGTTTGCCAAGGCACGAATCAATAAATAATTGCAGCTTTGCTATACTGATTTTTCACGATTAATACAGCCACAGGATTTGATATGCGTAGATTCAGTCGTTTTTTTGTTCCTTTGCTTTTCATCAGCCTGCTGAGCGGTTA
>JAPLRU010000064.1 GCA_026399025.1 Methylobacter sp.
GGTTGCAAAAAAGGCATTTTGACACTTGTGTATAACGATGAGCGCCGGAGCGTGGGAACGATGTCGCTTTATTCATTTCAGACTCTATATGATTAACGCAGGTTTTTTTATAGCTTATCTGTGTTCATCATAACTATCCGCGTCATCTGCGTTCCATTCTAGGATAATCGGGTATTTTATTAATTGCGAGTTGTCTTAAGCACGCCATCTATGAATATACCTATTCAAATTACCCCATTTGCATCAGCTTGCCGCTCGCTGCCGAATTTTCGTCGACACTCTTCATCACCTTCGCTTGCAATTCGAAATTTCTGGCCAGCTCAATCATATTCACCATGGCGCCCAACGCACTCACGTTACTGCCTTCCAAAACCCCTGAACTCAAACTGACATCGGCGCTGACTTCCACCGGTTGACCGTTTTTAGCATGCAACAAGCCGTCGCCCTGCTTTTCCATGTCATCCATAGTAGGCTTAACCAGTTTGATGCGGTCAATCTGAACTGATGTGGTCGCATTGCCGGACCCCATAGGGATAATGCTGATGGTACCGTCACTGCCGATGGTCACTTTTTCCGCCGGCGGAATGGTGATAGGCCCACTCTGCCCCACCACTTGCAAACCGGAGCCGGTTTTTAATAAGCCTTCCGGCGTAATACGCAGGTCTCCGGCTCGGGTGTAAGCCTCTTTACTGTCATAATCCCCGCCCTGAACCGCAATCCAGCCTTCGCCGTTGATAGCTACGTCCAAATCGCGACCTGTCGTTTGCATCGCGCCGGAAGAAAAATCGGTCCCCGCTTTCTCATTCATCGCATAAACCCGGGTAGGATAACCGGCCCCGGTCACCGGCCTGCTACGGAACCAGTCCAAGTCGGATTTGAAACCGGTGGTCTGCATATTCGCCAAATTATTGGCGTTTGAGTTTTGCGCCTGTAACGTCTGTTTGGCTCCGCTCATGGCAATATATAAACTACGATCCATAACAGCTCTCCTTTAACTTAGAATCCGGATGCAGACCCGTATTATTTCAATAAAACTATGCACGCAGGATAGTATCGACCAAGGTTTTTTCGGTGGTGATTGTTTGAGAATTAGCCTGATAAGCCTGTTGCTGAATAATCAACTTCACCAACTGATCGGACAAGTCCACGTTGGAACCTTCCAAAGCCGACGATTGAATGCCGCCGAAGTTATTATCGCCGGCCGCGCCATAAACCGGCGTTCCGGAGTTTGCGGTTTTACCCCAGGTGGTATCGCCTAATTTAGCCAGAGACTGGTTGCTTGGAAACCGAGCCAATGCCACTTGGCCTAAGGCTTTGGAGCCGCCGTTACTGTATTTTGCAAACACCACCCCGGCATCATCGACATCAATACCGGTCAAATTGCCGGCAGGCAAGCCGTTTTGACTTGACACACCGACACTAAAAGGACTGGTTAACTGAGTAGTTTCGGCAAAATCTACGCTAAAGGCCATCGGATCAACTTTTATATTAGGATCGATAGCGGTTAAATTAATATTTCCGAAATCCACCTTGGTCGCTTGCGTAGCGGTGGAAGAGGCCGCCTTGACGGCAGCGTTATATTTTGCAATTGCCGTCTGTGCCTCAACCGCCGCTTGAGCAGCGGCGGCGGCAAGATTAGAAGCTTCACCGGCCGTATTGCTATCGACAACAACCGCAGCTGCTGTTGCATAAGCCGTTGCGGCATCCCTGGCAGCATCGGCGGCAATCTTAGCCGCATCCGCAGCATTTGATATATTGACCGCCGAATTGCTGTTAACAGTGGAAACAGCGGCGGCCATAGCCGTAGCGGACGCAGACGCAGCCAAGGCCTGAGCAAGAGCCTCGGCATTGGCAGTATCATCGGTTCCACCGGCGGTTACGGCAGCGGCAGCTGCCGTAGCTGCATCGCCAGTATCCTTAACCGTTGCCGTCGCCGCCGTCGCCATCGCCGTAGTAGCGGCAAGCGAAGCACGCACCCCCACTTCCTGAAGCAATCCCGACGAGTTAAAAGCCATCGGTATCGGTAATCCGGGGACATTAATGTCGCTTGACACGGTCGATGCCTTCGCCGCATTGGGTGGTACAGCCTGCCCTCCGGTGGTGATACCGAAATTATCGATAAAAAGATAAGCATGCCATACATTGGCGACCGGCGTTTTTACATAATAAGTTGCGGCGATATGCGCGTTACCCTGAGAGTCATAGGTAGTAACCGAGGTTGTATTGTTATAGGACTTAGGATCGTTGGGATCGAATTTTGCAGTCGGCGTAGTGGCTCCGCCGTTGATCGTCAATTTCAGATTAACATTTGTGGTGGCGCTGGGTAAGCCTTGAGAGGTATCAACCGTTATCGGCCTAAATACACCGGTACTAAATCCTTCCGCGGCGGTGGTGCCGTTAGCGGCAAAAGCCAATAAATACTGCCCCTTATCATTAACGACATTGCCCGCGCTATTCAATTGAAAAGCGCCGTTGCGGGTATAAGCGCTGGGCACCGAAGGATCTACCGGAGCGGCTTTATCAGCGGGATCGGGAAGATTGACCGTATCCGCCAAAACAAAAAATCCATTACCGCTGATAGCCAGATCCAAACTGTTTTGGGTCGCTTCGATATTACCGTCATTAAATTGCTGCGCCACTTCGGTGACTCTGACCCCGGAACCCGCTTGCGTCCTGCTGACGCCGCCCAGGCTGGACGCATAGACATCGGCAAATTCCGCCCGCGATTGTTTAAAGCCGGTCGTTTGCGAGTTGGCAATATTGTTGCCGGTGACTTGTAGACTTGTTGATGCGGCTTTTAAGCCGCTTAATGCTGTTGCAAAACTCATGTTACACCCCCGATCCTAAAGAATTTATTTGTTTAACTTTATTAAAATCCACACTGTCCAATCCGGTCAGATTAACCTTGACGCCATTAAGGCCACTGCCCATGCTGACGCTGTCGACTTCTGAATTAATATCCGTGGTCATGCCGGTATTTTTACCGTCGATATAGGCGGTTGCCTCAATCTTATAAACACCGGGACTGGCCGCCACGCCGTTTGAATTAATACCATCCCAAACGAAAGGCACCGATCCGACGCCATGCTCGCCCAGCTCCAACGTTTTCACCACTTCACCCGTTGCGGCATCTTTCACAGTGACGTTAACATTCGATGAGTCGGCGGTTAAGTTGATAGCGCCCGTTATCTCGCCCCCAACCTTCAACAAGCCTTGTGTTCCCGGCGCCAATACACTGCGTCCCACCAAACTGGTTGCCTGCAATGCCTGACTGGAAGCAATCGAACCGGCAAAGTCGCCGAATGACTTTTGCAAATCCTGAATGCCGGACACCGTACCGAACTGGGCTATTTGGGTCAAAAACTCACCGTTTTCCATCGGCTTTGACGGATCTTGATGGGTCATTTGCGTGGTCATCAATTTTAAAAACTGCTCTTGGCCCAATGAAGCGGCTTTAGGTGCAGCCGTCGATTCTTTTTTCGGCGTAACGGTTAAGTTACTGTATGGATTCGTTGCGCTGGTTATAGCCATTTCCTATCTCCTTATTGCCCCATTTTTAAAGTTTGAAGCATCATCTGCTTTGCGGTATTCAACACTTCCACGTTATTTTGATAAGAGCGCGATGCCGACATCATATTGGCCATTTCTTCGACCGTATTCACATTCGATTTAAAAATATAACCGTCTTTATTCGCCATAGGATGATACGGGGCATATTCCATAACGGGAGGCGCTTCACTTTCCACGACGCCCTTCACCGTCACCTTGCTAAGCGCATTCTGTTTGTCCAGCGCATTATTTAATTCCGCGGCAAACACCGGTTGCCTGGACTTATAAGCCGTCTCCGGGCTATTGCCGACACTGTTCGCGTTGGAAATATTGCTGGCCACTAAATTGAGCCTTAGCGTCTGAGCATTCATACCGCTACCGGCAATATCGAAGATATTTAAAGTACCCACGGCTATTCTCCTCTTACTGCGGTCATCAGACCGGAAAACCGGCTATTGATGAACTGCAAACTGGCCTGATACTGCACCGCATTTTCCGCATAATTCGCTTGTTCAATTTGCGGCTCGACGGTGTTGCCGTCTAACGAAACTTGAGTGGGGTTTCTATACATCAGATTAGCCCCGAATAATTGTTGCTGCGGTGTAATATGTCCGCTATTCGTGCGCTCCAAGGTCACGCTTGAAGGCATGCTTTGCTTCAGAACCGACTTGAAATCCAAATCGCGCGCTTTAAAGTCGGGCGTATCCGCATTGGCTAAATTAGCCGCCAGTATCTCGCCCCGTTTTTCTCGAAGCGCTAAAGCTCTGGGGTCAATACCCAACGCGGTGTTAAAATTAATAGCCATGATCTATCTCCTGATTACTTTTACAGAAACAAAAGCACGGCACATGCCATAAATAAATAATAAAATAATATCAACAACATATAATTATTTATTATTATTTACCCGGCATCTCAAGCTAATTATGTTTAAATGCTTTTAATCATCCGGCAAAAAATAGCCGCACTAAACCGGACGGCAAGCAACAAAGCGACATGTCAATAAATTGACTGAGCCTGAGAAATAACTTGGCATTAATCATGCTTAGTCGTATCACATCAGTTATCAAGCAAACCTTAACCATGATAAAAAACACCCTATTCATTTTGGCGTCGGCCTTTATTTTTGCAGCGACCGCGTATGCGGAACAAGGCGCGCAATCCCACGAGTCGATTGCCGAAGCCGTTAAGGCTTATGTTGCACAAAACATAAACCTGCCGGGCGACTATGAAGTCAATTTAATTCCTCTGGACGAGCGGCTCAGCCTGCCTCAATGTATCGAAGCACTGGACGTCTTCACCACAACCGATGTCATTAAAGCCGGCAGAACAACGATAGGGGTGCGCTGCAATAGCGGGAAAAAATGGTCGATTTTTACTTCCGCCATTATCAAAACTTATCAAATGGTCGTGGTCTTGGCCCAAGCGGTACAACGCGGAGAAATCATTAGCCAACAACATCTGACTATCGAAAAAAGAGAGGTCTCCAATCTGAGGGATGATTTTGTTACGCAAATGGAACAAATTGAAAATAAACAGGCCACCCGCCAATTAGAGGCTGGAACCATCATGAGCTTGAAAGTTCTAGTCGAACCCAAATTGATCAAAAGAGGAGATAGTGTTGTTATCACCACAGCAAAAGCGGATTTTTCTATCCGAATGAACGGAGTGGCAATGATGGACGGCACTAAAGGCCAACTGATCAAAGTTAAAAACCAGAACTCGGGACGCATTATTAGCGCCACAGTCGTTGAGCCTGGATTGGTTGCCGTTCATTATTAAGTCCACAGACCGGTTAAATAAACAGTTAAAGTTTATCGCGGCGGTGCCGATAAAAACTGCAATTGAAAAAGACTTTAAGGAATTTGACATGGCTATCGAGATAACCGGCAGAACCAACGGCCCAACCTTCATCAAAACGCCACCCAAAACTGAAACCGATGGCGAAAGAAAAACAACGGTTACCCATACAGAAAGAGGCGATAGTGTTGCGCTTACCTCCGCAACACAGCAAATAAAAAAGGCCATCGGATCATCCTCGGCATCCCCCGTAGATGTTGACCGAGTCAACAGCGTAAAAAAAGCGCTTGCCGACGGCAGTTATTCGGTCAATGCGGGCCGAGTCGCACAGAAGCTGATCCAACTTGAGAAGTTAATTCCACCCGAAAATAGTACATGACCATGATAGAGCAAATATTTCCTATTACCGAAAAGCTAATTCTTAATGCTTTACAACTGGCGCATCAGCTTCATCAGGAACTCAACCGAGAGGCTGAAGCCTTAAAAAAAACGCAACAAGCCGAACTGATCACCGCTATCGCAACCGGCAAAAAGCAACTGGTTATCGAGTTGGAGCAGTTCAGTTCCCAACTGACTCAAGTCTTGGCCACCGAAAAACTGCCAAACAATCAAGAAAGCGTTAAAGAATATTTTAGACGCGCTGAAACAGCAGGCCTGCCAACCGCAGAAGCCATCAATAATTGGACGCAACTGATGCACGTCTGCGCAGAATGCCGGACCTTAAATGAACAAAACGGCGCCGGCATTGACCTGTTATCGCGTCACACCAAACGCTCGCTGGACATTTTGAAAGGCAAGCCTGAGATTGCAAACACCTACGGTTCCGATGGCAGAACCCGAAGCGACCGCTATACCCGCCCTTTGATTTCAGTATAATTATTGACCTGTTCGTCGTATTTGAAATTCAAACCTAATTCGCTATAACTCACAAACCGATTCACAGCACAGCTGAGCAGCGCTTTGTTATCGGCTATATCGTGAATTAAATGCATATCTATGGTAGAATCGGCTCCGTTTTTGCCCCGATAGCTCAGCAGGATAGAGCGGTCCCCTCCTAAGGGACAGGCCGGTGGTTCAAATCCGCCTCGGGGCACCATTCAACAAAGCAGAAAAACCCGCAAGTTATCTAAATTTAGCGGGTTTTTTATTGTCCAACGAAGTACAACCCGATCGATTGACATACCGCCATAAAGAACACCAAGCCTTATAAGCCGAAATCAGGCATACTCCATTGGCTGTTTTCAAGATAGCTAGGCAATATTCTTCCGTATATCTCCTGGCATGTTAAGCATACCTTTCAGACTCGAACCTCCACCATGAATCCAACCCTAGAAATATTCTCCCAAGGCGAAGAAGTCGTTACCGGGCAAACCGTCGATACCAACGCGGCTTGGCTGTCGGAACACGTCGTCAACATGGGCTTTACCGTAACCCGGCATACCGCGGTAGGCGACAAGCTGGACGACCTGATAGCCCTACTGCGGGAAATTTCAGTACGCGCGGATTGCTGTATTTGCACCGGCGGACTGGGCCCTACCAGCGATGATTTAACCGCCGAAGCCGTCGCCAAAGCGTTCGGTCTGCCGCTGGAGTTCGACGAAATTGCCTTTGACCAAATTAAGCGCTTTTTTACGCTCAGAAACCGGCCCATGCCCGAAGCCAACCGCAAGCAGGCGATGTTTCCGAAAGGGGCCGAACGTATCGATAATGCTTGGGGCACTGCGCCGGGCTTTTCTCTACAAACCGGTCGTTGCTGGTTTGCTTTCGTTCCCGGCGTACCGTTTGAGATGCGGCATTTGTTTTTGGAATCCATCCGGCCGACGCTGGCAAATCGGTTTTTATTACAGCCCGGAAAATTAATTATCATTAAAACCTTAGGCATAGGCGAGTCGAGCATACAGGAACACATCAGCACAATTGAAATTCCGGCCCAAGTGCAACTGGGGTTCCGAGCCAGCCCCGACGATGTGCAAACCAAGTTGCTGTTTCCGCATGATTATCCTGAAGCCGCTATGGCCGCAACAGTCGATCAGGTTGCCGTAAAACTGGGCGACCATGTTTTTGCAATTGACGGTTTCGGGCCGGTTGGCGGCGACTTGGTGTTTACCATCGATCAATTGATGATTGCCGGAAACTACACCTTGGCCGTTGCGGAAACCGCCAGTCAAGGCTTGCTCGCCGCTAAATGCATAGGCGTAAACTGGCTGTTGGAAACGCGCTACGAGCAATCGCTGGACAGACTCGGGCAAAAACTCGGCGTTACCGTCAATGCGGATGATTTGATAACAACCGCACAGGCTATCGCCGGCGAAATACACCGAACCGGCGCTGCCGATTTTGTGCTGGTCCAGCTCTATGCCGGAGACAAGCAAACATTTCACGATAAAGACCAAAGCATTATTCTATATAATGTCTTGCTAACCGGAGACGGATTTCACCAAACCACCCATTCCGTGGCAGGCCCTATCAAACGCAAGCAAAATCAGGCGGCGTTGCTGGCACTGGATTTATTACGACGCTATTTACAACATAAAGAACTTTAAAATGCCCTTATTACGATTGACCAACGTTTCCATCGCTTATGGAACTCACGCTTTATTGAAAAATGCCGACTTTCAGCTGGACGCCGGGGAGCGCGTAGGCCTGCTCGGCCGCAACGGCGAGGGTAAATCCACCTTAATGAAGATTATTGCCGGGAATGTCCAGGCCGATCACGGCGACATTTGGCGGCAACCGGAATTAAAGCTGGCGTGGTTGGAGCAAACGCCGGATTTACCGGACGACGCCACCATCTACGATGCCGTGGCCGGCGGCTTAGGCGAGTTGGGCGAATGGATTACCCGTTATCATGCGATGACCTTAACCATGGACTACGATGACGACAAGGCCCTGAATGAATTGGGCGATTTGCAGCATAAACTCGAAACCCATAACGGCTGGCATTTTCAACAACGGGTTGAAAGCACTTTAAGCAAACTGGATTTGCCCGGCGACTTAAAGATCAACGGCTTGTCCGGCGGTTGGAAGCGGCGCGTGGCGTTGGCTAGAGCCTTGGTGATAGAGCCCGAAGTATTATTACTCGACGAGCCGACCAACCATTTGGATTTTGAAAGCATTACCTGGCTGGAAGAGCAACTGCTGAACTTCCAAGGTGCCGTGTTATTCGTGACTCATGACCGGTCGTTTCTGCAAAAACTGGCGACCCGGATTATCGATTTGGACCGCGGCAACCTGGTATCCTGGCAAGGCAATTACGACGATTACCTAACCCGCAAAGCCGCCGCTCTGGAGGACGAAGCCAATCAAAATGCCGAGTTCGACAAAAAACTGGCCGATGAAGAAGTCTGGATCAGACAGGGCGTAAAAGCCCGGCGCACCCGTAACGAAGGCCGGGTTAGAGCATTGGAAAAATTGCGTAACGAACGCGCCCAACGCCGCAACACCCAAGGCACCAGCAAAATGTCGCTGGATAGAGGCGACGCTTCCGGCAAAAAAGTCATCGAAGTCAACGACATCAGCTTTGGTTACGGCGACCGGCAAATTATCCAGCATTTTTCTACATTAATTCAACGCGGCGACAAAATCGGCCTGATCGGCGCGAACGGTGCCGGTAAATCGACGTTATTGAAATTGCTGTTAAAACAATTGGAACCCGTCAGCGGCACGGTAGAGCAAGGCACCCGGTTGGAAATCGCTTATTTCGATCAATTGCGCGACCAGCTCGACCCGGAAATGACTGTCGCCGACACCGTCGCCGACGGCAATGATTTCGTCGAAATTTCAGGCAACCAGCGGCATGTGATGTCTTACCTGGGCGATTTCCTGTTCGCCCCGGCCAGAGCGCGTTCGCCGGTCAAAAGCTTGTCCGGCGGTGAGAAAAACCGCTTGTTGCTGGCGCGCTTATTCACCAAGCCTTCCAATTTGATCGTCATGGATGAACCGACCAACGACCTGGATTTGGAAACCTTGGAATTGCTGGAAGAAAAACTGGTCGATTTTGACGGCACCTTGTTACTGGTCAGCCATGACCGGGCTTTTTTGGATAACGTCGTCACCAGCGTTTTCGTGCTGGACGGCTCAGGCGAAATTGACGAGTTTGTCGGCGGCTATAGCGACTGGATGAACCATGTCAAGCAAGCAAAACAGGCTGAAACGGTCAAAGCAGTCAAACAGGAAAAACCGGTAGCACAACCTCCGGCGCGTAGCGCAACGAAAAAAAAGCTAAGTTTTAAAGAACAGCAGGAACTGGATAAACTGCCGGAACGGATTAGCGAACTGGAAACCAGGCAAGCCGAATTAAACCGGCAAATCAGCGCGCCCGAGTTTTACAAAAAAGATCAGACCGTCGTTGCCAAGACTTTGGATGAACTGAAACAAATCGATGCCGAGCTGGAGCACGTGTATAAACGCTGGGATGAGCTGGAAGCATTAGCCGGAACCGCATAGCTGCGTGACAAGGCGAATGCCGTCATTGCTTTAAAACGAAATATCGATTATCCTACCCGGCTTCTCGTTATCTACGGGAAGCCGAATAAAGGAGAGATGGCCGAGTGGTCGAAGGCGCACGCCTGGAAAGTGTGTATACGGCAACGTATCGAGGGTTCGAACCCCTCTCTCTCCGCCATTTAAGTTATTGATTAAAAAATAAAGCATAGATTTTAAGACCAATAAAATGGCCGTTATTGGCTGTCGATTCGCGGCAATAATCGCCGAATAATTTCAATCCAAGCCATTTTCAAATCATATTTTCACCCGCTAAACACGCAGCATTCCTGCAGCCTCATCTATAACTTTCAGCAGCCCCCACATTACAATTATTCCCATCTGAGTGAAAAAACGTACACTTTTTTAAAGCCATATCCACTGATTTATATGGCTTTCCATTATTTTTGAAGTTGTACGTTTTCAAAGTAGGATGGGGGTAAGTTTTTTCGTGCAAAAAACCGCGCAAGCGAGATGTTTTGGCGCGGGTGAGTTGTTCTGTCATCGTCCGCTTCTGTTAGCTTAACTTTGCAGGTGAGCCATCGGACAGGTCTATCGGGTTGCCACGTTTTGCTATCCAAGCATCCTGCGGAATCGGCTGGTTGACGAGCTTGCAAAGTCGGCGTAACAGGTCTTGTAGTCATTTTCTTCTGAGTGAGACAGGTGATAAACGCCGAGTGTGGATACCGCATTTTGCTTTTAATCTGGTGAATAGAAGGATATAGTTTTGCCGTACTACAGCCGGTCGGGGCATGTTGCCCCGACCGAAACGTAAGGTGTTAATTTAAGTTTGGTTCTTTAGCTCGAAAATCGCAGAAACGTTAGGAACGGGGTTGCAAACCCCGTCCCGCTTGGGAGGATGGTCGCGCGCACTGACACGCCGGTGCTGTTGCTCGGCGAAACCGGCACCGGCAAGGAATTGCTGGCGCGCGCGATCCACGAATACAGCGACCGCAACGCGGCGATCATGGTCAAAGTCAATTGCGCGGCGCTGCCCGCCGAGCTGATCGAGAGCGAATTGTTCGGCCATGAAAAAGGCGCGTTCACCGGCGCAAGCCAAACTGCTGCGGGTGTTGCAGGAGCAGGAATTCGAACGGGTCGGCGGCAGCGAAACCCTGCGCGTCGATGTCAGGCTCATCGCCACGACTAATCGAGATACCGGCATTGCGGCAGCGGCCGGCCGATATTCCGCTGCTGGCGCGTTTTTTCCTGGCTAAATATGCGAAAAAATTCGGCAAACGCTTTGATGACATCGATCCTGTTGGGTTGGAGCAGTTAAGGCACTATGCCTGGCCCGGCAACGTCCGCGAATTGCAGAACGTGATCGAGCGGGTGGTGATTCTGTCCCAAGGGCCGCTACTGGAAATTGCGCCGTTGTCGGCTCGCGGTATGGCCGGCGTTCAAACCGAGCGCTTGCGAACTTTGGAAGCAACCAACTGGCAGATTTCCGGCACCAAAGGCGCGGCGGCGATATTGGGCATGAATCCGAATACGTTGCGGTCTAGGATGTTGAAGTTGGGGGGGGCAGAATGGGCTAGCTTTCCGTAATAGTCTACGAGTGTTGTTATGCCCATTTACTAATCAAAGGGATATAATCCCATGCAACCCAACCTCAAAACGAGTGTAAAGCTATGAGCATTGATTATCACAACATGATTACCATTGAGCCCGGTAAACGTAGTGGCAAACCGTGCATTAGAGGTTTACGAATTACCGTTTATGATGTGCTTTCCTGGTTGGCTGAGGGCATGAGCCGTACTGAAATTGTCGAAGACTTCCCTGAATTAACGGATGACGATATTACCGCCTGCCTGCAATTTGCAGCCGATAGGGAGCGGCAATCGGTCATCATCAAAGCCTCATGAAGCTATTGCTTGATGAAAACCTGTCTCGGCGAATCGTGCCCTTCATTCAAGACAGTTATCCCGGCTCAACGCAGGTGGCTTTGATCGGCTTGGAGCATGTCAATGATAGCGTCATTCGTCAGTATGCCATTGATAACGACTACGTTATCGCTACCCAAGATGCCGATTTTTACGAAATGGATCTGATTCATGGACAACCTCCCAAGATTATTTGGCTCAAGATGGGCAATCATTCGAAAACAACGACTATTAAAATCTTGCTCGAAAATCAGCAAGCTATTGAAAAAGCGTTAATTAGCGACAATAAATCTTGTATTGAGCTTGTGTAGCCACCTCTACGAGCCCCCAGACTTGACCCTATTGGTTTCGCTTTACTGTCCTGATAACGTCTCGTAAAGCCTCTATCTCTCGCATTAGCAAATCGGATTGCCGGTTTGCGAGATTGACCGTAAAAAAATAGCTTGCACCTGCTGTTTGGGCTCTTCGATAACGCATGCTTACTTCTTGTTTATCGTGAGTTGTTTTTGATTTTGAAGGTGTTACGACAATAGGACAGGGGTTTGCAGATGAGATTTTTAGGGTGTATGCAAGCAAACATCCTCATATTAAGCTTTCACCTATAAACATGTCTCCCGATGTGGAGATGATGGTAAATAGAGCCCTGTGACATCGTTAATTTTGCTGTTTAGAATCAAGGCCGGGTAGCACCGGCTTTTTTGTGGCTGAATATGGGGCAAGGTTGAGCAAGTGGGATATTTTTAGGTTCTGGTTGTTCGGTCATCGTCTGCTTCTGTTAGCTTAACTTGGCGGGTGAGCCATCGAACAGGTCTATCGGGTTGCCGTGCTTTGCTATCCAAGCGACCTGCGGAATCGGCTGGTTGATGATGTTGCAGAGTCGGCGCAACTAGCCTTGTAGTGATTTTCTTCTGAAAGCTTTGGAATTATTTACGCTTTGTAAGGATATGCTTTCAATCGGCCTTGATATACTGATTCGGTCTTTGATGCTGATGGGGCAGAAGAATCCGGTTTTACGGATCTCGGACAGGACGGTTTTACAAACCCAATTGGCGAACGCTTTGGCTTTTGGTAGAACGAAAGATCAGGTGATAAAGACCGGGTTTGTTGATGAAATAGAGGGCTCTTTCGCCTTTTATGGTGATGAGATTTATCGCCATAAACCGATTTTCCGGCATGTTTTCGAGGGTCATACTTGACTAAGCCGAGTAGAGTGCGCATCAAGTATCTTTCCGATGCCGCTGATATTCTAAAATCCACAACAGATGGCGCGCGATGCGCACCATCTACGAGACTAATTATGGATTAAGTCTTTAAAATGATGATAAATACTTACAACGCGCTGACAGTTACCGGAAAGCCAATCTCTTCCGCTTATGTCAAACCTTATATTATTAGATCACACTGAGATTGCTCATGAAATTAATAAAAGACCTTGAATTAGGTTTCGCGGACGCTGAAAATTACAAGCGCAGAGAGAATAAAGATTTTCTAAACAAAGTATTCATTAAGAACACTCATCTTGATGAGCTATGTGACTCACATATTTATTTTCTCATTGGTGAAAAAGGAACCGGAAAAACCGCGTATTCTATTTTTCTTACAAATAATAATTACAAAAATACAGTTTCAAGCATACGTTATGTCCGTGAAACTGAGTATCAAAAATTTATCTCTTTAAAGCGAGAAAAGCACCTTTCTGTTTCTGATTATTCTAGTATATGGAAAGTAATACTTTATCTTTTGATATCAAAACAAGTATTCGAAAGGGAAGGTACTATTTCAAAATTATTGAATTATTCAAAGTTCAATGCTCTAAATTCAGCGATTGATGAGTATTACTTGCAAGCCTTCTCTCCAGAAATTATTCAAGCTTTAAGTTTCGTACAGGAATCTAAGCTAGCTGCGGAATTACTATCCAAGCATGCAAAACTAAAAGGTGAAGAGAAGGAGGCTTTAACCTTCTCGGAAAGTCGATTTCAAATTAATTTATTTTACATTCAACGACATTTTGAATCGGCATTGTCTCAAATACGACTCAAGCAAAATAATATTCTCTTTATTGATGGAATTGATATCCGCCCTTCCAGCATACCTTACGAAGAGTATCTGGAATGCATTAAGGGTCTGGCAAATGCTGTATGGGAAATAAACAACGACTTTTTTCCTTCTGTCAAGGGGGGGCAAGGCCGTATGCGAGTGGTACTCTTAATTCGACCTGACATTTTCGAATCAATCGGCCTACAAAATCAGAATACAAAGATTCGAGATAATGCTGTATTTCTTGATTGGCGGACCGAATACGATGTACATCGTGAATCCCAGTTGTTTGAGGTTGTTGACCATATGCTAGCTGTACAGCAACAGTCTACGCTTCCCAAAGGTGTAGCCTGGGATTATTACTTTCCATGGGATTCACCCAGTTTTTTCGAGCAATCTCATTCTACTCCAACTTCATTTATCTATTTTCTTCGTTGGTCATACTACAGGCCGCGTGACATCGTGACTATGCTTAAGCTCCTACAAGAAAATGCAAGCGCCCTTCCAGACAAAGAAAGATTTACGATAGATGATTTTGAAAATACGCACTTCCAACGGGAGTATTCAAATTATTTACTCGGCGAAGTAAAGGATCATCTTTCGTTTTATTATGGCTCAGATCATTATGATATTTTTTTAAAATTCTTTGAGTTTTTGTCTGGAAAAAACAAATTTAATTACAACTTCTATACCAGTGCCTACGATAAGCTCATGTTACACATAACATCAATATCAGCATCTCAGCCGAAATTCATGGCTACAGCTAATGACTTTCTGCAGTTCCTTTTTGACCTTAATATTATTTGCTACACTGAGCAGGCAGAAGATCATAAACCCTTTTTTCAATGGTGCTTCAGGATAAGAAGCTATGCCAACATTTCCCCTAAAGTTAAGACTAACGTTGAATATCAAATTTTCTACGGCCTAGCAAAAGCATTGAATGTTGGTAAAAAACTTAAGCCGAAACGGTAGCCCAGCCAAGGTCGGGTTAGCGTAACCCAACATTTTGCGCGGGATATGTCGAGTTACGGCTATCGCCTAACCCGACCGAACTGCGACGACTGTCATCGGCGTTGTGCGTCTGTAGCGGCTTGCTTGGCGAAACCATCGTACAAAACTGACTGCGGGAACAAAACGCCTAAAACCCTGGATCCCGCAAGCTCCATCCGGATTACTGGCTTTAAACAAATATTGACTTAGCCAAACATTAACCTATAATTTTTATAGGTCATGGAGGGTCGGGTATGAGCATGAATATTATCCATTTAGATTTAACAGCACCAAGGGCTTTAGCACTGATTAAAGAGCTGGCCGTTAATTCAGAAAATGTGTTTTTAGTCGATCACGCTAAAAAAAATATGAAAAAGCGCCATATTACCCGAGCGCAAATCGACCAGTGCCTGCTGAAAGGAAAAATTACCGAAGGCCCGTATCGCGACATCGGCTCGGGCAATTGGAGGATTAAAATGGAACATTACTCATCAGGCCAATGCGTAAGAGTCGTAGCGGAGCTGTTCACGACTGACCGGGGCGAAAAAATCATAATCATAACGACGTTTTAATGAGGTATGGCGGAGGCGATCATGTACCATTATCAAGAATGCGGATTAAATAATATCTACTTAAAAAATGGCTACCATGAAATAGATACTCCTTACGGAAAAGCTGTATCGATAACCGATGCGGAAGGATTAAACAATGCAATTGCTCATCATCTGATTACCTATAAGCCTAAGCTAACGGGTAGTGAATTTAGGTTTTTGCGCAAACACTTAGAGTTATCACAAGCAAAATTAGCTGTTTTATTAAGCAATTCAGAACAAGCCATTGCACTTTGGGAGAAAAAGAGCAACATCCCTAAATGGGCATGTAACATGCTTAGAAAGCTTGTTAGCGAGCATTTAGGAGAAAATCAAAAACTAATTGAAATTATTGAGCGATTTAATGATATGGATAGGTTCGAGTATGAAGACTCGCTTAAATTCGAAGAATCCAATCACGAATGGAAACAAGCGGCGTAAACAAAAAGCCCCTTAATTGGGGCTTTTTTGCATAGGACATTATTACAAGTGGCTGGCCTGCAAATTCGGCAGAATCTGCCGGAAGAAACGGAACAATTAAAAAAGCAAGTTGGATGCAAAACTCTAAAAGAACTCATTCTGGTGTCTGAGTTATTTGACATTATCGATGAACCAACTGAAAAAGGCGGAATTCGTGTGCTTTATCGCCCCAAAATCTGAGTTGGCAGGTGGTGCTTTAAAGCTGTAAGGCGGATTCGCCGCCAGACAATCGCTACGAGACAGGAGTCGAGTAGCCCGGTAGATTAGTCATGCAGCCCTGAATTCAATCTTTTCAACCGCATCAAGGTTAACCGTTCGTCTTGCATGCCAAAGGTCGTAATTGTCCTGCATGATCAGCCAGCTTTCCGGAGAGCGGCCCAAGGCTTTCGATAGCCGAAGCGCCATTTCCGAGCTGATACCGCTGCTGCCTTTTAAGATGCGGTTCAGAGTGGAAGGCGGAACGCCAAGTTTCGAGGAAAGTTCCCTGCCGGTGATAGCGAAGGGTTCCAGATAGACTTCCCGGATGAACTCGCCTGGGTGCGGTGGATTGTGCATAGTCATTTAGTGATAATCCTCGTAATCGAGAACGAAGGCATGACCGTCATGAAATTCAAACGTGACACGCCAGTTGTCATTTACCCAAACCGACCATCGATCATTGTCTGAGCCCTTTAATGCGTGCAACTTGAAACCGGGGATTTCCATATCTTCAATAGTTGTTGCGGCATCCAATGCTACAAGCTGCATCCGTAAGCGTTTTGCGTGGTGAGGCTGGATACCTGCTATAGAGCCGGTATCAAAAAACTTTTTAAGACCTTTATGGCGAAACGACTTAATCATGCTTGAAGTCTATCATGTTGCGTATGACGCAACAATATGAATTGCCTGACTCGCCACGGCTCTATGTGCCATGGCAAACAAGGGGCACGTTTTGCAGACTATGGCTTCAAGATCGCGTTCGGCTTGTGCGGTAAACTCATAGCGGGGCATTGATAACCCGATTCTTCAAGCGTTCGATGACGGTATTACCGTCTGCCACCCGACCGGCCTGGAGATCGTCCATGCCTTTTTGCAGTTCTATCTTCAGCAAGGATTCCTGCTGATTTGTCAGTGTTTGATAGTCAACGGCGGACATAACAACCGCCACGGTTTTCCCGTTTTTGTTAATGGCGATAGGCTCCTTTTGTGCTTTTAACAAGACATCGCCGAATTCGCGCTTGGCGTCGGTTGCGTTCAGGATTTCCATAGGGGTTCCCCAATACTCAGTTAATTAAAATGATCAATGTAATTAGTTTGAGCATTTTTGTCTATTGAAGAAACTGCGAGTGCTGATTTGTCGCGCCTCAAGCAAGCGTCACCGCGCTATAACATTGAAAGCCGAGCTCCTGCGCTTTACAGTCCCAGCGTTCCACGATGCATTGGCGCGGTCCGCAATAGCGGATCAGGTTCACTGAATTGGGACTTTCACGACGTACCCGCATGGAGACCGCCGTGCCCGCCTGTACGGTCCACAATCGACCGGACAAATGTGCGTAGCATTGGTGCAGCGGCAGTACATAAGGCACATGGATATGCCCGCCCATGACAATATCGGCGCCGACCGCGGCCCAACTACGCACGGCGGCGTTCCGTCCATGCAGAAGATTAGTCCGATCCGCTTTAGTAACCACTGCGACCGGCTGATGCACGACGACGATCCGCAATTGCTCCGGGGCTGCGGTTTGAAGCAAACCGGCTACGCGTTGGACCTGAGTCGATGATACCTCGCCATCCTTATGACGATAGGCGCGCGTGGTATTGACGCAGACAATCAGCCAGCGCGGCGAGCTGAATACCGGCTCCAGATCGTCGCCGAATACGCGGCTGTAGTTTCCGAACGGCGCCAACAGACGGGCGGCAAGATTAAACAACGGAATGTCATGGTTGCCGGGGATCATCAGTATCGGAACGTTGCCCAACCGCTTAAAGAATGCACTCGCCGTATCGAACTGCTTGCGTGTGGCGCGTTGGGTGATGTCGCCCGAAACCACGATGACTTCCGGTGCTTGCCGATGAACCAAGCGCACCAGCGCTTCGACGACCGCCGGCCGTTCGGTGCCGAAGTGGGTATCGGAAATCTGCATCAATAGCGTCATTGGCTGTCAGGGTCCGGCGGATTTTCACCCGGCGCAATTTCGGGCTTGAGCAGTAGCAATTCTTCCTGCGCCAAACGGAAACACAAAGGCGGTTTTAACAAAGCCACTTCGCCGTCCATTGCCACTTTAATGCGCTTTCTGCGCCGAAGCAGCGCCGACCCGAAATGTACCGTGATTTGCCGGAACGCGAAACTGACGATGTGTTCGGCATCGGCCAATTGCCCCAGTGCTCCGTTCAGCATCAATTGCAGTAAAGCTATTGTCGTGACGGGTTTTAGCACGGTACCCACAAGCCGGCCTTGTTCCACGGCTTTGGCTTCGGGGAGCCCGATGCGTTCGAGCTGCAGCCGGTTATTGCTGACGAAAATCATCTGTGTGCGCAAATCGTATGCCTGATCTTCATGTTCGACATGAATACGTAACGGCCGGTGTTCGCGGAGCAGGGTCATAATAGCGGCAAGCAGAGCCACCGGGCGGCTGCGCCCGTAGGATTGCTTATAAGCTTCACGATCTTCAAGCAGTTTCGGGTAAATGCCAAGACTGGCATTGACCAGAAAGACCCGATCATTAACGAGGCCGACAGGCACCGGATGGGCGCGTGAATTCAACAAGACTTGCACGGCTTCTGCGGTATCGGACGGAATGCCGTGGGTGCGGCTGAAATAGTTGAAAGTGCCTTGCGGCAATACACCGAATGGGCAGCCGCTGCCCAGCGCTGCCTGAGCCACGGCATTGATAGTGCCGTCGCCACCGGCCGCGACTACTACGCCATGTTGCGCTTGGGCCTCAGTCACGGCTTTTGCCGAAATCGCCGGCAGTTCGGACGGATCTTCGACCAGCATTAAATGATGCTCGCGTCCGGCATCGGTCAATGACGTTTCGATGGTGCTGCGAGTTGCGGCGGCATCGTCATGACCGGAGCCGGTGTTGAAGACAATGAAAAAAGGCGCTAATGGATCTATCGATACTGCCGGCATAGGTTTTCACTCGCTTAAGCGTTGCGCAATAGGAGAAATATTCTAAGCAGCTGTTGCTGAACAATGTAATTGGTTAGATTACATAGTTGAGGCGATACAACTATCGCGGGTACCCTACATGACTACACACTGACAGTATCAGTCAACCCGCCGCAGTAAAAACAACAGGCTCGGGGTAGCATTCCGTTAAATACAAAGAAGCCGGTATAAAACCGGCTTCCGTTAAATTCACTATACCTCGATTAAATTTACTTTATGAATTAGCGCCCTGGATTTCGCTTATTGCCGCGTTAACATGTGTTTTAGCTTGATCGGCATGGCCCAAATTACCGGCATTAATAGCTTCTTCCAGATGGTTGGACGCGGATTCCATGCGTTTTTGCGAAGCGCCTTTAAGGACTATCGCCGATGCCAGGCTATGTTCTAATGCCGCGCTTGCCTGCTTGACAATTTCTTTGGCATCGCTTGCTTTAGCCGCCGCATTCGCACGATCAAGTGCGGCTTTTCCATGATCTTCAACTGCAAAAACGGCAGAACTTGCTGCCAACAATAAACTTGAACAAATCAGTGTTATTTTTTTCATTTTTATTCACCATCAATAATCAAATTATCCAATACAGTTTCTTGTTTGGGAAAAACTAATTTTTCCCGGTGCCCATTTGGGGATGGCAATGATTTTTTTCAAGCGGCTTAAACTCAAGCCGTTCAAAATTTTTTTATCTATCTTGATGACAGGTAAATAACCCGCAGAATAAACTTTCGCGAACCGATTCAGGGAATCGGCTGCACAATACGATCCTCACTATTTTATTAAAGCTGTAAGACAGTTAATCCAGCCCACGACGGCAGGCTCTCATAAGCGTTGTGCGTATGCGTCGGTTTGCTAGGTGAAACCGCCCTACATGACTGGACTTTACTTGTGTATTAACTTGGATACAATAGAGCCATGGTTACAATACGCACCCTGCCACAATTTGACCAATGGCTTTCCGCCATTAAAGACAAGCAAACCGGTATCCGCTTGGCGCGTCGGCTTGAGCGTGTCCAGCGCGGGCAGTTTGGCGATGTGAAGCCGGTCGGAGCAGGCGTGTTTGAGCTGCGCGAGCAGTTCGGCCCTGGATGGCGCATGTATTATGTGCAACGCGGCGAGGTGGTGATCGTGATGCTGGGCGGCGGCGATAAATCCACACAGTCCGCCGATATTATCAAGGCCATCCATTTGGCCGATACTTTGGAGGATTGAATAATGAGCGAAAAAATCAGCGTTTCCACGTTGCCGGTCTTCGATATGGCGAATTTGCTCGACAGCGATGAAGCTATCAGCGAATACCTGTCCCAAGTGCTCGATGACGGCGACAGTGACGAATTGCTAAGCGCTTTAGGTTATATTGCCAAGGCTAAAGGCATGGCGATGATTGCCAAGGAGTCGGGGCTTGGCCGTGAAAGTTTGTACAAAGCGCTTTCCCCCGGCTCGCAGCCACGTTTTGATACGATTCTAAAAGTGATTAAAGCGCTGGGGATTAAACTACACGCTGAGCCGGCCGCGCACCCTATCCCGTAGATTTTGGCAGCGGGGGGCAACCTTCACGCAAGCGGCAAAGCTGTAAGGTGGATTCGCGGCTAGGCAATTCACCCCACTTCGAGGCTGTCATCGGCGCTGTGCGTAGGCGGCCTAGGTAACTACAAAACTCAAGTGTTACACTGATATGAATGCCCGTCAATTTTTAGAAAGACCATCGAAAGAAGCGATTCGCGAACTGCCGACGTTCGAAGGATTGCCGCTGCAAAAAATTTGTTTAGTGCGCACAACAGATGACTTATTTTTTGCGCAAGATGAAATCTTCAAAGTGAGCCACATCGGATTCGATACCGAGAGCAAGCCGAACTTCGTTGCCGATCAACCGAACACCGGCCCCCACTTGGTCCAAATCGCTACCCGGCAATATGCGTTTTTGTTTACGCTTGACTACTCGTCGGGCCTTGAGCTTCTCAGCGAAATTGTCCGGTCGGATAACCTTGTCAAGGTCGGGTTTGGGCTCAAGTCGGACCGCGGCCCACTCTGCAATAAACTGGGCGTTATGCTTGACCCGATCATAGAGCTATCCGCCGCGGTACGCCGTTTAGGCTACCAACAGCAAGTTGGCGCGCAAGCGGCGGTAGCCGTTGTGCTGGGTCAGTACTTACAAAAATCCAAGAAACTGACAACCTCCAATTGGGCCGCTAAAACACTGTCCGACGGTCAACTGCTCTACGCGGCAAACGATGCCTATGCCGGCCTGTGCGTATACCATGAGCTGGTTAGGACTGCGCCTCAGGTGTTGGCGTCGGTCAACCCACCCAAACCTTAATCCGCTATCGCGTTTTGGGATTTCTCGACCATCGCCCGAACTTATCGGCAACAAAGCATCGGGCGTGGATTAATACGGAATTTTATCCCCATGATCGAAAGACACAAGGCAGACGCCCGACTGCCTGCATAACCGCCGTTCTATAAGAGCTTTAGCTTTTTCAATAGCAAATACCGGAAAAACTTTAGCGAAATCACTTAGGTAGTCATACGAATGGCTAACGGTTGTGTATGAATGAATAATACAGCCATCTTATTTGATTTTATTTTAAGACGCCTCGGACGGAACAAGACCCGTACCGAATTTAAATGAATGCATCAGGAAAATATTAATACGCCTTAGAGATAACTTAACAGCTAAACAACTTGACCCAATAAAGCGTAGCCTCAATTCAAGGCGGCCTATTACGCATGTTTGACAAAAACTCTTTCGAAAAGCGAAAGGGCTAAGGATATTTTTCTGTCAGCACAGTGAAAACCTTGTTTTGCCTATCCCTGGCTTACCCTTAGATAGAGGCTGAAATTATGATTCTAGTAACCGGCGGCGCGGGTTATATCGGTTCCCATACCTGTCTTGAGCTTTTGCAGCAACGTTATTCAGTGGTAGTGCTCGACAATTTTTGCAACAGCAAACCGACCTCGTTGCATCGCGTCGAAAACCTGGTCGGAGGAAAAATGACGGTGGTGCGCGGAGATGTCCGCAACCGGGCTTTATTGCGCAAATTATTTACCGCCTACCAAATCGACGCGGTCGTGCATTTTGCCGGTCTGAAAGCCGTCGGCGAGTCGGTGCAACAGCCGCTGATTTATTATGACAACAATGTGGTCGGGAGCGTTACGCTCACTGAAGTGATGGCCGAATACGGCGTAAAAACGCTGGTGTTCAGTTCTTCGGCCACGGTCTACGGCGACCCGGCCAGCGTACCGATTCGCGAGGATTTCCCGGTCGGCACAACCAACCCCTACGGCAGTTCGAAACTGATGGTAGAGCGGATTTACCGGGATTTAGCGGTGGCGGACCCGACTTGGCGCATTGCCTTGTTACGTTATTTTAATCCGGTCGGCGCGCATCAGAGCGGCATGATCGGCGAGGACCCCAACGGTATTCCTAACAATCTGATGCCCTTTATTGCTCAGGTGGCGTCCGGTCGGCGCGAACACTTGAATATATGGGGCAATGATTACTCAACCCCGGACGGTACCGGAGTACGCGATTACATTCATGTGACCGACCTTGCCCTGGGCCACCTTGCCGCATTGCAAGCTTTGCAGGATAAGGACGGCGTGTTGACCGTTAATCTCGGCACCGGTCAGGGTCATAGCGTGCTGGAAATGGTCAGCGCGTTTGAGGCGGCCAGCGGTAAAAAAATTCCTTACCGCATTGCTCCTCGCCGTCCCGGCGATATCGGCGCCTGCTATGCCGATCCTGCGTTAGCTGCACAATTATTGGGCTGGCGCGCGGAACTCGGAATTGACGCGATGTGTCGCGATGCCTGGCGCTGGCAATCGATGAATCCCGAGGGTTACTTTGAGACTGAGCGTGTGCAAGAGCTTTCGTTTGCTTAGGAAGATGCACGAAACAACCGGAACGTTTTATGCCCTCCCCTATTTCCCGGAGGAAAAGGGAGTAAGCAGTTCCGGTTAACCCACGCCGCGCTCATCGTTATGCATAACTCTGAGTAGACCGGAACTCAGTCTGTGCGCGTATTGCGCGCAGGACGGGCGTTTCCGGCGAGGCAGGGACAACCCTACAGTTCAGGATCGTATACGGATGAAACAAAAAATATTAATACTGGGTCCGGCCATGAGCGCCGTCAGCGGCGTCAGCACCCATCTGAATCAGCTGTTTAATTCGGATATTGCCGTCCGGCATCGGCTGCTTCATTTTCAGGTAGGCAGTGAGGGACGCAAGGAAAACAAGGTTCAGCAACTGTTCCGTTTCGCGTTCAGTCCTATGGCTTTTTTTGCTTGCCTGTTGCAGCAACGCCCGGCCATCGTCCATTTAAATACCTCAATGGACCCTAAAAGCTATTGGCGAGACCTTGCTTATCTGCTGATCGCCCGTTTTTTAGGGCGAAAGGTGGTGTATCAAGTTCATGGCGGCGCTTTACCTGAGGACTTTTTCACAGGCAACCGGCTATTGACCGGCATTTTACGCGGCGTGTTAAAGCTGCCCAATGCGGTAGTGCTGCTGGGGCAGCCGCAGCTCAAAGCTTATCGGCGCTTTTTGCCGGAGCAGCGGCTGGAAGTGGTGCCTAATGCGATTAATGCAGCGCTCGAGCCGCTTGCCGCCAAGCCGCCCGGCCCTTTACACCTGGTTTATTTGGGACGCTTTGCCGAGAACAAAGGTATTTTTGAAGTGCTGGAGGCGATAGCCCTGCTGGTTAAGCAACAACGCGAGTTGCGGCTGTCCATAGGCGGTGGCGGCTCAGCTGAAGGCCGTATTCGGGCACGGGTCAATGAGCTGGGCTTGACTGAGCAAGTGAATTTCACCGGGCCGATATTCGGCACCGATAAGGATAGGCTATGGCAGGCCGGTCATGTTTTCGCTTTTCCCACCTATCATCGGGAAGGCTTGCCCTATGCCTTGCTGGAAGCCATGGCGGCCGGAACCGTCCCGATTACGACAAGAATAGGGGCGACGCCGGATGTGATGCAGGACGGCGTGCATGGGCTGTTCGTCGAAGCCAAGGACGCGCTGGGTTTGGCCGAAGCCATCGCCCGGCTGGACGATGACCGGGTATTGCTTGCCCGTATGGCCGAGGCCGGACGGGAGCGGGTGCTGGCGCACTACACGGTGGAACGCATGGCGGATGATTTTGGGCGCATTTACGCTTCGTTAAGCATCCCGGAATAATACGATTCCGCTTAGCTCCGGCATATTCAGCTTGAAAATCAATCAGCTTGAGCAAGTCGCCAATAAAAGCAACATCGTTCCCACGCTCCGGGGACTGTGAAAGTATTCGTTTTAGAACAAAAGCAAAAGCCTTCACCACGAAGGCACGAAGGACACGAAGTTTTTAATGCGTTGAGTTTAATCAATTATTTTTCTTCGTGAACTTCGTGTCTTCGTGGTGAATAGGTTTTTAAACTGATTTTGATAATACTTTCACAGCCTCTCCGGCGTGGGAATGGCGGATACCGCTCTAGCGGTACGGGACGCAGGAGCGTCCCTCACTGCGTTCCCACGCCGGAGAGACTGTGAAAATATTCGTTTTATAACAAAAAGCAAAAGCCTTCACCACGAAGGCACGAACGACTGCAAGGATGCAGGAGGTAGAGCAACGCAGGAGCAGTTGCCGAGGACACGAAGTTTTCAATACACTGAATTTAAATAATTATTTTTCCTTCGTGCTCTTCGTGCCTTCGTGGTGAAGA
>JAPLRU010000057.1 GCA_026399025.1 Methylobacter sp.
TTCACCACGAAGACACGAAGGACACGAAGTTTTCAATGCATTGAGTTTAAATAATTATTTTTCCTTCGTGATCTTCGTGCCTTCGTGGTGAATGCTTTTGATTTTGTTCTAAAACGAATGTTTTCACAGTCTCCGGAGCGTGGGAACGATGTCGCTTTATTCACTCCGGACTCTATACAGCTTTGCTATACTGATTTTTCACGATTAATACAGCCACAGGATTTGATATGCGTAGATTCAGTCGTTTTTTTGTTCCTTTGCTTTTCATCAGCCTGCTGAGCGGTTATGTGCCGATGGCTCAGGCCGAAATACAGCAACAGGATTATGCTAATACGGCTTATGCGCCTTTGAGTAAGGAGCAACCTCGGAGCTATGGCGGCAAAGTGGGCCGCAAAGCCCTGAGCGCCTTTGCCAATCTGACCGGAAGCGTCTTGGAAATTCCCAAAAACATCATTAACACGAGTAATAAAAGCAATATTTTTTATGGTCTTGTCGGTGGTTCTGTTAAAGGTCTGGTTAACATGCTCGGGCGCATGGGTGTGGGCGTGGCCGATTTGCTTACGGTACCGCTGCCTACTCAGCCTATCGCTTATCCTGTTTATATCTGGGATGATTTTGATCAGGATACCAGTTACGGGCCGGTATTTCGTTTGGATGAAAGCCCAAAGCCCTCCAAACCGATGGTTACGGCGCCGAAATAGCTGCCGCCATGCGCTGCATTACAATAACTATACAAAACCTGACACACAATAAAAACAATGAACAGATTAAGAGAGCAAATACGCGACATCCCCGATTTCCCCAAGCCCGGTATTATCTTTAAGGATATTACCCCGCTGGTAAAAAATCCCGCGACCTTAAGACTCGCCGTACATCAATTGTTACAGCCTTTTTTAGGCCGGAATATCACTGCCGTTGCCGGTATGGAGGCGCGTGGATTTATTTTCGGCGCTTTGGTCGCTTGGGAGTTGGGTCTTCCTTTCGTACCGTTGAGAAAGCCCGGAAAACTGCCTTACGATGTGCAAAGCGTATCGTATGATCTCGAATACGGCTCGGCCACACTGGAAGCGCATATCGACGCGTTTGATGCGAATGATCGGGTGTTATTGATTGATGATTTGCTGGCGACCGGCGGAACGGCAAAAGCAAGTTGCGAGTTGGTCGAACAATTAGGCGCCAAAGTAGAAGCCTGTGCTTTTGTCGTGGAGTTGGATTTTTTGGACGGACGGGAAAAGCTAAGGGATTACGAAGTTCATTCTTTATTGCATTATTGAAAGAGGCGAAGGGCGAAGGGCGAAGGGCGAAGGGCAGCCGTACTGGAAGTCTGCTTTTGCCTTTCGCCTTTCGCCTTGTGCCTTCTTTACTTAAATCTTTTCGATTGTTTCAATTTGTCCACTTTACCGCCGGCATCTTCAAACAGCTTGGCGGTGCCCTCAAATGACTGAGCGACAGTGTTAAATGAATAGGAGGCTTGTTTAAGCTCTTTATTGTCTGCATTCAGGTTTTTACCGGTATCGGCTGCGCCTTTAGCGTCGTTAAGCCCATCGTCTTCAAGATCATCGACATCCGAAGAGGCTTCCGCTTTTCCATCTGTAGCCAAGTTATTTCGCCATTGCAGAAAAGACTCGCGGGTAAATACATAAGGGTCCAACGCGGCTTCATCGATAAATTTCAAGGCTCCTTCCGCACTGGCTCGCGCATTCAGCATGGATACCAACTGTACCGGCATACCGATATAACTGGCCGGATTGGCCGCGGTATCGAATACGGCTCCCGGAATGCCGCGCGCAGTCGACGGACCGAGGATAGGCAATACCAGATAAGAGCCTTGCGGCACACCCCATACCGCCAAGGTCTGATCGAAATCTTCGTCATTTTGCTCCAAGCCTACATGTTTGGCGACGTCGAACAGACCGCCTACACCGACTGTTGAGTTAAGCGCAAAGCGTCCGGTATCTTCAGCGCTTTGTGAAAATTTAGCCTGTAAAACATCGTTAATAACCACATTCACGTTTTTCAGATTATTAAAAAAGTTGAAAACGCCGGTTTGCATGAACTGCGGGGTTATCCATTTATAGGCATTTGAAATAGGTTCGGCGACATAGTTATCAACGCTATCGTTAAAGCCAAACATGGTTCTATTAAAGTTTTCATAAGGATCGGCTTTGTTCGCTAGGGTAGATTGTTCAACCGCTTGCGTTGTTGCACAACCGCCTAACGCGATGGCGACTCCGATTAATAAACTTGAAAATGTAGGGTGCTTTTTAACGCTGCTATTGCCGTTTTGTGGTCTGTTCATTGGCCTTAAACCTTATTGTTTTGAATAATTGTCAATTTTTTCATTGATCTTGGTTATTAAGGCGTCAAAGCCTTCGCGTTGTAAGATAGTGGTGTATTCAGACCTTTTCAAGGCCAAATCACTGACGCCGTTGGCGATAATGTTGATGATGCGCCAGCTGTTGCCTTTTTCCTTGAGCATGTAATCGAATTTAACCGGCTTGTCGCCGGGAATGACCAGGTGCGAATGCACAACAACACCGCCTCTTGTGGTTTCTTCTTCCGAATCGAAGACAAACGATTCCCCGGCGTAATCTTTAAAGTTATGCGCGTAAGAAGCGATACTGAATTGGCTGAAGACGTCGACCAGTTTTTGTTGCTGTTTTTCGGATAACTTTTCCCCTTCCTTGCCGACCACAATACGGGCGATTTTAGTCAGATCGTGGCTATTGGCAACAGGATCTTTCAGCTTTTCATATCTGCCTGCATAGCCCAATTTCTTGCCGTCCTTCATCACGGCAATCAGTTCGGACTGAAATTTTTCCACTATCTGTTTTGCGGTTGCCGTTTCTTCCGCGAAAGCGTTGGCTGTTCCGAATAAAAGGAACATGAAAACAATGAGCAACCTTACATTTTTTAAAGCCATAATCAAAAAACCTCGTAAAAACCAATTTAAATCAGGCAAAAGGCCCAAGGCGAAGGGTGAAAAACCTCCTCCTTAGTCTTTAGCCTTTCGTCTTTGGCCTAAATAAATTTTAATCGACGATCTCAACTCTCACAGGAATTCCCGCAATGGTTGATGAACGTTCTTTTTTTGCATATTCGGGAGTCACTTCGGGCGCCATTGCACCTTCGGTTTTGGGGCCTCTGATGGATGTCAGCAACGCTTTGATAGGATGACTCAGCATATCTTCGACAGCGGTGGCTTCATAGCCGCAATGCGCCATGCAACCTGCGCATTTAGGGTTGTTAACCGTGCCGTATTTATCCCAAGGTGTGGTATCCAACAGTTCCTGGAAAGTTGAAACATAACCTTCGTCAGCCAATAAATAACAAGGTTTTTGCCAGCCGAACACGTTACGGGTCGGATTACCCCATGGCGTGCAATCGTAACTTTGATTGCCGGCCAGAAAATCGAGATATAACGACGAGTGATTGAGTTTCCAGCTGCGGTTTTTACCGATTTTAAAAATACCGCGGAATAAATCCTTAACATCGCTGCCCTTAATAAACACATCCTGCTGGGGCGCATGCTCATAACTAAAGCCCGGAGCGATAGTCACGCCTTCAACGCCAAGCTCCATCGCATAATCCAGAAAGTCGGCAACCTCTTGAGAACTTTCGCCCTGGAACAAGGTGCAGTTTACGGTGACCCTAAAGCCTTTCGCCAACGCCAATTTTATCGCTTCCACGGCCCGCTCAAAAACGCCGTCTTGGCAAACGGAAGTGTCGTGCCTGTGTTGCATGCCATCTAAATGGATGGAAAATGTCAGGTAAGGGGAGGGTTGATAATCATCGATCCTCTTTTTTAACAGCAGGGCATTGGTGCACAAGTAAACGAATTTCTTTCGGGCAATGATCCCGGCAACGATTTGCGGCATTTCTTTGTGGATAAGCGGTTCTCCGCCGGGAATGGATACCATCGGCGCATCGCATTCATCGACCGCCTGCATGCATTCTTCAAATGACAGGCGCTGATCCAGAATATCATCGGGATAATCGATTTTACCGCAGCCTGCACAGGCCAAATTGCAACGAAACAACGGTTCAAGCATCAGCACCAAAGGATATTTCTTAATTCCTTTCAACTTCTGTTTAATTAAATAACGACCTACAGTCAACTGCTGACGTAAAGGAACTCCCACAAGCAAACCCTCCAAAAACTTTGATAACTTAAATATCGCCCATATGAAACGAGCGACCCTAAAACACATGCATTAGGAAATGACAACCCTATACCGGTAAAATCCTGTATCAATAAAACAACAAGCTTGCAATATTCACTAAATTACAATCACCTAGTGCGCTTTAACGGTGAATATCAGCCAGCCTTTTATATAATACAAGCGCTTACCTATTGTCATTAGAATACTATCTTTTAACTGGCGACTCCAGTTTTATAGTGTCCCTAGGTAAAAACCGATACGGAGCGGCCTTTCATATTACCTGAATATATACATCAACAAGCTTAAGTAACGATATGTTTTAATACATAATAAGTTGTTTTTAAAGATTATCGGGTGTGCGCATTTGCAACAAAACAACATTGCTTTGCAAAATACCAACAAACAGTCTATTATTGCCCTCATCAACTTAAATTTACCTTGCAGGTCGGCATCAAAAATACTATGAGTGAAGCTCAAATATCCCTGGATAACCCAAAATCGCTCAGCAATTTATCGGATGATGAATTTCAGGCTGTTTTGCTTGAAGGCGTCTCCAGAACATTTGCCCTGACGATTCCCCAACTGCCGGAAAAGCTATACAGCATAGTCGCCAACGCCTATTTGTTATGCCGGATTGTCGACACTATAGAAGATGAGGTGTCTTTATCTCCCGAACAAAAAAAATATTTTTGCTCGGAATTTATTAATGTCGTAAAAACCGGCGACAATTCAGAGCCGTTTGCCGTCGATCTTGCGCCGCTGTTGTCCGAGCAAACCATTCCCGCCGAACATACCTTAATTCATGTACTACCCAGGGTTATCCAAATCACCCATAAATTCGAGCCCGAGCAAATCGAAGCGCTGGCTTGCTGCGTAGAAACCATGGCGGAAGGCATGCCGATTTTCCAAGCTCAAGATCTGCATGGCGGTCTCGCCACACTCGCCGATATGGATAGATATTGCTATTACGTTGCCGGTTGCGTCGGTGAAATGCTGGCCAAACTTTTTTGCCATTACTCTCCCGAAATCGCGCAACACCAAGACGAGTTGCTGAGGCTGTCGGTGTCTTTCGGTCAGGGCTTGCAAATGACCAATATATTGAAAGACATCTGGGACGATGCCGAGCGTGGCGTGTGCTGGCTGCCGCAGGACATTTTTACCGAAACCGGCTTCGATCTTAAAAACCTGAGTCCGGAAACTCACTCCGAAAACTTCAGCAAAGGCTTGGAGCACTTGATCGGCATCGCGCACAGTCACTTGCATAATGCCTTGACCTACACCTTGCTGCTGCCCAGTCATGAAACAGGTATTCGGAATTTTTGTCTCTGGGCTTTAGGCATGGCCGTTCTGACCTTAAAAAAGATCAAACGGAACTTGGATTTCAATCATTCCGATCAAGTCAAAATTACTCGCAACAGTGTTAAAGCCACTATTTTGGCGACCCGTTTAACCGGACGCAGCAACACTCTGCTGAGCTTACTTTTTAATTTAGCCGGTCGCGAGCTTAAAACGCCGGATTGGACCTATTCAACACCTCCCTCAGAAGCCAAGGTAAATTTTTAAGGACGTAACTTATGTTTAACGAAGCCAACTCAGAGATAAATTTCAGCACTCCTTCGTGCTCATCGAATACCTTTAGTAACCATGCGCTTGACCTTAATCGAGCCATTAATAAAGCGCAGGAAAAGTTATTAAGTTTGCAAGACAAGGACGGCTATTGGGTATTCGAACTGGAAGCGGATTGCACGATTCCGTCGGAGTACATCATGATGATGCACTACCTGGGTGAAATCGATGAAGCGTTGCAAGCCAAAATTGCTAATTATTTAAGACCCCGTCAATCCGAAGACGGCAGCTATCCGCTGTTTACCGGCGGCATCGGCGATCTGAGTTGCAGCGTTAAAGTTTATTACGCGTTAAAAATGGCCGGCGATGCGATCGACGCGCCGCACATGGTTCGCTTAAGGGATTACATTCTCAGTCAAGGCGGCGCGGCCAAAGCCAACGTATTTACCCGTATTGCCTTGGCAACCTTCGAGCAATTGCCTTGGCGCGGCGTTCCTTATATTCCCGTCGAAATCATGCTGTTTCCCAGTTGGTTTCCGTTCCATTTGGATAAAGTATCGTACTGGTCCAGAACCGTTATGGTGCCGTTGTTCATTCTTTGCACTTTAAAAGCAACAGCAAAGAATCCTAACAACATCTCTATACTGGAACTTTTTATCACTCATCCCGATAAAGAACAGCACTATTTCCCTGAAAGAACAACCTTAAACAAGATCTTCCTGGGCTTGGATAAACTGGGCCGGGCAACGCGTCCGTTGATTCCGAAGAAAGCCCATGAATTGGCGATTGAAAAAGCCAAAACTTGGTTTATTGAGCGTCTGAACGGCGAAGACGGTTTGGGCGGCATTTTTCCCGCTATGGTCAATGCCTATGAAGCCATGCTGCTGCTGGGCATGCCTGCCGATCATCATCATGTCGTCACCGCGCGTAAAGCCATCGATAAATTATTGGTCATCAATGAGCATGATGCTTATTGCCAGCCTTGCTTGTCCCCGGTTTGGGACACCGCGCTTGCCGCATTGGCTTTGCAGGAAGCCGACAAAATCGGCAACGGTCCAAGCCTGACTCGCGCTTATGACTGGCTTAAAAGCAAGCAATTGTCCGACGAGCCCGGCGATTGGCGGATTTCCAAGCCTGATTTAGCCGGCGGCGGTTGGGCGTTTCAATTTGAAAACCCGCATTATCCCGATGTCGACGATACCGCGGTGGTTGCCTTTGCGATGGCGGAATCGAACTTGCCCCATTTGGATGAATCGATCCATCGCGCCACCCGCTGGGTCGTCGGCATGCAATCTAAAAACGGCGGTTACGGTGCGTTCGATGTCGATAATACCTATTATTACTTGAATGAAATTCCGTTTGCCGATCACGGCGCGTTGCTGGACCCGCCGACATCGGATGTCAGTGCCCGTTGCGCGATGTTGATGGCCAGAGTGGCTCAGGATCATGCCGAGTACTTGCCTGCCTTGGAGCGCACCATCGAATACATCCGCAGCGAACAGGAACAGGACGGCTCCTGGTTCGGTCGTTGGGGCACCAATTACATTTACGGCACCTGGTCGGTTATGCTCGGCTTGGAGCAAACCAGTCTGCCTAAAACCGATCCGCTCTATACTAAAGCCGCAAAATGGCTAAAAAGCGTACAACGCGGCGATGGCGGCTGGGGCGAAGACAACTACAGCTATCACGATGTCAGCCAAAGCGGCAAATACGGTTTCAGTACCGCATTCCAAACAGCCTGGGCGGTTTTGGCGCTGATGGCGGCGGGCGAGGCTCACAGCCACGAAGTCAAAGCGGGCATTGATTTTATTTTGCGCAATCAGAAAGCCGACGGCGTTTGGAATGACGAGTGTTTTACCGCGCCCGGTTTTCCGAAAGTTTTTTATCTCAAATACCACGGTTACGACAAGTTCTTCCCGCTTTGGGCCTTGGCTAGATACCGTAACGAGCTTCTCAAAAAGTGATCACAGGCATTGTCGTTGCCTTACCGGAAGAACTCAGCACCCTGACCTCAAAAAAAATTGACAAAGGGTGTTGTGTTGTTATTGGCGAAGCCCTTATTCTCGCCTATTCCGGCGCAGGCGCCGACAATGCGCGCTTAGCTTCCGAACTATTGATTAAACAAGGCGCTACCCGGCTGATCAGTTGGGGTTGCGCCGCCGCTCTCAGCGCGTCGTTAAAGCCCGGCGATTTGGTTTTGGCCGACACGCTGATAGATGCCGACGGCATTCAAATCGGCGTTCATCCCGAGTGGTTAGGCTTTAGCCAAAGCCTGCTCTCAACCCAGATAAAATTTCATTCCGGCCGTTTAGCTGAAAGCCTGACCTTGGTAGCAAGTGCCGCCGACAAAAAACAGCTGCATAGTCAAACCGGCGCAATCGCATTGGATATGGAAAGCGTCGCGATAGCCAAAGTCGCTCGGCAACACAATGCACCTTTTTTAGCCATTCGGGCCATTGCCGATCCGGCCGACATGGATCTGCCTAAAGCTGTCAGTCATTCTCTGAATGACCAAGGCGATATTGTTTTAGCTAAATTACTCGGCTTTATCGCGTTACACCCTACTGAACTGCCCGGACTTATCAAGTTGGGTCTGCATTTTCATGCGGCAAAGAACACCTTAACATCGGTCGCCAAACAGCTCGGCTCCTTGACCTCAACCGCCGGATTAAACCCGTAAGCCGCATGTCATCTTTTTTCAACATCCTGATCGGCTGGTGCGAGCGGCAAATCATGCGTTGCCCGTGGACGTTGTTGTTGCTGTCGTTATTGCTGTGCGGAGCGACCTTACAGTACACCTTAAAAAATCTGGCGATCAACACCAATACCGCTGAAATGCTGTCGCCCGACTTGCCTTTTCAGCAAAACCAAGCGCATTTTAATCAGGCCTTTCCGGAGGACGCCACCACCATTATTTTTGCGGTTGAAGCCGAAACGCCGGAGCAATCCGCTCAAGCCGCCGCTAAGCTGGTCGAACAGCTGGACCAAGCCAACGACCGTTTTGAATCCGTCTACATTCCCACGGACAATGCTTTTTTCAGGCAACAGGCCTTGCTTTATCTGGATCAAAGCGACCTGGATAATTTCGCCCGAAAACTGACCGATGCCCAGCCTTTTATAGGCCACATGGCGCAGAATTATCACCTTGAAGGTTTGTTCGATATTATCGGTCAGGCGCTCAACCGGCATGACCAAGCCTTGCCGATGGATCTGAATCCTATACTCCTTGCTATTGACGACATTCTAAAAAATCAGCTTATCGGTCAATCGCATTATTTATCCTGGCAAAATATCTTGTCCGCCGACAACTACAAGGACGCGGCGGTACAAAATCGAACCATCGTCATCGCCAAACCGACCATGCATTTCAATGAAATGCTGCCCGCCGATGTCGCGCTTTCCGCAGCGCGCGACATCAGCCGCGCGCTGATGGCCGAAACGCCGTCGCTGAGTATTCGCATGACCGGCGAAACCGCCCTTGAGCACGAAGAACTTGAAAGCGTCACCAAAGGCGCCACACTTTCCGGCTTGGCGTCGCTGGTTTTAGTGTTCATCGTTCAATGGATAGGCCTGCGTTCAATCAGATTGCTGATTACAACCTATATCGTGCTGGTGATGGGCTTGGTCTTGACCGCCGGATTCGCCGCGATTACCGTCGGCCATTTAAATGTCATTTCCATCGCCTTCGCCAGTTTATATATCGGCTTGGGCGTCGATTACGCGATTCATATCTGCCTGCATTACCGCGAGGGCAAGGCCGATGGGCTATCCAATAGCCAAGCGATTTTGATCAGCATCCGCGATGTCGGCTCGTCGTTGTTTTTATGCGCGCTGGCTACGGCCATCGGTTTTTTTGCGTTTATACCGACGGATTATGCGGGCGTATCCGAATTGGGCGTTATTTCGGGCGGCGGTATTTTTATCGGCTTGATTATTTCATTGACCGTGTTACCGGCTTTGTTCTGCGTTTTTCCGGTGAATAACATAAAGCCGATGCGCTCGCCGTTAACGCCGAAATTTATCATTACGTTCCCGTTTCGCTATGCCGGCGGCATCAAAATCGTCTCTTTGGTACTGGGTTTCGGTGCTTGCTTCGTGTTGACCGATCTTGCTTTCGATTACAACCCGATCAACCTCAGAGATCCCAACAGCGAATCGGTGGTCACTATTAAGGAGCTGTTAAAGTCCAAAACCGAATCCCCGTTTGCGTTAACCGCCTTGGCAAAGGATCTTGACGCGGCCGAAAAAATGGCGGTCCAACTGAAACAGCAGCCTTCCGTACACGAAACGCTGACCGTAGCCAATTTTGTCGCTAAAGATCAAGAGCAAAAACTGGCGATAATTGAAGATTTAAACCTGATGCTGGGCGGGCAACTTAAAAATTTCGACAGCATTCTCGATACCGTTGACCAACACAGCGCATTAATTAAATTTAATGAAGCGCTGAAACAAGCCATTGCCGAAAAATCGCCTAATGTGCCGCAACAAACCTTGCTGCAACTGCAACAGCGCATCGAAGCGTTTTTGCAACAGACGGAGCGCAGCCCGACTCCGACCGGCGCTTACGTGCAATTGGAAAAAAACATTTTAGGTCTGCTGCCGTTTACGATAGAACGTCTTAGAACCAGCCTGACCGCAATAGCGTTTGGCTTGGACGATTTACCGGCGGAAATAAAGTCGCACTGGATCAGCGCTAACGGTTTGCATAGAGTCTTGATTACGCCGGAAAAAGATCAAAACAAGCCGGAGAATCTGAAACAGTTCGTTAGCCAAGTGCAAGCGGTCGACACTACGGTTTCGGGTCTGCCGATTATCAATCAAGCCGGAGGCGATGCGATAGTGAAGGCTTTTATTAGAGCCTTTAGCGGTGCTTTTATTGCCATTGTGGTGTTATTATTGCTAATGTACAAAAGCGTCAGAAAGACCTTGCTGGTGATCATGCCCTTATTGCTGGCCGCATTGCTAACCGGCGCAACCAACGTATTACTGGACAATCCTTTCAATTTCGCCAATATCATCGCCTTACCTTTACTGCTGGGCATGGGTATCGACAGCAGTATCCTGATCATGCACCGGCATCATTCCAGTTCGAGCGAAGATGAAAATTTGCTGCAAAGCAGCACCACCCGAGGCATTATTTTCAGCTCGATAACGACCTTGTGCAGTTTTTCCAGCCTTGCCTTCAGCGCCCATCAGGGCATGGCCAGCATGGGTTTAGTATTGGCTATAGGCCTTACTTTCACCGTCATGTGTTCTTTAATCGTCCTGCCCGCTTTCAGCGGCAAAAGTATTTAATTTTTTGAGGTCACTCATGTCATTCAGCATCGCCGAACTTTTTTCTCAACACAGCACTGATAAATTTGATCTGCACGAACAACATTTAAACAACCAAATGGTCAGGGTGTTAAAGACCATCGGTTACGACCGCCATTATAAAAAAGCGGTCGGGCAATATCTGTACGACCAGGAAGGCACCGAATACCTGGATTTGCTTAGCGGTTTCGGCGTATTTGCAATCGGTCGCAATCACCCGACCGTGGTCAGCGCATTGACCGAAACCTTAACATTGGAATTGCCCAACCTAGTGCAAATGGATGTATCGGTATTGAGCGGATTATTGGCGCAGGAAATCCTGAAAACCACGCCGGACAATCTGAATAAAATGTTTTTTTGCAATTCCGGCACCGAATCCGTCGAAGCGGCGATCAAATTCGCTCGCTACACCACCAAACGCGAAAAAATCGTTTTTTGCGAACACGGCTATCATGGCTTGACCATGGGTTCGTTGTCATTAAACGGCGAAGATATTTTCCGCGAAGGTTTCGGCCCGCTATTGCCCGGTTGCAGCGCGGTGCCTTTCAATGATCTTGAAGCGCTGGAACAGGCTTTAAGCAATAAAGACGTTGCCGCTTTCGTGGTCGAACCGATTCAAGGCAAAGGCGTTAATGTGCCGGACGACCATTATTTGCCGGAAGTCGAGCGCCTCTGTAAAAAATACGGCACTTTGTTTGTCGCCGACGAAGTTCAAACCGGCTTGGGCCGCACCGGAAAATTCTGGGCTATCGACCACTGGAACGTTAAACCGGATATGATTTGCATGGCTAAAGCCTTGTCCGGCGGTTTCGTTCCGGTCGGCGGCGTCGCGATGACCCAAAAAATCATGGATACCGTTTATAACCGGATGGATAGAGCGGTCGTGCATGGCTCCACTTTTTCCAAAAACAATATGGCGATGGCGGCGGGACTGGCGACGCTCCATGTGATGGAAGACGAAAAGCTGGTCGAAAACAGCATGAAAGTCGGCACCGATATTATCGACAGCCTGAATGCGATGACCGGAAAATATGAATTCCTCAAAGAAGCGCGCGGTAAGGGCATGATGATCGCGATTGAATTCCAGTCGCCGAAGAGCCTGAAACTGAAAGCGGCCTGGGCGATGCTGGAAGCGGCCAACAAAGGCTTGTTCTGTCAAATGATCACTATCCCATTATTTAAAGAACACCATATCCTGACGCAGGTGGCGGGACACGGCATGAACGTGGTCAAACTGTTGCCGCCGCTAAACTTAACGCAAAAAGACCGCGATACCATCGTCGATGCGTTCGATAAAGCCATCGCCGACACCCATCAAATTCCCGGTTCCATTTGGGAACTGGGCAAGAATCTGGCAGGTCATGCGTTGAAGGGCAAAAAATAAGTAAAGGTTAGAGAAATAGAACACGGATGACACGGATTTGACGGATAAGCGCAGATATAGGGTTCGAAGTGAAAGCGACATCGTTCCCGCTCCGGCGCACTGCCATTAAGTTAAGAGAAAAAGCTCCCTCTCGGCAATTGCTCCTGCATTGCTCTACTTACCTACATCCCTGTAGGCATCCTGCTGGAGAGGGTTGGGGTGAGGAGAATCAAAATAAGGAAAAAAGCCTTATTTGATCCCCTCATCCTAACCTTCTCCCGGAGGGAGAAGGAACTGTCCATCCTTAACTTAATGGCAGTGACGCTTCGGCGTGGGAACGATAGCGGGCTCTCTTCATTGTCTCGCTACATTAATTCCGGACTCTATAAAAAATAAAATCCGTTTAATCCGTGTTCCAATTAATAGCCTGCATCTGCAAATAGTTACAAACTGGAAAAACAATGAAAAAAATCATTCCACTCTGTTTATTATTTATAACTTTGTGCCATTCGCATGGGGCCGCCGCTCATGCGGTGATTACCGATTATTCGCTCAAACTCACGCCGATACATGCGAACAACCCGGCACAGGTCGAATTGTCGTTCAACTCCCAGATAGAGCTGGGCTTGTCGCAAGTTTTCCTGGTCAGTAAAGGCGATAAACACCAATTACTGCAAGCCGACACCGGCAGCAAACAAGGCCAAATTGTCGTGCATATTCCGCCGCTGGCAATCGGCGATTATGCGCTCAGATTTAAAGTCTTCGCGGCTGACGGTCATCTTACCGAAGACGTCATTCATTTTTCCGTTTCCGAATAGGAGTGAGCAATGGCCGGTATAGCTGATTTTCTCGACTCCCTGATTGGCGGCTTTGACCTGATTTGTTATTGCTTAGCAATCGGCAGCCTGTTCTGGGGACTTTTTGTGTTGCGTCCGTGGCATGCCCAAGACGGGTATTCGGCAGTATTGCTGCAAAAAACCGTCGCTCTGCTTTATAAAGGCGGCTTTTGGCTGGCGGCGGCGCAACTGTTTAAAATTATTCTTAAGATATGGCTGATGACCGCCGTGCTTGAGCGCTGGCCGTTTCCAGAGTTCGCCGCCACCACGCAATTCATCGGCGGCATCGTTCGCACCGTACTCACCCTGTTTTTGGCGGCTTACTGCTATCGATACCTGCGTAAAAATCCTTTTTCCAAACAGCATTGGCTAAGCGCGGGCCTGGTCGCGTTGCCGATGATTATTTCCGGCGCCTGGCTGGTGCATGGGGCAGGGCGGTTTGAAAACCAGTTCATCTTAATGTCGTTGACGGTCATCCATCAATTGGCGGCCGCGGCCTGGATAGGCGGCGTTTTCCAGCTGGTCAATCTTTGGCTGTTGCGGAGCGGAAAGCAGATTCCGGCTGAATTATGGCCTTTATTGCTGAAACGTTTTTCTGTTTTCGGCATCGCTTCGGTGGCGATGATCCTGATCTCGGGCTTGCCTATTGCACTGCAATACATCGACACCTGGAACGGCCTGATCGGAACCGGCTACGGTAATTTATTGATGGTCAAAATCACCTTAATGGCGATTGCGTTGGGCTTTGCCTGGTTAAATAAATCCGCCGTGTCGGCCTACGGATTTTCCGGAAACAGTCACGCCTTAAATAACCGCGTGCCTTATTATGTTGAAGCGGAAACCTTTGTTTTGGTGACCTTGCTATTTACCGCCGCCAGCTTGGCGTCTCAACCTCCGGCTATCGATATTCCCAGCCTGACCGCAAACTGGCAGGAAGTGTTAAACACCTTTAGCCCGCAAATCCCTAGAACCAGCTCGCCTACGCATACCGACTTGATTGCAGGCGAAGCCGGACGCGTTGCTATTGTCGGCCAAGTGCCTTCGTTGGCGGCAACCGAATGGTCGAACTACAACCATAACATTTCCGGTATTTTCCTGACCGTGATGAGCTTTTTTGCGATGCTGTCTTACGTCAGAAAACCCGGCTTCGAACCCTTCAAATACTGGCCCTTGGGATTCGTCGGGCTGGGCATCTTTTTGTTTTTCCGCAGCGATGCGGAAACCTGGCCCTTGGGACCGATAGGCTTCTGGGAAAGCACGTTCAATAACGGCGAAGTTTTGCAACACCGCATTGCGACCTTATTGGTGTTTGTGCTCGGCGTTATGGAACTGAGCGCCAGAATCAGTAAAAAGCCCAACACCAAGCTGCCCTTTGTTTTTCCGTTGCTGGCCGCTTTCGGCGGTTTGATGCTGCTCACTCATTCGCATGTCGGCTTTCAAGCCAAAAGCGCTTTCCTTATCCAGGTCGGCCACACCACCATGGGGATTTTCTCCCTGATTCTGGCGTGCGGCCGTTGGCTGGAATTAAAACTAGACCGACCGGGCAAGGATATTGCCGGGTTTATTTCTGTTGCCGCCCTGTTTCAGATTGGCATCATCCTGATGTTCTATCGCGAACCTCTTTATTAATATGAACACACTACATAACTACCCACTGCTCAAAGACATCAATATCCCGGCCGATGTGCGCAAGTTGTCGAAAAACCAACTTAAACCCTTGGCGAAAGAACTACGCGAGTTTTTAACCCATACCGTGAGCATTTCCGGCGGCCACTTTTCCGCAGGTCTAGGTACGGTTGAGTTAACGATAGCCTTGCATTACGTGTTCGACACGCCGTCCGACCAGTTGGTTTGGGATGTCGGCCATCAGGCTTATCCGCACAAAATCCTGACCGGACGTAAAGAACGCATGACCACCATTCGATCCCGAGACGGGGTGTCGGCGTTTCCCAATCGGGCCGAAAGCGAATACGACGCTTTCGGCGTCGGCCATTCCAGCACCTCGATCAGCGCGGCTTTAGGCATGGCGATTGCCTCGCAATTAAAAGGCGAAGACAAAAAAATGGTCGCGATTATCGGCGACGGCAGCATCACTGGCGGCATGGCGTTCGAGGCGATGAATCATGCCGGTGCGCTGGACGCCAACCTGCTGGTCATTCTGAACGATAACGACATGTCGATCTCGCCGCCGGTCGGCGCGATGAACAATTACCTGACCAAAATCTTGTCCAGCAAGTTTTATTCGTCGATGCGCGAAGGCAGCAAAAAAGCCTTAAGCAGCATACCCAGCGTTTGGGAACTGGCGCGGCGCACCGAAGAGCACATGAAAGGCATGATCGTGCCGGGTACTTTGTTTGAAGAATTGGGTTTTAACTATATCGGTCCGATAGACGGGCATGACATGGACATGCTGGTATCGACGCTGGAAAACCTGAAAGATATTTCCGGGCCGCGTTTTTTGCATATCGTGACCCAAAAAGGCAAAGGTTATCCGCCCGCCGAGAAAGACCCGTTGGCTTATCACGGCGTACCGGCTTTCGATCCGAGCAAGGATTGCCTGCCTAAATCCACGCCGTCTCCGCATCCGACCTATACCGAAGTGTTCGGCGAATGGCTCTGCGATATGGCGGCACAGGACGAGCGCTTATTGGGCATTACGCCGGCGATGCGCGAAGGTTCGGGCTTGGTTAAGTTTTCCGAATGTTACCCGAAGCGTTATTTCGACGTCGCGATTGCCGAGCAACATGCGGTAACGCTGGCCGCAGGACAAGCTTGCCAAGGCGCCAAACCGGTGGTGGCGATTTATTCGACATTCTTGCAACGGGCTTACGACCAGTTGATTCATGATGTCGCGATTCAGAACCTGGATGTATTGTTCGCGTTGGATCGCGCGGGTTTAGTCGGCCCAGACGGCCCGACCCATGCCGGTAGTTTCGATTACAGCTACATGCGTTGCATTCCCAACATGCTGGTGATGGCGCCCGCCGATGAAAACGAATGTCGGCAAATGCTGTATACCGGCTTTATCCATCAAGGCCCGGCGTCCGTGCGTTATCCGCGCGGCAAAGGCCCCGGCGTTGCGGTTACTAAAACCATGACCGCATTGCCGTTGGGTAAAGCCGAAGTACGTCATCAAGGCAGCCGTATAGCGATTCTGGCTTGGGGCAGCATGGTTACTCCGGCGCTGGAAGCAGGCAAACAGCTGGGCGCAACCGTGGTGAACATGCGCTTTGTTAAACCGATTGATACCGAACTGGTGCTTGAATTAGCCAAGAGTCATGAAGTGCTGATTACCGTCGAGGAAAACGTTCTCGCCGGTGGCGCGGGCAGCGCCGTCAACGATTTCCTGCAAGCGCAGCACATCCTGATGCCGGTGTTGAATATCGGTTTGCCGGATAGCTTTGTCGAGCAAGGAACCAGAGAGGAATTGCTGGCCTTGTGCGGTTTGGATGTGCAGGGGATTCTTGTTCAGGTTGAGAAGTTTTGCGCGTAACCGTATTGGCGGAATATGTTTTTTAGCACGAATGGGTAAGGCAATAGCGGTACGATTTTCGCTGAGGTGTATTTTGGGTTTATAGAAAAAGGATGCTATCCATGTTCAAGGTTTATAGTATCCTGCCTAACGGATCGCAGCTGTTGTGTTATACACCTGCGATTGAAATTTGATATACACCTACTTAGGTGTCTACTTAACGTTAACTTTCAAATTAGGAATATTTAGTGGATGTAAATGCAAAGAGAATTGACGCACCAACTTATAAAATAGTTATGTACTTAAATAAGTATGAGGAGCAAATTTTAGAAAGTAAGGAGTTACAATTTTTATTTAAGAATCTAGAAACTCACTTTAAAAAATTATTTTATTCAGTGGCTTACATCAGCAAAATCCAAAATAATGAAGAGTTCATTCGGTCCTATAACCAAACTGGCGTAGTTAGTATTAGCTCTATAGAGTATTGTTATTACAAAATCAGCACTATTTGGGACATAGCATACCAAATAGCGGATAAATTGATATTTCCGAAAAACAAAGGCAAGGGTTTTGATAAGTATAAGTATTTGGAAGAAAGATTTGAAAAATACACGAGTCATCTTGAAGGTTTGCATTTAAATTGGTACAAAGATGTTAACAAGATACGAAACAAGATAGTTCACGGGGGCATAACGGTTAATCCGTACTATGTGAATGATGCAGTAGTAAGTAATAGGATTTGTTTTCAAGCATATGATTTTGATTTAGAGGACTTAGTACAACCGCACTATATGTATTCTAATCAACGCAATAATGATATTAACTTTGCTGACAATTATTTTACTTTCTATACGCATTTACTCTACTCTTATCTTGCTGATTTTTTTGAGTTTGTTTTGTTGGAGTTAAATGAAGGAAAGAAACATGACTTAGAGAATCTCAGTTTTGATGAATTCTTGTATGACTGTTTTGAGAAAGACCATAAAACTTGGCTTCTTTCAGATGTAGATTTGATTTCAGAAGTTACTGAAAAAATGATTGTGCTGGAACTGACAAAAGGGCATCCGAATCTTATTCATCAGGTAAGCGATAGGGATGTCAAAGAATATTTCAATTATTTTCCATTTACAATGATGAACAAGATTAGTAAAGGTGACTTTATCTAGTCGAGTAGCAAAGCTAACGGGTCGCTCAACCGGACCGGCCTTGATACCAGCATTTTATTTTACAGCTCTCTGTCCAGCCGGTTAGCTTGGCGTTAGATTTTAAGGTGCCATGATCATGCATCACGAAAACCACAACCTCATATGGCGCTACCTCACGCTCACCACGTACCGTGCGCTCCTGCGTAGCGTGTGGTGAGGTACGAACCGCACGAGATACGCGCCCTATGTCTGGCATGCCCAAGGTGCGGTTCGCTATGCTCACCACACCCTACGCCTGGAAGGTGCGGTTCGCTATGCTCACCACACCCTACGCCTGGAAATACAAACCACGACTGCTTACCGGGCGCTCTGATGTATCACGCAAAATACGGGTAGCCCGGTAGGTCGGGTTAGCTTATTGAGCGTAGCGAGATAACGTAACCCGACACACTCGAGCAAAAACGTAACCCGACACACTCGCGCAAAAATGTCGGGTTACGCTACCGCTAAGCCGACCTACCTATCTTATTACAGAGCCCTCGCCAACCAAGCGGCAGAATCTCTACTGCTATGAAATACCGCCAAAACAACAATGCGATGATCCTCTACACGGAAATAAACGCTGTACGGAAAACGATTGGCGACAACCCGACGAACATCCTTATGAATAATGGCATACTGAAGAGGGTGCTCGGAAGCAAGCACTATGCAACGGTCTATTTCAGCTATAAACTCACGAGCCAAGCCAAATCGCTTGCTTTCGTACCATATACTAGCTTCAATGAATTCAGCGCTAGCGTCACGATGAAAGGCGATTGATAGGCTCATTGTCCAACTTTGGACAGAGCGGCCGCTTTTACCTCGTCCCAGGAAATCACATCGTTTGGATTCGCTAAATGGTCTGCGAGACGGCGATCAAGTTCGATTTTTTGAGCTTCCGTCAACGTTGGTACGGCACCACGACTAACGATGCCATTCCATATAGCCTCAACCAGTTCAATTTGCTCGTCAATATCGAGCGTACTTGCTTGCTGTAGAAGGTTTGTGTTCATATCTGGAATCCTATTAAAATTTTACGAGGCAATTCTACCACGTACCGTGCGCTCCGACGTAGCGTGTGGTGAGGCACGAACCGCACGATAGAGAGCCCCGATGTGTAGAGATACCTTCGGTGCGGTTAGCCCGTAGGATGAGGTGACAATAGGAAACGTATCCAATCGCGAACGATGCGGTTCGTACCTCACCGCATCTTACAAAACGCTGGACTCTGCAATAATCGGGTCAAGCTTTGCATCGGGCATAATCAAGCTTTGTTTTAGACAAATGCACAAAGCAAGATTTGCTCAGGATTTTTCTTTCATATCTCTGCGTGCCCTACGCGGGCTAATCCTTTTGGATAATGATTATGCAATCAGCTAAGATAGTGTTTCATTATGTACTCGAAAATCATCATCCATTCAAAGCCTTGCTAGATTACTTATTGGCTCCCCTACAGTTCTAAATTCATATTAAAACCTATGTCGAAGTTAGATAGCATCACTATTAAAGGTTACAAGTCGATTCAAGATTTAGAAAATTTTAAATTGACTAACCTGAATATTTTATTGGGTGCAAATGGTGCCGGAAAAAGTAACTTTATTTCGGTATTTAAATTGTTAGCTGATATTTATGCTGAAAACTTACAATTTCATGTGCAAAAATATGGCGGGGTAGATGCTCTACTGCACTATGGGCGCAAGAAGACAGAAAACATCAGCATGGAGTTTTATTTCGGTTTGAACGGCTATCAGTTTATGCTGGTTCCAACTGTCGATAATCGACTTATCTTTGAAAACGAAAAAGTTTTTTTTCCTGAAGTATTTGACTCATACACACGATCTCCCAAAATAATTGGAAAAAATCATAGTGAATCGTTAATAAAAAGCAGCTCTCCTCTTAATCCCGGCCTAACTCATTCCACCCTCTTTATTAAATTAGCGCTTGAAAGTTTGCGCATATATCATTTTCACGATACCAGCGACACAGCTAAAGTTAAACAAATACATTCAGTACACGATAATCTAAAACTCAAAACCGACGCGGCAAACTTGGCTGCGTTTTTAATACGCTTAAAGTGTGATTATCCTGAAAACTACCAACAAATTGTTAATACCATTCGCTTAGTCGCTCCTTTTTTCGCCGATTTTGTACAAAGAGAAAATGAAGCAAACGTTCAGCTTGAATGGTTCGAAAAAGGCAATCCCGATACGCCGTTTAAAGCGCATGTTTTATCGGACGGTACATTACGCTTTATCTGTTTAGCCACTCTGTTGTTACAACCGTTTAATCTGATGAACGACACCGTGCTGATCGACGAGCCGGAGTTAGGTTTACATCCTTACGCGCTGACAGTATTAGCGTCGTTAATAAAAAGAGCGGCCGAGAAAAAACAATTAATCATTTCCACACAATCGGTTGAGTTAATTAATCATTTTTCGGCCGACGCTATTGTTATCGTAGACCGCGTGGATGATGCGTCCACCTTCAAACGCCTGGATGAAGAACAGTTAAAAGACTGGCTGGAAGACTACAGCTTAGGCGAATTGTGGCAGCAAAATATTTTAGGCGGGAGGCCGACGCGATGATTCGCGTGTATGTGATTTGTGAAGGTCAGACGGAAGAAACTTTTGTTCGCGATGTACTTGCACCGATTCTAGCTCACCGGCAAATTTTTCTAACCGCCAGAGGAATCAACACGTCCAAAGGACATAAAGGCGGCGCTTTAACTTACGAACGGGTTAAGCGATTCGTTATCAATTCTCTAAAGGAAGATCAAAATACCGTCATTACTACTTTTTTCGATCTCTATGCGTTAGATAACCATTTTCCAGACTTTCAACAAAGCTATAAATTTACCGATATTTATCAAAAAGTAGCTTTGCTTGAACAAGCCTTTAAAGCCGATATTGCAGAAAATAACCCCTCCTTTATCGAACGTTTTTTTCCTTATATTCAGCCTTATGAATTTGAAGGCTTACTGTTTTCAGCGATTGAAAAACTCACAGAACTTGAAGCCGACTGGAAGAAAACAACGGCTGATTTACAGGCCATTCGGAATAACGCTCAAACCCCAGAGCATATTAATGATGGTTTTGACAGCAAACCTTCGGCGCGCTTAAAACAACACTTACGAAACCCAAAGTATGACAAAGTCTTACACGGTGTTATGGCTATTGAAAATATAGGCATAGACAAGTTATTAAACGAATGTCCGCATTTTGCGGAGTGGTATCGGCAATTAAACCAATTAAACCAATTTAACCAATAAGATCAGCAATTAATGGGTGGTCCCATTTTTTTATCCGATCAAAATAGAATCGGCTGCCTATTGGAGGGATGAATAAGCCCATCGGACAGGCTAAAAATCATTGGAATTGGAGCTCGGTGATAAAAAAATAAGATGCTTGATGTTAGGGCGACCAGTGATACTAATAACAATACCATAGGCAGTTTTAAGTCTTTTCGATCAACCGATAGCCATTTGGCTATTCCCCTCTTTATCCTGGAAATCCTGGAAAGCCTGGACATATCAGGCGCTTTGTTGACCGTCTCCCGGCTTTTTTGTTCCGCTTTCCGGACATCGGACGGGGAGGGCGCTTGCTCTGCCGCTTTCGGGGCGGGTGTTTCGGCTGTGGCTTGTGGCGGTCGATGACTTCTTGTTTCTTTTTCTTTGGTATTCAGCAAGCAAATGTAATGAAAAACGTCGGTTACCAAGCCCATTCTCTGGGTTGCTTCGTAAACATCCCTCGCGTCAACAACGGGCTTGTCCCGTTCGAAAGCGACATTGAACGATCTGTCGCACAATGAGTTGATGGTACGCGGTGTCCCGCCGCTGCTAAAGGCAATGGCAAGCGCCTCCCAGCCGGTATCTGAAATGAGTTCGGGAGCGCCGCCGGCTATCCGAATGCGGTGCGAGATATATTTGAGCACGGTATCGACACTCATCTTGCCCAGCACTTCAAGCGTCGCGATGCGTTGTTTAAAAGATTCCATTTCCGGCCTGTTTATCTTTTCCATCAATTCTTCCTGACCGANNNNCGTTGATAACATCGTCCGACATCAGATGCGACTCGTCCATGATGACCAGGCACTTTTTCCCTTCGGCGTTAATCTTTAAAAGGGCGTTCCTGAGGTCTCTCATAATGAAAGTCTTTTCGGATGACTCAGGCTGCAAGCCGAGTTCTTGGGCAATAAACAGAAACAGGTTAGCGCTGGTTGCAGGCGGCTCGCCCATCCATATCACTTTGATGTGATCAGGGAAATCGAATTTTACCATTTGGCTGAGCGTCGTTTTGCCGGAACCGATCGGCCCGATCACAACAATCAAACCCCGTCCGCTTTGTAAAGAGCCGGATATTTGTTTACGGATAAGCGCGTGGTTGCCATAGCCATAAAAGAAGAGGGGATCCGGTACATTCTCGAACGGGAGTTGGTTGAGGTTAAAGTGCTCTGTGTACATGTGCATTAGCTTTTTCCTTCTTGAGAGTCTTTAGGGATAAGCTTTACCTCGACCCTACGGTTTTTGGCCCGGCCTTGTTCGGTGTCGCTGAAATCTATCGGGCGGGTGTCGCCATAACCGACGGCCGATATCCGGTCGGACGCCACACCATGAGAAATCAATATATTCGCGATGGCTTTTGCCCTGCGTAAGGACAAGTCCATGTTATCGGTCGGTTTACCGGTCGGTATATTGTCGGTATGGCCTTCTATAAGGATGCGGCTGTCTTTATCAGCCAATATATCTCCGACAAAATTCTCAATCGTAGCTAAAGCAACGTCATTTAATGTGCTCTTACCGGGACGAAAGGTCCAGCCGCTCAAGATCGACAGGGTTCGCGGCTTGCTTTCGACCTCTGCGGTTTTAATGGTTTCAAGGGCTGTTTGTTTGGTTTCGAGTTTGCCTTCAAGTTGGGTTATTGTTGCTCGTAAGTCGGCAACAATAGCCCTGTTGGTCGCTTGATCTTCGGCCAATTTTTTTATGACAGTGTTTAATTCAGACGAAACATCTTTCCGCTTGGCTTGATAAGATGCCTCAGTATCCGGGAATTGCAGGGCTTTAAACGTGATAATGGCTGATAAGGTAAAAAATATAATAGACAATCCGATAATGATGAAACGCATAATTAAAGTACTCGGTTCAAGATGAGGCTAAGGCGTAACGGTTAACTGCATGCCGATTAAGGTTTGTTGCTTTTTTCTATATCAAGAATGGTGCCCGGTTAAAGCGGAATGATTCGGAACGGCTTAAGTAAAGTCCTCTATATGACAAATCTAACACCGAAAAAGACGGGGCAATACATAGGTTGTATCGTAGAATCCATACATGGCTTCATACTTTTCCAAAATGCTTTTATGGCGTTTGCAGGTCTTAGTTCTGTTCGACGACGCTCTGCATTTCTTAACTAAACGATATAAGACGCGACTCAACAAAACAATCAGTGCTAACACCTAAGGGATAATGCGTTTTTAAAATTTCTTTTTTCGCTGAATAGTTATGTGGTTTTTAGGTTTGCGGCATCCCTAATCACCGCTTGGCCGGTTAACGGATGAGGCGTCCGGTTTTACTTTTCCAACTGCCGGCTCGTCTGCCAGTTGGGATTGCTGCCGATGTAAAGCGAAGCCATGGTTTTAACCTTTGATACAAATCACCGGCTCCAATCCGGCCCGATCCGCGCGCTGACGTCTTTATAAGCCAACGGCGCTTCTTCAGCCACCCCGCGCATCGACGGGCTGCGAATAATAATGCCTTGCGCGGCCAACTGATCTACCAACGTTTTACCTTGCCATAATTTAGTCGCTTGGCTGCGGCTCATCGCCCGCACCGCGCCATGACAGGCCGAAAAATACACACAGGGGGGGGAGGGCGGCAACAGAATAGTGAGCATAGATCATCGCCAATCCTCAGCAAATACGCATTTCAACCTATTGAAATATAATGGAATAAATTTATCATGCACATGACGCTTTAACAAAACCCCTGGCTCGGCAAATGAAATAAGCGCTCATTGGGCTTCATCGTCAATGTGAATCATCAACAGAGGAGAACAGCGTGAGAAGAATTTATTTTTTAGTTCCCAATATTGAAATCACTCATAAAATTGTCGAAGAACTCCAGGCAGAGGGCATAGATGATAGCGATATTCATATTTTGGCTAAACGGGACACCCCGCTTGAAGGACTGCCGGAAGCCGGAATCACCATCAAGACGGATTTTCTTCCGGCTGTTGAGCGAGGCGTCGCGTTAGGCGGCACGACGGGATTGTTAGCCGGATTAATCGGCTTGCGTCTTGCCGGATTTGCGATTGCGGGCGGGCCGCTGTTGGGGATTATTATGGCAGGCGCGACGATAGGCTCTATGATGAGCGGTTTAATGGGAATGAATTCGGGTAATACCCGATTAAAGCGGTTTGAACAAGCCATCGAACAAGGCGAACTTCTGGTTCTGGTCGATATTCCTAAAGAGCGCATAGAAACGATCAAGCAATTGATTATAAAACATCATCCTGAAGCGGAGTTCGAGGGTGTCGAATCGATTCTGCCGCCATCTTTGCCGTAAGCCGTTACGCTTGTTTTCAGGTCGCGTTGACCTTCAACATATCTCTGCAATGGCTCCTTTCGGCGCGAAAAAAACGCACCCAGCACCGGAAGAGCCGCCATCCCCGCTGTTTTGAACTTTGCCTTTCAACCGATATAGCTCATATAAGCCCGATAGCCGGCAAAGACCGACAGCATCAGGAAAATGACGCCGCTGACTTTGTGCAATAAGCCTAACGGTATTTTTTGCAAAATAGTGCGCCCGGCCAAAATTCCCAATGCGGATGTTGAGATTAAGGCGGCTGTCGAACCGAACCAGACCGCGATAGGTGTAGCGGTACTGCTTAAGGCGACTACGGCCAGCTGGGTTTTGTCGCCGAATTCAGCCACGGTAATCAGTAAAAAAGTGGTAAAGAAAATGCCGTGACCGCTTTTTTCTTTAATTTCTTCATTTTCGTCTTCGCTTTCTATCCGTAACGAATGAATGCCGAAGGCGGCAAACAGGAAGGCAACGATAGCCGCAACCAGATGTTCCGGCAGCCAGCTGGCAATGGCGACGCCGAATACAACGGCCAAGGTGTTTAAAAAAGCAAAGGCCGCGACCGCGCCCAATAAAACCGGCAGAGGGCGGTGTCGGGACGCCAAGGTCATGCAGACCAGCTGGCTTTTATCGCCAATCTCGGCCGCTGCAATCAGGGCAAAGCTGGTTGCCGCGGTGGCGGACATTTCGGTAAAGTTGCCGGTGCTCAGTAATAACAAGAAGTGCTGTAAGGAGCTGTAAAAGCCGTCGAAAATATGTGCCGTGCCCAGTGTCATTAGAAAATGTTGTAAATAGCTTTGAAGATGATCCATTTTATTTCCTGAGAGCGATTTTCCCGCTTACCGTTGCCGGGGGGGGATAAAGCTTTTTGCAACGGCATTGATAACTAAGAGATTAACCCAGCATGTTGTCCAAGGTCATCATGATGATGAAGCCGATCATTAAGGCGAAAGTCGCATAGCGCGAACGACCGTCGGAATGGGTCTCGGGGATGATTTCTTCGCTGATCACAAAAAGCATCGCGCCGGCGGCAAAGCCCATGGCTATCGGCAGGATGGGCTCGAAAACAGTGACCATGGTAATGCCGAGCAAGCCGCCTACCGGTTCCACCAGACCCGTTAATGTAGCAATACCGACAGCGCGCCACTTGTTGTAGCCGAGTCCGACCAAGGGCAGGGCGACGGCTAAGCCTTCCGGGATGTTTTGCAGGGCGATGGCGATAGCCAACACCACGCCGTTTTTCATTTCCCCGGAACCGAAACTGACGCCGACCGACATGCCTTCAGGAAAGTTATGGATAGTGATGGCAATGATGAACAGCCAAACTTTTTTTAGGGAATCCAGATGGGTGTCGGAAATGGAGTCGAAATGCACATGCGGCAGCTGACGGTCGGCGTAATGTAGAAATAGGGCGCCGATCAACATGCCTATGGAGACGATGTAGATGCCTTGGCCCGGCCAAACCAGGTTGCCGTAAGCCATGCCGGGAACCAGCAGGGAAAATGCGGTGGCTGCGAGCATCACCCCGGCGGCCGCGCCGAGCATGCTGTTGAACAGGTTTTTGGAAATGTCTTTAAAAAACAGGGCGGGTAAAGCGCCGACGCCGGTCGCCAAGCCGGCCAAAATGCTGGCCAAAAAACCGATAACCACCACGCGACCGAAGATTAGATACAACGCGCCGAACACAATCAGCTGCGATAACAGAAACAATCCCGCAACCGTCGCCCACCGTTGTAACGGCGGCATAGCCATCAATTTTTTATAGTTGTCACCGGCTTTGATGGCGGCCGCTTGGTTTTCAAGATAGCGCTGCGATTGAGTTATGGTTTTTGTTATCAGAGTCATAAGGTTTACCTGCGTCAGCTTGTTTGGAGTATGTGCCGGGCATTATAACCAAATAGCCGGGGTTTGGGCGGGTTTGTGGCGGAGCCTCAGCCTCGTTATTTAAGGCGGCTCGGATTTTGTTCGGCTATTGACGAGTGCAATCCGGGATACGGGTTGTTAAAATGGACGGATGCCGCGTTAAATGAATCTGAAAGTCAAAAAAGGAAAACTAATGAGAGCTCTAGTGCTGTTTGCTTTATTTATGGTATCCGGGCAAACCCCGGCCACGACTTTGCCGGTTAAAGAAGTGACGACCGGCGTGTATGTGCATTTCGGCAAACATCAATTCCCGGATAATAAAAATCACGGCGAAATCGCCAATTTGGGTTTTATTGTCGGCCAAAAATGCGTGGCGGTTATTGATAGCGGCGGCAATCCGGATCAGGGTTTAGCGTTAAAACAAGCCGTGACCGAAACCACGCGGACGCCGATTTGTTATGTAATTAACACTCATGTTCATCCCGATCATATCTACGGCAATAGCGCTTTTAAAGCGGCCGGGGTTAACTTCGTCGGTCATCATAAATTAGCCGCAGCGATGGCGGCGCGGGGCTCATACTATCTGGGCAAAGCCGCCGAACAATTAGAGGTTAAACTGAGCGCGGCCGATTTAATTGCACCGGATATCGAAGTGAAAGACAGTTTGAAACTGGATTTAGGCGGGCGCATTTTAACCTTAACAGCCCATCCCCGCGCGCATACCGATAATGACTTAAGCGTGTATGACGAAAAAACCCAGACCCTCTGGCTGTCGGATTTATTGTTTACCGAGCATCTGCCAACGTTGGACGGCAGTTTAAAAGGCTGGCTCGGCGAAATCGATAAACTGGAAAAACGGTCTTTTCGTTATGTGATTCCAGGGCACGGCGAACTGGTCACAGATTGGCCGCAGAGTATGCAGGCGCAAAAGCACTATTTAACCTTGTTGCTGACTGAAATTCGCGCTGCGATCAAACAAGGTCGGCATTTGGAAGACGCGGTGCAAAGCGTGGGTTATTCGGAAAAAAATAATTGGGCTTTATTCGATGAATATCACCGTAAAAACGTTACTACGGCTTTTGCCGAATTGGAATGGGAAGATTAACCGGCTGACTGCATTGATTTTTAACATCCGCAAAACAAACCAGGAAAAATTATGAAATACTCGAAACTATGGCCTGCACTTTTCATTACGGCCTTATTACCGATGGCAGCGATGGCTGCTGAAGATGAAAATATATGGAATAAGGTGTTGAAAGCTGAATTCTTCGCCGGGCAAGCGATTGCGGAATCCGATCAAGCGATTGAGTTGGAAGCGCCGCTGCGCGCCGAAGACCCTTCTTTAGTGCCGGTCAAAGTCAGCAGCAAAATCAAGCAAACTCCGGAACAGTACATCAAAAAAATCCTGGTGTTAGTCGATAACAACCCTTATCCCTATGTCGGCGAGTTTGAGTTTAGCCCGGACAGCGGCAAAGCCGATATTGCGATGCGGATACGGGTGAACAGCAACAGCTGGATTCGCGCGATTGCCCAAATGAATGACGGCACCTTAACGATGACTAAAAAATTCGTCAAAGCCAGCGGCGGCTGTTCCGCGCCGAGCGGCGCCAATTCGGATGAAGCGATGGCTCGTTTAGGCAAAATGAAATTTAAATTGGATGGCGAGGTTAAAGCGGGTGAACCGACTTCCGTACAATTAATGATCAGTCATCCGAATATTACCGGTATGCAAATGGATCAAGTGACACGCTTTGTTAAAAAATCGCATTTTGTTAAGCAAGTTAAAGTGTCGTTTAACGACAAACCGATTTTAACCGCGAAAACCGATATTGCGATTAGCTCGGATCCGAATTTCAGATTCTATTTCGTGCCGGAAAAAGCGGGAGAGTTAAAAGCCGAAGTAAGCGATACCTCTTGCGAAACGCCAACCAAGAGAGATGTTTGCACAAAAGGCGAAACTTACACGGAAACGTTTAAAATTCAGCCGTAGTCTTTATGTAAGTGTTGAAAACACAGGTATATTGTCGTAGTTTTTCAGTCTTTCTATCGTTCCCACGCTCCGGCGTGGGAATGCAGTTAGGGACGCTCCTGCGTCCCGTACCGCTAGAGCGGTACTTCGGCAACCGCTTGGCGACCCGGCTAAGGTAAAATGCTTATCTCGGCAACTTATAGCGGAGCGGGATTGTGTTCGATACAAGTTTTACATAGACAATCAATACCTTACCGCTTGTTTTGTATCGAAGCCGAATGGGGGGCGCTATAAGCAAGTGTTTATGAAACTGAAATCCGGCAAAAAGCCTGTCATCAAAATTCGCATAGGGCGAAACAGTTAAACTTCTCCCTGAATTTGTAGCGTTTTCACGCTTCGGCCTGGAAACGATAGAAAGTAATCCTTTAAATAAATTGAGAGAATGGAAGAAAAAGTCAAAAAATACATTGAACGTTTCAAAAATACGGTACAGCCTCTGAGCCATGAGGATGAGAGTATAAAAAAGCCGGATATCGATTTCGTCCGAAGACTTTCGCGTATTATTGAAACGCACCCCCACATTAAAGCCGGGCAATCGAAATATATCGCTGAAAAAGCTTTGGTGATTGCAAGCGCCTTGGACATGAGCGCAGAAGAAAAGAGAGATATTCTCTATGCAGGATTGCTGATACAGCTCGGTAAGATAAGCTTGCCGGATAGATTGCTGACCCGGCCTTTTTATTCAATGTCCACTGTCGACAAATACCGCTATTTAGGCCATGCGGTGGACGCTGAAATTTTATTACGCGGATTGACGCAGTTTGAAGGCGCGGTTACTTTAATTCGGCATCAACACGAACACTATAACGGCCAAGGCTTTCCCGACGGCTTGGTTGAACACAACATTCCGCTGGGATCGCGTATTCTCAGTATAGTCAGCGACTATATCGCCTATCTTTCGGGTTCAATGACCGGTAAAGAAATGTACAGAGACGGCGCCCTCAGTCAACTAATGATTCGCAAAGAAAGCTGTTACGATCCTGAAATTGTCGACGTTTTCTTTAATGTGCTCAAAGGCGCAACGGTGGAAGAACTCAAAGATGCAATCGCAAAATCGAAACAGCTCGCTGAGGCTACGGAACGATGGCGGAAAGGCCTGGTATTAAATACGCGAAATAAGCCCATAAGGACGTTCACGATTGTTGAAATTGCATTGTCACAACTAAAAATCGGCATGAAAGTGGACAGCATCTATTTTGGCAGTGAGCCTTATATTAGAAGTTGTATTGTCGATCAATCAATCATCGACAATGTCAATCTTTTGACAAAGACCGGCGGTAAAAATCCCGTGATTAAAATTGTCCTGAGCATGAAGTAATCAGCGCCACGAACAATTGAGCCACCCCGAAGCCAAGTAAAATCAAGCCCTCGCTCTAACCCGCCCATACGACCAATACGCCGCACAAGCACCTTCCGATGAGACCATGCACGAACCCATCGGATTTTCCGGCGTGCAAACCGTGCCCAATAATTTGCAATCTTGCGGCTTAAGCGCGCCGCGTAAAATCGCAGGACATTCGCAGCCTTTAACGTCCGAAGCCTGAATAGACGGCATATTAAAGCGATGTTCGGCATCTAAATCGGCATAAGCGGCTTTCAGTTTTAACGCACTGTCGGGAATCAAGCCTAAGCCGCGCCATTCGAATTGCGGCCGCAGTTCGAACACGTCCTGCATCAGCGTTTGCGCTTTCAAGTTGCCTTGCCGGGTGACGGCGCGGCTGTATTCGTTTTCGACCTCGTGGCGGCCTTCATTGAGCTGGCGTATCAACATCAACGCCGATTGCATCACATCCAGCGGTTCGAAACCGGCAATGACTATCGGCTTGGCGTAACGCTCAGAGAATATTTCATAGGGTTGACTGCCGATGACCGTACTGACGTGAGAAGGACCGAGAAAAGCATCGATAGCAACCGGCTGCGGCGCGTCCAGTATCGCCTGCATTGCAGCAGGCGTCAGTACATGGTTGCAAAACACCGAAAAATTAGCCAGACCTTCGGCCTGTGCTTGTTGTATCGCAACGGCGGTCGGCGGCGTCGTGGTTTCAAAGCCGATCGCAAAAAACACCACCTGTTTTTCGGGATTTTCTCGGGCGATTTTCAACGCGTCTTGCGTCGAATAAATCATCCGAATATCTGAACCGTTTGCCTTGGCTTTCAGTAAACTGTTGCGAGCGCCGGCAGGAACCCGCATTAAATCGGCATAGGTGCAAAGAATGACATCGCGGTTTTCGGCCAGTTGTATCGCGTTATCGATGCGGCCGATCGGCAATACGCAGACCGGACAACCGGGGCCGTGGATAAATTCGACATTGTCCGGCATTAAATCCTGAACGCCGTAACGGAAAATGGCATGGGTATGGCCGCCGCAAAACTCCATCAACCGGTAATGCCGGTTGGGATCGACGGTTTGCGCTATCGCCTTGGATAGCTGTTTGGCGAGGTCTTGCTGTCTAAATTCACTGATGTACTTCATAAGTTTGACGTTAAACCGGCTTCGGCAAATAAGGCTAGGGTTTTTAGGGCTTCGTCCTCGTCGATTTTATTCAGCGCATAACCGACATGCACCAGAACGTAATCGCCGAGTGCGACATCATCGACCAAGGCCAATGACACTTCGACTTTAACATTGTCGACCGATGCGGTTGCCATGTTGGCAGCCGCATCGAGAGCGACGATTTTGGCGGGGAGAGCTAAACACATAGATTCGGTTTCGATTAAGGTTTTGGGGGGGAGGGTGTTCTGTTTAATTGTTTGCGTAACCATGCGGGATTACGTCTTAAATCAAGCACGGCGATAACAATAATGGCGGTTTCGGAAACATCGTAATAAATCGCAACCGGAAATCTTTTAGCCGGCATCCGGTAAAGTCCGAATTGTTTACTGTGGATGCCTGCATACAATCTAAGCGATTCGATGTCGGTAACGATACTGTCAAAAAAATAATCGCCGATCCCTTGCTGATTATCGTCATAAAACTGCTTTCCTTGCTGCAAATCAAAAGCCACTTGTTCTAAGACAAGCAGCTCTTTAGACGTCATCGGTTGGTGTTTTTGAGTTCTTGCAAAGAAAGCAAAGTGGCTTGCTTTGAATTGAGTAGATCTAGTCTATCGTTAAGTATATCCCGATGCCATAACGGAGATTCCAGCTGCTCTTGTTCATGACAAAGGCTATCCCAAATTTCTTCCATCAACATGATCCGCTCGGAAACCGGCAGGGATTTTATTTCTGTAATCGTCATCGGCTTATCTTTGTGGTGTAGGGGGAGCTGTGCGCACCGTTTTTCAGCACGTTGCTAAGCATAATCAATACGCTGCAACTCCAATTCGGCTTTCAACCAACGCAACCAGCTGTCCATGCCTTCACCGGTTTTAGCCGACAACGACAGTATTTTGATACGCGGATTGACCTGTTTTGCATACTGTATACATTGCTCGCTATCGAAATCCAGATGCGGCAACAAATCGGTCTTGTTCAAAATCATTAAGTCCGCCGCATGAAACATGTCGGGGTACTTAATCGGCTTGTCCTCGCCTTCGGTGACCGACAAGATCACCACTTTATGCGCTTCGCCCAAATCGAACGCCGAAGGGCAAACCAGATTGCCGACGTTTTCGATGAATAACACGCTGTGATTTTTCGGCTGCAAGGTTTCCAGTGCATGACCGACCCGGTGCGCATCGAGATGACAGCCTTTGCCGGTATTGATTTGCAAGGCCGGAACGCCGGTAGCGCGGATGCGTTCGGCGTCGCGGGCGGTTTGCTGGTCGCCTTCGATGACGGCAATATCAAGCTCGCCTTTCAGGCGGGTGATAGTTTCGGTTAATAGTGTGGTTTTACCGGAACCGGGGCTGGATACCAGATTTAACACCAGCATACCGCGTTCACCAAAATAGCGGCGGTTTTCGGCGGCATAACGATTATTTTTGGCTAAAATATCCTGTTCGATTTGCACCATCCGTTTTTGACTTAAACCCGGCGCATGAGAATGTTCCGCGTTGTGTTCGTGCTGATGGTCATGATCGTGAGAATGTTCGTGGTCATGCTCGTGATCGTGCGAGTGGGAATGGCCCTCGCCGCAGCCGCAGACGCCGCACATTATTCTACCTCCAGTTCTTTGATTCGCATTTGATCTCCGCTGTTAACTTGTAATTGATGGCTGCCGCAATGTGGGCATAGATCGTATAAATGCTGCACCACCACATTGCGGCTGCACGGCATACACCAGGCTTGACCCGGTATTTCGATGATTTCAAGATGGGCATGATCGGCCAGGGAACCTTGCACGACAATATCGAAACTGAAACGCAAGGCCTCAATCTCGACACCGGCTAATGCGCCGATTTCCAGCCAAACCGTTTTAACTTTGCTGTATTGCTGAACTGCGGCTTGCTGTTCCAACACCTGCAAAACACTTTCGCAGAGCGACATCTCATGCATGGCTATCTCTATCTAGCTAGTTAACGGGCTGTCCGTCAAATTTAACGCGTATTGTACGCAAGGATCTATCGCATTAATCAACAATTCCGCCTGTTGCCGTAAATCGTTCAAGCTTTCGGCCTGTAATTGTTTCAAGCTTTGGACCACAACACCGTCAGTATGAAAATTCCATTCGGTCGGCGCGACAAGGCGATAATCATACACCCGCCCTTGTCGTAACTCCAGACGATGAATCAACAAACCGCGCGCCGCTTGAATCTGGGATAAACCTACGCCATCGTTAGCGGCAGTCATTGCCGATAGAGCCGATGGGTCTGTTATCTGCATCAAAAGCTGTTTTAATTGAGAAGGTATTAGCGCTATTTCCAGCAAGCGAGCCAGCATCCGGACCATCAAGCCGTTACCGTAACGGCTGAGTAAATCGACGATTAACGGCTGCGACAATTGCCGGTTCAATAGCGTTGTTTCAAAACAGCGGCCTTGCCAACACGGCAGCCGGCTGAATGTTGCCCGCTCCTGCATCTGCCGGTTCAATGCATCGGCATCAAGCGGGGGCAAACAAGCCATCGCGTTTTGTCCCGATGCCGCCCAGTTCCGGCTATATAAATAGTTCAGCAAATGAGCCGGTAACGCATCGTTTTGCTTTAGCCAGTCTTGTAACTGCAATTCACCCGATAACATCTGAAAATCGGCAAGCCGACCGTTAAAAACCGAAACGTCGATTAACGCTTCCAGCTCAGCGATTAGATGTGTTAATTGCGTCGCGTCGATGTCGAGGCGGCTGTCGAGTTTGAAGGCCTCGCCGTTTTTAAATAAATATCGCTTGAACAAGGCATCGAATTTAAGCAACGCGGCCAAGGCTTTTTTATCGGGAGCAACACCGACAAAACCCGGCCAGTCCAGCAAAATACGCCATGCATGTTCGCGCAGGGTTTCCAGTTGCACCAGCAGGTTGCGGGCCGCATCAAGGTCAGGCTCGGTTGCTAGGCCCAGCGCCGCACGGCAAGCCGACAACGCGGCGTAAGCTTGGGCATTGCCGCACAGCGTAAACAATAGAGGAACGGTATCAAGCAGCTGTTCCGGCGTTTTGCCGATGAATACTTGCGCGACCGTATCGGGACGGGTAGAGGCGATGAGCACTCCGGTTGCTGTACCGGAACGGTGATAAAGATGAATGTCAATGGCACCGGCCGGCGTCACTCAAGCCTTTCCTTTGCCGAGAGAACCGCGCAGCAAATCCCGGCGGCTAACGCCGCGCGGCGCGACTTCGGCCAATAAGCCTTGCAATGCGGCTTGAGCGGCGGCCAATGCGGCGGCTTGATTTTCGAATTGAAACATCGGCGAGAATAAGGAACAAAGTGCGTAGCTACCCAATTGTGGTTCGCTGCCCAAGGTGAATTCGAAGACGCCGTAAGGGTAGCGTTTTTCTATTTTTGTGCCGGGTTGCTGCATGTTCCAAGCGCTGTCCGGCCCCGGTAACAGCATCAGATTCATAAACCAGGGCGTAATCAAGATACCCAGCCAATCTTCATTAACCCGGTTAAAACCGATGGCCTGTACCGAAAGTGCGGTGTTAACGACCGGCATATCGCGCATACGTTTATCCAATATTTCATTGAATGCCGCTTCCAGCGTATGCCTGATGTGTTCGCTGTTTTGCCGGATCATGACTTAGCGTAGGGCGTGCCGCGCGCGCCTTCTTCGCAATGTGAGATTAAATCGATAGTTAACATTAATGCGCAGTACGCCCTAATAGTTACTCATTCCCGTCATCCAGCACCAAAAAATCCTGTTTTTTAGTGTCGCACTCCGGGCAACTCCAATGCTCCGGCAATTGCGAAAACGCCGTGCCGGGCGGTATTTGCCAGATCTCATCGCCTAGCGCTGGATCGTACACATACCAACAAATCTTGCACTCCAACCGGGTTTGCGGCGGCAACTTCGACGCATCGCTACCGAATGCCCCGGCAAAAAAGGAGTCGTTCATAAATACACCTTAAGGATCTCCTCCAGGCGCTCGCAACTGTCGGCAATGTCTTCAGGCGACGCGCAAGCAACGCTAGGCACATCGCTGACTTCCAGCGTATTGAGGATCAAGGTGTCTTCCGAGTTGAAATACTGCACCCACCAGACGTATCGAGTGCCGGTAGCAGTGATTCGGCAATTGCCGTAGCCTCGCGACAATATTGTTACCGTGCCGTCGCCCAAACGTTGCGCTAAAAACGCCAAATCCTGCTCGGTTTGCGGCAATAAGCTTAAATTGATGGTATGCGCCTCGCCGCCCGGCCGATAGTCGGCGATTTTGGCGTTGAGTTCGGCCAGTAACGGCGGCGCATTCATTACTCCGGGAGGTAGCTCCGTCCAACGCGTATCGATTTGCGTTGCGGTGCCGTTAAAGGCCGATAGCGAAAGCTGTTGCGGAATAATGCCGACTTCCAGCGCGTCATCGACAATCTGCCGCCCGGCATTGAGTTTTTGCAAACGCCAAACGCCAGCCAGCACCGATTCCTGAATACGAGTACTTTGTGCGCCGGAACAAATCACGCTGACTTCGCCTTCGCCAAGCAACTCATCGACAAAGCGCCGATTGCCTGCGTCCAATTGCGTCAATTTAATAGGCGCAAAAATCGACGGAAACGCGGCCAGATTTTGCTGTAATTGCTGCAACACGTTTTTAGCTTGCGCCAAATCAAGTCCATTTAAATCGGTCGAAATCTGCGGCATCGAATAGGTCGTCATTTCCTGCGGCATTTGCAGGTATTCCAATGCGGCGCCGTCTGCTTCCGCCGGTTGACTGCCTTGGCCGAAAATAGGGAGTGATATAGAGGTCATAATGATCGTGGATTATTCGGTAGGGCGTGCCGTGCGCGCCTGTTGTGAAGTTTGAAGGTTCTGTGCAGAGCTCTGGCGCACACGGCGCGCCCTACCTTATTCAATGCACGCCGCCGCAGACTTTATCCAAATCAAAGCCGGGCGGTTGGCTGGGCTCGGAAGCTAAAATCCGCGCGGTTTCCTGTAGATATTCCTGCCAGTTACGGATGCCGGTGATGACGCCCAAATACTCGCCTTTACGTAAAAACACCAGCGACGGCCAGCCGGTAAAACGAAACCGCGCCTGCAATTCGCGCTCGACAGGTTTGTCGATAACCGCCGCTTGCAGCTTGCCGGTAAAGGCTTTGACCACTTCCGGTAAAATCACCGCAACGTCGCTGCTTTCGGGAAAGTGGATAGGGTCGTTGCAGAAAAACAGCACGACGGTTTCATTGCCGTAAACAAAATGATCATAACTGTCCGCATCCAATAAGGGATAGCCGTGCCGGATTTGCAGTTGCTCAAGTAGCGGTGATGTCATTATTTTAAAAACTCCGGCAATTGCGGTTCTCTATCAACAAGATCGGAAAATAAATGATCGATTCGATTATCGCCCAGCATCGCCAGACGCATGGCTTCGAGCGCATCGGCGATTTGCCGGGCTTTTTGTTCGCTGATCACTTCGCGGGCGGTATCCAAAAAAACCAGCAGCCACGTACCGACCGGTTGCGGACCGACCAGCATCATGTCGACCCTGCTTTCCTGGCCGCGATACAGACAACGCGCCGATTCGTCATGCGATTCGACAACTTGCATAGGAAGGCCGATACACATCAGTATTTGCCCCGGTAATCGACATCGACTTGCACGGTGCGCTCATCGGCGGGCTGCGGAGGGCGCAACTCAAAGCCTTCGGTTTGCAAGGCGCGATCATCGCCGATGCGGCAAGCCTGTTCGGCGCTGGGCCGCTCCAATTCGTAGCGCTGCATGTTTAACACCGGGTCGGTCAGATCGCTATTTGCATAGGTCGTTGCAGCGCTAATGCCGAAAATTTGCAGAAAGTTAAGCGCCACATCTATCGCCGGTTGAATTTGCGCCTTGACGATTGGCCGTAAACTGCCGCCATAGTCATCCAGTTCCTCGGGCTGGACGCCGACCAACAGCAAATGTTGCGGATAACTGCCCAACATTTGCGCCATCGCCAGCACTTCCTGAAACCCGGTTTGATGCAGGCTCATTTTTTTTGCGCCCAAAAAATTCGGCACGTCGTCGTTTTCGATACGTTTTAAGGTGCCGGGCGGCAGGCCGTAATCGATTGCATCGAATACGATCAACACATCCGCCGCCTGTACATGTTCGACCAGATAAACCCCTTGAGTGCCGCCGTCGATGACTTTGACCTGATCGGGAAAACGGTAGCCTTTTTGCAGGCGTTCGATCACGCGAACGCCGAAGCCTTCGTCGGCCCAAAGTACGTTGCCTATGCCCAGCAATAAAATGTTCATGGTTAATGCACGTCGTCCACCGGCTTATCGTCTTTAAAAGTGCGCCAGCCGGTCACTATCGCGGACAAAATCGTTTGGCGGGAGAGTCTATCCTCGCGCACCGCGACATAAATATGGGTCAGCACAAAACAAACGATCAGCCACATCACCAGATGATGCCAGCTGTGCAGGTTTTGGCTATCGCCGAACATAGGCAGCACCCAAGAACTGAACAGTGCATGTTGCCAAGTACCTTGTCCGGTGCCTTCGCCGTACAGCGCAAAGCCGGTCACTATCATGAACACCATGCCCCAAACGAACACAAAATGCATAAACAGCACCGCCAAAGGATTATGGCCGACGTACTTTTTCGGCTCCTTGACCAAAAAGGCATACCACAGTATTTCATGGCCGACGCCCAGCCAAAAATCCCGCGACAATAAAGGCGGCATGAAAATTTGCCGGGCGTGTTCGTTACCGGCATAAGCCCAGTAAGCTCGGAAAATCAGGCCTATTGCCAGCAAGTAGCCGGCGGCGAAATGCAAAAACCTGACGTAGCCCATCACGAAATGATCGGAGGCTTCACCGCCCACCGAAGAGAATGGAGAGGCGATTAAATAGCCGGTTACAGTCAATGCGACAATGACCAAGGCATTCAGGCTATGCCAGAGCCGGACCGGCTTTTCGTAAACGTAAACGGCGTGTGATTGAATAGCGTTACTGCTCATGCGTGATTACTCCGTTAAGCGTTGAATAATAAATACAAGCCCAGACCGCTGGTGATGTAACCCGAAACACTCAAGCCGAATCGGTGTTTGTTCAGCATTGAGCCTAAACCCAATCCGATACCATGCAATACCGCAGTGGCAAGCAGAAAACCTACAGCGTAATCTATCGGTGCGGCGGCTAAAGGCATTTCCAAACCGTGCGCAAAACCGTGCAACACAGCGAAACCGGCTAATAAACTAATCGTTAACAAAGTTGGTAAACGGCGCGACGCACTGAGCAGTAAGCCTACGATCAGCACCGAAGCCAGTATGCCTGTTTCTACGCCTTGAATATCTAAACCCAATAAAGCGAGTCCTGCACCACAAACCATAAAACTTAAAAACACGGCAATGGTGAAGCAGGCATTGAGTCGGGTTAAACTGCTTGCCCACAAACCGACACCGAGCATGACTAATAAATGGTCTAAACCTAAAAAGGGATGGTTTAAGCCGCTGATAAAGCCGTTGATGTCGTGTGCGCCTGTGTGTGCTGAGGCAGTGCTGGTGCTTAAAGCTAATATCAGCAATAAAACAAATTGTGAAAAATGTTTAATCATGGTTGTCTCCAAAAATAAATCGTAAATAAGTAAGGTTTGTAACAATGAGTGAAAGATTTTAATATACCTATGTAATGCGTTAGCATGGATGATTTAAGCAACAAGGAGTTAAAAAATGACTGATTTAATTTTAGAGTACGGCAATAATCCAAACGCGTATCCACGAGTTCAAAACCTAAATCAAGCTGAAATAGCACTATTTAATACCACTAATCAAAAAATTTTTTTTAATATAAACTCAAACAACGATTACATAATCCAAAATGGTTTTTTTCATAATAATAAAAGAGTTCCTGATGTTTATCGTTACGACTTAGTGAAAACTAATGGTAGCTGGGAATTAGTCTATCCAAATAGTGTTAATAATAAAGCCCAACCTGGCTGTTACTGTTACGACATAACAAATATTGACCCGAATAAGAATAATATTCTTATTATTTTAGAATCGCCTCATCAACATGAATATGACTACAATAATGGCTTTATACCATTAACGCCTGCTCAAAATTCAACTGGTAATAATTTCTGTAAGTATTTTACAAGTCATGTTTTAAATCATAGTTACTTTTATCCATTGTTATCAATGCTTAACAAAAATGAATATAGTATCTGTTTCGTTAACCCAGTCCCATTTCAAACTTCACTTCACTTTATTCACGAAAAACGTCTTTTTACAAATGGAGTTACTGGAAAACTTAGGGATAAAATTTGGGAACAGTTATTTAATAATCATTATCTTCGAACTGATTTTATTAATCGAATGCAACTTTACAGTAGCATTAAACCTGTTATTATTTTAAATTCATGTACAGGTAAACTTATAAATAGTTCTGTTAAATCTGGAACTTTAAAAGACAATGTAAAAAGCATAATTAATCAAAATATGAACTGTACAAACAAGGTTAATACTTATCATCCATCGTTTTGGCACGCCCATAAGGGTAAGCCAAACTTTTGTAGTTCTTGGTAAGTCTACTCTAATCCACATAGCCAATTAATAATATCCTTAGGGCTGAACGGAGTTTCAGCCCCGTTTTTAACGTTTCAAAATATCTGTAGATACTGTAAACGTTACGGAACGGGTTACAAACCCGTTCCGACTATAGTAAAACTTCGTGGCCTTCGTGGTAAAAATCCCTAACGTATCTTAACCTGCGTCAATTCAGTCCCGTCCGGGCTGATGATATGCGTCGAACAAGCCAGACAAGGATCGAAGCTGTGCAAGGTGCGCAGGATTTCCACCGGTTCCTCTGGACGTTCCACCTTGGTGTTCATTAATGCCGCTTCAAACGCGCCGATATTGCCTTGCTCGTCGCGCGGCGAACCGTTCCAGGTGGTCGGCACTACGCATTGGTAATTGGCGATTTTGGTATTTTCGATTTTCAGCCAATGTCCCAACGCGCCGCGCGGTGCTTCGGTAAAACCGACGCCTTTGACGCTGCTCGGCCAGGTTTCCGGATCCCATTTAGCGACGTTGGCGGTCGCCAAATCGCCGGATTTGATATTGGTGACCATCTTGTCCATGAAATAGCGCATTTTGCCTGCCGCCCATTGCGCTTCCAAACCGCGGGCAGCGGTTCTGCCCAAGGTCGAGAACAACGCAGTAACCGGCACATCCAGCGTCTTCAATACGAAATTGATTTGCTCGGTAATTTCCTTGTTGCCTTGCGCATAGCCGATTACATAGCGCGCCAACGGGCCGACTTCCATTGCATGACCGCGCCAGCGCGGGGCTTTAATCCAGGAATATTTGGCCGCTTCGTCCAGTTCTTGGATATGCGTACGGTCGCCTTTGGTATTCGGCCCCAGCTTGTAGTTGGGTTCGGTAACACCGTCCCACGGATGCAAGCCCAGCGATTCGTCCGGGTATTTGTACCAGGAGTGCGGGATGAATTCCTTGATTTGCTCGGGATCGGTCAAATCGACTTCATGAACTTTGCTTAAATCGCCGTTGATAATCGCACCGCGCGGCATCAGCAGATTCGACGCCGAATAGTCGTTGGCGTCATCGGGAATGTCGCCGTAAGACAACAGGCTTTGCCCGGAAATGCCGCCGCCGTACATCCAACCTTTATAAAACCCGGCAATAGCCAGCAAATCGGGAATGTACACCTGATCGATAAAAGCGATGGTGCGGTCAATAATCGACGATACCAGATTCAGCCGTTCCATGTTGATCGCACCGTTAGCGCCGACGCCGTCGATGTTGATCGCACACGGTACACCGCCGACCAGCCAGTTCGGATGCGGATCTTTACCGCCGAACACGGTGCGGATTTTCATGATGTCTTTTTGAAAATCCAAGGCTTCCAGATAATGCGTTACCGCCATTAAATCCGCTTCCGGCGGCAATAAATAAGCCGGATTGGTCCAATAGCCGTTTTTAAAAGGCCCCAATTGCCCGGACTCGACAAACTTCTTTAAACGGTTTTGGGTGTCGCGAAAATAACCGGGCGAGGATTTTGGATTATGCGGCGAAATCGATTGTTGCAACGCCGAGGTCGCGACCGGATCGGCTTTTAAAGCGTTAACCGGATTGACCCAATCCAACGCATGCAAATGATAAAAATGCACCAAGTGATCCTGCACCTGTAAGCTGAGCTGCATCAGGTTACGAATCGAATTGGCGTTCTCGGGAATCTTGATTTTTAGCGCATCCTCGACCGCGCGCACCGAGGTCAAGGCATGAGTGCCGGTGCAGACGCCGCAGATTCGTTGCACGAAAGCCCAGGCGTCGCGCGGGTCGCGGCCTTTTAAAATCACTTCCAGACCGCGCCACATGGTGCCGCTGGAAATCGCATTACGGATAATGTTGTCTTCGTCGATATTGACTTCGCAACGCATGTGGCCTTCGATACGAGTGACCGGATCGACGATGACGCGACGGCCCGCGTCATTCAGGTTAAAGCCGTTGGGGGTGCTGGTGACTGTCATTGTTGTTCTGCTCCTGGTTGTTTGGCGCGTTTCAGTGCTGTCAATCCGGCATGTGCGGCAATACCGGCGCCGACTACAGCGGCTGCGGTACCGCCGACCGCATCGGCGTTGGCTTCGATACTAAAATCGTTAATATCGGTCAGGCGCTGGTAAAAGCCGCCTTTATCCCAGAAACCGTCCTCGGAACAGCCGATACAGCCGTGACCGGCTTGAATCGGAAACGATACGCCTTCATTCCAGCGCACTGTCGAGCAGGCGTTATAGGTGGTCGGGCCTTTGCAGCCCATTTTGTACAAACAATGTCCTTGCCGTGCGGCGTCATCGTCCCAATGCTCGACGAATTGCCCGGCGTCGAAATGCGGACGGCGGTAGCATTTATCGTGAATACGCTGACTGTAAAACATTTGCGGGCGGCCTTGACGGTCCAAAGTCGGCAGTTTTTCGAAGGTCAACAGATAAGCCACCACAGCGGTCATCACTTCGGCAATCGGCGGGCAGCCGGGCACTTTAATAATCGGCTTGTCGGCCAAACCGGGGATTTTATGGGTCGGCGTCGCTTGGGTCGGATTGGGTTTGGCGGCCTGTACGCAACCCCAGGATGCGCATGAGCCCCAAGAAATAATCGCCTTGCAGCTTTCGGCTGCGTATTTAAGCTGTTCCACAAACGGCTTGCCGCCGATGATGCAATACATGCCGTCTTCGGCTAACGGCGCATTGCCTTCCACGGCCAGAATGTAATTGCCTTTGTATTTTTCGACGATTTCATCGACGATAGCTTCGGCGTTATGGCCTGCCGCGGCCATGATGGTGTCGTCGTAATCCAAAGACAGCATCGACAAAATCACATCCTTGGCTAAAGGATGGCCGGAGCGGATAAAGGATTCGGAACAGCACGTGCATTCCAGCCCGTGCAACCACAGCACCGGAATGCGCGGCTTGGTCTCCATCGCATGAGCGATTTTGGGAGCGAAAGCGGGGGAAAGTCCTAACGAGGCGGCGGTCAAACTGCAAAACTTGAGAAAACTGCGGCGGGTGATGCCTTGCCTGCGCATGACATCGTAAAAAGTTTCATTCATTCAGGAACTCCTGGCGTTATGGGTTACTTGAAGAATGCACGGCCTACAGCGGGTCTTGAACGTTCTTCAGAACCGCGTTTCCAATACGCGTCGTCTTTACCGGTAGGCCATTTGGCAGGGACGGAGCCGCTTGGAAGCGCTTATTGTTATTATGCTTTTTGATGGCGGCAACTTAAGGCTAACCGTTCGCTCCGAGCCCTGCGCTTGCGCTCGGAAAGTCTTATCGAAAGATGACGGTTAGAGCCGGTGAATAGCCATTCATTATCTCTGGCACAGTTATCGGCGCTATGCTTTGTTGCCGATACTGCTCCGCTAAGCAAGAGCAACATCTATGCCGAACGAATAGCGGACTAGAAACCTTTGTATTTGTGGGATAAATATTAAGCTGGGTGATTTGAAAAAAGAACAGCGGATGTTTGCTATGCAACAAACATAACAAAAAGCTTCTGGAATTGCCGGAAAGCTTACATAAAACGGATTACAGTCGCTGCGGCATTAGAGCCTTTCAAAGGGCGGATAGATGCTTGTAATCAATAGGTTTTCTGCTTTTCTAGTTGAGATTAAGGCTGAGGGCTTTTTGGAAACAACGGGCATTGGCGAGGTATGCTTTGCGCGATCTTGTTGTCTTCTAATATGCTTCCGCTTCAACGTGGCCGATTCCATGAATAAGTAGCTAAGCAAAAATTTTTTAACAAAATTAAAAAAACACTTGGCATCTTATTCACCACGAAGACACGAAGAGCACGAAGTTTTATAAGCTTCGTGCTCTTCGAACCGGCCGGTTGTTGTTTTGCACCCTTCTGCAGCTCTGATTTTTAGCGTAAAATTAAAATAATATTATTTAATATCAATATGTTATATCAATAAATCCGATTGGCACGGTAATCGCATATAACCCCTCATAACCTTTCATCATTACGAGGATTTATATGAGTAATTCATCCCTGCCGGGGTTGCCGAAGTCCGGTTTAACCGGTTTAAAAGAAAACTGGCGCAGCGATTTGTTGTCCGGTTTTTTGGTTTTTCTTATTGCTTTGCCGCTGTGTCTGGGTATATCGATGGCTTCCGGTTTTCCGCCGTCGGCCGGTATTATCACAGCCATTATCGGGGGGATGCTGGTCTCGCGGATCAACGGTTCGTTTATAACCATTAACGGCCCTGCCGCCGGTTTGATCGTGGTGGTGTTAAGCGCGGTGCAGGAACTCGGCGAAGGCGATGCAATGGCCGGCTATCGCTATGCCTTGGCCGCTATTGTGGTTGCCAGTGTGGTGCAGATTTTATTGGGCGTGTTTAAAGCCGGACGGCTCAGTTCGTTTTTCCCTGCATCGGTCGTGCATGGCATGTTGGCGGCTATCGGCATTATTATCATGGCCAAACAGATTCATGTCATGCTCGGCACTACGCCGGAAAAAGGCAGCAGTCTGTTTTCGACTATCGCGCAAATTCCGCACAGTATTCTGAATCTGAATCATGAAATTGCCATTATCGGTTTTAGCGGATTGATCATACTAATTATTTGGTCCGTATTAAAAAACCCGACGTTAAAGATGATTCCGGCGCCGTTGATTGTGGTGTTGGTCGGCATGGGCTTGGCGCGCTATTTCGACTTGGAACACGAACACATGTATTTGTTTCTGCCGGATGCGCATTTTTTACCGCATCATGAAGAAACCGTCGGACCGAAATTTTTAGTCGCGATTTCCGACAACTTCATGTCCAGTTTTTATTTTCCCGATTTTTCGAAAATCACCACCTTGGAGTTTTGGGAAGCGGTCGTCAGCATCAGTTTGGTCGGCAGTTTGGAGAGCTTGCTCAGCGCAATGGCGGTCGACAAACTGGATCCGTATAGACGTCATTCCAATCTCGATCGCGACTTAACCGCTGTCGGTACCGGTAATTTGGTGGCCGGCTTAATCGGCGGTTTGCCGATGATTGCCGAGATTGTACGGAGTTCGGCTAACGTAAATAACGGGGCGAAAACCCAGTGGGCCAACTTTTTCCACGGCACCTTTTTATTGTTGTTCGTGGTGCTGTTCCCGCGCCTGATTCATAGTATTCCGTTGGCTGCGTTGGCGGCATTGCTGGTCTATACCGGTTTTCGCTTGGCCTCGCCTAAGGAATTCGCCAAGGTCATGGGGGTGGGTAAAGAACAGTTGTTTATGTTCGTAGTGACCATTATCGGCGTGTTGGCGACCGATTTATTGGTAGGCGTCGGCATCGGCATTCTAACCAAGTTTACGATTCATATGCTGCGCGGCGTCAGACCGAATAATCTGTTCAAAATTCATTTTGTGATTGAGCCGAAAGATAACGATGCTGTGGTGGTCTCGATAGTCGGCGCGGCGATTTTTTCTAACTTTATGTCCTTGAAGACCGCTTTAGCTAATTTGGAAAAAGGCAAGACGGTTATATTTCAATTAAACAATGCCTATCTGATCGATCATACCGTGATGGAATTTATTCATGATTTCCAGCATAACTATGAAGGGAAGGGCGGGCAATGCAAGTTTTTCGGCATGGAATATCACGATACCTTCTCGGAGCATCCTTTGGCGGTGCGTAGAATGAAACGCGATAACATGAGTCGCCGTAAAAGCGATCATTATGGGGTGGGAGAGAATTTTTAATGAAGACTTAAAGCATCGTGTTGCATCGTTCCCACGCTCCGGAGACTGTGAAAGTATTCGTTTTAGAACAAAAGCAAAAGCATTCACCACGAAGACACGAAGGACACGAAGTTTTCAATACATTGAGTTTATACAATTATGCATCGTTCCCACGCTCCGGCGTGGGAATGCAGGGGTAGACGCTCCTGCGTCCCGCAACGCTGGAGCGTTGCAGACTGAATTCCCACGCCGGAGCGTGGGAACTATAAAAGCTCCAGCGTGGGAGCTAGCGTAAGGTATTATCAAATCGGTTAAAAAAACTCTTCACCACGAAGGCACGAAGGACACGAAGTTTTCAATACACTGAGTTTAAATAATTATTTTTCCTTCGTGCTCTTCGTGCCTTCGTGGTGAATGCTTTTTGCTTTTGTTCTAAAACGAATACTTGGGAACGATATAGCTGGCTCTCTCCAGACTTTGCGTCGCTCTATTAATTCCGAACTCTATAGTTACCGAATAGTGAGAACTTTATGACCCTTTTCTTAGCTTACAGCGCTGTTCTGCTGAGTTTTTTTTCCGGCTTACTGGGACTGATGATGCATCAGCGCCAACATCTGCTGGCGTTCAATCAGTACTGGCTTAACAAATTCCCCACTGTCAGCCAACGTTGTCAGTCTGCAATGGCCGATTGTCTGGAAGAAAAACGCTTCCCGATTCTGTTGCGACGGGCGGTATTTGTTGTACTGGGTTTGTCCGGCGTTTTTGCGGTATTGGCCGGGTTGAGCGTATTAATCGGCCAAGGCGTTATTACCGATCAAATCAGCTTAGGCCTGCCGTGGTTGCCTTGGCATGTGCGTTTCGATTGCCTGTCCGGATTTTTCTTTTTAATCATAGGCATTGCGGTCAGCGCGGTCAGTCTTTACGGGCCGGGCTATGTCAATAGTTATAAAGAAAGCGAACATCCTTTTGCCGTGTTGGGCTTGTTTACCGGGCTGTTTGTGGCCGGGATGCTGTTGGTGCTGTTGGCCGACGATGCGTTCTTTTTTATGATTGCCTGGGAGTTGATGTCGGTAGCCAGTTATTTTCTGGTGGCGTTCCAGCATGAAAACCCGGCCAATCGCCGCGCCGCTTTTTTATATTTATTGATGGCGGAAGTCGGCGCGTTGGCGATTATTTTAGGTTTTGGCGTGTTGGCCGGTTTTTCGGACGGCTTCACTTTTGATGCTTTGCGTAATGCGCAGCTGTCGACAACCTGGGCCGGCATCGCTTTTGCGTTGGCGTTATTGGGTTTCGGCATGAAGGCCGGGATTGTGCCCGTGCATGTCTGGTTGCCGGAAGCGCATCCGGTAGCGCCGTCGCATATTTCCGCGTTAATGAGCGGCGTGATGCTTAAAGTCGCACTCTACGGGCTGATCCGTTTTTGCTTCGATTTACTCGGCGATGTGCACTGGCAATGGGGCGTGGTGTTGCTGGTATTGGGTACGGTCTCGGCGTTGGGCGGTATTTTGTACGCGATGATGCAACCCAATCTAAAAAGCCTGTTGGCTTACAGTTCGGTCGAAAATATCGGCATTATCTTTATGGTGCTCGGTTTGTCGATGATTTTCATGGCCAACGGCCATCCGCAACTGGCGGCGCTGGGTTTGTTGGCGGCGTTGTTGCATGCTTTCAATCATGCGCTGTTCAAGAATCTACTGTTTTTGGGGGCCGGGATTATCCATCATCAAACCCACCAATTAAATATCGACATGATGGGCGGACTGATTAAGAAAATGCCGAAAACCAGTGTGTTGTTTTTGATCGGCTGCATGAGCATTTCTTCATTACCTTTATTTAACGGTTTTGTTTCGGAGTGGCTGGCTTTTCAGACCGCGTTGCAGGTCGATGTGCTGAACAACGGTGTGTTGCGTAGTTTGATACCGGTCTCCGCTGCCGCATTAGCCTTGACTGCCGCATTAGCCGCGGCTTGTTTTGTTAAAGTATTCGGTATGATCTTCTTGGGTCAGTCCCGTTCGCATTATTGCGATAAAGCGCACGAGATTCAGGACAAAGGTATGCTGGCCGGACCTTCGTTATTGGCCGGATTGTGTTTTTTATTCGGGATTTTTCCCGGCCTGATTATCGGCTTGATCAACAACGTTGCCGGGCAATTATTAGGCGAAACCTTGCCGAACGATGCTGCTTTAGGCTGGTTATGGCTGGCGCCGGTCTCCGCCAACCAAGCGTCTTACGCTCCGCCATTGGTTTTGATCGGTGCGCTGCTTGCAGCAGGCGTCAGCTTTTGGTTTTTGCGCCGAAATCCAGCCACGGTCATGCGCAGGGCCGAAACCTGGGATTGCGGTTTCGGCGGTTTAACGCCAAAAATGCAATACAGCTGTAGCGCCTTTACCATGCCTTTCCGGCGGATTTTCAACAAAGTCTGGATTATTGACGAGCGTATAGAAAAAGATATGCGCGGCGCGATGGATCAAGATGTGGCGGCGATCCGCTACCATTTAGAGGTGCACGATCACAGCTGGCCGCACGTCTATCAACCGATTGAAAATGGGGTGAATACCCTGGCCAAAGTGGTGGGACGCATTCAAACGGGAAATATCCGGACTTATTTGGGTTATTCGTTTGCGACTTTAATACTGATGTTATGGGTGATCAGCTAATGAACTGGTTAATAGCCGTGTTACAAAGCATGCTGTTTGTCGTACTGGCGCCGTTGCTGGCGGGCTGGCTTAAGTGCTGCAAATGTTATTTACAAAACCGCAAAGCGCCTTCCGTTATTCAGCCTTACCGGGATTTGCTCAAATTAAGCCATAAACAACCGGTGGTGGCCGAGCAGGCCTCGTGGATTTTCTTAATCTCTCCCTACATTATCTTTTCGGCAACGGTGTTGGCGGCAACCGTGGTGCCGTTCATTGCCGTTAACTTGCCGACTTCGGCCAGCGCCGATGTGATTGTAATGGTCGGATTCTTCGCGTTCGCCCGGTTTTTTCTGGCGCTGGCAGGCCTGGACATCGGCACTGCTTTCGGCGGCATGGGCTCTTCGCGGGAAATGACCATTTCATCGTTGGCGGAACCGGCGATGTTAATGGCTGTTTTTACCCTGACCATGACCGCTTCAACCACCAACTTATCGTTGGCTATCGCTCATGTACTCAATGAAGGCTTGGTTCTGCGGCCTTCGTTCGTGTTCGCGTTAGCGGCGTTGACATTGGTCGCCATCGCTGAAACCGGGCGTATTCCGGTGGATAATCCGGCGACCCATCTGGAACTGACCATGATCCATGAAGCGATGATTCTGGAGTACAGCGGCCGTCATTTGGCGCTGATCGAATGGGCAAGCCAATTAAAGCTGATGTTGTACGGCGTACTGATCGCCAATATCTTTTTGCCTTGGGGCATCGCCGAAACCTTTAGCGGTCAAGCCTTAGGCTACGGCTTGTTGGCTATCATGGGCAAACTTGCGGTGTTGGCGATATTTTTGGCAATAGCGGAAACGCTGGTCGCAAAAATGCGTCTGTTCCGCGTTCAGGAATATTTGAGTTTTGCCTATCTATTAGGACTGTTGGGAATGCTGAGTCACATTATTTTGGAGGCGGCACGTTGAAGAAGGCGAAGGGCAAAGGACGAAAGGCGAAAATAGCGCATCAAATCCAGCCCTTAGCCCTTAGCCCTTCGTCCTTTGCCTTTCGCCTTTTTGGATCTTAATTATGAACATTGAACAACTGGATTTTTATACCCAAGCCATTTTATCGATGGCGGCATTAGTCGGGCTGACTTCGTTTCTTATGCTAGGGCAGGGCAGATTGCTGCGCTTGATTTTCGTGTTTGCCATGCAGGGTTTTTTATTAACCCTGACCACGGTATTGGCGGCGTACAGCTTGAACAATCCTCATCTGTATATTTCAGCGGTGCTGACCTTAGCGCTGAAAGTCATTTTTATTCCATGGATGTTACGACGACAGGTTGTGCAAATGAATATGCATCGCGATATTGAAGCCTTAAAAAATAATACCGCCGTCATGCTGGGCGGAGCCGGCCTGATGGTGTTCAGTTACTACGTATTGCATCCTATCGTGCAATCTTCGTCGGTGGTTATGTTGAATGCGTTGGCGGTTAGTCTGTCGGTGATGCTGTTGGGCATGTTGCTGATGATTTCGCATCGGCAGGCTATCGCTCATGTGGTCGGTTTTATGTCGATAGAAAACGGTTTGTTTTTCGCGGCTATCGTTTCCACCAACGGCATGCCGCTGGTGGTTGAACTGGGCGTTGCTTTCGACGTGCTGGTGGCGGCGGTGCTGTTCGGCATCTTTTTCTTTCATATTCGCACCAGTATCGATTCGCTGGATGTCGATTTGTTAAACAAATTGCACGAGGTGGATAAATGATTGCCGCCTATTTAGTTTTATTAATACCGCTGATCGGCATTATCTTTTTTGCGCTGGCGGGACATCGGGATGATACCGGAAAACTCAATGTCAGATTCAATGGCATTTGCTTGCTGGCGACGATTTGGTTGGCGATTAACGTGCTCAATCAAGGTACGATTATTTCATCCGGCAAGGCTTTTTTAATCGACCCGTTTAATGTGTACTTAATCGTATTGACCGCCTTTGTCGGTTTCACCACGTCGATATTTTCCGCGCCTTATATGGCGCATGAAAAAGAAATCGGCAAGCTCACCGACGGTCGTTTAAAGCTGTATCACTCGATGTTTCAGGGTTTCATGCTGGCCATGTATTTGGTGTTGACCACCAATAATATGGGCATCATGTGGGTGGCGATGGAAGGCGCGACCTTAGCCACCGTATTGCTGGTCAGTTTATACCGCACCCCGGAGTCTATCGAGGCGGCCTGGAAATATTTTATTTTGTGCGGCGTCGGTATCGCCCAAGCTTTGTTCGGCACTATTTTGCTGTATTACGCGGCGGTGCAGATCGGCGATGGCGAGAATGCCTTGCTATGGTCGGTGCTTTATCAAAATGCAGGCAAGTTAAACCCGGAAATTCTTGAAATCGGCTTTGTGTTCATGCTGATCGGTTACGGCACAAAAATCGGCTTGGTGCCGCTGCATAACTGGTTGCCAGACGCCCATTCCGAAGGCCCGACGCCGATGTCGGCGGTGTTATCGGGGTTGCTGTTAAACGATGCCTTATACGCCGTGGTGCGCAATAAAATGCTGGTGGATGGCGCGACGCATTCGAGTATGGCGGGGTTTCTGATGATGGGCTTCGGTATGCTGTCGTTTCTGGTGGCTGCGGTATTGTTGCATCGGCAGAAAGACATTAAAAGGTTGTTCAGCTACTCATCCATCGAGCACATGGGGCTAATGACCTTTGCATTCGGTATCGGCGGCCCGTTAGCTACCTTTGCCGCATTGTTGCATATGACCGTGCATTCATTAACCAAATCAGCCATTTTTGTGACTGTCGGTCACGCCGCGCAGCTTGCCGGAACCCAGAAAATGGAGCGGATACGCGGCTTGATCAGAACCCAGCCCAAGATCGGCTGGGGTTTATTGATCGGTACCATCTCCATCGCCGGGTTTCCGCCATTCGGGGTATTCACCAGTGAGTTTTTAGTGTTGCTGGCGACCATGCACAGTTATCCCTGGTTGACGCTGCCGTTATTGCTGGGCATCGGCATCGCCTTTGCCGGATTGTTCAGACATATTCAGCCGATGGTTTACGGCGATAAGCCCAAAGATCAAAAACCGATTAGCGCCAACTTGTGGCCGGTCATGATCCATCTGGCTTTAGTGCTTTGGTTGGGTCTGGCTATTCCCGGTTTTCTGGCGCACTGGTTTTCACAGGCAACCCTATTAATTTCCGGGAGTACGCCGTTATGAGTCATTCAAACTGGACTGCGGATTTTTTAAGCCGATTGGGTACGGATATGACCGTTACAGCAATCGATACCGCTTCAACCACAGTATGGCAAATCGAAAGCCATGTCTGGCAACGCTTTGCCGAACTGGCCGTGCGGGAAAAGCTGCGTTGGGCGGCGGGATGGGCGGAACAGGTGCAAAACCGGTTTTTCATCAACGCCTGTTTTGAAAAACAAGGTCAATATATCCTGCTGCGCACGATCATTGACGAGTCAAAACCGGAGTTGCCCAGCCAAGCCACGGTTTATCCCGCCGCCAATCGCAGCGAACGGCATACGCAGGACATGTTCGGCATCAAATTTATCGATCACCCCGATAACAGGCGTTGGACGCGGCATCAAGCCTGGATTGACAGCCAGTATCCGCTACGCAAAGACTTTCCTGCCGAGGGTACGCCGGTAGGCATTACGCCGCCCGATATGCATTATCCGTTTATTCAATCCCACGGCGCCGGCGTTTATGAAATTCCGGTAGGCCCGGTACATGCCGGTATTATCGAGCCCGGACATTTCAGGTTTCAAGCCGTCGGCGAACTGATCCTGAATCTGGAAGAACGTTTGGGTTATGTGCATAAAGGCATCGAAAAAATTGCCGAACGCAGAACGCCCGAGTCTTTAGCCAAGCTGGCCGGGCGAGTTTCCGGCGATACCACGGTCGGCCATTGCTGGGCGGCGTGTCGGGCTATGGAGCAAGCGGCGGGCGTTGTTATCCCGCCTCGCGCCGCGTTGATACGCGGCATTTTGGCGGAGCGGGAGCGCATCGCCAATCACATGGGCGATATGGGCGCAATCTGTAACGATGTCGCTTTTGTGTTTGCGCAAATGCAGTTTACCCGCTTGCGTGAACTCTGGTTACGCACCAATGCAACGGTATTCGGCCACCGTTTATTGATGGATAGGATTGTTCCCGGCGGCGTGGCCTGCGACCTGTCCGAGGCTTCGTGTCATTTAATTAAAAAAGAAATAGCCGAACTAAGAAAGGAAATGGCTGAGGTCATACTGGCTTTGGATCTTAACACTTCGCTGGAAGACCGCTTGTATACAGCCGGTTTCCTGGCCGAACAAACCGCCGCCGCTTTCGGCGCCCTAGGTTACGTCGGACGCGCCAGCGGACAGGATCGCGATGTACGCCGCGATACGCCCTATGCGCCTTACGATAGGGTAACGGTAAAGGTCGCAGTGGAAACACAAGGCGATATCGCTTCCCGGTTCTGGGTCAGGTATAAGGAAATCATCGCCGCCTTACATCTGATAGAAGATTTCATCGATCAACTCGTTGTCGGTGAACTCTGCGCCGAATGGCAAACGCCGGCAATGGGCAGCGAAGGCTTGGGCATTATTGAAGGTTGGCGAGGCGAGATTATCAGTTACATTCGTTTTGACGCCGATAACAAAATCGCCCGTTTTTATCCGCGCGACCCCAGTCAGATAAACTGGCCGACGTTGGAAAAACTGGTGTTGGATAATATCGTGCCTGATTTTCCCGTGTGCAACAAATCCTTGAACGGCTCTTATTCAGGCAATGATTTATAGGAAAGGACCATGTTGAGAATTTTTAAAAAAATCCTGGCCACAGGTGTTGTCACAGAACGGTTTAGCTTACGTTCCCACGCAGAGCATGGGAACGAGAACGAACTGGAGCAATTGGGCATTGAGATTAAAAGCCATATCGACAAGAAGTTTTCCGGCAGCATTGCGATTCGCCAAGTCGATGCCGGTTCTTGTAACGGCTGCGAACTGGAAATCCATGCGCTGAATAATCCTTTTTACGACATTGAACGTTTCGGTGTTCACTTTGTCGCCTCGCCCCGCCATGCCGACGTGTTATTGGTCACAGGACCGGTATCGAGGCACATGCAAACCGCGTTATTGCGCACTTATGAGGCGACGCCGAACCCGAAATGGGTGGTCGCGGTCGGTGACTGCGCGGCTTGCGGCGGTGAATTCGGCGTGTCTTATGCCAGTTGCGGCGCGGTGTCCAATGTGATTCCGGTCGATGTGACGATTCCCGGCTGCCCGCCCACGCCTTTGGCATTGATGAAGGGTTTGTTGGGTTTGATTAACGCCAAACCAACGGGCAATATCCAATAATAAATCCTCGACAGCTACAGATGCCATCGTTGATCACGCAACACTCATTCAGGCACCCGGAGTGCAGGCGAAGCCTGCACTCCAACTTGCTTTGGATTGAATTTTTAGCGGTCATGTTGCTTGATCAATTCAGTGCTCTATATCGTTCCCACGCTCCGGCGTGGGAACGCAGTGGCAGACGCTCCAGCGTCCCGCAACGCTGGAGCGTTGCGGACTGAATTCCCACGCCGGAGCGTGGGAACTATTAGTTTGTAGG
>JAPLRU010000054.1 GCA_026399025.1 Methylobacter sp.
AATCATCGTCAACAACACTGTCGTAGCGGGTTTATTTGCTGAGTTTTTTGCTGCCCAAAGAAAATGATTTTTTAAAGGCGAAAAAACTGTCAAGCTTTTTTTTGATTTTGTAATGAAAACAATTGGGGCGAGTAGTTACCTTCATACAAGGTATTGGTCGATCTTAGAATAGGAAAAAATAGCGAAAATGGGGACGAAGCCCGATATTCTGCAGCCTCTTGATGGGTTTGGTTGTCTTGGATTCTTCATGGCCTTTTTATTCCGGTTTTCCTACACATTCCATCCTGCGTAATTACCCGTAGCAGTATGCGATTGCTCCGGCCATCCGGTATGAGGTTAATAATGGGCGTTATTGTGGCTGATTAAATTTCCAATGTATGCCAGCCAAAGCTTACCCTCTTGTAAGCCTATACCCACAAATACCCTAGAGCCTGTGTGGATGCTGTATTCCTGGCGAGAATAGGGATCGAAAAAATTTTCTGCTAATGAAAAAAAATGGAGATGTAGCCCGATGTTCTCCGCCGTACTTGCTATGTGAGAATAGGATGTCGCCAGCAGCAATCTCCGCACTGAAACGAATAGTGTCCACATTGCCTGTGGTAAAATCGCCATCGAGGGAAAAATAGGGGACGGAGCCCGATATTCTGCTCGATATTTCTGTTCATATTTATCATCACACTCATTTCCTCCTCAAACCAAGACCACACTGTTTCGATATTCACTCATCAATCCCCTTTTTCCTTGGACGCCCCGGCGTTCCAAGTCGAACCGATCTTGCAAGCGTTGCTTCGATTTCGTCCTTGAACCGCTCGCTACCCAACGCGGTACCGCTATTCACCGACTCACGAATCGCTTTTAGTGATGCCTCAATTATAAATTTCCTCATCTGTTTATCATGCGCCTAATACTTGCTGTCCCGCTCATTGCAGCCTCTTGATGGGTTTGGTTGTCTTGGATTCTTCGTGATCTTTTCATTCCGCTTTTCCTACACATTGCATCATGCGTAATTACCCGCCTCAGCATCCGACTGCTCCTGCCATTCGCTATGAGGTTAATAATGGACGTTATTGTGGCTGATTAAATTACCGATGTATGCCGGCCAAAGCTTACCCTCTATCAGCCTATACTCACAAATACCCTAGACTTCGCGTGGATTCTGAGTTCCTAGCGAGAATATGGATCGAAAAAATCTTCCGCTAATGAAAAAAATGGGAATGTGACCCGATAGTCTCAGCTTGATTGCCTTTAACCGGGTCGGTTGCCCGCTAAAAAGCTAAATTCCCATTATTCAAAAGATAAGCCTAACACCGCCCATATAGATAGCCGCGCAGAGTAAGACAGTAGTTATCAAATCCTTTCCAAGACTGGTAAACTTGTTGTTCGATCTTTTTCGTTACCGGCGTTCTACCGATGATCAACTTTTTACTGCGTTATCCCTTGTCTTTTTCCACCCTGTTTTCGGTGCTTTTTGGCACGTTATTCCCGATCAGCGCGGTGCTGTTCATGCTTTGGCAGGGCAATCAAGCCATTACCTGGGACAACATCACGGCGCTGCACCGTCTGCATTACGATTTGATGATTATCTGGACAGCGCCGCTGGTGTTGGGCTTTTTAGGCCGTTTTATCGGTAAAACCAGCTTGTTGCTGAAGCAAAAAATGGACAGCCTCAAACAACGCACCACCCAGCTTAATACCATACTGGATACCGCCGCCAGCGCGATTGTCAGCATCGATAAAAGCGGCGCGGTGCTGAGTTTTAATCAGGCGGCGGAACGCATTTTCGGTTACAGCGCCGACGAAATTATCGGCCACAATATCAGCCGTTTGATGCCGTCTCCGGTCGCCGAACAACATGACGGCTATCTGCAACGCTATCTGGTCACTCAAAAAGCCACCATCCTCGGCAATCGCCGCGAGGTGGAAGCACAACGTAAAAACGGCGAGATTTTTCCGGTATTGCTGCGCGTTAATCCGATGGAAATCGACGGCGAGGTGTTTTTTTCCGGCTTAATCGACGACATCAGCGAAACCAAGGCGCTGCAAGCTCAGCTGGGTCAGGCGCAAAAATTGGAAGCTATCGGCCAACTCGCGTCCGGGGTTGCCCATGAAATCAATACTCCCATCCAATACATCGGCGACAATCTGTCCGCATTGTCCAGCAATTTTGCCGACATCATCGATTACCAACAAGCGCTGCACGACTTGGCCGATGAGACCTTAAAGCCGCAACTGGAGGCCTTAACCGATAAGTACGATCTGGAATTCATTCTGGAAGACAGTCCTAAAGCCATCCAACAAGCCTTGGAAGGCGTGGAGCGCGTGGCCGAAATCGTCAAAGCGATGAAAACTTTTTCTCATGTCGAAGCCGGCCAAAACAAACAAATGATTAACCTGCACGAAGCCCTCAACAGCGCGCTGACCATCACCCGTAACAGTTATAAGTACATCGCGGAAGTCGAAACCGATTTTAGCGCCGATGTCGGCCTTATCGAATGCTACGCCAATGAACTCAATCAGGTGTTTCTCAACCTGATTATCAACGCCGCCCATGCCATTGAAGAAAAACAAGCGGGCATGGGCTTGATTAAAATTACCACCCGCAAAATCGATGACGGGGTCGAAATTCTGATTCAGGATAGCGGTGCCGGTATTCCGGCAGACATTCAGGAAAAAGTGTTTAATCTGTTTTTTACCACCAAAGCGGTCGGTAAAGGCACCGGCCAGGGTTTAAGCCTGTCGCACAGTATTATTGTTGAAAAACATCAGGGTAAATTGTTTTTCGAATCCGGCGTCGGTGTCGGCACGACCTTCCATATTCAGTTGCCCATCAAACTCGAAGAATAAAATAACGAATATGAGTAAAAAAATTATCTTGTTTGTCGACGACAACGACAACATTATCCATGGTATCCAGCGCCAATTACGGCCCTATCGGGAACAATGGCAGCTGTTTTTCGCCACCAGCGGCGCAGAAGCCCTGCGATTGATGGAGAAACAACCGATTGACTTGATCGTCAGCGACATGATGATGCCGGAGATGCGCGGCGACGAACTGCTGAAAAAAGTCAGCGAACTCTATCCCTGCACAGTCCGCATGATACTCAGCGGCTATGCCGACGAAAACACCTTGAAAAGCGGTATGGAAGTCGCCCATCAATATCTCGGTAAGCCGTGCAGTTCGGAAGTTCTCCGCGAAGCGATTTCGCAAATATTCAAAATCCAGGCTTGTGTGTGTAATCCGCGTATCATCGCCGAGCTTGGCGATGCCAACCAGCTGCCCAGCCTACCTAAAATCTATCAGGAGCTGAGCGCCGCAATCGCCGACGAAAACATCGGCATCGGCGATATTGCCGAGATTTTTGCCCATGATATGGTGCTGTCGGCCAAACTGTTGCATTTAGTCAACTCGCCGTATTTCGGCATGAATAGGCTTATCTCCAACCTGACCGATGCGATCAACCTGATCGGCATCAAAAAACTCAACAGTTTGGTGTTATCGGTGCATGTCAAAACCGCGTTTCCGGTCACTAGCCCGGCCATGGAACGCTATATGGAATATCTCTGGCTGGATGCCGGCCGCGTTTCCGAACTGGCCCGGCAGATAGCGTTATCGGAAGATCAGCAAGAAGACCGCCCCGATCAAGCCTACCTGGGCGGGTTGCTGCATAACATGGGACTGTTGATTTTTTTATCGCGCGGCGGCAATAAACTGAATGCATTGATGAACCAGGTCAAAACCACCGAGGTTCCGGTTGCGGAGCTGGAAACCGCCGTTTTCGGTTTTACCCGCTCGGAAGCGGCCGCTTATGTGTTGAGTTTATGGAAAATTCCTCCGCGCATTATTGAATCAATCCTGCTGCAAAACACGCCGAACACGACCGCCTACAACGGCATCAGCGCCTTGACCGCCGTTCATGCCGCAGCTTGTTTGTTAAAGCCTTCGGTTATGTCCGGCTGCAACCGGCTGTTTGAAATGACGCTGGATACCGCTTATTTACAGCGCATCAATAAACTTGAGCGCTTGCCCGACTGGCAAGAATTGGCTGACAAAGTGATGGCTCGTCACGCTGAAAAAACACCATGATTGACGCCGACCGGAAAAATCCGCTACGTCGATAGTAAAAAACAATCGCCTGCATCTGTTGCAAAGCCACCCTCCCCTACCTTAAAAGCTCCGGAGCGTACATGACCTTATCATCCGCCGGCATCAGCCAAAAAATCCTGTTTGTCGATGACGAAGTGCTGTTACTGGAAGGACTCAAGCGCCAACTGAGAAGGGAATTTGACCTCACCGTCGCCGAAGGCGCTGCCGCGGCATTGGCGGTATTGGCGGAGGACGGACCGTTTGCGGTGGTGGTGTCGGATTACAATATGCCGGGCATGGACGGCATCGTTTTTTTGAATACTGTCTATCAGCGCCATCCTCATACCGTATTAATGATGCTCACCGGCCGCGCCGAGCTGAATATCGCCGTCAACGCCTTGCACAATGCGCATATCTCGCGTTTTCTCAATAAGCCCTGTCCCAAAGAGATATTGCTGGAAACGCTGAACGACGGTCTGGAACAATACCGCTTGAGGATGTCCGAGCAATTACTGCAAGCACAACTGCAACAGGCCAATCAACAACTTAATCAGTTGAATAATCAACTCGAAGCGCTGGTCGCGCAAAAAACCCGCGCCTTGCAAGTGCAATACCGTTATGTCGCCAACATGACGCAAATGAGCAATTCGCAAGCCATTATCAGCGCGTTGGTTAAGGCGGTCGGTGAATTAACCAACCTGCATGACATCAGTTTATGGCTTAGCCCGCAGTTGGACGGACAATTTACCTGCCATTATCCTGATAATGCAGAACAGCCGGGATTTCATGCTAAAAACTGTTCGGATGGCATCATGGCAGGCATTTTATCCGACAAACACATCTGGCAGCACAGCGCTTCGGCCGAACTCGCGCTCAACGCCTTCGATAAATCGCTGTTTCTCGGCCAACCGTTCATGACCGTACCGCTGCACGGCACTCAAGGCGTATTGGGCCTGCTCAATCTGGCCGGTGATAATGTCAGGCTCGAAGCCGACACGCTGGAGGCCTTAACCGGCATGACCGACGTCACCGCCACCGCACTGCAAAGCCATTGGCATCGCGAAGCTTTCGACGAAGCCCAGGATGCGATCATCACTGTGCTGGCCAAATTATCCGAGTACCGCGATCCTGAAACCGGCGCACATTTGCTGCGCTTAAAAAAATACTCGGCGCTGATCTGCGGATTTTTAGCGAAAACCGACAAATATTCCAACATTATTACCCCGGCTTTCACCGACGATTTAGTGCGCTCATCGCCGTTGCACGACATCGGTAAAGTAGGCATTCCCGACGCCATCTTGAAAAAACCCGGCCGCTTGACGCCTGATGAGTTTGAAATCATGAAAACCCATGCTCAAATAGGCGGCGACACGCTACGCACGGTTTACGAGCAGTATCCCTCGCAAGGTTTTATTAAATGCGGTATGGATGTTGCCTACGGTCATCATGAAAGATGGAATGGCGAGGGCTATCCATCCGGCTTGCAGGGCGAATCGATTCCGCTGGTCGCGCGAATTTTGGCGCTGGTGGACGTCTACGACGCCCTCACCTGTCGACGCGTTTACAAACCGCCGTTTTCGCGCGAACAAGCCAAAGCCATCATCGCCGAAGGCAACGGCAACCATTTCGACCCCGACATTGTCGACGCTTTTTTAAATAACGAAGCCGAATTCCATCGGATTGCCGAACAGTATGCCGACATCGTGTAACCGCGTTTTCCCAATCAAATTGATGATGAGGACACTACCATGAATATACTTATGACAGGCGGAACCGGTTTTATCGGCTGTGCGTTAACTAAAAACCTGATCGCACAAGGCCACGCCGTTACAATCTTAAGCCGCACCCCCGGCAAGGTAATCCCACTCTGCGGCTCAGTCGTTCATACACTGGGCAGTCTCGCCGAACTTAAAACCGAAGATCATTACCAAGTCATTATCAACCTTGCCGGTGCGCCGATTGCTGAGGCCCGCTGGAGCGAGGAGCGCAAACAGCTGATCCGGGCCAGCCGTATCGACCTGACCGAGCAGTTGGTAGATTGCATCGCTCGAATGGCGGTAAAACCCGAACTGTTAATCAGCGGCTCCGCAATCGGCTATTACGGCAACCAAGGGGACACGGTATTAACCGAACAATCGGCCGCTCATGAAGATTTTTCGCAAAAGCTTTGCGCCGATTGGGAAGCGGCCGCTCAGCAAGCCGAACCATTCGGGGTCAGAGTCTGCCTGATCAGAACCGGCTTGGTGATTGCCAACGACGGCGGTTTTTTGCAACGGCTGTTGCCGCCGTTTCGTTTGGGCTTGGGCGGACGCTTGGGCGACGGGCGGCAATGGATGTCCTGGATTCACCGTCAGGATTGGATCGATATTGCGCTGACCATGATCGCCGATTCAACAATGCAGGGCGCGTATAACGCAACCGCCCCGCATCCTGTCAGCAATGCCGAATTTACCCGGCTATTGGCGCAATGCCTAAAGCGCCCCGCTCTGCTGCCGATTCCGGCCGGTCTGTTAAAAATACTGCTCGGAGAACTGTCTCAGCTGCTGTTGGGCAGTCAGCGAGTGATTCCGGAACGCTTGTTGGCTCAGGGGTTTAAGTTCCGCTATGACGATCTTGCTACTGCGTTAAATGAGGCGTTATCGCGTGAATCGCTAGATCGTGTTTGAGCAAGGTAAAAGTCTTCGCGCAACTTTTAAATCGCCTTAATGCAGATCCAATCTCTTTATTTTGCACTTCGACTGAACAACCAGCTTAAATTCGCAAGGGCTGGCGGCGTCGGTAACCTGCCTATCCAAATCCGCGGAACAACCGGCGTCTTCCATAATCGCCCGGCTGCCGTCTTTACTGCACAACAACAGCACTGCATAAGGGTTTTGATACTGCACCTTGAACTGATAAGGCTCGAATTCCGGAGCCAACAGGCTGGGATTATCACGGGTGGCGCTGCGCAAGATATTGATAGTCTCGTCAAAAGGCATTTCGGATAAACTCCAGAAATGCTTTTCCACCGCCGAACTCAGTTTTACCATTTTGGCGGTCAATAGACTGCGCTCTTTATCATCGGGGGCTAAGGCAACCGGAGCACAGGCGTTCAATAACATAGCGCCGGCGAGAATGTTCGCTATAGGAAGTTTCATAGTATTAGTCAGTAAGTTATACGTTTGTTTTCATTAGTACCGGTAGTAAACTTAACTACCGGATGTAGTGTGTCGCCGATAGCGACAAGATCGAACAATCAAGTCAACATTTCCGGCATACTCCGCTCTCCAAGCCGCAAATCCCGACGACTCTTCAGAAGCTACCGCCCGGACTATGCAAATTTTTCCAATAGCCCAAATCCGCTTAACATCATGGGCGGTAAATCTTTACAGCAATTGGGGACGTCTTCAAGGGCGGTCGGCAAACTGGGCTCCCCGCTTAAGACGGGACAATTCCACGCTGTGCTTATTTTCTGCCGAATGTCATGCGTTGCCTGATGCCGCCGGAAAATACCGGGTTACGCTTAGCCTCGCCTTAAACAGGTAGCCGCCAAAATAATATGAGCATAGCCACCGGCTATATTATTTTCTTCCCTGTTGAGTTATACCGGTTTGTGTATTTTATACTTATTGTCTAACGCTGTATGTCAGCTAAAGCTTACAAAAAGCTAATAATTACTCTGATTCTTAAAATCCTGAACTCAGCTGAACGCACATGGTTCATCATTCCTGAGGCTAACTCATTTTTTCTTATCCCAAACTCAGGTTACCTAAACACTCACACCGATGTTATCGGCTTAATCTGATTCACTGGAAAAAAAGCGCCACGAAAGGACATGAAAGTCACTGCGTACCGGCCGCATCCTTAAACCGGGCTTTGGCGAGTTGGCTCTCGCGGCCATGATCAATAATCGGCGCCGGATAAGCGCAAGCACGATGTCCGCTAGCCCATTGATGGATGATTTTAGGTGGGAAAGCTTGCAGTTCGGGCAACCAGCGGTAAATATACAGACATTCCCGATCGAACTTTACTTGTTGCAACCAAGGGTTAAAAATCCTGAAATACGGTTGCGCATCGCAACCGGTTGAGGCGGCCCATTGCCAGTTACCGTTATTAACGCAAGGGTCGTAATCGACCAACTGCCCGGCGAAATAACGTTCGCCCCAACGCCAATCGATATGCAGGTCTTTAACCAAAAATGACGCGGTTATCATACGCACCCGGTTATGCATAAAGCCGGTCGCATTGAGCTCGCGCATGCCGGCATCCACGATAGGAAAGCCGGTTTTTCCGTCGCACCATGCTTGAAAATAATCCGGGTTGTTATCCCAACGCAGCTTGGCAAACTTTTCCAGAAAGGCCTGTCCGAACACCTGCGGAAAGTGATAAGCCACATGAGTGAAAAAATCTCGCCAATACAATTGCCGAATCAGCGGATGCTCACCGCCAAATTGTTCGGTCAGCGCATAAAACACCTCCCGCACCGAACAAGTACCGAATTTTAAATGCGCGGAAAGCCTGCTGGTCGCATTCAGCGCCGGAAAGTCGCGGGTATTTTGATAATCGGCGTAATCTCCGAGCCGGTCCAGTATCGCCAAGGCCTGATGACGACCGCCCCGGCTTGCAAGCGCTAGCGGAGGAAAAGCGAGTTGATCGAGAGTAAACTCGGACCTTGTCGCCAAAAAACTACGCTTAAGCAAAGCCTGCGGCAAAGCCACCGGGAACCGTCTGGCATTGTTATAAAAGGCCGTGAACACTTTATAGGGGGTTTTGTCGCTTTTGACCGCCGACTCGGGTTCATTAAGCAGGACATCGGGCAACACATGCCATGCGATGCCCAGCTTAAGGCACAGCGCCGCCAATTCATCATCACGCCGCCGACTAAAAGGCGTGTAATCGCGATTGATAAATACGGCCTGGATGTGCTCCCGCTCGGCCAGCTGTTTGATCACCTGCTCCGGCAATGCCCGATAAAGCGCCAAATGACCGCCGACCGCCTGCAATTGCTGTTGCAAATCGGTAATGGACTGCACCATGAACGGCAAGCCCGGTTTACTCCGGTAAGGATGCGGCTCAATTTGCCGGGGATCGAAAATAAAACACGGGATGACCTGCGCTGAGAGCCGTAGAGCTTCATGCAACGCGGTATTATCATGCACCCGCAGGTCACGCCGAAAGATAAATGCAGAAGTTGTGTAGCGGGTCATAGAAGACAATTGTTATTAATGTTCATAAAATAAGTTCGCCAAGCATAGCAATAAAGCGATAGCATTATTGCTATGCGAAACCGACAAGCCATAACCGCCGCTCCATTTGGAGCGGCGTATTTTTTTCACCTTTGACTTACATAGGACTAAAAAATCATCAATGAAAATTAAATCGACATCCTTCCTTTTCGGCCTTGCTTTAGTTAGCGTTATTTCAGGCTGCGCCACGGCACCGGAAAAACCGGTTGAACAAGCCGAACCCGCTCCGTTTGTCAGCGACTACCCTACCCGCGACCGCGTTGACTATGTTTTAAACTGCGTGGCGCAACACGGCGGCCTGACCTATATCAGCCAATACGCCTGCGGTTGTAAGATCGATAAAATTGCTGAAAAACTGAGCTTTGCCGAGTACGAAGCAGCGAAAACCTTTACATATTTAACCAAAGGCCAAACCGGCGATGCGGCTTCTGCCATGCGCGACCCGGCTCAATCCAAAGATTTAAGAAAACGGCTTAAAGATGCGGAGCAATATGCTGAAAAGAGCTGTTTCGTGAAATAAAAAGCCATAAAAAAGGGCGGCTTCGCGGCCGCCCTTACGATCAACACATCGGCAGTTGTGACTATCAATGGTTAAGTGGATTAAGTCAATCATATTCCCTTATAAAATCCGCCTCCGGCGCAACAAGTCGGGAAAATCCGGAGCCGCCCGGCCCTCATAAAAGCCCGCGCCGATAAGCATTTGCACGGATTTATCTTGACTCGTAAATAACTGACAATTAATTATAAATTTAACACGCGCCTTACATTCTGAATTCATACCCTACTCTCCCCTGGGTCATCTCATAACGCTCTTCGCTATTTTTGGGGAGCGTTCTTTTTACCAAAACCGCTTTCCTACACTAACAACCGCCGCCCTTGGCTGCTGATATTTTTTGTTGTTTAACGCATCACTCTAGCTCTTATTATACAGCGACATTTAAACTCAATTCCCATCGCGTAAACAAGCTTCCAACCGGCGTTTATATCTTTTGTAGGCTCGTTTCGATAAAAGATGCAGCTTCGTTTTTCGTCGAATGTTGCGCCGTCCGGAATACCCGGTAGCAAGCTCAACGGCTTGACGCGTGGGGTTACGCCGATCGCGATTGCGGCGATCTTGATCCCGGCGACGTTCAAAATCGACTAATTTTTGGTATAGACTCCATGCTTGTAGTGTCAATTCTCTCGGTGTCATCAAACGCCCCCTGCCGCAAATAGTTGCTTTCCATGGCTATACATTAAGCGAAATGACAACTCATCGGTATATCGCTGAACACTTAGGGAGAACGGATGGCGACGGCAGCTTATAAGCCGGGCTAGGTTGTTATTTAATGGGGGAGTAGTTATTCAGCCCCTCAATTCCCCTTTTTCAAAGGAGGGGGTGAATAGAGAGTCCGAAATGAATAAAGCGACATCGTTCCCACGCTCCAGAGACTGTGAAAGTATTATAAAAATGAGTTTAAAAACCTATTCACCACGAAGGCACGAAGATCACGAAGGAAAAATAATTGTTTAAACTCAATGTATTGAAAACTTCGTGTCCTTCGTGCCTTCGTGGTGACAACTCATCGGTATATCGCTGAACACTTAGGGCGAGCGGATGGCGACGGCGGCTTATAAGCCGGACTAGGTTGTTATTTAGTGGGAGAGGCTTTTCTATTCAAGCCTCGTCATACCGGCAAGCCAAACTACAGACGCGCCGGGCGATCTTTTATGCCCATGACATCCGTTGAGCAACTTGAAACGCCAGCGCTAGGGGACGAATTGTTCAATTGCCGGCTTGGCGAAGGGGTCTATAAGCTCCCAAGACGCGCATAGCACGCCCTAGGGAACTCGTGTTTATCCGCGAAACTAACTTAATGGCAGTGTTGCCATGAAGTCGCCGAAACCTGTAACGGCCTATTTTTTTGCCGCATCACGCGCGCTTAAAAGCTTAAATTCAAGATTGATGGCGCGCTTCATCCATTCATCGCTTGATAATTTAAGCTCCCGGTTTTCCTGCTTTAGCCTGTAAACACATTCGTTTGAGTATGTTAAAAAGGCATCTACCCCCTTAAGGTGATGTTCAATTTCTTCCATGCTTTTCGTGCTGTTTTTCAGTGTTTCGCGCAATAAACATTGGATATGCAAACTTTCGTTCAATTCATTTATTTTTTGGTTTAATGCTTGTTCAAGTTGCTCTATCTTGGTCACACTTGTCCTCCCAATCATCATCCTAAAACGGCGCTATTAAAGTCACGTAAAGTACGCTGTACCTACCCTACGCGGTTTACCTATAACCTATGCCTATAATCAAAACTCATCCCATTCATCGCAGCTATCGATTTTGGCCTTACGCGACGGCAATACATGAGATGCAGGTTTTGCCGCTGCACTTACCGGCGCTTTACTGTAGCCGGCAGTTTTAACGGGCTGCGCTATCCCCTTCGAATCCACTTTAAAGAAGCTGAGCAGCTTATTCATATCGTTGGCTTGATTATGCATGGAAATACTGCTCGCCGCCGCTTGTTCCGCCAATGCCGCATTTTGCTGCGTAATATCATCCATTTGCGAAACCGCCTGATTGACCTGATCGATACCCGCGGTCTGCTCGGCGCTGGCGCTGGCAATGTGCCCGACAATTTGCCCTACTTGTGCGACGCTATTGACAATTTCACTGAGCGCATGACCGGTTTCATTAACAAAGGCAGTCCCGGCACGCACTTTTTGTACGCTGTTCTGAATCAGGTCGCTACTTTGTTTAGCGGCATTGGCGCTACGTTGAGCCAAATTGCGGACTTCGGTTGCAACCACCGAAAAGCCGCGCCCTTGCTCCCCGGCCCTGGCCGCTTCCACCGATGCGTTTAATGCCAATAGATTGGTCTGAAACGCGATTTCATCGATGACGCCGATAATTTCGGCAATTTCATTGCTGCTGTCGTTAATATCCTGCATCGCGATAATGGCCGACTTGACGATCTCGCCGCCTTTTTGCGCTAATTGGCTGGCTGAATTAACAACCTGATGGGCCCGTTGCGTGCTCACTGCATTATCTTTTACGGTGGTGGCAAGCTGCTCCATACTGGCGGCGGTTTGTTCCAGATTGGCCGCTTGTTGTTCGGCACGCTGGGACAGATTGTCGTTACCGCTGGCTATTTCCTGCGATGAACTGTCTATAAAATCGGCGGCATCCCGGATTTGAATGATGAAATTGCTCAAGTTGGTTAGGGTGCCGTTGATATTGTCCTTACATTCCGCATAAACGCCTTGATAGTCGTTAGTAATGGCGACGGTTAAATCGCCTTCTGCCATCGCTTCCATCACCCGCTTAATATCGCCCAGTACGCCGTCAATAACATCCGCTAATTCATTGATACCTGACGACAGCGTTTTAGCGAAGCCTTGTTTATCGCCCATGTTAATACGGGTGCTCAAATCCCCGGATTTAACATCCTGTACTAATTGGCCTATTTCCTGCTCGATCAACACTTCATGGGTTTTATTTTGCCATTCGGCAACTAAGCCGATGCGTTCGCCATCGGCATTAATAACCGGACTGGCGATAACCATCATAGTTTGATGCGCAATATGAAGTTCCGACTGATACGGTTCTTTTAAATTCTCCAGTATGCGCTGTTGAAAAGCGGGATCCTTATGAAAACTGTCGATATTTTCGCCGATCAGTTTATCGGCATTAAAATTCGGCAACTGGGTACGAATATCGCTTTCCGCTTGCTTGAACATTTCTTGGATGCTGTCATTCAGGTAAATAATTTCACGATTATTATCGGTCATCATGACTCCGGCATGGACCTTATCCAGGGCTTGGTTAATCCGCGTGGCTTTTGCCGTATCCTCTCTGGCTTGCGCCAAATCCAAATTCAAATTCACTTCCATCGAATACAAAGCGCGCTGGAAATCGCCGATCAGGTCATTCCGGGTTAAATCCTGCACATTGCCGAATCGTTTCTCGGCCAGACGATAAAAAATACCAATGGTTTTATTTAACAAGCTATCGATGCTTTTGAGCACATTAAAACCTATCAGCGCCGCAATCATCACCGATGCGGCGACACCGACTAACGGCAGATAATCTTGAGCTAAAAATAGCCGGTACATCAAGTAGAACAGAGGCACCAACAGCACTGCCAGTGCAAAAGCCATTTTTTGCAACGGCTCGGTTTCCTTGATGGATTTAACCATCGCGGCTAATCGGGTCGGCCTTAGTGTTGCTTTGTTGTCATTAAGCCGCAGATATAACCGTTCCGCCTGTTCAACCTTTTCACGGCTGGGAACGCGCCGAACGGACAGGTATCCGTCAACCTTGCCGTTTTTAAACACCGGTAATACATTCGCATCGACCCAGTAATAAGCACCGGATTTAGTCCGGTTTTTTACTATGCCCTGCCAGGGCCTAAGCGCTTTTAAAGTCAGCCATAAATCCTCAAAGGCCGCCGCCGGCATATCGGGATGACGGACCATATTATGATTTTTGCCGATCAGTTCATCACGGCTATAACCGCTGATAGCGACGAACTCATCATTGGCGTAAGTAATAATTCCTTTTAAATCGGTCCGTGAAACCAGGATTTGTCCTTTTCTCATCGGGATTTCTTGATTGGTGACAGGCATATTGATTTTCATGATTTATCCTACTGATTCTTATTATAAAAGCTCTTCTGTAACCGCTCGGCTACAGATTAGGCAACGCGCAATAAATACCCCATCTCCCCAAATAGTTCCCACGCTCCAGCGCTCATCGTTATACACATCTCGCTGTAGGCCGGAATAAGTCGGTCCGCGCTAAAGCGCAGGACCGGCATTTCCGGCATCCCGAGGCTTGGGAGTGCCGGAAACGCCCGCCCTGGCTATCGCCGGGCGGGCTTATTCCGGCCTACGTTCTGTCTTGAACAGACTTGTGTATAAAGACGAACGCTCCGGCGTGGGAACTATGGCTGAGGGATGCACCTTTAAACTGCGTTAATCCCTGCAATAAAACTCCACCGTCTACCGCATGTCCCCAAATAGCGGTATTTATCGACAATGGACATTGAATAAAAAGGCTTGGTCAGCAATTTATCCGGCATAGAAAACATCTTCCGTCTGTTCCGCGCTCATATCCAAGCCAGCTGCAACAGCCAAGGCTTTTTCAGCGATATATTTCGACTGTCCGCTGTTAATGCCGGGGCGCGTTTCAATAATGCGTGAGACTGCCCTGACAAAATCAATATCCAGTTTTTTTATACGCCAATCGGCAGGGTCAAGAGGCTGCGTAGCCTGCTTGAGCCGTTCGATATAGTGTTTGAGTTTTTCTTCTATTTTTTTCATGAACAGATCGAGAAGCGAATGACTTGACCTGCAATATGAAGTTCCGATTCATAGGGCTGCTTAGCATTTGCCGACAGTTGCCGAGCGGATTTCGTCTGAGCTTTATCGGTATCGGCATTCGACAATCGCGTAGTAACCGCCTTTCCTGCCGTTTTTTTAAATATTTCCAGCACACTGTCATTCATATAAATCACTTCAAAATTATCATCGGTAACCATAACCCCCACATGAACATCACTTAAACTCTGACTGATTTTTAAAAGTCTCGATGCGTCGTCCTTGGCTTGCGCCAGCTCTAAATTCAACTCCATTAAATACAAGGTATGCCAAATATTGCCAAGCAGCGTATTACCGGCTAAACCCTGTGCATGGCCGAATTTTTTCTCGACCATACGATAAAAAATGCCGATGATTTTATGTAACAGAATCGTGAAGTTTTTGAACGCATTAAACCCTATCAGCAACGCAACCGTTATCGACACGGCAACACAAGACAATAATCGATAGTCCTGCGCTAAAAACAGCTGATACATCAGATAAAAGACGGGAAGTAAGAACACGGCCAGTGCCAATGCTATTTTTTTCCGGATATCCACGCCCTCAACGAACTTAACCATGGCCGTTAAACCGGTCGGTCTTATTAGGGTTTGCTTGGCATTAAGCAGTTGGTATAAATGCTCTGCTTGTTCGATTTGTTCGAGGCGGGCAGTGCGCTGAACCGAAAGGTACTCATGAACCTTGCCGTTTTCAAAGATCGGCATTATGGTAGTTTCCGACCAGTAATAAGCACCGGATTTGGTCCTGTTTTTGACGATACACTGCCAAGGTCTAAGCGCTTTTAGCGTCATCCATAAATCGTCAAAGACGATAGCCGGCATCGTCGGGTGGTAAATGATGTTATGACTTGCACCTAGCAGTTCAGTCCGGATAAAACCGGTATTGCTGACAAACTCATCGTTAGCGTAAGTAATAATGCCTTCCAAATCGGTTCGGATAACCAAAGCCGCCCCATTTTTTATCTGAACTTCTTGATTAATCAAATTTTTATGTGATTCCATTTAAACCTCGCCTGTTAACCTAAAATACTTATTCGCCGGCTGCCGAGCGCCAATGCGGGAGCCGGCCAAAAAATACTAAAGCTCTACCCATCCATCGCCATCCTCATAAAAACCTTCCCATTCACCGCCATCTTCACCGTACAGTGGGTGTAATTTCTGTTTAGATTCTGCCGTTAGCGGAACGTCCATTGCCGATTTATCAAGCATGGTTTCTTCGGCTAGGGATAGTTCACCCGTAAAGTCATTTGAGTTCATTGAATCACCTATAATTTAAAGTTAACTAACGCTACCCAACAGCTGTTGGGGCTGTTCTTCCAACGCTTCTGCGGCCAAAGCGGCCCTTTACCCGGTCACCTCATCCATTTGGCTAATAGGTCTGCTTAATGCCGAATGTTTGTTGCCGAGATGAAATTTATTTGGGCTTCCCCCCTTAGTCCGCTTCGCCTTTGTTCCGGTCATGAAGCGCCATGAACAACTTAACAAGCGGATTATCCATTGCCAAGGCTTTGACGATTTCCAGGTCCTTACTTGTCCGTGCGGCAAGATCAATAACATGTTCTTGCGAAAGCAACTGCTTTTGAGCAGTGGTAACGATGCACAAGGTTGGGCGTAAGCGCTCTTGCGCATTAACATTAACGACAATACCAAGCTCTCCGGTATTAAGCTCCACCACGCAGCCCGTGGGATAAATTCCCAGCGCCTGAATGAACTTTTCCACCAGATGCCCGTCAAACATGACTTTTCCCGAGCTATACAAATATTTCAATGCCGCAACCGGCGACAGGGTTTCGGTATAAAAGCGTTCCCGCGTTAACGCTTCGTAAACAGACACAATCGCCACCATGCGCACCAGTAAGCCGATCTTCTTGGCCTCCAATTTCTGCGGATAGCCTTTGCCATCCATACGTTCATGATGGGAATGGATGACTTTTAATACGTCCACAGAAATGGCCGGAGTCTTGGCCACTATAGCGAGGCCGTATTCGGTATGCTTTTCCATGATGATGCGTTCCGCAGCCGTCAATGGCTGCTTTTTTAACAAGATACTGTCCGGAATCTGCACCATGCCGATGTCATGCAATAACGCCCCCAAGCCCAAGGCATACATTTTGTCTTTCGGAATACCGATATGCTTGCCGAACGCCAAGGCCAAAATACACACGTTGACCGACTTACGCGCCAAGGTATCGTTTTTGTCTTTACGCAGGATCAGTCCGATCATGGTTTGGCTGTCTTTTAAGACGTTAACGATCAAGTCTTGCACGACACCCCTGACCTTGGGATTATCGACACAACGTCCGAGCCGTACATCATTTAAAACTTCGCTTAACACCGTCTGGCTTTGTTCGTAATTTTTTCTATAAACGGCTTCAGCGGAAATGTGTTGGGGCAGCTCTATTATTGCTTTAGGCTCCGCTTGCCGAATAACATCAGCGCCTTTTTCGGTGTCAATCTCAACAAATTTGCAATGCTCCCGAAAAGTACGTATCTGCTTATCGGTGGCAATTAGAAATTTTCGGCGAAAAAAAGGAATATCTATCCATTTCTGGTCCGTGCCGCAAATAAACATACCTATACGCAAGTGCGCCACATCGATTTTTTTAATCATTTTTCAAGGTGTAAAAATTCAGCGGATAGTGCAGTGAGTTATAGAACCGGCGGATAATTTTGACTGAATTTACCCTCATCATAAAACTTGAGCAAATCAATACCGTAATCCTGCGCATGAACTATTTGTTTGATTTCATAAGGAACTTTATTAATATCCGTAAGCTCCAAGGCCAAATCAAGTATCCGTTCCTTCACGGCTTTTTTGTTTTCATCGAGAAGCAAAAGAACCGTAGGCTTAAGCCGGTCGTTTTTATTTTGTTCGACCACGATGCCGATTTCGCCGCTGCTTAATTCAACCAAATTGCCTTGCGGGTAATACCCTATACAGTTAATAAACTGAATAACGAAGTCGGCTTCAAACTCGACATTCATGCCTTTAATCAAAATATCCAACGCCATCACATGCGGCCTGCCTTTTTGATAAACCCGATCGCTGGTAATCGCATCGTAGGCATCAGCCACCGCGACTATTTTGCTAAAGGTGGACAACTCGGTTCTATCAATGCCTCTCGGATAACCGGTTCCGGCAAAATGCTCGTGATGACAGTAGGCCACATCGACAGCATCCCGAACGATGTTTGGAGCGGCCAGCAAAATATCGCGGCCGAACTCAACATGCCTGCGCATAATTTCCAGCTCATCGCCGTCTAATTTTCCCGGCTTATTCAGTATTTCAATCGGCACTTTCATCTTGCCGATGTCATGCAGCAAAGCGCATAAACCGATATTGTTTAGCTCTTCGACGGAAAACTTCAGTTCGCGGCCCAATAAGATGGCCAAAATGCACACGTTTAAACTATGTTGAGCCGTATATTTATTCTGATATTTAAGTTGCGTCAGCAATAACATGGCATCCGAGTTTTCCAATACCTTATCGACACACTGAGCCGCGGCTTCTTTTACCGCTTTGACACTTAAGGGGCTGCCAAAGCGAATGTCATCCATAACGGTTTTAATTAAATTGCCGGTCTGTTGATAAGTACGCGCCGATTGCTCAAACGAACGTACTAAGTTTAATTGTTTTCGGGAGTCCGCTTTTCCGGCCGCTATAACGGCCGTCGATTCATGTTGCCGTTGACTATCGATGAATACGTAATCGCACACGGCCTGAATCGCTTGAATATCCGCTTGAGTTTTAATATCGAATCGGTCGAATAAAAAAGGTGGCTTTTTCTCCGGCGTTTCCAGCCGGCAAACACACATGCCTATGCGCAGCTCATAGACATGAATCCTGATTATTCCCTTTTTTCTTTTTGACATAATAACTCCCCTGCTTTATTAACCTTTTCGGTACATCCGAATCATGTTGAAAAATACCGTTTCTTACACCGAAACTTGAATTGGACTTGCTGTTTAACTGGTTGAGTTGGCGATAAGACGATAGAGCACTGAATTGATTGAGCAACATGACAACTACAAATTCAATCCGAGGCAAGCCTTATAGTGGCCCCTGCACTCCAGATGACTGAGTTAATGTCGCTTGATCAACGATGGCATCTATAACAGTTGGAATTTGGCGATGCAGGAATGGCGTAATCGTATGCTGAGGCGTTGAGCAGCTCTAAATCAACACTATTGCTTAGTGACTTTATCCCGCCGACTTCGGAGAAAAATCTTCCCGACGTTTATTCATGCAGACAGAGATAAACCCTAAAAACCGCTCGAACAGGCAACGCCAAACAAATATCGTTACAGCGGCTTAGGCAGTCGAATATGACAAAAGCAGGCTGGACCTGACACGGCTCATTGAAAAAACAATAGGGGATGAACACAAAACCGTTGCCGTATTGAGCACGCTTGTGTTTGAACGAAGGCATTGGTAATGCCGAGCGGAAGTTTATTAACGTCGTGGAATTGAATTGCCCGGCTAAAGGCGCAATGACATCGGAATTTGCCGTGATGCCGGATTTATAACCGGGCAATATCGATGAAAAGCTTACGTTGTGTCAAAGCTCTCGACGCATACTACTATTTCCCGAAGACGACAGAATAGTCCATAAAACGCACTGAACCACACTCAAAATATGCACCATCCCATTGGTACCGATTACATCCTTGTGCCGACGGCGGAAACCGAATGGGTGTACCGACCGAAGATTAGGGCGGCTAATGTAGCAGATAATTTCAGCCCAAGCAATATAGATACCTCAGTTGATAAAGCGACGTAAAGCCCTCTCGGCAATGCAGGGAGCAGTTGCCAAGGGGAATCTAAAATAAGAAAAATGCTTATTTATATCCCTTCATCCCAACCTTCTCCCTGAGGAAAAAGGAGCAAATGTCTCTATATCAGCTGCGGACTCTATACACTTTGTAGGGTATTACATTAGGTTGCGCGCCACCCACTCCCCCTTGACAAGGCACCGTTAATTTACTCGATAACATGAGCTTGTTGCAGCTGCGAGCGAAGCTTCTCCAGCCGCTTGCGGTTAACCCCGAAATCGCCGTAACCGACGCGCGATGCGGAACGAATATGGATTAACCTAGTTTCGGCGTCCATTATCACATCTATATCATCGACAAAGCGAAACACCAGACTGGTTGCCTGAGCATGAAGCATGTCGCCGGTGTCACGAGTGATTACGGTGCGATTGTGGTTGCTTAGAGCGTTTTTCAGCGCTGTCCAGGCATCGTCGATATTGCCGATGATTTTAAACGGTGCAATAAAATGATCGGCATCCGCCGCTTGGCTGGACACGCAGTTGGGACTGCTTGGACAGGGTGCTAATTGCTTTTTTGCTATGGGGTTTGCTTGAGTCGCCATACTTAAAGTCATAATAATGCCAATGTAAAAAAGTTTATCGATAACGCCGCTAAGTGACGCGCATGAAATAAATTGAGCAAGTTGCCAATAGTCAGAGTGCATTATTGTCCGTTTTATTTCATGCGCGCGCCTAAGCATTCTGCCAGCCCCCTACAAGACGCATCTTTAATGGGTTTTCCGGCTTCATTTTTAACATACCCGCCAAAAGTATCTCCACGAACATTACCCCTTTTTTTATCTAAAAATCAGTGTTAGCCGATGCAAAGTTGACAACCCAACACAAAGCCTACCTTTTCGATGCGACAGGGCGGCCTATTATTCCTCCGACCGATATACCTTATCATGCAATTATCGCGCGGATAAGAGCGTATATTCACTTAGCTGAACTTTGTAAAAGCGACAGACCGGATTAACGGTAACTCAACCGGAAACGTTGAACACATGAATTCAGTCTTAATTTTCAGAAATCCGTAAGACTTTCAGGTTTATAATTTATGCGTGGGTGATTCTTTCAAAGCATCCCAACAGCACAATGATTGATAGCTTCACCCCACACCGATTCCACCCGACTAACAGCTTAAACGAATGTTTAGTCTGATCGATAAAACCGGCCTTTTTTGCGGAAAAATAAAAACCACACTAGAACATCCGGCTCAATTTCGAGGCTCTAAAGGCCTTAGTAAGGCGGATTACCCAGTACTCGGAGGCGCCATGCACAGCTCGAAACCGACCGTTGCATTATTTCTTTTGCTGTTTATTTCCGCGGCAAATGCCGAAGATAGGGCCTATCTGCTCAATTCCACGCCAACCGAAAGAGCGGCCTCGCAAACTCGCTTCATGCAAACAAAGCTCAATCTTTCTCAAGATGAAGTTATCAAGATTCAGGCAATCAACCAGGCCTACGCCGAGAAAATAGAACCCGTGTTGAAAGGCTCAAGCTTTAGTTTAATTAAAATGCGCGATATTAAAGCTATCTTGGAACAGAAAGATAATACCTTGCGTAACGTTCTGACATCCGAACAATTCGATATCTACACCCATGCCAAAGACGAATTAAAGCAGGCCCTGGAACAGGACCTGAAGCATTAATCCCTTGAGCCGTTAATTCATATTTTACGGCGATCCGAGCGGGACGCGATGACAAGCCGCGTCCCGCTTGAGATCGTATTGAATAGGATATTGATAGGCAGCGCGTATTATTAAATACCGAAAGAAACGCGCAGGAATCCGGCTACCGGCTATTGAATGGGGATTTGTTTTACCGTATTGGCAAGATCGTAAAAATCGTACATTTGTTGCATTGCATCAAACACAGTGGGTTCCGATTTTTCAGGTGAGCCGCCTGTAACTGGAGGCGCCGGGTCATACTGAAGATCCAGCATAACGGCTTGAGTAAAATCTTTGCCGTCGTTAAGGTCATTCGGAAAAACTTTTTGGACAATGGCAAGGGCCATATCATAACCGGCGGTGACACCATTTGCGGTGACCAGTTTGCCGTCGAAGACATAACGGGAGTTGGATTGCGGTATTGCCCCGAAATGAGTAAGAAGCTCATCCGCCCGGTACCAATTACTGGTGGCGTTTTTCCCTTGCAACAGACCGGCAGCGCCCAATATCCATGAACCGGTGCAAACGCTGGTTGTGTAAATCGAATTTTTGTCGATAGCCTTGATCCAATTAAGCACCTCGGTATTATTGGCCATCTGGATGGTTTCGAAGGCACCGCCAGGCACAACCAGTACTTCAAGATTTTTAGTGTCGGCGATTGTCCTGTCGGCGCTGATTTTTAGACCGCTATTAAAGGTGATGGAGTTTTTGTATTTCCCGGCTGCGTTTTTACTGGCGGAAATAAGGAGCGGTTTCAAGCCCGCCGAACTGAACACTTGATAAGGCCCTAATGCATCGGTGGCGTTACCGCCATCATAAACCATAATGCCTATGCCTCCGGATCGATAGGTTTTACCGTCAGCACGATAGGTAGGTTTAATATTGGGTTCCGGCACCAAGGACATAAGGTGATGAACATCCAAATGTTCAGCCGTTGCTGCAAAAGACACCAGCGACAGGGTTAAATAGGATAAAGCGCGAAAAAACATTCTATTACCTCGAGTTAGGATTAATGACCGGAAAACGGATAGTGATCGTTCGCTTTGAGCGCCCAACGTTATAGAGCCCGAAATGAATAAAGCGACATCGTTCCCACGCTCCGGCGTGGGAATGCCGAAGTACCGCTCCAGCGGTACGGGACGCAGGAGCGTCCCTCACTGCGTTACCACGCCGGAGCGTGGGAACGATAGCGGACTCTCTCCAGACTTTGCGGCGCTATATTAATTCCGGGCTCTATATTTGAAGAAACAACCCAAAAATTGAGCAAACAAAACTATAAAGGCAATAATAATGCCGCTTTAAATGAAACCCGCTATATCCCTGGTAATGCAAGCCATAACCCGATGCTTATTTTTGATAAAGCAGGCTGACGTGTGTTATTTGCCGGGAATAAACAAGGCAAATAACGCACTTTCTTTGGTGTCGGTATTTGAATATCGATTTGGCGCGAATCGACAGGCAAAAAAAATGCGGTCAATGGCATTGACCGCATAAAAACCCTTAAACCCTTTAGGAGGTCGTAATAAGTAAGAGTGCGGCCATTCTAACCGGCTATTTTCGTTTGGAAAATATGACATATTGTCGCGCGACATGTTGTCGCAGTCGGCTGCAAGAGCATTTTCTTATGTTTCCGCATCTGTTCACTCGGTAGCCAGGTAAACACGACGTATCCGGAGCAGTATTTGGCCGATAAATTTCGGCAGCAATTCAAAATACCGGTGCAACTGATGATGGATACATTGCAGTAAAAAAAGAATTTCAACCACCGTTAGTATTTTGGATATAGATAAAAAGAAGCCGAAGATGTGTTATATGACCTATTTGCCAATGTGAAATGCCCCAGTCAATCATGCCGTAATGCGTTGCAATCCTTTATTTACGCGGCTTTTATAGACTTTCAATAACGCAAACTAATAATTAATGCATTAACTATGCCATTTGTAGCGACATATTGCCGCGCGGCAATATGCCACATTTTCAAGACTCTCTTTAATCACTAGAATGCACCCGACTCTTGTATTTCGCTCCCCTACCTAGAGAAATCGAGAGTCCGTTATATCCTTTCAGTTTAATGCGGTCGGCAGCCCGACCGCATCTTTTTTAGCCGGCGGTGGAATCATGAAACGGAACTATCAAACCGATGCATCCTATTACATTAACGATCAAGATTTGATCAGGCAAATTGCCTTCCATGAGGCAGGTCACGCTGCCGCCATTTATCTTTACAATAAACAAAAACAACTGCCCCCGGTGTATTTTCAAATCACCATTAAAGCGCCGGAGCGCCGAATAAACGCACTGTCAAGCACCTGCTCATTGGCCTATGACTACTTTGCAGCCGTCGTAGAAGGAGGACGCCTGATTCATACGCTCCCGGTTGTGCTAATTGAAAATGCTCAGCATGATTTAGCGGCCGAACAAGAGGCCTATCAGACCGCTTTTGAAGCGGATATGGTCAATTTATTGATCGGACCGCTAGCGGAAGCAAAACATGTGGCTAGCCGTGACGACGAGCTGTTTAATGCGCAACTGGTTAATATAAACTCCCTGCATAATTACGGCGGCACTTCCGACCTTAACAAAGTGTATGAATATCTGGACACCTTTATCGCAAACCGAAGTCAACATAAAGAAAAAATGGCGGAGCTGTTTAGCAAAGCCTTTCAGTTTATAAGCTCACCTATCCATTGGCAGGCCATTGAACGCCTGGCCGATTACATCCTTAATAACCAGGACAATATAATCGGCTGCGAGGAAGCGATGGCTGTGATGGATAAAAAACAGGTTTTTTTAAGAGACCGCGCGATTTAAAACGGTTTTTTATGCCGAGAATTCTTTTTCAATAAACTCTATGGCTTGCGGCAAGCCCTCATTAAAAACAGCTCAACTAAGCACCCCGGCCAAGCAGGCATAGTTATGCGCGCTTCGACACATCCTATAAAAACCCAAGGCCTGTTATCCGGAGAACGTGCGTTTTGAATACCACTGCTATTAATATCGTCGGAATCCCCTTGGTAAATTGTAATGCCCGCTTCTTTTGGCTCAACCTGTCAATTGCCGGGATTTATCTGTTAATCGCCAAGTCGGGAATGCTGTTTGCAAATCACCATGACATGGTTATCTTGTGGCGGCCTGCCGGCGGTTTTGCCTTGGCAACGCTACTGTTGGGCGGTCATCAATTTATTCCGGGGATTTTTTTAGGGGCGTTGGTTACCGGCATTAGTTTTGATAATCCTTTCTTCATCGCTATCGCTATCGCGCTGGGCAATACCTTAGAGGCTATGTGCGGCCGGTGGCTGCTGACGCGCTGGATAAATTTTAATGCCGAGTTGGAGCGTTTGCGCGATTTCCTGTTTCTGGCATTTGTTGTAGCGCCGTTGATTGCCTTGGTCGGCATTGTTTTCAATACGGTCACCTTGATGATGGCGGGCATGATAGAGGGCAGCTTGTGGGGAGCCATGGCGGGTCATTGGTGGATGGCTGAACTGCTTGGCATTGTTCTGTTTACGCCCCTGATTCTGACATGGCGACAGCCGACCGATAACTGGTTAAAACCACAGCGTTTGGCAGAAGTTATACTGATTCTAGGCCTGACGTTTCTGGCCGGGCAAGTGATTTTTCTTGGCTGGCTTCAGGATTTCGTGGGCCGATATCCCAATGGTTTTATGATGTTCCTGCTGCTATCCGTGGTAGCGATTCGTTTGGGGCTTCGCGGCGTATCAATTGCGTTAATGATGACCGCGGCTCAAGCCTTGATGAGCGCAAATCATGGCATCGGTTACTTTGGCGATAATATTGCTCAAACGCAAGCCATTAACTTCTGCGCCGGTTTTTGCATTTATATGTTGATTCTTTCCGTGGTCGGGACCTCTTTGGCGGCTTATATTAACGAGAAAGACCGGCTACTGAAGGCTTTATGCGAAAGCGAAAGCCGTTTTCGTACCTTGGCCAACAATACCTCCGCATTGGTCTGGATGTCCGGAACGGATGCGCTGTACACATACTTCAACACGGTTTGGTTAGACTTCATTGGCGCTACATTGGAACAGGAATTGGCCCGAGGCTGGGCCGAAGCTGTGCATCCGGAGGATTATTCTTTATTTATAACGACTTATGAACGCGCTTTCGATAGCCGCCAGGACTTTAATATGGAATATCGGCTTCGCCGACACGATGGCGAATACCGTTGGATACTCAATCATGGCGTCCCGCGTTATGACGATAAAAGCGTGTTTCTGGGTTATATCGGCTCTTGTATCGATATCACCCAGAAAAAATCGGCAGCGGATGAAATTGAGCGGCTGGCTTTCTATGATCCGCTTACCGGTTTGCCCAATCGGCGATTGCTTCAGGACCGGTTAAAACTGGCCTTGGCGGCAAGTCATCGTAGCGGCCGACAAGGTGCGTTACTGTTTATCGACATGGATAATTTCAAGACACTTAACGACACCCTAGGCCATGACTTCGGTGACTTGCTGCTGCAACAGGTTGCGCAACGTCTTGAATCCTGTCTGCGCGAAGGCGATACCGTAGCCCGTTTAGGCGGCGATGAATTCGTGGTGATGCTCGAAGACTTGAGCGAACACGCTATTGAGGCCGCCGCACAGACTGAAATGATCGGCGATAAAATCCTAACCATCCTCAACCTGCCTTACCGGCTGATAGTCCACAATCACCACAGCACACCCAGCATTGGCGCCACCTTGTTCAGCGCTCACCCGCAATCCGTGGATGAACTGCTGAAACAAGCGGACATTGCCATGTACCAAGCCAAAGCTTCCGGCCGTAATGCATTACGCTTTTTCGATCCGCAAATGCAGATCGGCATCGATGCACGCGTAGCGCTGGAAGCGGACTTGCGCAAAGCCTTGGCGAAAAATCAATTTAGCCTCCATTACCAGCCGCAGGTTTACCACAACGATGCGGTCATCGGCGCCGAAGTATTGCTCCGTTTGAATCATCCGCAACGCGGCTTGATCTTCCCGGCCGATTTTATTGCGCTGGCGGAAGAAACCGGCTTGATCTTAGCCATTGGCAAATGGGTTCTGGAAACGGTTTGCGCGCAAATCAAAATCTGGGAAGGTAACGAGCAGACCCGGCATTTACAGCTTGCCGTCAATGTCAGCGCAAAACAGTTTCGTCAGCCTGACTTCGTCGATCAAATCAGCGGGATATTACAGCATAGCGGCATCAACCCTGAAAGGCTCAAACTGGAGCTGACCGAAACAGTGGTGATCGATAATATCGAAGACACCATCCTCAAAATGAAGGCGCTCAGGGCAATCGGCGTGCACTTTTCCATGGACGACTTCGGTACCGGCTATTCATCGTTAGCCTATCTGACCCAACTGCCGCTCGATCAACTCAAAATCGATCAGTCATTTATCCGCAACATCAGCGTAAAACCTTCGGATTCGGTGATTGTGCAAACCATCATCGGCATGGCGAAAAATCTGGGCATGGAAGTCATCGCCGAGGGCGTGGAAACGGAAGTGAAACGCGCCTTCCTGGAGCGGCATGGCTGTCCGGCTTACCAGGGCTATCTGTTCAGCAAGGCGGTACCGATCGAGCAGTTTGAATCATTACTGAAATCGATATAGTTACTTAGAGAAATATGCACAACATTAAATTATTTGAGTCCGATACCCACCGTTTTATTTTACTCAACGAGAGCGAGCCGGGCGAAGAAGACGGCATACGTTCCAACCAGTATCTGATCACCCATCACGATGCCGGAGTGTTGCTTGATCCGGGCGGTTTCGGGGTGATGCCCAGAGTACTGGCGGAAATGCTGGACCGGACTGTCCCGGAGGAAGAAGGGACTGTACATCATTAACTTAATGGCAGTAACGCTCCGGCGCGGGAATTCATCCGGCAACGCTCCGGCGTCACATTCTCAGCGCCCGTCTTTATACACAAGTCTGCTCAAGACGGGATGTAGACCGGAAACGCCGGTCTTGCGCTAAAGCGCGGACCGGTTCCGGCCTACATCGAGATGTGTGTAACGATGAGCGCCGGAGCGTGAGAACGATAGCGGTGAGGAATTTATTAGCGCGAGTTACCTAACGGGAGTGCAAGCAAACCTAGCCCGCACTCCGGCTATCGGCAACCTGACTCGGTTAGTTCCTGCACATTCCTAAACAAGCGTGCTTTAAAATGAAAATTAATAATTTCAAAACGAATGATATCGTTCGTAAGGAGAAGCTTAAATGAGAGTAAACAAGCCGATAACAAATAAAGAAGTTATCCTGAAAAAAGGCACTATCCTGGTGTCAAGAACGGATTTACTGGGGCGCATTACCTACGTCAATGACGCATTTGTTGAAATCAGCGGCTTTACCCGTGAAGAACTGATAGGTCAGGAACATAATATTGTCCGTCACCCGGACATGCCGTCGGCGACATATGAAGATTTATGGATGAGCTTAAAACAACAGAGACCCTGGCAAGGATTGGTGAAAAACCGTTGTAAAAACGGCGATTATTATTGGATCGAAGCGAATGCAATGCCGTTATTTAAACATGGAAAAGTCCATGAATACATTTCCGTTCGGCATCCTCCGGAACGGGATCGGATCACCGCCGCCGAACGCTTATATAAGGACTTGAGCGCGGGCAAAGTCAAACTGAGGCCAAGCGGTTGGGCGGCGATCTTTAAAGGGTTAAACGAAGCGCCAATAAAAATACGCAACGCTTTTGTGCTGGCAGGCTTATGGGCGCCCCTCCTTTACTTGATGTATCGATTGTTGCTGACACAGGAATACGACTTGCTGGCGGCGATTGGTGTATTAGCCATAATAACTTTAGCAGTCAATATATCCATGATTCGAGGCATGACTCAAACACTGGAAGCCGCAATCACTATATGCTATCGGTTAAGCAGCGGAAGCTTCGGAAATAAGGTGGACCTGAATCGAAACGATCAGTGGGGCGATTTTTTGCGCAGCTTGTATTGCATGGAAATTAAATTGGGCGCCGATTTAGCCGAGGTCAAGCAAGAAGCGGCAATATCCAAACGCATTACTCAAGCGCTGGATAATGTGCAAAACGGCGTTATGGTAAGCAATAAGAACCTTGAAATTATTTACATGAACAACAGCGTTCGAAAAATGTTCAAGACGGCAGAGCCCGACATTCGCAAACAATTACCTGATTTCACTGTCGATAGACTCATGCATTCGAGTATTGACTTGTATCACAAGGACCCGTCTTCTCAACGCGGAATATTGGAAAACCTACCCGCATCCTGCAAATCGGAGCTGGTGATTGCCGACCGGTATTTTACGGTTATCATCGGCCCTGTTAACGATGATAACGGCGAACGCATTGGTTATGTTGCTGAATGGAACGATAGAACCCCGGATGTTTTGATCGAAGAAGAGATCAAGCATTTGGTGCAGGATGTTAAAACGGGCGATCTAAGCACTCGCATTAACCTAAGCGATAAGCACGGATTTGCCAAAGTATTGTCGTCCGGGATCAATGAATTAACGGATGTTATTGAAAGCGTATTCAGTGACGTAAACAAGGTGATGGAAAGCATGGCGCAAGGTAATTTAACCACCGCCATTACTAACGACTATCAAGGCGTCTATGCCGAATGCAAAAATAATATCAACAGCACCATAGCGACATTAAGTGAATTTATCGTTCAAATCAGGGATGCGGCTGATTTTATAGAAGAATCGTCGCAGGAAATGGCCGCCGGCAATAACAATCTATCCTTGCATGTCGAACAGCAGGCGGCCAGTCTCCAAGAAACCGCTGCCAATATGGAACAGCTTGCCGGCACAGTAAGAAATAATGCCGATAATACGCAACAGGCCAATCACGTAGTTAATTCAACTATGTCACATGCGCAACAAGGCGGCGATATTGTAAAGTCGGCCATAGCTTCAATGCAGGATATTAATGAAAGCAGCAATCAGCTTGCCGAGATTATTTCCGTGATTGATGAAATCGCCTTCCAGACTAATTTGTTGGCGTTAAATGCTTCTGTCGAAGCCGCAAGAGCGGGAGAAAACGGTCGGGGTTTTTCGGTGGTTGCCACAGAAGTCCGTAACTTGGCCCAACGCAGTGCAATTGCCGCTCAACAAAGTAATGACCTGATTCAGAACAGCGTGCAAAAAGTCCGTACCGGAACCGCATTTGTCAATGAAACAGGCGCCGCGTTAACTGAAATTGTCGAGAGTGTTGCGAGGGTAGGTGAAATTGTTTCTCAAATTGCAGGCGCAAGTACCGAACAGACAGCGGGTATCGATCAAGTCAATCAGGCGGTTGCCCAAATGGATGACATTACCCAGCAAAATGCTGCTTTAGCGGAACAAGCGGCAGCGGGCAGCGTCGCCATGAGTGAGCAGTCAACAAACATGACCGCGTTACTCAGCTTTTTTAAAGTAACCTGAATTCGGGATAAGCATCGCTCAAAGCAACGGAAGAAAATTAAATGCGAATTAAGACCTAACGCATAAATAATTCTAAAAAAACAGTGACCTATCCACTTAAACCGGCACAGATAACATCTCTATTAAGAGATGTTATCTGTGCAATCGTCCCGCTTTACATTGGAAGCCCATAAAGCAACTAATAATAAATCCCCCCCCTGCTATCGTTCCCACGCGCCGGCGCTCGTCGTTATACACAACGCTGTTCAAGAGCCGTCATGCCGACGTAGTATCGGACAACCGACGCAGATGCTGCGCGCGCCTTATAACGCGCATGGAATCAATTGAGCGGCGTTAAACGCCTGCGTGATGCGTGTCGAGATTGTTCAACGGTCACGAGGCTAAAGTTAAATCCTGCCGGTCTCCGAGCGCCCTGCTTTCGCTTATCTTCTTTCAGGTAATTATTCAGCCCCCTATGTATTTTTCTAGGGAACACGGGCGTCCCGCCCCTATTTATGCGGTCAAGATGACCGCGCTCCCTGGGCAAGGCCGTGGGGTCTGCATAATGACCCTTTCAGATAACGAGTTTTAGCCCATGCCGCGCCGGGCTACCTTAAAAAATGAGCGAACCGTGAGAATGTGGTGAACGCAGTGAACCGCATCAATCGAGGACGGTGCGGTTCGTTGCTCACCGCACGGGGCTATTTTTTTATGAGGTGGTCCTGGGTTTATGGCATTTTAATCTTGCGCGCTTTGCGTTTTTGCAGCCAACGGATTACGCCGGTAACGAATAATACCGGACACGCCAGACCGGATAAAAACACCAGAATCCGCCCCGTCCAGCCGAACGCCTGCCCGGAATGCAACGGCCATTGCCAATGGGTGAACACTTCGCCTGCCGTGCCGATGGCAGGATCGTCCACGTCCAGAATTTTACCGCTGGTCGAGTAGACCGGCTCCTCTCAATGAAGTCATCTCTACCCCTCTGCTGATACTTTTTTTTTTCTCATGGTACGCCTTGCCGCACGCGGCTA
>JAPLRU010000118.1:0-32907 GCA_026399025.1 Methylobacter sp.
ATTCAGTCTGCAACGCTCCAGCGTTGCGGGACGCTGGAGCGTCTACCACTGCATTCCCACGCCGGAGCGTGGGAACGATGCACGGTGCAAATGACGATGTACCGCAGACACTTGAGTATAAAGATGAGCGCTCCAGTATCGTCTTTACCATAAATCCATCTCTATCAAACCCTCCAGCCCCGCATAATTAGAAGCACTCGAATAACGCCAATGTTCCGCCAAGCTGACGTAACCCCGTTTCACAGGATTGCCATGAATATAATCCAGCTTCTCCCGCATCATCGCTTCACTAAAGACCTGCTCAGGATGAACGCCCTCTTGCCAGAACTGATATTCCCGGTCTGCTTTATGCGCTCGTTTGAAAAAACGTAAATGCGCTAATAAGCGCTCAACGTGCTGTGCCTGCAAATGGTCGATTATCTGCCGGGCGGTATAGGACTTGAAGCTGGCCACGCATTTACTCAGGTCTTTCGCTTGAGCTATAAAATGTAAATGGTTTTCGAGGATAACGTAGCCGTAGAGTCGTAAACCTTCGTGTTCTCGTTGATAGCGCCAACAGTCAAGTATGATTTGTACGGTTTCAGGTCGGGTGAAAACCGGCAACCATTCCAATACCGTACAGGTCATGAAATGCGGCCTGTCGGGTTCGGTTATGGTGTAGCGGCTTCTTCCCATGATGGTCGTAGTCCTTATATTTGTTGGAACGGGACGCCGGAGCGTCCCGGACTGCATTCCCACGCTGGAGCGTGGGAACGATATGACGAGGCGAATCCGGCTTAATGCCCAATCATCGCCGCATTCCGCTTTTCAAACTTAATCACCTGCATCATGCCCATATCCTCATGGGACAACAAATGACAATGCAACACCGTGGTGCCGTCGAAATCTTCATAACGGGTCAGGATGGTTTGCGGCTGGCCGTATTTGACCAACAAGCTGTCGCGCCACAGGGTTTCGGTGTTGCCGAGCGGGTCGGTGCGGGTGGTTTGGAAGTCGTTGGTGTGGATATGGAAAACATGGTTACGGGTCGCATCGGCGGAGGGGATCAACCAGCTGTCGGTGCCGGTTTGCGGGCCGTTGTCGTCTTCCGGCGCTTTGGCCAGTTCTTCGGCATTAGGTCGCAGTTCTAAAAGGCGCGGTTGCGTGGCATCGAAAACATGACCGTTGACCTGGAAGCCTATCGGATAGCAAGGGGTTTTATCTTTTACCGGGTTGCAGGCGATGCCGCCATCGTTGCCGCCTAGCGGTTGGTCACGGTTAAAGGTGGCAAGTTGGTTGTATTTGACGTTGCTGTTTTTAACGTCGGTATACGGATACAGTTTCGCCATTTCTTCGTTGCTCGGCAGGCCGGTATCGGCAACCGGATCGCCGTCCACTTCGATCCAGGCCACTACGTAATCGGTAAAGCTGGCGGTAGACGGGTCCAAGCGGCCGGTGATGTAGGTGTCGGCGGACAGTTTGTAGCGGCCGGGCGTTTTGCTCGCTTGCACCAGTATGTCGCTGCGGCTGCCGGGGATTAATTCCACGGTTTGCCTTTTTAGTTTAAAGGTTTGCTCTTGATCCCATTTGCCGGTGCAGCAGTAGTCTTTTTGTTCCCAATTATTCACCCAGGTATCGCGCTGGCTTAAATAATTACCGTCCACGGCGATTTCGTGCAAGTCGTGTTTTTCCAGGCTGAGTTGGGCGGTGCGGTTAAACGAGCTGTCGATAAAACGCCAGCGCTGCACTTCGCCCGGATGCATTTTGATGGTCGGCGCGATTTGGCCGTTGACCAGCAAATAGCGGTTGCGCACAAACGCCCGGTCGTCGCCCAAGGCCAAGAAGTCGTTGACTTTGCCGGTGTCGTCGTAGGGGATGGTTTGCAGCATGAAGATTTTTTCGTTGGCGTTGGCTTTGATGATCGAATCCGGGGTTTTGGCCGGATCGTCTTCAACGATAATCGCGCCTTCCATGCCGCTGCCGACTTGGACGCCGGTCGAACCATGCACATGAGGATGATACCAATAAGTGCCGGGGCTATGGTTTTTCGGGATGTTGATGGTGATTTGCCGGGGATTGGAGCTTATGCCGTTGCTGACTTTTTTGTCGGGATTGGTGTAAGGCACCGGCGGCACTTTGACCAGGACATTGTCGGCCGCGCCGCTGGGCGATACATGCATACCGTGGGTGTGCAGGTTGGTGCAATTGAAATTATCGGGCAGCGGCGAGCCGCCGAAAGCGTCATGCGGGTTGTTGCAAAGATCTTCCGGTTTGGCTTTGCCTTCCTGGCCCAACTGGTTGGTGAGGGTGATATTCAAGGTATCGCCGGGCTTGACGCGCAGGGTCGGGCCGACCAGTTCGCCGTTATAGGAACGCAGGCTGACTTTGCAACCGGCGATTTTGGTTTCTTCGGTTTTTTTAGCTTCTTTAGAATTGGTAAAAACGACATTCAATTCGGCGTTCAGTTTGCCGTCAACCGACCTGATTTCTTTGGGCGCTACGTAAGCTTGGCCGCCGTAGGTTTTAAGGTCGGTTTCCTGATAAATACAGGCCGGGTCGGGCGGTACGTTGTCTGCGGCGAGTGTCGGCATTGAGCTTAAACCGGCGATCAGGGTGAGTAAGGTGGTGCGAGTGGTGAAATAGAACATGGTTATCTCCTGATTCAGTGAGGCTTGACGGGTGGGCAGTTACGCTCGGCCGCGTCAGTATCGGCAACGGTCGCTTTGGTGCGTTCGTTGTGGCAGGAAGGACAACCGGGAGCGGCGCATTTAACGCATTGCGCCGGAACTCCGGGATAATTCGCGTCGTACTCGCCGGTGGGGCAAGCATGGACGGCGTCTTGGGGCATTGCGGAAGCGGTTGGCGAAGGATCGGCGAGGGCGGACCCTACCAGCAGCGCAAGCGTGGCCGCTAGGCCGACAGTCTTGATAGTGAACATGATGCATTATCTCTTGTTATTATTGTTATATTTAGGCGGCGTAGATTGGCGACAGCTCTTATCAAGCCGATTCCTATCCCCGAGCCTGTCCGGCGCTTAAGAATCGCGGAGAATAGATATTCCGTGGGTTTTCGCCCTATCCGGCTAAAATGATGCGCTTCGGATGTGAAACGTGATCAATCGACAGCCTCTTCCAAGATAAAACGATTCAAAAAGCGCGATGCATTCTAACGGAAATAGTTAGCCCGGCAAATGTTAAATGTGCTTGATCGGCGGTCGGTAAAACCGTTTGCTTTAGAATAAGGACGCAGTTTTTTAGTTGGCGGGGTAAATAGCCGCCTTTGGGCTTGGCTATTTACCCTAACGCAAGGACAAGAAAAGCCGGTCTTATGACGTATAATGGCGGCTTGCAAAATCCATTAAAAGCGCCAAAAGCTGTTTGAAATAGGGCATCATTTTTTAAAATAAAAGAACGCATTATTTAGAACTATTAATGAAGAAATAGAACATGAATGCCGCAAATCCCATTGGTGTTTTCGATTCAGGTGTGGGCGGGTTGTCGGTCCTGCACGAAATTCGCAGGAGCTTGCCCAACGAAAATCTGTTGTATGTGGCCGATTCGGCCCATGCGCCGTATGGGGATAAATCCCGGCAATTTATCGAAGACAGGTCGATTGCGATTAGCGAGTTTTTAATCAACCGACAAGCCAAGGCTATCGTCGTGGCCTGCAATACGGCAACCGGCGCGGCGGTAACGGCATTGCGCTCACGGTTTTCGATGCCGATTATTGCGATGGAACCTGCCGTTAAACCGGCGGTCGCGAATACCCGGTCGGGGATTATCGGGGTCTTGGCGACTCGCCGGACCTTGGCCGGCGATAATTTTGTGCGTTTGTTCGCACGTTACAGCGCGGAGGTTGAGATATTGGGTCAGGCTTGCCCCGGCTTGGTTGAGCAGGTGGAAGCGGGCGATTTGTCGGGCGAAAAAACCCGCTTATTGCTGGAGCACTATGTGTTGCCCTTGGTCGAACAAGGCGCCGATACGATAGTATTGGGCTGCACCCATTATCCGTTTTTGGCGCCGCTGATCCAAGATATAGCGGGGCCTGCGGTGGCGGTGATCGATTCCGCCGCAGCCGTTGCCCGGCAATTGTATCGTCGGCTTGAAGTGGGGAACTTGTTGGCAGTCAAAGAGGTCGCGGGAGCGCAAACCGAGGCAAGGATAGGCACGGAATGCTTTTGGACGAGTAACGGGCTCGATAGTGCACAACCGATAATCTCGCAATTATGGAAGAGGGATGTTGAGGTCTGTCTATTGCCGATATTACACGCCGACGAAATATCGACAATAGACTGAAAATAATTTGCACGGTAGGTAGTCAGAGGCTGAGTGACGTACCATCTTGACTATATAAATAAAATAGCATCGTTCCACGCGAAGAGACAGTGAAAGTATTAGCCGGATCAGTTTAAAAACCTATTCACTACTAAGGCACGAACGACTTGGAGCAATTGCCGAGAGCACGAAGTTTTTAATAGGTTGAGCTAAAACCATTATTTTCTTCGTGTACTTCGTGCCTTCGTGGTGAATGCTTTTTGCTTTTGTTCTAAACAAATACTTTCACAGTCTTCGAAGCGGGGGAACGATGGCTGAAACAGAATTTTAATCTCTCAAGCAATGCCGCATTAACATGAAAATTTCACTTATCGTCGCGATGGCGAGCAACCGGGCTATCGGCCTGAATAATCAAATCCCCTGGCATTTATCCGCCGATCTTAAAAAATTTAAAAAAATAACGATGGGCGCGCCCATTTTGATGGGCAGAAAAACGTATGAGTCGATAGGCAGGCCGCTGCCGGGACGCAGCAATATCATTATCAGCAGGAATCCTGAATACCGGCAAGCGGGTTGTCTGGTTTTTAACGATATTGAACAGGCTTTGGAAAGTTGCCGTGACCACGCTGAGATTTTTGTTATCGGCGGCTCGGATTTTTATCGGTCGATGCTGGCTGTGGCCGATACGCTCTACCTGACGCAAATACATCGAGAGTTTCCGGGCGATACGTTTTTTCCGGAGCTTGATGCCAGTCAGTGGATTGAAGTGGAACGGGAAGATATTCAGGACGATCCTGATGTTGCCTTCAGCTATAGTTTTTTGAAGCTGGAAAAACGAAGGGATTGAAGAAATAAAAAATTATTATCACGAAGTTCCCCGAAGCAATAAACTTCGTGTCCTTCGTGGTGAATAAAAAATCTTTAACCCGCCGCCGCTAAATTATTCTTACGCGGTTTTCTAGCCTCGGGACAATCAATGCTAATACGCTGTACCGGCTCGCCCAGCTTTAATGCGGTGAGTTGACCGCCCCAAAGACAACCGGTATCAATCGCGTAACAATTCGGCCCCTCGTAATAACCCAAGGTCGACCAGTGGCCGAAGATGACGCGCATGTCTGCGTTTTTCCGTTTAGGCACGGCAAACCACGGAACAAGGCCTTTAGGCTGGGAGCCTATCGGCCCGCTTTCAACAAAATCCAAACGGCCGTTCGCATCGCAATAGCGCATTCGGGTAAAGCAATTGACGATAAAACGCAACTTGTCGACGCCTTTTAAATCGGATGACCAGACGTTCGGCTTGTTGCCATACAGCTGTTTTAAAAACACCTGATAATCCGGCGCTTTCAAGGCCTGTTCCGCCAGCAAGGCCATTTTTTGGGTTCTTTTAAAATCCCATTGCGGGGGCAGACCGGCGTGAACCAAACAAAAATCATCGTTACAATGAAACAGCGGCCGGTGCCTTAGCCAATGGATTAACTCATCCCGGTCCGGCGCTTCAAGCACCGGCAGCAGCGTGTCTTTTTTATGGGCTATTTTGGGAGTGCTGGAAGCAACCAATAAATGCAAATCATGGTTGCCCAATACCGTAACGGCCGCATCCCCCAGCGATTTGACGAAACGCAGCGTTTCTAAAGATTTGGGACCGCGATTGACCAAGTCCCCGGCAAACCACAGCTGATCGGTGTGCTCATTAAAAGAGATGGTATCAAGCAGTCTTAATAATTCATCAAAACAGCCTTGAATATCACCGATAGCATAAATAGCCATGATTAATGCAGGGTTCTGGGAATCGACAAGGTAAAGCGCGGAACGGCGGCGAGGAAATCATCACCCTCATCCGAATGCATGGTGTAATTGCCCTGCATGGTGCCGACCGGCGTCGCTATCATCGCGCCGCTGGTGTAGCAAAAAGACTCGCCGGGCTTAAGATACGGATGCTCGCCGATAACGCCATCGCCTCTGACTTCCTGAATTTTGCCGTTGGAATCGGTAATCAGCCAATGCCGCTGAAGCAGCTTCGCCGGTATTTCGCCGGCGTTGGTGATCGTGATGGTGTAAGCGAACACATAACGATTCTCATCGGGGGAAGATTGCGCTTCGATGAAATGCGGCGTCGCTTCAACTATTATTTTGTTTTTTTCGTTCATTATTAGATCATATAGAGTGGTATGGTGATTATTTCATCGTAACTTTTCCTTAAACGCAAGCAACTATTCAGTATGAAATACAAAGAGGGCTTTTTAATCCTGTTGTTGTCACTGTCATCAACGGCTTATGCGGAAGACGGCAAAGATTTATTTGCGGCGGCCATGATGGGTAAGCTCGAACGGGCCGAGGCTTTGCTGGCGCAAGGGGTTGATGTGAACAGCAAAACGGCGGGCGGCCGCACCGCACTGATGGCGGCAAGCTTTAACGGCAATGTTCACATTGTTAAAGCCTTGTTGGGCTACGGCGCCGACATCAGCATTGCCGATAATTCGGGAACCACCGCGCTAATGGATGCGCTGGTGTTTGGTAATGAAGATATCGTGAACTTACTGGTTGCAGCCGGTTCGGATGTCAATGCGGTGGATAAACAGAATGCGAAGGTCATGGACAGAGCCAAGAAAAACGGTTACGAAAAAGTTATTAAAATATTGGAAAAAGCCGGGGCAAAAGGCACTGAAGTAGCGGCAGAGGAACCGGCAGCCGCCGAGGGCACCGAGGGCGCGGAAGGGAAAGCGGATGCTAAAGAAGGCGCGGGCGACAAACCGGCGGAGAAGCCCGCTGAAAAACCGGAAACCAAACCACCCGCTAAAAAATAACTTCAACGTTAACATAAGGCGACTTTTCATTCACCTCAGTCGGTATTTTCAAATATTACTATCGTTCCCACGCTCCGGAGACTGTGAAAGTATTCGTTTTAGAACAAAAGCAAAAGCATTCAACACGAAGGCACGAAGGACACGAAGTTTTCAATACATTGAGTTTATACAATTATTTTTTCCTTCGTGCTCTTCGTGTCTTCGTGGTGAATAGGTTTTTAAACTGATTTTGATAATACTTTCACAGCCTCTCCGGCGTGGGAACGATGTCGCTTTATCCGTTCCGGCAACTATATTTTCAAAATATTTTATTCGCCGCAAAGGCACGAAAAAATACAACTTCGTGCTCTCGGCAACCGCTCCTGCGTTGCTCTACCTCCTGCATCCATGCAAGTCGTTCGTGCCTTCGTGGTGAATGCTTTTATTTTAAAACGAATACTTTCACAGTCTCAGCAGCTTGGGAATAAGCGAATGAATAGGCTATTAACAATCACAAATCAGTAAGGACAAAACAGTGCATATTCACATCTTAGGTATTTGCGGAACATTCATGGGTGGACTGGCTGTGATTGCCCGGCAGTTAGGGCATCAGGTCAGCGGTTCCGATCAGAATGTGTATCCGCCGATGAGTACGCAGTTGCAACAGCAAGGCATCGTGCTGATGGACGGTTACCGGGCCGAAAATCTGGACGCTAAACCCGATTTAGTCATTATCGGTAATGCTCTGTCGCGCGGCAATACTGAAGTCGAAGCGGTGCTTAATCGAGGACTGCGCTATGTCTCGGGCCCGCAATGGCTGGCCGAGCATGTGTTGCAGGATAAATGGGTGCTTGGCGTTGCCGGAACTCATGGTAAAACCACTACGACCGGTATGCTCAGCTGGATATTGGAGCACCAAGGTTTTAAGCCGGGCTTTTTAATCGGCGGCATTCCGTTAAATTTCGGCATTTCGGCGCGGCTGGGCGAATCCGATTTTTTTGTGATTGAAGCCGATGAATACGATTCCGCGTTTTTCGACAAGCGTTCGAAGTTTGTCCATTACCGGCCCAGAACCGCTATTTTAAATAATCTTGAATACGATCATGCCGATATTTTCCCGGATCTCGATGCGATCAAAAAACAATTTCACCATTTGGTCAGGACGGTGCCCGGCGAAGGCTTGATTATCGGCCCCGAATGCGACGCCAATATCAATGAGGTATTGGCGATGGGGTGTTGGACACCGGTCGCCAAGACTTCGATTAACTCGGACGCGCAATGGAATGCCCAGCTGATCAACAACGACGGCAGCCGGTTTGACGTATTGATGGACCATCAACTGCAAGGTTGTGTCGAGTGGTCATTAACCGGCAATCATAACGTTTATAACGCGCTGTCCGCGCTAGCCGCGGCAAGACATATCGGCATTCTACCCAACGATGCGATAACCGCGCTGGGACAGTTTAAGAACGTAAAACGCCGCATGGAAGTAATCGCTGAAATAAACGGCGTGACACTTTATGATGACTTCGCTCATCACCCGACCGCGATACAAACGACGCTGGACGGCTTGCGCAAGCAGGTGGGGCAACAGCGTATCATTGCCATCGTCGAACCGCGCTCGAACACCATGCGCCTGGGCGTGCATACCAAGACCTTGGCCGAATCCTTGGGCAATGCCGATCTGGCGATTATCTACCAACCGGAAGCGATGGGTTGGGATTTAGGCGAGCTGAAAAAATACGCCGGTAATATTGAAATCCTTGCGTCGTTGGATGAGATCATTAATAAGCTCAAATTCGAAGCGCGTTACGGCGGCCATTTTGTGTTGATGAGTAACGGCGGCTTCGGCGGCATTTACCGGCGTTTGCAGGATGAGCTAACTAGCTGATTTTAAATGATGGAACACGGATGACACGGATTCGGCCGATAGACACAGATAAAGCATTTGGGTAATTATTCAGTCCCCCTCTTTGAAAAAGAGGGGTTAGGGGAGATTTTTTAAATAAATCCCCCTCGATCCCCCTTTTTCAAAGGGGAGGTGAATACTTACGCATTTGGTAGAGCCTAACGCGCCTTATTAGAAAGCATGTAAAAGAAATCATCCGTTTAAATCCGCCTAATCAGCGTCATCCGTGTGCTATTTTTTCGATAAATAAAATTAATTAAAATGCAAATACAACAAGCCCTGCAAGCCCTGCTCAATAAGCAAAATCTTAGCTCCGATCAAATGCGCGAAGTGATGCGGCAAATCATGAGCGGCAATGCCACCGACGCGCAAATCGGCGGTTTCTTAATCGCCCTGCGTTGCAAAGGCGAAAGCATCGACGAAATCGCCGCCGCCGCCGAAGTAATGCGCGAACTGGCCGCGAAAGTGCCGGTACAAGGCGACCATGTCATCGATACCTGCGGCACCGGCGGCGACGGTGCGAACACCTTTAATATTTCCACCACCTGCGCTTTTGTCGTCGCCGCAGCCGGAGGCCAAGTCGCCAAACACGGCAACCGGTCCGTTTCCAGCAGTTGCGGCAGCGCCGACTTGCTGGAAGCCGCCGGGGTCAATCTGGATTTAAGCGCCGAGCAAGTCGCACACTGCGTCAACGAAATCGGCGTCGGCTTTTTATTCGCGCCCAAACATCACGGCGCGATGAAATACACCAGCAATGCCCGCAAGGAAATGGGCGTCAGAACCTTGTTTAATCTCTTAGGCCCGTTATCGAATCCCGCCGGAGCACCGAACCAGTTAATCGGCGTCTTTGCCAAACAATGGCTGGAACCGTTGGCGCATGTTTTAAAAAAACTCGGCAGCGAGCATGTGCTGGTGGTTAATGCCGACGATGGCTTGGATGAAATCAGCATTGCCTCGCCCTCCACCGTTGCCGAACTTAAACACGGCGTCGTCACGACTTACACCATTACCCCGGAGCAGTTCGGTTTTCAACGCGCCAGTCTGGCTGAATTGGCCGTTGAAGATGCGGCATCAAGCTTGGTGATGGTAAAATCGGTGCTGGACAATAAAGCCGGCGCCGCCAGGGACATCGTCGCACTCAATGCGGGAGCGGCAATTTATGCGGCCAATATCACCGATTCCTTAAGCGCGGGCATAGAAAAAGCCCAAGCGCTTATCGCCAATGGCGCGGCAAAAGCCAAATTTGCCGCGTTAATCGCCTATTCAAAAACTTCATAAAACGACTAGAAACCATGACTGATACCCCCGATATTTTAAAAAAAATCCTCGATAAAAAAGCCGAAGAGGTTGCCAGACGAAGAGTAGGCATGACCATCGCCAATCTGGAAGAAATTGCCGGAGGCGTGGAAGGCCCGCGCGGATTTTATAAGGCCTTGCAAAGCAAGGTATTGGCAAAAAAACCGGCCATTATTGCGGAAATCAAAAAAGCCTCGCCCAGCAAAGGCGTAATCAGGGAAGACTTTCAGCCTATCGCGATCGGTCAGGATTACGCCATGAACGGTGCGGCTTGCTTGTCGGTATTAACCGATAAGGATTTTTTCCAAGGTTCGGAAGTTTACCTGCAAATGGTCCGGGAACGCTGTCCGCTGCCGGTATTAAGAAAAGACTTCATGATCGACCCTTACCAAATCTATGAAGCCAGAGCCTTGGGCGCGGACTGCATATTGCTGATTGTCGCCGCCTTGGCCGACAGCCAAATGCACGAGTTGTCGGATGCCGCAAGCCAATTGGGCATGGATGTCTTGGTGGAAGTGCATAATGCGGAAGAATTGCAAAGAGCATTAACGCTGGATACCAAACTGATCGGCATCAACAACCGTAATCTGCGCACTTTTGAAACTTCTTTGCAGACTACCTTAGAGTTAAAGGCCGATGTGCCTTCAGACCGCTTAATCATCACCGAAAGCGGCATTCACAGCCATGACGACGTGCAGTTGATGCTGGATAACGGCATCTACACCTTTCTGGTCGGGGAAGCGTTTATGCGGGCGGAAAGTCCGGGGCAAAAGATGCGGGAATTATTTAATTTGTAAGAGCCGCCGTTGGCGCAATAAAACACGGCTTGGGTTATCTGTTAAGCGGCACTCAAGCGTTATTCACAAAACCTGTGGATAACTCTGTGGATTGATTGTTTTATTGAACGCTTACTTGCGGTTTTTGTTGGGCTTTTGTTAAATTGTATAAAAACTTAACAAATCAATAACGCCTTAAAATATCAATAACTTAGAATGTATTATCGGGTTTTGAAGTGCTCATTTAAAAGCTGCGCTAAGTGATTGATTGTTGCTGTGTGCAAATGTTAAAGAGGCGTCAAAAACCGATCGATTAATGCGCTGCTTTGTTGGCCTCGACTAAAAAAATTAAAGAATTTCACCACGAAGACACGAAGAGCACGAAGTTTTATAGGTTTCGTGTCTTCTGTTATCGTTCCCACGCTCCGGAGACTGTGAAAGTATTCGTTTTAGAACAAAAGCAAAAGCCTTCACCACGAAGACACGAAGGACACGAAGTTTTTAATGCATTGAGTTTAATCAATTATTTTTTCTTCGTGAACTTCGTGAACTTCGTGTCTTCGTGGTGAATAGTTTTTTAAACTGATTTTGATAATACTTGCACACTCTCTCCGACGTGGGAACAATGTCGCATTTTCAATGCGCGGCTCTGTTTGCCTCGACTAAGAAACCTACCAAAGCGGCGCCACCGAAGGACACAAATTTTTTTCTTCGTGCTCTTCGTGCCTTCGTGGTGAATAGTAATTTTTAAGCATCTATTTGTTTCTCGACATGCCGCATTTGATTCCGCTGTTGTCACTAAACGCAGCCTGAAACAGGCTCACTCGTGAACTGCCACCGCCTTTTCGCGGCCCACCTTTTTTAGAAAAGGCGCAACCGCCAACGAAGCCAAGAAGATAAGCGCAATAACGTGGAACAGGTTATTAAAAGTCATCACTTCCGCTTCCCGTAAGGCCAGTCCGGTGATTTGTTTTAAGGCGGCCAAATCGGGATGAGGCAAATTCATCTGCGTCATTGCCGCGCTTAATTCTTCCAGCCTATGCTGCGCCTGATAATTCGTTGCGGTAACCGATTCGCGCAGTGTCGCGTAATGGGCTTTAGTCAAATAAATCATTTGGGTATTGGCGACCGCCAAGCCGATTGCGCCGCCCAGATTGCGCATCAGATTATAAAGTCCGCTGGCGTTTTTGATTTCGTCGACCGGCAAGCGGCCTAACGTCAGGGTGTTGATCGGCAAAAAACACAGCATCAAGGCGCTGCCGCGAATGGCTTGCGGCAAAAAAAACTCCCAGTAACCGGATTCTCCGGTTAAATTGCCATTCAGCCATGAGCCCAGTGCAAACAAGCCAAAGCCTAAGCCCATCATCCAGCGCAAATCCATTTTTTTCTCCAACGGACCGGCTATAAACGCCGACAGCAATTGGAAGAGCCCGACCACCATTAAGTAATAACCGATTTGCAGGCTGTTAAGGCCTTTGACGCTGGATAGATAAATCGGCGTTAAATAAATAATGGTATAAAGGCCCACGCCCAGCACAAAACTGTAAGCGCAACCGACGGCAAAATTGATATTGCGAAAGGCGTAAAGATCGATGATCGGGTGAGGATTTTTTAACTCCCAAACCAGCATGGCGATGCCGCTGACCAAGGCGATAAGGCTCAAGGCGACGATCAGCGCGTCTTCAAACCATTGTTTACTTGCGCCTTCTTCGAGTACGAACTGCATACTGCCTAAAAACACGGCAATCAGGGCGATGCCGACAAAGTCGATTTTTTGCAGCAAGGCCCATTCCGGCCGATCAATATCAAGATACCGCCACACTGTGAAGCAAACGATGATGCCGGGGATGATGTTGATTAGAAACAATAACTCCCAGTTATAAGTTTCGGTCAGATAACCGCCCAGCACCGGGCCGATCGTCGGCGCCATGGTTACGATCAAGCCCAGTACGATGGACATGGTCGGTTGCAGACGCGGCGGAAATAAAATAAAAATCACGGTAAAGGTCATCGGAATCATCGCGCCGCCCAAAAAGCCCTGCAAACAGCGGAACACGATCATCGACGGCAGATTCCAGGCGAATGCGCACAGCAGGCTGGTCAAGGTAAATCCGCCTGCGGACAACACATAGAGATAGCGGGTTGAAAATACCCGACCGAGCCAGCCGGATAACGGGATAATGATGACTTCGGCAATCAGGTAAGAAGTCTGCACCCAAGCGATTTCATCTTTGGTCGCGGATAATCCGGCCTGAATTTTCTGCAATGAACTGGCGACAATTTGGATGTCCAGCACCGCCATGAACACGCCAACCGCCATGCTGAAAAAGCCGATCCACTGGCCCGGCGTCAGCGGTGTTTCCGAATGTGTGTCCGTCACGGGATTAATACACCTTGACTTTGACTTCAGCCGACAAGCCCGGCCTTAGTAATTGAGTGTTCTCAGCCGCATCGAAGGCTATTTTTACCGGCACCCGGCGCACGATTTTGGTGAAATTACCGGTGGCGTTCTCTTCTGGCAGGATGCTGAATTCGGAACCGCTGGCCGGTGCGAAACTGTCTATTTTGCCGGTCAAGTCAAGATCGGGATAAGCATCCACTTTAATCGTCACCGCTTGGCCTAAACGCATGTCTTGCAATTGGGTTTCCTTAAAATTCGCTTCCACCCAGATGTTGCTGTTTTCGACCAGAGAGGCCAAGGCTACGCCGGGGCGAACCAATTGCCCGAGTTGCACGCCGCGATTGCCGATGATGCCGTCTATCGGCGCTTTCACTTGGGTATGTTCCAGGTCGATTTTCGCCAAGGTCAATTGCGCTTGAGCGTTCTCCAGACGCGCCTGGGTTTCGGTGATTTCAATATCGAGCGCGGCCAATCGGCTGTTTTCGGCACCGGCCGCCGCCTGCGAACCTCTCAGTTGGGCGGCGGCCTGCTTGGCTTCCGATTGAATCTTGTCCAGCGACTGCCGGGCCGCCGAGCCCCGGTCAATCAAGTTATGAAAACGCTGCAAATCTTGTTGAATTTGCTCTCGTCTGGCCTGTACCGCGGCTATGTCGGCGCCTGCGGTTTCGATATGCGCCCGTTGAGAGGCTTTCATGGCCCGCAGCCGTTCAATATGGGCGGTTTCTTCGTGGATGTCGGCTTCGGCCTGAATCACTTTGGCCTGATAATCCCGGTCGTCAATCGTCAGCAAAACGTCATTTTGCCTGACCGCCTGATTATCATTGATGGCGATGCTTGTTACATAGCCTTCCACTCTGGGACTGATTAACACGATATTGCTGTGCAGGTAAGCGTCATCGGTCGTTTCGTAATGCCGGCGCTCCAGCAACCAATAGCCGACTCCTGTGAACAAAGGGATGACAATCAACAAAATCAGTAACACGGAACGGAAACGGGACATAAAACGACCTTGATAAACTAAACGGTTTAGTTTAGTCTAACTCATCAATTAGGATTTCGCAAAAAGTTATAGATTCACCACGAACGGTTGTCCTAGCAGGGAAGGATAAACCAACATCGTTCCCACGCTCCGGAGACTGTGAAAGTATCGTTTTAGAACAAAAGCAAAAGCCTTCACCACGAAGACACGAAGGACACGAAGTTTTTAATGCGTTGAGTTTAATCAATTATTTTTTCTTCGTGAACTTCGTGTCTTCGTGGTAAATAGATTTTTAAACTGATTTTGATAATACTTTCACAGCCTCTCCGGCGTGGGAACGCCGGAATACCGCTCCAGCGGTACGGGACGCGGGAGCGTAGGAACGATAGTCTACCCTCTGCGCTTTGTGTCGCGTTATCAACTTTGAACTCTATATATAGCCATCACTCTTAAAGTTAACAACTAAATGACTTCTGAACCCATCGATCCCAAGCGCCAAGCCATTCTTGACGGCGCCACCCGCATGTTCCTGGCGCACGGCTACCGTAACGCAAGCATGGAAAAAATCGCCCAGGCCGCGCCGGTGTCCAAAGCGACGCTGTATAACCATTTCGACAGTAAAAACGCCCTGTTTGCGGCCGTTATCGCCGAACGTTGCGCGTCTTTATTGCAGACCATGAGCCAAGTGACGGTCAAGTCGGATAGCGTGGAAAGCAACCTGACTAAAATCGCAAGCGCCGCCGTAGAACTGATTTTTTCCGAAGAGGCTTTGGCGATTTACCGCTTGGTGGTCGCGGAAAGCCCTGATTTTCCGGAACTGGGGCAGCTGTTTTACCAGAGCGGCCCGCAAACCGTTTTGATCCAGCTGGAAGATTATTTTCGTCAATTGAATGCTGAAGATAGCTTTAATATTGCCGACCCGGTATTTGCGGCGGATGCATTTTTCAGCATGTTGAAAGGCGACCTGCATTTAAGATGCCTGTTAACCGAAACCTTACGACCGTGCGCTGACCAGAAAAATCACTTGGTTGCACAGGTCATCGCTTTTTACATGCGAGGTATTCTTCATGCCAAGGTATAAAAATCATTTAATCGGTGCAGCCCTATTTTTTGCCGCGACAGGCGCTTTCGCGGAAACGCTGGAAGACGCCTGGAACAGCGCGCTTAATAACAATCATCAAATCAAATCGGCGCAAGCCGATACCCGCGCTGTTGAACAGCAATTGCATTCGGCGCAAGGACAACGCCTGCCCGAACTGAACGTGAGCAGCGGCTACACCCAGTTTAGCGAGACACCGGCAGTAAAAGCCCACATTGCAGGCCAGACCGCTCAATTCAATTCCGCTCAAGCCGGCAGTGTCAAGGCCCAGGCGATTGCTTCGGTGCCGATTTTTACCAGCGGACGCATCAGCCATAATATCGATGCCGCCGAAGCTTCGTTGCAAGCCGTTCAATCGAATGAGATCACCTCGGTATTGAACATTAAAATGCAAGTGGCGGAAGCTTATATCGCCGTGTTGCGCATGGACAGCGCTTTACAGATAGCACAAAGCCATGTCGATAGCTTGACCGCGCATGTTAAGGATGTCGGCGATTTGTTCGATCAAGGTATCGTCGCGCGCAACGACGTATTGGCGGCTAATGTCGAACGGGTCAACGCTCAACAGCTGGTGGTCCGGGCGAACAATCAACTGGATATTGCCAAGGCGCGTTATAACCAACTATTGGATCGAAATCTTGCCGATGCGGTTAAATTGACGCATCAATTTCCTGAAGTTCCGCAAGGATCGTTAACCGAGCTGAGCGGCAATGCCTTAAAACAACGTCCCGAATTGCTCGCCTTGGCGCAGCAAATAGAGTCGCTAGACCAACAGGCGCAAAGCGTAAAAGCCGGGTTGCTGCCGCAAGTCGCGGTTAACGGGGGCTATCAATATCAGCAAAATCGCTACCAGGCTTTTGAAGGCATGTGGACGGCTAATGTCGGTATGGATTGGAAGCTATTTGACGGCAGTTCCGGCCATCGCAGCGATGCGCTGACCCGGCAAGCCTTGTCTTTAAAAGAACAACGCGATGACTTGGCCGGTATGATCGGCTTGCAGGTACGCCAAGCTTGGCTGGATATTCAAGAGACGCAAAAACGCATCGCCGTGACTCAGCAGGCCATTGCACAAGCCGATGAAAACCTGAAAGTCACCACCGATCGTTATCAGCAGGGCTTATCGACCAATACCGAAGTGCTTAAGGCCGAAGATTTGCGCACGATGACTCAGGGTAATTTTAACGATGCGAATTATGATGCGGCTTTAGCGGCATTACATTTGCGGCGCGCTGTAGGTGTTTTGTAACGTGATTAACGGCAAGCTTACTTTTTGACGCGCTATTAATAAAACCCACAAGAGCTTGATTAAAAAAATTTCACCACGAAGACACGAAGAGTCACGAAGTTTTATAAGCTTCGTGATCCTTCGTAGTGAATAAAAAATGCTGCGTGTTTCTGGCTCCAGCTTTGGAACGAGCAGACTATTTTCGAAAAATGGAGACATTGCCATGAACAAAACCACCCTCGCTTCCATTATCGGCACGACGCTGAGCCTGCCTGCCGTTGCCGCCGAGTCTTATACTATCGACCCTCGGCATACCTTTCCCAGCTTTGAAATCAACCATTTGGGCTTTTCCATTCAACGGGGACGGTTCAATCAAACCGGCGGCAAAATCATGCTGGACCCGGAGTCGGCAAGCGGCAGTATTCAAGTCGCTATCGACACGGCTTCGATCAGCACCGGACTCGCCGAGCTGGAAGAGCATCTGCGCGGCAAGGATTTTCTGGATGCGGCGCGCTATCCTAAAATTACTTTTTCATCGGATAAATTGAGCTTTAATAAAGACCGACTCGTTGCCGTTGAGGGTAATTTAACCTTGCATGGCATTACTAAGCCGGTGCATTTGGTGGTAGATTATTTTCATTGCGGAATAAATATGATCGCGCTGAAAAATGTGTGCGGCGCTAACGCCACGACAACCATCAAGCGATCCGATTTTGGCGTAGACAAATATGCGCCGGCCCTGGCCGATGATGTCAAAATTGTGCTTCAAATTGAAGCCATTAAAGACTGATCGGCCTTATTTATTAATACAGCCCGGAGGAAAAAACTATGAAACTTTATTACAGCAAAGGCGCTTGTTCATTATCGCCTCATATTACCGCCTGCGAAGCGGAATTGCCGATAGAACTGATCGGCGTGGATTTGAAAAGCAAGCTCAGCACAACCGGAGAAGATTTCCGCTTGGTCAATCCTAACGGTTACGTGCCGGTACTGATCCTTGACGACGGCAATAAACTGACCGAAGGCCCGGCTATCGTGCAGTATCTGGCCGATCAAGCGCCGGATAAAAAATTAGCGCCACCGGCCGGTACGTTCGAGCGCTATCAGTTGCAGCAATGGCTGAATTTTATTTCAACCGAGATTCATAAAGGCGGATTTTCTTCGTTGTTTAACCCGGCTACGCCCGAAGCCGCAAAAAAAATGGCGATTGCTTCGTTGACTTCGCGTTTGGATACGGTGGCCGAGCATCTTTCGAATCGGACATATTTGCTGGGCGAATATTTTACCGTGGCTGACGTCTATTTATTCGTCACCTTGCGTTGGAGTATTTATGTCGATGTTGAGCTTTCCCGCTGGCCGGTGCTGGTGGATTATGTCGCTAAAATCACTGTGCGTCCCGCCGTGCAAAAAGCGTTGACGGAAGAAGGGCTGGTTTGAGTATCGCGCAACTTCTCATTAACCACGGGCAGTATTTAAAAATGTTACGGAAGTATATGGCTTTAGCTCATTATCCGTATCGGTGGAATCTTTGTGAGCTATTGACAGCCGTCAACCTTACAGGCTACTTTGTCCTCTTTAAATTGACGGATGCGCACTATGACCACCGTAACCTTTGATACGCTAAAATTTACACAGCGTTTAGAGCAAGCTGGAATTTCTCGTGACCAGGCTGTAGCTATGGCCGAAGCTCAAAAAGAATCTTTGCCCGAAATAATGGAAGCACATCTAGCCACTAAAAATGATGTTCAGGATGTGAAAATAAAGCAAGTAGAGCACGATGGTCAATTTACCCTTATTAAATGGATGCTTGGCATATTAATAACCGGGGTTTTGTCGATTATGATTAAGATGTTTTTCTGAAATCAAGCTCCGTATAACGGAAAGCCTTTACCTACGTCTACTGCCGGGCATAACTTAGGAACGCGCATGAAATAACGTCGGCAACTGGCTCCCTCTCCTGCTGGACGACTTGCATGGATGCAGGAGGTAGAGCAATGAATGGAGCAATTGCCGAGAGGGTTGGGGCGAAGGAGAATCAAATGCTCAAGTTATTTCATGCACGTTCTTTAGCCGTTATTGATGGAAGATTTTTATACCGGGTATATCTATCAAATTGGGGACTATTTCTTTGAAAATGCCGATATGGCGCATGTTGGGTACTGTGTCTTACAAAACGCAACACCGGTTGCGGCCTTGCTCTTTGGCCAGATAAAGCGCTTGGTCGGCGCGCTCAAACGCGCTTTCATCGGTGTCATCCGGCATAAACTCGGTAATGCCGCAGGAAATGGTAATGGCAACGGACGCGCCGCTCGCATTAAATCCTGTTTTTTCAATGGCTTGACGAAGCTGATTGGCTACTTTCAAAGCTGATTGGCTGTCGGTATTCGGCAGCAGCATAGTAAATTCTTCACCGCCAAAACGGGAAATAAAATCGGTGGCGCGCGAATGATCGGATAATTGTTTAGCGATTAACAGCAGCACTTTATCGCCGGCTTTATGGCCGTAGTTGTCATTGATACTTTTAAAGTGATCGATATCCCAGATGATAAGGCTTAACGGGGAATGGTAACGTTTCCAGCGAGCGAGTTCGGTTTCCAGGCGTTCGTTATAGGCATTGCGGTTTGGCAGGCCGGTTAAGGTGTCGCGTAAAGCCTGGGTATTGGCAATTTTCAGTTTGGATTTGAGTTCGCAGGATTCCGATTCCATGTCTTTTATTTTATTGACTAAATGGTCCAATTGCTGCTGGGTTTTTTGGCGCTGAATCGCTTCTTTTTGGCTGTGTTCCTGAATTTCTTTGACGATACTGGCTAAGCGGCTGGTGATAATCCCTTTTAAAGGCTCCAGTTTGGTCGCGTTGGTTGAGCTTAACTGCAATTGCTCCATCTGTTCGGAAACGGACTGATCGAGTTTGTTTCTGTTTTCGGCTGATTGTTGAGTGGCCGTGCTGGCTCCCATGACGCTGATGTCCAGCGCCGCCAATTGTTCGGTGATATGAGACAGAAATTTATCAATGTCTTGTTGTTCCGATTGATTGTGTTGCTTGATTTTAAGCAGCAGCTTAAAAGACTTATCTAAAATAGGTTCAAAAGCCGCCGTGGTTTGATTAGACGCGGCCAGCAATTGTTTTGCGGTTTGCGCTTGTTGATCAAAAATGCTCGGAATTTCGATGCCTTCCAGCAAAAGCAACAAGTGCTTGCTGACGACGCCTATATCGATGTGGTTGGCGATGGCAGGAGGAGCCGATTTATCTTCTATCGGCGACTCGATAGCCTCAAATAAGGCGATAAATAATTGATTGGCGGTTCCGAATTTTGCGGTTTCCGCTTGCTGTCTCAGAAGCTTTAACGCGTTTTGTTGTTTGTCGCTTGTATAGTGCTTAAGCAGGAAATCGAAGAGCAGATCGGTTTCCAATGAACGACTTGGCGGCGGCGCATGTTTGATTTGAGCGACTGAATGAGTGAATTTTTCAAGTTCTTCTTTAAGCGCCTGGCTATTGACCCCCCTTTTTAATTGGTCGCGGATATTTAGCAGGTGCGGATCCAAAAGCGGGTCCAGCCCGGTGGTCGCAATCGTTAAGCGGATGATGGTTTTACACAGCAAGTCTTCTTTTTCTCGGTAAGACTCCCCCGAATGTTCGTGTTCATCAAGTAAGTTTAAATATTTTTCTTTCCATTTATCCTGATCCCCCGCCTTATTAAAAAAACTCATGATAGACCTTGTCAATGATTAAGGAGCGATTGTTCGTGTAGCGTTCGAAGAGGGTAAAGCGATGTAAAGCCCTCCTTTTTCAGCGGCAGAGGGCTAGGGGATTTTTTACTAACTTCGGTTACTATATAAGTGCAGTGGGCAGCGGTGAGCTGCGCCGTTTGGATTGATTATAAGCACATGGACAGCGTCAGTTGCTTAAAAAAAATGATGAAGTAACTCGCTTTGTGATGGGGCAGGCGACTGATGACACAATTATTTTGCCGCGCTTTCCTGCTGAATCAGACGATCAACAACCTCAATCATTTTTTCTTGAGAACCGGCCAGAGGCCCATTGGTTTTATATTTACCGTTAACAATCAGCGCCGGAACGCCGCTGACGCCGTAGCGGGCGGCCGTGGCAGTGGCTTGGCGCATTTTGGCGTCAACTAGAAATGAATTGTAGGCGTTGTGGAAATCGGCTTCATTAACGCCGTGCGCGACAAAGAATTTAGCCAGTTGATCTTCAGTCTCAAGGTTTTGTTTTTTGTTTTGTATCGCATCGAAAAAGTCGGCATGAACCTTATCGACCACGGCCAACGCTTCGGCAGTAAAATAAGCTTTCGCATGTTTGCCCCAGAGATCGCTGAATACGGCGGGCTGGCGGATGAATTGAACGTTTTTGGGCAGGTTTGCCACCCATTTTTCCAGTACAGGTTCAAAACTGTAGCAATGAGGGCAGCCGTACCAGAAAAATTCAATGACTTCGATTTTATCGGGATTTTGGGTGGGTTGTGCCGGCGACAGGGTTTCATAACCGACGGATTCGGCTTTTAACAGGGCCGAGCAGGAAAACAACAAGATTAATAGGCCAGCTTGAGTGAATTTTTTAAGCATGAGTTAACGCTCTCTGTAAGTGTGGGCCGGTTTTTGTGCATGAACAAACCCGGCCTGCGAAATTTTCTGTAATGGCGGCTTACTGGATCGCCTCGATTTTATTTCATCATTGATATGCGATAAGAAACGGCTTTTATTTCTTGATCGCTCATCTTTTTTGCAATCATATGCATGATGTTTTCCGGATTGTTACTGCGTGCTCCGGATTTAAAGTCAGTGAGCGCTTTTATTAAGTAGTCGGCATGTTGCGATTTTAATGCCGGGAATGAAGCCGGTTTGTTGCCCTCGCCGAAAGGACCATGGCACGCGATACAGGCGGAAACTGCGCTTTGCAGATTGCCGTTACGGTATAAATTGCTGCCTTGAGTAATAAGCGATTGGACGGCATCGTTAGTACCTGCCGGTTTTTCGTCTTCATCGGCAACCGAAACCGGCAGACTGTTTTCGGAAACTTTTTGTGCTGCGTAGTAGGCGGAAATGTCCTGTATATCTTCGTCAGCTAAGGTCATCGCAATGGCTGACATCATCGGATCGGAGCGGGTGCCGTCCTTGAATGCGTGTAACTGCTGTTGCAGGTAGGAGGAATGCTGATGTGCAAGCTTGGGGAATGTTGCTACCATGCTGTTACCGTCTTCGCCGTGACAACCGGCGCAGGACGTTGCTTTTTGTTTTCCTGCGTTAATATTGCCTTCTGCATGTAAAATACTTGCAGCACTGGTCAAAGCCAGAGAAATTGAAAGCACCTGCAATTTTTTCTTCATCAAATTCCCCTTCGGAATAGTTAATCATTTCTGCCAGTCTTTTAGTTATTCAGGCTTCGATACATCCATAATTTTACTCTAAATAATAACGCTAAGCGAGACAACGATGAATCCAGTTTATACCCAGGCAAAATTTATTAACAGTTCGCCGCAGCTCAAGAATACGCCGCCGGATCAGGGCATGGAAGTGGCTTTTGCCGGGCGCTCGAATGCAGGTAAATCGAGTGCGATTAATACCTTAACCCGGCAGCACGGATTGGCTCGGATCAGTAAAACGCCGGGCAGGACCCAGATGCTTAATTTTTTCGAAATTAATGAGCGGCAGCGGTTTGTCGATTTACCGGGTTACGGTTATGCCAAAGTGCCTTTAGCGGTGAAGAAAGAATGGCACAAGTTGATGGAAACTTATTTAACCAACCGTAAATCGTTATGCGCGATTATTTTGGTGATGGATGTCCGTCATCCCTTAACCGAATTTGATTGGCAGATGGTCGAATGGTGCGAATACACCCGGTTGCCGCTGCATATATTATTAACCAAGGCCGATAAACTGAATTACGGAGCGGCTAAAAATACTTTATTGCAGGTGCAACAGGAGCTAAAAGAGGCCAATTTTCCGTTGACGATACAGCTGTTTTCGGCATTGAAAAAAACCGGTATTGATGAAGTGCATTGTGCGCTGGATCGGCTGTTTAAGCCTGTTGCTCAAGATCATAGCGAAATATCGACAGCTTCCTGAGCGCGCACTAACTCGCAACTATCGCCGAAATAGTTTTTCATCTGCGTTCTATTTTGGGCGAGCCGCTTGCTCCGTTACACAGTAATAGTGTTTTCGCGCTGATGCTGCCGAACCACCGATAGGCTAAGATGGCTTAGCCATCGGCGAGGGAAGGTCAATCCTTAGCCGGCCGGTCGGAATTTAGCGCATTCCACCCGACGACAATTCTGAATACCAACAGCATAATGGTTGCAATTAGAATAAAAAGACCGACGCCCAACTCAAAAGTCAATCCGGCCAATGCGAAACCGGCCAGAGTCATCCACACGGTTTTGATCTGCCAGTCGAAATGGGATTCAAGCCAAGTGCCCCTGACTTCATCCCGTTTCATCAGGTTGATAGCCACACCGACCAACAAAGGCAAACCGGCAAATGCGAAGGATAATACCTGACACAAGTAAACAATTGTTGCCAGTTTTTTTAATGAGTGCAATCTGTCACTATCAGTCTGATTCGTATCAATTTGATTCGTCGAACTTTCATTCATAACCCACCTGCCTGTTGATTTGTTTAATGATGACAAGCAAAAAACGCACGTTGCCTCAATGCTTATATATACGCCTTATCACCAACAAATCAACCGATACCCAACTTATTTTAATCTCTACAAAACCTCAAAAACCGAATTCGGACAGAGCGGGATGATCTTCGGGTCTCGGCCCCAACAGCCAATGGAATTTCCGCTCGGCCTCGGTGATCGGCAAATCGTTGATGCTGGCCAGACGGCGCTTCATCAGGCCGTTTCGGTCGAATTCCCAATTTTCATTGCCGTAAGAACGGAACCAGTTGCCCGAATCGTCATGCCATTCATAAGCAAAACGCACGGCAATGCGCGCATCATGAAAAGCCCATAGTTCTTTTATCAGGCGGTAGTCGAGTTCCTTGGCCCATTTTTGCTTTAGAAATTGCACAATCTGATCGCGCCCGGTCAAAAATTGCGCGCGGTTACGCCATTGACTATCTACTGTATAGGCCAGCGCTATTTTCTCGGGATCATGAGTATTCCAGGCATTTTCGGCGGCTCGAACTTTTTGCGCGGCCGTTTCGGCGGTAAAGGGCGGCAGTGGGGGGCGAATATTTTCAGTCATTTTCCGATCCTCGTTATTGTTGGGAACATTGTGACGGGATGTAGATGTGCTTTCTACGAATTTTATTGTAATACGAATTTAAGCCCGATCAGCATCAGGATAGAAGCCAAAATCGGCCGCAAGAATCGCTCAGGGATTTTCGCGCTCAAATGACTGCCGATCCAGATACCGGGCAAAGAGCCGACCAGCAAACTGCTTAATAAAACCAGATCCACATTGCCCATGCTCAGGTGGCCCAAACCGGCAACGGCTGTCAGCGGAATAGCATGAGCCAAGTCGGTGCCGACAATTTTCAGCGTGGTCATTCTGGGATAAAGAAATAACAGCGCGACAGTACCGAGCGCCCCCGCCCCCACCGAAGACAGCGTTACTAAGATGCCCAACACGGCGCCGATAAGCACGGTGGCCGGAATTTGCAGGTGCTTGAAGCGACCGGTATTTTCGGGAGTGCTATGCTCATCGTCAATAGGCTTAAGCTTTGCCGCCCGACTCAATAATATGCTGCGCACTATCAGCGAGAAGGCGGTCAGCAGCAGCGCGACACCCAAAGTAAAAGTGATCGCGCCGGTAGTTTCCTTGCCGACTTCCATAAAATGCTTGAGGACAAACAAGGTCGCCACCGCGAAAGGTATGCTGCCCAGTCCCAGCCAGCCGACGATTTTCCAATCCACCGAACCGTGCTTGCCGTGATGCACCCAAACGCCGCCGGTTTTGGTGATGGCCGCAAACAGAAGGTCGGTACCGACCGCAACGGCAGGCTTGAATCCGAACAGGAAAACCAGCAACGGCGTCATTAGCGAGCCACCGCCGACGCCGGTCAAGCCTACCAACATCCCCACAGTAAGACCGGAAAAAGTATATGCCCAATTCATAAAAACTAACCCTTTTTTAATGCGTTTAAAAAGTTGCGCATTATAACAGGCGAGTGCTGGTATTTTTTAACAGTTGCTTATAAATGAGGGCGGAATGTCGGCTTTTTCTGCCGACACAGCCGGACGGGGTACTGGGACTTTATCATTTATCTGTACTTTTGTACGGAGTAACCAACCATTGCATTTTGAATGCATGGTTGAAGCTCAAAATTCAAATATCGCGTAAACGCCATAATTACTCCTCCAACAACGCCAAATATTCCTCTTCACTAATAACCCGTACCCCCTTTTCCGTGGCAGCAGCGATTTTTGCCGCGCCCACATCGGAACCGGTCACCAGGAAATCGGTCTTCCTTTATCCCGGTTTAGGAGGAAAGAAAAAGGCTTTCGTCGATTTATATTGAGCGGCGATCAATAAAGCAAGGGGAGGAATAAATTCGACTACTGTCAATTTAGTATTTGCAATATACATCCTCGATATTTCAGTGGGTAATGAAATCACCTCGACAAAGCTAGCCCCTACCCCAACACTATCTACGGTCCCACCTAAAGCAAGTAATTCACTGGCCTGAAGAAATGCAACTGAGTGAATATGCTTCAGAACAGTTCCTATTGATCGCCTCTTCTCAAATGTGCTGACTGTCCATTCATCAATCGATCCGGAACGGGCAACGGAGTATAGGTTTTTGCCATTTGATGAAAATTGCAAGCCGACGATCCAGTTTCCTATGTCATAGGGCTTTACACTTGAAATCTTTCGAAGACTTGGTTCTTCCTTGTTCTCAGAAAACTGCCATATCTCTATGCTTCCGGATGCAGTGCCAATCGCTATCTGTTCGGATGCATTGTCCGCTGCTATAGCAGTTACTACCCCATCTGACACATATTTTTCAGGAAACAATAACTTTCGCTCGTTATCAAAGAAACGAATGTGCTCATTATTGGCAATAAGATAGATGTTTTCGCTTGGTGTCGCACAGACCGGCCCTCGCGTGTCAGGTATTGAATGCAGTAGTTCTCCTGTTTTTGCGCTCCACAGTTTCGTTGATGTTTCGAAATACGAATTCGAGAAAAAGCTATTACCATCGGAGGTGAAAGCGATTAAATTAGCGCGATGCTCATGGGCTTTGATCTCACGTTTAGACAGAGCCTTCTTAGCGTCCCAGATATCGATTTTGCCGGATTCATGTCCAACGACTAGATATTTTTCTTTGTCATCATACTTCAAGCTTACGACGAGACTCTCAAAGTAATTATCAGAGGTGTTGCTGTCTTCACTGAAATTGGTTAAGAAATCTTTGTGTATACCCCTGGAGCATATTGAAAAAATAAATAAAAATACCAACAGAATAAATATCATCCAATACAAGTACCTACGATAGGACATCGATTGTCGTAAAAGAAATCCAATTTGTCGTATATTCTTCATCAATCTAACTTTTTATTTTCTAAGCCCACTTGCACTAACAGGACAGACCGTATAGACAAATACGACACCATCAACCCACAAAAAAAATCACTTCCCCAACACTCCCAAATACTCCTCTTCACTAATAACCTGCACTCCCTTTTCCATAGCGGCAGCGATTTTTGCCGCCCCCACATCGGAGCCGGTCACCAGAAAATCGGTTTTCCCGGTCACGGATGCGCCCACTTTTGCGCCTAAACGTTTGGCTTCCTTGCTCATATCATCGCGTTTACCGTGAATCATGGTGCCGGTAAAGACGATGGTTTTGCCGGAAATCGGGCTGATGTGTTGCTGTTGTTCAGCAAGCAACGGCGTTGGGATTAAATTAAAACCCAGACCGTAAATTTGCATGAAATCATCTTTGATTTTTGCCAAACATTCGACCACGGCGGCGCTGGTTTTGTCGGCGAAGCCTTCGATAGCCATCACGTCTTCAACGGTCAGATTGAAAATATCCAGCAAACGATGATGTTGCAGCAGGCGTTCGCAATTGCCCAAGCCCATGCGGTGAATGCCGAAAGCGCCCAGAAAGCGCCAGTCTTCTATGGCTTCGGTTCGGCTGCGTTGCAACTGATCCAGCAGATTTTGCGCGGTTTTGTCGCCAAAACCCATGGCTTGCAGTTGCTCCATGTCCAATTGATAAACGGCATAAACCGAATTGATGCCGAAAGCGTGGAGTTTTTCGACGGTTTTTTGCCCGAAACCGTCGACATTGGCCAAGGTTCTGAAAAAATGCTCGATGGTGTTTTCGATTTGCGCCGGACATTTCGTGGTGTTCAGGCAATAAAGATAATCGCTGTCCCAAACCAGCTCACTGCCGCAACTGGGGCAATGCTCGGGGATTTGCGGCGTTGCCGGGGTAATGACCCGCTCGATTTTAGGTATCACCAAGCCTGAGCGGGTTAATTCAATTAAGGTGCCTTCCCCGATGCCCAGCTCCTTGACCATGCCGTAATGATGCGCCGTCACCCTGGAAATCATCGCACCGCTGAGTTTGGTCGGGGTCAGCTCGGCAACCGGATTCACCCGGCCGGAACGGGAGGTTTGCGGAGTGACCTTCAACACGATCACTTCGGCGGTTTGGACATTGTTTTTATAGGCAATCTGCCAGCGATGGTGATGCCGGGTCGCGCCCAAATACCGCTTTATACGGTCATTATCGGCCAGCTCGAAAACCACGCCGTCGACATCGTAATCGATCTGGGTGTAGACGGTTTCGATAATCCGGTCGAAATCGGTCAGCACTTCGGCGGCCGGACCTTGCCAAGCGGGCAATTGGGAAAACGGAAAAAACACCGCCGCATGGTTTTGTATGGCTTCTAGGGCGTGTTGTTCCAGTTCTTTTTCTTTAATAATGCTGGCCTGAAAATTCCGGGAATTTTCAAAATACTCGGCCAAATGCGTGTTGAAATACATTTGGCTGACGACGATTTCACCCGCGCCCTGCCCTCTTTCGCCATTGCCGCCGACGCTCAAACCGCGCTCGAAAACCCGGCTAATGTCGGTGCCTTTACGGCCGTCGCCGCGCGTATAGAGGGCTTTACCGTCGTCATAAGCGGCGTAACCGTCCAGCTTGGGCGTGGCCCGAATCGTCAACGTGGAGAAATCTACGTCACAGTCTTCGGCCGCTTTTTTTAGCCGGGCCAGCCATTTTTCAATGCCGCTGCGGGTATAGGTTTTCTCCGTTGACAGCATAGGCTCGGGCAGGGCAACGGTTTTGCCGACGGCGATAACTTCCGGCTCGACGGTTTCTAAATAGCGATGATGAGGGTGACGCTTTTGCAGTTCCGCCAGAAAAACAAGGTCATAATCCGCATCGGAAATCAGAGGCTCTCCGGCACGATACAAAGCATTGCAGCGTTGTAAAAACTCCAGCAACTGCTCGTCGCTGAGTTGTTCGGCGTTGGCCTGTGTTGCGATTTGAGCGATCAGTTCAGGAGATAAATGGGTCGGTTCAAGGTCGGCTTCTTTTAGAAGCTCTAATTGTGTATGGCTGAGGGATGGCATTTAAATAATCTGGAGGGGGATACGAATGTGTAGGCCGACTGTGCTTGCCTTTAGTATTCATTGGCTCACACAGCGCGCCCTATAAGATTAAAGATTTGGACTAGCTGAAAGTTTTAAACAGAATGGAAACCGATATAGCTAAATTAAAGCCAATCATCCATTTTACCAGCGTAAATTCGCCTTGGATTTTTTCAAACCACGCGTCAATCTTTAACGCCAATTCTTTGATGTCGTGCTTTGTAGTTACTTCGAAGTTAAGCACTTCCTTTAAAGCTTCCGATTGCGCTCTGGCTTGATTTTCCGGGACACCGCCCTTTTGCAAAGCTTCCACATATTTCAAAGTGTCAAAAGTAACCGTACTCATCTTTTTTCCTTTCACGAATAGAACAGGGACGCCAAAAGCAGGCAGTTAAAATCACAAACTCTGCCGAATAGCCCGAACCGTCGCTTCGGTCAGCGGTTGCCGTCTATGATCAAGCACCACGCCGTCCAATTTCGCCGCCAACAAGTTGATAGTTTCAATGTAATCGTCAAAAACGGCCTGGGCGTCATCCAAGGCTTCGGGCTGCATAAAAAACACGATGCCGGGACAATAAAACTTGTCCAAATCTTTATCCGGGAAAGTGCCGGGTTCTACAATACAGGCTACACCGAAATCGACCAGCCGGTTAACATCCAGACGTTCGAATATTTTCAAGCTGCCGTATTCAAGCCCAACCATATTAAAGGCCTCAACCAAATCGGCGCCGTTAAAATCTTCGTCCGCTTTGGTGATAATGCTGAATTGGATAATCGCCGGTGCGGCGGCTCTCGGCGGCGGCTCTACGTCGTCGTCATCCTCATCATAGTATTCATTGTCGTCATCGTCCTGATCGTAGTAACGATCCGACTTGTCATGGCCTTGACGAGCATCCGGGCCGGCTTTAGCAGCCCCTAATGGAGCAAGATCGAAGTCGTCCTTGCCGCCGCCCAAACTATCAACCGCCACTGCATCATCGTCGTCATCATCATAGAAATCCATCTCTTCCTGGGCTTTTTTGTCCTTTATATAAGCCATGATCAACATGCCGATGACTACAACCATACCGGTTGCGATAATTACAATTCTTAAAATTTCTTTATCCATTAGATTTCCGCCAGACTCACTGCTTCTTCAATATCAACTGCGACCATCCGGGACACGCCCGGCTCTTTCATAGTAACACCTGCCAGTTGTTTTGCAATTTCCATAGTGACTTTGTTATGGGAAATATACAAAAACTGCACCGATGCCGACATCTCTTCCACCATTTTTGAAAACCGTCCAACATTAGCATCGTCCAATGGCGCATCGACTTCATCCAACAAACAAAAAGGCGCGGGATTGAGTTCGAAAATCGAGAACACCAAAGCCACCGCCGTTAACGCTTTCTCTCCACCCGATAGTAAATGGATAGAGCTGTTTTTCTTGCCGGGAGGTCTGGCGATAATATTTACCCCCGATTCCAGCTCGTCCTGTTCGGTCAATTCCAAGTAAGCATGACCGCCGCCGAATAATTTCGGAAACTTCTCCTGTAAGCCGGTGTTTATTTTATCGAATGTTTCCTTAAAACGCAGCCGACTTTCTTTATCGATTTTGCTGATTGCCTGATCCAAGGTCTGCAAGGCCTCGACTAAATCGGCATGTTGCTCGTTAAGAAAATTCATCCGCTCGGATTGAGCCTTGTATTCTTCTATCGCGGTCAGGTTTATGGTGCCTAATCTTTCGATTTGCGCCAATAAGTCGTCAAGCGTTGTTTTCCAACGGTTTTCTTCGGCTTGTTCGGGCAAGCTTTGCAGCACCTGAGCGACATCCGCATCGATTTCTTTCAGCTGTTCGTTGACGGTTTGCCGGCGCACTTTGCTTTCCTGCAATTCAAAACGAAGCGTATCCAGCGCTTCTTTTTGTTTTTCCAAGGCGCGTTGCGTTCGGAGATGTTGTTCGGATAAACGGGTAATTTCCGCTTCACTATCGTCCTGAACTTGGCGCTGTTGTTTCAGCCGGGTTTCCAGTTGCTGCTTATCGATAAGCATCTGTTCCAGCTGCTGTTTTTCACCATCTATCGGCGTCAGCGTTTGCTGCAGATTAAGTTCCAATTCGGCGATGCGTTCAAGCGATTGTTGATGTTGCAGGCGCAAACGGTCCAGCTGCTTAGCGGTTAAAGTTTCGGAAGACCGTAGCGATTCAATCTGCGACTTGATGCTGTAAACCTGTAATCTGGCTTCATTGGCGGCTTGATCGATGCGCTGTTGCTCGGCTTGCAAGGTTTGGCTTAAAGCTTCCAGGCTTTGTTTTTTTTGCTCCTGTTCGGCCATGACCTGTTCGGCCTGCTCTTGCAGCAATTGGGCTTCTGCGATCGTTTCGGCATTGTCGGCGGTCTCGCGGCTGATGTCGTCGATGTCGTTACAGACCTGCTCCAGGCGGCGTTGCTGATGTTCAAGCCGGGCCGAATACGCGCTGAACTCGGCGCTTTTTAGTGAAAGCTCGCTACCCAGGCTATTGTCTTGCTGTTGGATAGCTTCGCGTTGGGCTTCTGCCTCTTTCAGACCGGTTTCGACGCTTTCCAGCTGGTCTTCAAAGGTTTCGATTTCGACATGCAGGTCTTCCTGTCGCTGTTTTAACAAGCGTAATTCTTTTTCGCGCTGCAATACGCCGGTTTTGCTGTCTTTGGCGCGGATGATTCTGATCCAACCGGACCCGAACCAAGTACCGTCGGGGGCGATAACCGATTCATGCGCTTTAAGTTGGACGGATAAGGTTCTCGCCGTTTCGGCATCCTCAACGCAGTAAATCCCTGCCAGTAGATTACTTAAGTCCCACGGCGCTTTTACTTTATCCAGTAAGCGGGTGTGGGCCGGGCTTGATTCGGCGTAACCCGACGTTTTAACGCCGGTTTCAACCAACATCAACGACTCGTCCGTCAACCGCTGCAAGCCCGGAATAACGTGGTCGGCGCTGTCTACGCAAATCGCCTCAAGGTAACTGCCCAACACCGTTTCAACCGCCGTATCCCAGCCTGATTGCACCTCCAGAAACTCGGCAAGCCGCCGGTTTTCGGTTAAATCCACAGACTTCAACCATGCGCTTAAATGCTTATTGTCTTTGCCCATCGCATGTTGCTGCAATAATTCCAGCGAGGTGATTTTGCCTTTTACGTTTTGCATTTCCGAACGGCGCGTATGCAATTCGTCATGATACTGCTTGATCTGTTGCCGCTGCTCGCGTATTTGCCGATGCAAGTGTTCAAGCCGATTTTGGAGTTCGTCGCGTTGCGCTTCAATGATTTCAATACCGGCATCCAGCGAGTCGATCTCGCTTTGCAAGTCGTCGGCCTCCAGTTCAGTGCGCTCGCCGTGCAACTTATCCAGACGGATTTGCAACTGGCGATTCTGGTTTTCCAACTGCACGTTTTTTACCCGTTGCACTTCGGCTTGTTCTTTATAACTTGAATGGGTGCTTCGGTATGCTTCCCAGTGTTCCTGCCAGGCGCTTTTTTGTTGCTGAACGTCTTGCTGATGATATAAAACGTCTTCTTGCCTCTCTTCGGCGACAATTAACGCTTCTTCCGCTTCAAACAAGGCCTCTTTAATTTCTTCCAACTGCTGCATGTCAGCTTCGAGTTCCGCTAATGACTGCTCGGCCTGTTGACGTAAGCGGTTAATCTCAATCGTGGTTTGTTCGCGGCTGCTTTCGCTGTGCTTGATGGTTTGTTCAAGACCGCTGACTTCGGCGACAATCCGGTAATAATCGCCCTGGAAACTGTTGGTTTGCTGTTGCTGGGTTTTATGTTCGGCGCGCTTGGCTTCGATAGCGCTGTCGAGGTCGCGCACGCAGACAAACAAGCGGTTATGCTCGTGCGCCACTTGCTGCAATTTCTCATCCAATTGCTTGGCGGCTTGGTGATAAGTGTTCCAACGCATCGCCAACAATTCCAGCTTGAATTGGCGTTCCTGCTTTTTAAGCTCGGTGTATTTTTCGGCTTTTTCGGCTTGCTTTTGCAGATGCTTTATTTGTTTTTCGACTTCGTCGCGCAAATCGTCCAGCCGCTCCAGGTTCTCGCGGGTATGCTTCATCCGGGTTTCGGTTTCGCTGCGGCGTTCCTTATATTTGGACACGCCCGCCGCTTCCTCGATATGAATCCGCAAATCGTCCGGCTTGGCTTCGACCATCCGGGAAATCGTGCCCTGCTCGATAATCGCATAGCTTCTTGAACCTAAGCCGGTACCCAGGAAAATATCGGTAATGTCTTTCCGGCGGCAACGCGACCCGTTCAGCATAAACACCGAAGTGCCGTCGCGGCTGACTTGGCGTTTAATCGCGATGGTATCGTACTGCGAATATTCGCCGCCCAGCTTGCCTTCGGTATTATTAAACACCAGCTCTACGGAAGCCGTGCTGACCGGCTTGCGCCCCGACGAACCGTTAAAAATCACATCGGCCATGCTGCCGCCGCGCAAATGCTTGGCCGAACTTTCGCCCATCACCCAGCGCACCGCATCGATAATATTGGATTTGCCGCAGCCGTTAGGCCCGACAATCGCCGTCAAATTCCCGCTAATCGGAATAACCGTGGTATCAACAAAGGATTTAAAACCCGAAAGTTTGATTTTTT
>JAPLRU010000118.1:32926-120490 GCA_026399025.1 Methylobacter sp.
AACCCGAAAGTATGATTTTTTCAAGTTTCATAGTACAGGTATGAATATCCCGGCAGTTGAATTAAAATAACCGGGTATTATTAACGATAATCCGCCGAGATTCGAACTTTTTCGCCTAAAGCGTTCAGTCCCCCTCTTTGTAAAAGAGGGGTTAGGGGAGATTTGATTAGATAAATCCCCCCTCAATCCCCCTTTTACAAAGGGGGAGGTGATCGCTTACTTTTTGCCTAAAGCGCTTACTTTCGGTATATCCCCTCCTTTATATATAAGCTGAAAATGACAACACAACCAAGCAAAGACCTGGAAACTTTCGACAACCCGAAACCGGGCCGCGACTACACCATCCGCATCGACGTCCCCGAGTTCACCTGCCTGTGTCCGAAAACCGGCCAACCGGATTTTGCCACTCTCCGAATCGAATACGTACCGGCAAAACTGTGCGTGGAACTTAAAGCGCTTAAGCTGTACATGTGGGCGTTCAGGGATCAAGGCGCATTCCATGAAGCCGTCACTAATGAAATTCTTGACGATCTGGTTAAAGTCACCGCACCCAATTTCATGCGCATCCGCGCTGAATTTAATGTGCGCGGCGGCATCTACACCACCGTCGTTGTCGAACACAGAAATCCCGATTGGCGAGCGCCGGAACCGGTTCACTTGCCTTAAGCCGTCATGGCCAAGACCTACTACACCTCGGACATTGCCGTTGCGCTAAAATACGACGGCAAAAACGCGCCCAAGGTGACCGCCAAAGGCTCGGGTCTTACTGCCGAACAAATCCTGCAAATCGCCGAAGCCCACGGCATACCGCTGCAAACCGAGCCGGAACTGGCCAGAATTCTGGCGCAAATTCCGTTAGGCGATGAAATCCCCAATGAACTTTATGTTGCCGTCGCAGAAATCATCGCCTTTGCGTATTACTTAAGCGGCAAAACACCCGACAATTACCGACCATGAATTTTAAACAAGCCCTAACTACTTTGCCCCAATACGTGCTGCCTCATCACGCGCTGTCGCAACTGATGAGCAAACTGACCCACTGCGAAAACAAAGCCTTTAAAAACCTGTTTATCAAGCAGATTATCAGGCATTACGGGGTCAACATGGATGAAGCATTGGAACAAGACATCAATGCCTACAAGAGCTTTAACCATTTTTTCACCCGCGAACTAAAACCCGGCGTTAGAGCGTTCAGCAGCGAAAGCAATGCGATTGTTTGCCCGGCCGACGGCGCAGTCAGCCAAGCCGGACATATTTCAGGCGGCCGAATCTTTCAAGCCAAAGGCAAAAGCTTTTCCGCGACCGACTTGCTGGGCGGCGATGCGGACCGCGCCGAACCGTTTAATGACGGTATCTTCACGACTATTTATCTGTCGCCGAAAGATTATCACCGTCTGCACATGCCGTTGACCGGCACTTTAACGGAAATGGTGCATATCCCCGGCCGCTTGTTCAGCGTGAATACCGCGACTACCAATTCCGTGCCGGGATTATTCGCCCGGAACGAGCGCGTCGCGGCGATATTCGACACTGAGATAGGACCGATGGCTTTGGTGCTGGTCGGTGCAATCTTCGTGTCCAGCGTAGAAACCGTCTGGCATGGCGTGGTTACGCCGCCGAGCGTTAGTTCAGTGCAAAATTGGCGGTATGGCGATGATGCGCCTACCTTGAAAATCGGCGAGGAAATGGGCCGGTTTAATATGGGTTCTACGATTATTGTGTTGTTCGGCAAGGATAAGGCGCAGTGGGATGTCGGGTTTAAAGCGGAGAAGACGGTTAAGTTGGGGGAGTTGATTGGTCGGGTTATTGGTAACGCAACATAACCTGCAGCATGATCTCTTACGCTATCATTCAATCGCTTATTATTTTTTTGAAAATAAATTCCAACACTCAAGGTATTTAGATTGAATCCGATCTCGGCAACTGATTTGTACAACACAAACACTCACGCAAAAAATGTATTGATTACCGGCGCCGCCAAACGTATAGGTGCCGCTTGCGCGCGGCTGTTGCATGGCGAAGGCTGTAATGTTGTTATACATTACCGGTCTTCGGCGCTTGAAGCGCTACAGCTTGGTGATGAGCTGAATCAACAGCGGCCCAATTCGGCAAGGATCATACAGGCCGATTTGCTGAATATAGCCGAACTTGACGCGGTTGCTAAGGACGCTTGTGCTGTCTGGGGCGGGATAGATGTGTTGGTGAACAATGCCTCATCTTTTTATCCGACGGCTATGCCCGGTGTAACCGAACAACAATGGGATGAGTTATTGGGCGGCAATTTAAAAGCGCCGTTTTTTCTGGCGCAAGCGTTGGCGGAGACTTTAGCCGAAAACAACGGCTGTATAGTCAATATTGTCGACATTCACGCCGAACGCGGACTCAAAGATTATCCGGTGTACAGCATCGCCAAAGCCGGACTGGCCGCCCTGACCAAAATTTTAGCCAAGGAATTGGGACCGGCGGTCAGGGTCAACGGCGTGGCGCCGGGGGCTATCCTCTGGCCCGATAACGACTTATCCGATTCGGCTAAGCTGGAGATACTGCAACGGGTGATGTTAAAACGGAGCGGCGATTCCGTCGATATTGCCAAGGCAGTGCTTTTTTTGATTAAAGATGCCGATTACATCACCGGCCAAATACTGACGGTGGATGGCGGGCGCAGCCTATTTTGCTGAGGCCCAAGGCGGGTTGATGCGCTTTTGCCTAAGGTCGGTCTTGTCGAAGCGTTGCCAAAGCTCGGCATAGCTCAGCTGACTGACCGGATGCTTCAGGGTGGGCGCAATTTCCGCTAAAGGCTCCAGCACAAAAGCGTAATGTTCAATTTCATTCCGAGGTATTTGTAAACGGCCATCGTTGAAAATCAGATCGCCGTATAGAATCAGGTCTAGATCAAGCGTTCGCGCGGCGAATTTTCGGCTATCGCGGGTGCGGCCGTTATCCAGCTCAATTTGCCTGAGTTGCTTGGCAACCGCCTTCACTTCCAAATCGGAATCGAAGCCCACCACGAGATTGTAAAAAACATCGCCGATAAAGCCGACCGCTTCGGATTCGTAAATACTCGAAACCGTCAACTCGCCAAAAGCGTGCTCAAGCGCCCGTAGACTGGCAGAAATATGCTCATCTTTGTTGATATTGCTGCCGATGCTGATATAGCCCCTGGTCACGATTAGCGCGCTCCCCGCTCAATGATAATGCCGACGTCGCTGGCGCCGCTGATCGCGCCTTTTTTATTCAGGGTTATTTTTACCCACGACACATTAAATTCATTGCGGATAATATCGGCGATTTCCGAAATTAACTTTTCGACCAAATAAAATTGGCTGCCTTCGACAAAAGAAATAATGCGGTGAGAAACCGTTTTGTAATCAAGCGCGTATTGAATGTCGTCGGTTTCGGCGGCTTTTTGAATATCGAAAGCCATCTCAATATCAAGGATAACGGTCTGCTTGGTGACTCTTTCCCAGTCGTAAATGCCGATGATAGTTTGAATTTCCAGGCCGCCTAAAAATATGATGTCCATTTTAATTTCCGGTTATGATGCGTGTTTTTTAAAAGTCGCTCGGCAAGTTGCTCCTGCATTGCTCTACCTCCTGCATCCATGCAGGCGTAAGTATCAGGGAAAGCCCCGATGCTTACAAGTTCAAAATAACAAAATAAGGTTACGCAATGGTTGAATGGTTGTTTGTTCCGGCTGCCTATTTAATAGGCTCTATTTCCAGTGCCATCATTATCTGCCGCTTGATGGGTCTGCCGGATCCGCGCGGACAGGGTTCGGGCAATCCGGGAGCGACCAATGTGATGCGTATCGGCGGAAAAAAAGCGGCGGCGATTACCCTGCTGGGCGATATGTTAAAAGGTTTAATACCGGTCTATGCGGCAAATACGCTGGGACTGCCGGTCGAGTTAGTGGCAATGACCGGATTAGCGGCGTTCATGGGCCATCTCTATCCGGTATTTTTCGGCTTTAAAGGCGGCAAGGGCGTTGCAACATCGGTCGGCGTGTTGCTGGGTTTTTTCTGGGCTTTGGGCCTTGCGTTCATGGCCACATGGTATTTGATTTATAAGTTGGGCAAGATTTCATCCTTGTCGGCATTAGTCGCTTCAACCTTGTCGCCGATTTTTGCCTGGTTTTTACTTGGCGATAAGGCTATTGTTGCCGCGTCCTTAGTAATGATGACTTTGTTGTTATGGCGGCATAAAAGCAATATTCAGCGATTGCTGGCCGGCGAAGAGTAAAGTTCATCATTCAGTACCTCTGTAAAAGCACAAAACCACGAAGACGCGAAGAAAACTTCATGTCTTCGTGGTGAATGATTAAAACTACCGCTTATGCTTTCGGCAAAGTGACGCCTATTTGTCCCTGATATTTACCGCCCCGGTCTTTGTAAGAGGTTTCGCAAACTTCGTCGCCACCGAAAAACAGCATTTGCGCGACGCCTTCATTGGCATAAATTTTTGCCGGCAGCGTGGTGGTATTGGAAAACTCCAATGTCACATGGCCTTCCCATTCAGGTTCTAAAGGCGTTACATTCACAATAATGCCGCAACGCGCATAAGTTGATTTTCCGAGGCAAATCGTCAATACGTCGCGGGGAATACGAAAGTATTCAACGGTTCTGGCTAAGGCGAATGAGTTTGGCGGAATAATACAGATGTCGGATTTAACATCGACAAAGCTGTTGGAATCGAAGTCTTTCGGATCGACGATAGCGGAATTGATATTGGTAAAAATCTTGAATTCGTCCGAACACCGGACATCGTAGCCGTAACTGGAGGTGCCGTAAGAAATAACCCGGCCGTGTTCCGAATCCCTGACCTGCCCGCTTTCAAACGGTTCGATCATGCCTTGTTGTTCCGCCATGCGACGTATCCACTTGTCCGACTTAATGCTCATGAAATATTGCTATCCGGTTGGTTTAAAAAACCGGATTTTAACACAGAAGTTCATAACTTCTTATTCCGGCAAGCGCGGGAATGAGACGGAAAAGAAGGGTAAGCGGATGATTAAAGGTTGTTTATTCACCACGAAGACACGAAGGGTACAAAGTCTTATATTTTTCTTCGTGCTCTTCGTGTCTTCGTGGTGAACAATTTTAATTACGTGTTCTGCACGACGATCTTCGGAAATTTTGTAGTGAAATCCTTAGCCTTCAACGCCAGTCTGGCCGCCGTTTTGCGGGCGATTTGCTTGTAAATCTGCGCAGGCCGTCCATCCGGATCGGCAACGACCGTCGGATTGCCGGAATCCGCGAATTTCCGAATATTAATATCCAAAGGCAAGGAACCCAAAAACTCAATCCGATTGCGCTCGGCCATCGCCAGCCCGCCGCCTTCGCCGAAAATGGCTTCTTCATGACCGCAATTGCTGCAAATATGGATGCTCATGTTTTCCACCAAGCCCAATACCGGCACATTCACTTTCTCGAACATACCCAAGCCGCGTTGCGCATCGATCAGAGCAATATCCTGCGGCGTGGTCACGATAATCGCGCCGCTAACCGGAATCTGCTGAGATAGGGTTAACTGAATATCGCCGGTGCCCGGCGGTAAATCGATCACCAGATAATCCAGATTGTCCCAATTGGTGTCTTTAAGCAATTGCTGCAACGCCGTGGTGACCATCGGACCGCGCCAGATCATGGCTTGGTCGGCTTCCACCAGATAACCGATAGAATTGGTTTGCACGCCGTAAGCGATTTTAGGCAGCATGGTTTTATTGTCTTTACTTTCCGGGAGGCCCGAAAGCCCCAGCATCGTCGGAATGCTGGGGCCGTAAATATCCGCATCCAGAATGCCGACATTAGCGCCTTCAGCAGCCAGCGCCAACGCCAAATTAACCGCCGTGGTGGATTTGCCGACGCCGCCTTTGCCGGACGCCACCGCAATAATATTTTTCACATTGGGTAGCGGTTTTAATGCCTGCTGTACGGCATGGGAAAGGATTTTTACACCGACTTCAACGCTGACATTGCCAATGCCGTCCAAAGCGCTCAGATGTTGTTCAACCGCCGCTTTAAGTTCCGGCAGATAGCTTTTGGCAGGATAACCCAGCTCCAGTTTAACGCTGACGTTGGCGCCGTCTATTACGATGGCTTTAACCGATTTTGCGGAAACCAGATCGGTTCCGTGATTGGGGTCGATAAATGTTTGCAGAAGGTTTTCTATATCGGTTTTGTCGATGCTCGCCATGCTCATGCTCCCTCGTTGTGAATAAAATGCGCTTGATCAATAACCAAGCATAAAGCTCAAGATATGGACTATTTTACCGATTTAAACCTTAGTATGCACTTATTAGCGGGTCGAAAATCACAGACCGTATTTATTTTATGCCATAATACAAGGCCGATTTTGCCTTCGAATTGATTGAACTTTTAGCTTATGCCAAATAGAAAAATTCTTGTCACCAGCGCCCTACCCTATGCTAACGGCCCTATTCATCTCGGTCATTTGGTTGAATACATTCAAACCGATATTTGGGTGCGTTTTCAAAAACAACGCGGCAATCTTTGCTATTACGTTTGCGCGGACGACACCCACGGCACCCCGATCATGCTCCGGGCGGATCGCGAAGGCATCACGCCGGAACAGCTTATCGCCCAAGTAGCGAAAGAACATTTGGCCGATTTTATCGAATTCGGCGTGGCCTTCGATAATTACCACAGCACCCATTCCGAAGAAAATAGAGCCTATTCGGAACTGATCTACGAACGTTTACGCGATGCCGGGCATATCAGTTCGCGCAGCATTACCCAGGCCTTCGATCCGGTTAAGAACATGTTTTTATCCGACCGCTTCATTAAAGGCGAGTGCCCTAAATGCGGCGCGGCCGATCAATACGGCGACGGCTGCGAAGTGTGCGGTACAACCTATGCGCCGACCGAGCTGAAAAACGCGGTTTCGGCGATTTCAGGCGCGAAACCCGTCGCCAAAGACTCGGTCCATTATTTTTTCGATTTGGCTAATTTTAGCGACATGCTGCGCGAATGGACCAACGCAGGTCACTTGCAAGCCGAGGTCAGCAACAAACTGGCCGAATGGCTGGACGGCGGTTTGCAGCAATGGGACATCAGCCGCGATGCGCCTTATTTCGGTTTTGAAATTCCCGATGCGCCCGGCAAATATTTTTATGTTTGGCTGGATGCGCCGATCGGTTACATGGCCAGTTTTAAAAATCTCTGCGATAAGCAGGGTTTGGATTTTAATGAATTCTGGTCTAAAAACAGCAACGCCGAGTTGTATCATTTTATCGGCAAAGACATCATTTATTTCCACGCCCTGTTCTGGCCTGCGATGCTTAGCGGTGCGCATTTTCGGACGCCCAGCGCGATTTTCGCCCACGGTTTTTTAACCGTAAACGGCGAAAAAATGTCCAAATCCCGCGGCACCTTTATTAAAGCCCGAACCTATCTGGATCACTTAAACCCCGAATATTTACGCTATTATTTTGCCGCCAAGCTCAGCGCCGGGGTGGATGATATCGATTTGAATTTTGACGATTTCAGCCAACGGGTTAATTCCGACTTGGTCGGCAAAGTGGTCAACATCGCCAGCCGATGCAGCGGCTTTATCGCCAAACGCTTTGCTAACAAGCTGTCCGAACAGTGTTCGGAGTAGGCTTTATTTCATGAATTCGTGAGCGCCAACACGCACATTGCCGAACTTTACGAAACCCGCGAATTCGGCAAAGCCATGCGTGAAATCATGGCGCTGGCCGATAAAGCCAACCAATATATCGATGAGCTTAAGCCCTGGCTGATCGCCAAGGAAGAAGGCAAAGATACCGAACTGCACGAAGTATGCACTATGGGTCTCAACTTGTTTTGCCTGCTGGCTGCTTATTTGAAGCCGGTGCTTCCTGTCTTGGCCGAGAACGCGGAAAGCTTTTTAAACATCGAAGCGCAGGCTTGGCCGGCTCACGCCAAACCTTTGCTGGACCATGTTATTAATGACTTCAAGCCGTTAATGACGCGGGTTGAAGCCGATAAAATCGAAGCGATTGTAGCGGCGTCCAAAGAAAACCTGGAAAAAACCGCCGAACCTGTACAAACCAAAAAATGCGAGCCGATTGCCGAAACCATCGAATTTGATGATTTCGCCAAGCTGGATTTGCGTATCGCCCGCATCATCAAGGCCGATCATGTCGAAGGCGCGGATAAGCTATTACAGCTGACCGTAGATATCGGCGACGAAACCCGCAACATATTTGCCGGGATTAAATCCGCCTACAGCCCGGAAGATCTGGAAGGAAAATTAACCCTGGTTATCGCCAATCTTGCCCCACGGAAAATGCGTTTCGGCTTGTCCGAAGGCATGGTGCTAGCCGCAGGTCCGGGCGGCAAGGATATTTGGATATTGAGTCCCGATCAAGGGGCGCAGCCGGGGATGCGGGTTAAGTAGGCTTGGCATTGCTGCCATGCCCCGCTGTCATCGCCATTATTGTAGGAGCGGGCCATGCCCGCGATGATGGCGCTGCAACTCCGCAATCGCTGTTCAAATATCGCAGGCCTAGCCCGCTTCTACCGACACCATTGAGCCTACATCAGATGATCATTAACTTGCCGAATCGGTAAGACCTATATCCAAGACATGTCTGTTGCACCTGAAAACGCCATTTTAATCGACCAAATCAATGCATTACTGCCGCAGACCCAATGCGTCCAATGCAGTTTCCAAGGCTGCCGCCCTTATGCCGAAGCCATCGCATCGGACAGGGCGGACATTAACCAATGTCCGCCGGGCGGCGACGAAGGCATACGCGATATCGCCCATTTATTAGGCGTCCCGTCCAAGCCGCTGAATACCGAATTCGGCCTACATAAGCCCCCAAGCGTCGCCTTTATCATTGAACAAGATTGCATCGGCTGCACAAAATGTATAGCGGCCTGCCCGGTGGACGCGATACTGGGCGCGTCAAAATTCATGCACACGGTTATCGCTTCGGAATGTACCGGCTGTGAATTGTGCATAGCGCCTTGTCCGGTAGACTGCATCATCATGACCGCTCCACCGGAAATGAATCCTTCTTTATCCTCACCGCCAACTCATACCGACAGACTGAGCCAGCAACAATCGGCACAGGCAAAACGGCGTTACGAGGCGCGCTGTTTGCGCAAGGAAAAAGAAGAGGCCGAAAAAGCGGCGCGCGCCCAAAAGAAAAAACAGGCTTTGTTGAAAATGCAATCGGCAAAGAAATAATAAAGGGCAACGTTTAAGTTCACTAAATTCCAGTTCAGGATAACAAAAGCGGGCATCCAGACAGACTTTGCGTTTACTATTAACCATGAGATAATTTTAGTTTCATCCATTTTAGCGGTTGGCTGTTGCTGCTTTAGATTAGATTTCCATATATTTAAAGCGCCGACCAAGCCGATTCCTCCCTAAAAACAGCGTTTCAGATCGTATACAATGACGCTGAAATAATGCGGTAACTATGAATTTCCAGCGAAGACTGCCAAACAAGGACAGTTCTTAGACAAGACTCCAGTTTCCCGAATTCTTTTTCACTAAGTGAATTTCATTTGACCATGCTACTGAGCGATACTCTTGAACAAGTTTTGGCGGAGCCTCAGTGCGCATTGATTTGGCATCGGCTACTCGAACTTTGGCGCAAACCAAACGAGGAAGTAGCGCAGCAACAAATTCTGCAAAAATTACTGAGTTCCGTTCTGTCCGATCATAAGGCGGAAATACTACGGCTAACTTTCTTGGCGGCGGCAACCGAAGACAATCGTTTTGTAGAGAATGCAGCGCTGCAAACACTGTGCATTTCACCTTCCAATCCAGACCGCTTAGCCGGTTTCATGGCTTATGCCTGGGGGTTTGCATTAAAAAACCAGGTGTCCAGGGAAAGTTTTGTCGCCACTCTGGTTCGTTTTATGTTGCCCGACTTAGCGGCTAGATTGGCCCGCAGCGCCGACTCTCTTTTGCCGGACAACTTACCGCCGAGGCTGCCGCAAACCATTGAGCGTATTGCCGTCATTGCACCCTACCTAGGCAACGAATTCCATACCCCCAGCAGCATGGTGACGAATCAATGCGAGGTACTGGCCCGGGAAGGCAAACGCGTCCATGTCTTTAGTTGTCAGGAACTCTTGTCGCCGGACATGACTCTGTTTAGCGGGAGCACAGACCGCGTCTTACTCGCCCCCTTTGAAATTCCCTATTGGCAACACGCATTGCCGCCGGGAACCAAGCTGACTTGCAGCGACAACACTTTCAGCCTTGCGAAACGTTGGCGCGAAATGTTCTCTTTGATTGCCGCATTCGATCCCGATGCCATCCTATTCTGTGGTTTATACTCGCCACTTGCAGCGGCTCTTTATAGCCGGCGGCCTGTGGTGGGATTAAATGTTCACGCGCTTCCTCCGATGTCGCCGGTTGACGTTTGGTTAAGTTCAGACGATCCTTCCGCCCCCGATAATCCCTGGAATAATATATTCGGAACGCCTAAAAATTATTTTCACCCCTACCGGATTAAATCTATGCAAGGCCCCTGGTCTATATCGCGTGCCGATTTGGGAATCGCGGACGATGCCATTATTTGGATCACGGTTGGCGGTCGTCTTGAAAGCGAGATAACTGACCCTTGGGCTAAGCGGATAGGTGAGGTGCTTAACCACAACCCGCAAGTAATCTGGTTGCTGGTCGGTGGTCCCGGTCATTTGCCTGCGACGCTGAGTCATCTGCCAACAAATCGGATCAAGCTCTTGGCTAAACGAAACGATATAGGCGGTTTGTTGCAGTTATCGGATATCTATGTGAATCCGCCGCGAATGGGCGGAGGTTACAGTGTCGCGGAAGCGATGTCAGTGGCGCTGCCTGTCGTATCCTTTGCCGATTGCGATGGTGGCGACAAGGTGGGAGCTTACGCGGCAAGGGATACTGACGACTACCTGGTGCGTTTATCCGAGCTGACCGAGAACCCGGATTTACGTAAGCAAATCGGTGAGGAACTGCTTGAGCGCTTCACTCGCCGTCTTGATCTCGCTTCCTCCGGCCCGAGTCTTTTAGCGGCCTTTGACCAAGCCAAACGCTGCGCGCAGGATCGCCTTTGTCAAACGTCTCTCGATTAATAATTATGATGCACACACCTAAACAATGATTAACAAATGTCCACCTTTGGTCATCTTTGGCTCAAGCAATATCCTCTCCGACCTATTCGATGCCGCATTGGCAACCGGCATTCGCCCGACCAAAGTGGTGTTGGATGAACCTGAACAATGCGGCCCGCGAGATATTCCTCTACAGCATCGATTACAGGCCTTGGCGCCGTTATGCCCTCCGCCCTTGTTGTTACCGATGGACAGCTTCGTTCCAGAGGAAAACGAGCTTTATCTTTTGGGCCCTACGACGCCAACACGCGCTCGCCTCGCCGCATTTTTGGAAGACAAGTGGCGCTTGAGTTTTCATACATTAATACATCCGACCGCCTATGTGTCGCCCTTGGCAACGCTATCGGAAGGCGTATTCATCGGCGCTAATTCGGTTATCGCGCCCGGTGCGATGCTGGAACGGCATGTCTTCATCAACCGTGGCGTAACGATAGGGCACGACAACCGCATTGGCGCTTTTTCCCGTATTCAGCCGGGCGTTAATCTCGGCGGGCTTTCGGTTATTGGCGAACGGGTAACGATAGGTCTGGGCGCCACGGTTCTGGAACGACTGCGTATCGGCCATGATGCCGTCATTGCCGGCGGCGCCGTGGTGCTTAATGATGTGCCGCCGTCCGTTATGGTTGCAGGGATTCCCGCCACGGTACGTAAGCAGTTGGAGGCCGGACAATAATATGGACAAACGGGAATACATTATCAACCTGGCCTGTACGGGTCTGGTACCGACCAAGGCAATGAACCCTCATATCCCCTTGACACATCATGAAATCGTCGACGATGTCGCGAGGTGTTTGGAACTGGGGGTTCAGATGGTGCATCTTCATGCCCGTAGCGAAGACGGCGGCCATACAGGCGATCCCGAACCCTACGGCCGGCTGATTGAGGCTATACGCCAACTGCCTGGCGGAAAAAATGCGGTGTTGTGCGTAACCACGAGCGGACGCCAGGATGTCAGCTTTGAGTCGCGCGCCCGAGTACTTGATCTTGACGGACAGATGAAGCCGGACATGGCCAGCCTGACCTTGGGCTCCCTCAATTTTCTTCAGCAAGCCAGTATAAACGCGCCCAAAACGATCCGGAGCTTGGCACAGCGCATGCTTGAGCGCGGCATTCGTCCCGAACTTGAGGTGTTCGATCTGGGAATGGCTAATTTTATACGGGTTCTTGCTAAGGAAGGGCTGCTCGAGCCGCCGTTTTACGCCAATTTGTTTTTGGGAAATATTGCCGGAGCACAGGTCGAGGATCTGCATCTCGCCGCGCTGCGCTCCCCGCTTCCGCCCGACGCCGTTGTTTCGGTTGCCGGTATCGGTCGCGGCCAATTGCCTGCCAATATGCTTGGGTTACTGTTTACCGACGGCGTGCGTATCGGCCTGGAAGATAACTTGTGGCTTGACAGCGCTAGAACAAAACCTGCGACTAATCTAACCCTGACGCAACGGATTCAACGGATTGCCGACGAGCTGGAACGGCCGCTGGCATCGAGAAGCACAGTGCGCGCCATGCTTGGACTGTAAAACCACACCATGACCGAACCGATTATTTCCATTGCGATGACTTCCCCGCCTTTTTTGCCCTTTACACGTCCTTCGATCGACGAGCCAACGATTACCGAAGTTGCTCAGGTACTCCGCTCAGGCTGGCTGACCGGCGGCCCTAAAGTGCTCGAATTCGAGGCCGCGCTGTCGCGTTATTGCCAAGGCCGGACGGTCAGGACTTTTAACTCCGGCAGCGCAGCGCTGACTATCGCCCTGCGTCTCGCCGGGATTGGTCCCGACGATGAAGTACTGACCTCCCCGCTCACCTGGGTTGCTACGCCAAACGTCGTTCTGGAAGTGGGTGCGCGACCGGTGTTTGTCGATGTTGACCCGGTCAGCCGGAACATCGACCTATCGGCCGTTGAGGCGAATATCGGGCCTCGAACTCGAGCACTGCTCCCTGTCGATCTTGCCGGACTGCCTGTTAACCGTGAGCTCTTATACGCCATCGCATCGAAGCACCGGTTGAGAGTTATCGAAGATGCCGCACAATCGCTAGGGGCGCAATGGCATGGGCAACCGATAGGCGCATCCGGCGACTTTGTCGCGTTTAGTTTCCATGCGAATAAAAATATCACCACCGGCGAGGGCGGCGCCTTGGTTATTCCGGACGACATCGACAGTGCCTTATGCGAACGGATGCGCTTACAGGGCGTGTTCCGCAATCAAAACGGCGATATGGATGTCGATATCCGCGGCACGAAATCCAATCTCACCGATATTGCGGCGGCCATCGGGATTGGGCAATTAAAGCGTTTGTCCGAACTGACCCATCGACGAAGAGAATTGGCGCGATATTATTTTGAATGCATCCGTCAGGATATGGGGCTCGACTTGCCCGCCGCTGATTTTGTGCAGAGTAACTGGCACATGTTTCAAGTGCTCCTTCCCATCGGGACTGACCGTAGAGCCTTTATAGAAGCCATGAAGACGGAAGGAATCGGGGTCGGCGTGCATTACCCGGCGGCTCATCTTTTCACCTTATACCGCACTCTGGGATACGCGCCGGGCGACTTTCCCGTCGCTGAAGACATTGGCCGGAGGACGGTTACACTGCCGCTCTTTGCCGCCATGAGTCATGCCGATGTACAGCGCGTGTGCATTGCTTTAGAAAAAACATTACTCAATGCGGGATGCTAAACAGCAATATGAAAAAAATACTCATACTCGGCGTAAACGGTTTCATCGGTCACCATTTATCGCGCCGTATTCTGGATTCAACGCCTTGGGAAATCTACGGTATGGATATGAATTCGGATCGAGTGACCGAAGAACTCGGTAACGCGCGCTTTCATTTTTTTGAAGGCGATATCACAATCAACCGGGAGTGGGTTGAATATCACGTCAAGAAATGCGATATCGTTATTCCACTAGTTGCTATCGCCACGCCCGCGATCTATATTTCCGATCCCTTGAGCGTGTTCGAACTCGATTTTGAAGCTAATTTGCCGATAGTCCGTGCCGCAGTGCGTTACGGTAAGCGGGTGATTTTTCCCTCGACTTCGGAGGTCTATGGAATGGCTACTGACGAAGAATTCGATCCCGAGACGACTCACCTAGTGTATGGTCCAATCGCCAAGTCGCGCTGGATTTACGCCTGCGCCAAGCAGATGATGGATAGAGTCATCTTTGCCTACGGTCAGCAAGAAGGATTGCGTTTTACTTTATTTCGCCCGTTTAATTGGATAGGGCCAAGACTCGATTCCGTTCACGCCACCAAAGAGGGTTCAAGCCGGGTCATTACTCAATTTCTCGGGCAGATTATTCGCGGCGAGACGATAAAACTAGTCTCAGGCGGTGAGCAACGCCGATGTTTTACCTATATTTCCGACGGAATTGACGCGCTGCTGCGCATCATCGAAAACCCCGGCAATGTGGCGGACGGAAAAATCTATAATATCGGCAACCCGGCGAACGATTTCTCCGTTCGCGAAGTTGCCTCAAAAATGATAACGCTTGCGATGAATTATCCGGAGTTTGCCGAAGCGGCCGCGCAGGTCCGAATGGAAACCGTCACGCCGGAAGACTTTTACGGCACCGGTTATCAGGATGCATCAAGGCGTGTGCCTAATATTGCAGGTACCGTGCGCGATCTAGGCTGGACGCCTTATGTCGACATGGATGTTGCATTGCGTTTGATTTTTGATGATTACCGGAAAGATGCCGCGGCTGAAAATTATATGATCGACAGATGAGACTGTGAAAGTATTCGTTTTAGAACAAAAAGCAAAGGCACTCACCACGAAGGCACGAAGGAAAAATAATTATTTAAATGTGAATTAAGAGCTAAAAATGTCCAGTCATGTAATTTCAAGACGTTACAAGCAGAACATTTTTAACGTGACCATTACTTAGAGCTAACTATCTGATTTTTAATTATCGAATTTAGCTCTTAATTCATATTTAAACTTTTAGTGTATTGAAAACTTCGTGTCCTTCGTGGTGAAGAGTTTTTTTAACCGATTTTGATCATACATTCACAGTCTCCGGGGCGTAGGAACGATAACAAGCATCGATTCGTAGCGCTAACCGACGCCTAATTCCTCATCGATACCAAATATTTCGTTCAAAATAAGCCGATAGCTTTTGCCCGCGCAGGACGGTACGCCTTCGATAATCCCACCGCCCTGGCCGGGTTCCGGCAAACAATAAACCCAAGCGTCTTGCACCGATCCGACCACAAGCGGCGAATCGGTGGTGGCAAAAATCTGGGCATGAGGTAACAGGGTTTGAATCGCGGGTAAAATCCGCCGTTGCCATTTGGGATGGAGATGAATATCCACTTCGTCCAGCAACAGAATAACAGGCTGAGCAAACACATCGCGCTGTTCCTGCCAAGGAATGGCTTCCAGCCTTAGCGATAAATCCGCCACCCAGCTGATGATCGATTTGAGACCGTCGGACAGAGCATCAAGATGAATGCTATCGCCGTTCACCCGGACGGTCACGGCAAAAGGCGAGCGTTCCAGGCGAAACTCAAGTTCCAAGCCGCAGATGTCGCGAATCAAGGCGGAGATTCTGTTCAAGACCCGATCATAAACCAAAGCGGCCGTCTCATCGCCGTCCGCCTTAGCCAAAGCGGATTGGGTGCGATTGTTGGCGATCCACTGCAATAACACCGGCGAGCGGACGGCGCCGTCAAAAGACAACGCGGCTTCAAAAGGCGAGCTGGTGATTGGGTTAATCGACGGCATTCGGGTCTCGCGTAAGGTCCGTTGCCCGGAATAGGCGAAGGCGGCATAAGAAAATCGGCTTTGGCTATGGCCATGAGTCGGTTGAAACGCATGGACTAAGGTTTTATACAGATGCAAATCTTGTTTGGCATCTTTCAAGCCGTGCCCGAAAAAGTAATTGTGCGGAAGATCGCTGGTTTGAACCGCATATTCACCGTAACGATTGGAAAAGGTGCTGTGCGACGGCAGCGCGCTACGCGAATAGCGAAAACCGTAAGATCCGGCTTTGCCGTCGAAAATAAAATCCGCACCGCTGTTCGAGCCGCGAAACCTCCGGCGGATAAAGCTGTTGGTGTTGTTAATGTCGAAAATATCGGCCAACGCATACAGCAAGGTACTCTTGCCGCAACCATTCGGCCCGGTAAACAAATGAATTTCGGCTTTTTCGGCGTCTCGTTCGACCGACGCCAGGGGTTTAAAATCGATGGAAACATCGTCGAATACTCCCACTTGATGTAAAGCAAGAGATTCCACGCGATACGGCTTTGACATGAGAGCGCTCCAATAAAGTGATTGAGTTAATTCGGGGCAAGTTAGAGTGCAGGCGAAGCCTGCACTCCGGATGCCTGAATGAATGTTGCTTGAGCAACGATGGCATCTATAAGACCGACAACGATTCTTGCATGACCTTGAAAGGATGCTGAAAGGTTGCAATGCTAAACTCCCATACCAAAAGGCTGTTGTAAATATGTGCAATCACTAAGCATGCAATCTCTCGTAACCGACAAAAATATGAAACGGCTATCGCCATTACGCGGGTTAATGCTTGCACCGGCTCAACCTTAACGTACAATTTAGCCTTCGACATCACCCGGCCGCAGCACATAAGGAACACTAAAAATCATGGGGATACTCAGCATATTACTGTGGACGCCGGCGGCCGGAGTCTTGCTCTTGGCTTTAACGCCCGGCCGAAACATTCAGCTCATCCGCTACATTGCCAATCTGTTTACCACGATTGCGTTTTTATTGGTCTGTTGGCTACTCAGCATTTATAACGCGCACGATGCGGGTTTACAGTTTGGTGAATATTATCCGCTTAACCCTAAATTAGGCAGCGCTTACGCCTTGGGCGTGGACGGTTTATCGATGCCGATGCTGGCGCTGGCGACCTTGCTCAGTTCGATAGCGTTGCTGGCCTCGTTCACGGTAGCGCACAGCATCAAGGGTTACCATGTCTGCATCTTGTTGCTTGAATTTGGCATGTTGGGCGTGTTTTTGGCTCAAGACTGGGCCTTGTTCTATATTTTCTGGGAAGTCACGTTAATCCCGCTGTTTTTCTTGATCGGCCGCTGGGGCGGCAAACGGCGACATGCGGCGAGCTTGAATTTTGTGCTGTACACAATGGGCGGCTCGATTTTCATGCTGATCAGTTTGCTGGCGGTCAGTCAATACGATCTTGAGCACGGCGGTTCTTTGATGTCGTCGATGCATCAGGCCGCGCAAGACATGCCACGGATTGAGCAGGTGTTAGTGCTGCTCGGTTTTTTGATCGGTTTCGGCGTAAAAATGCCGGTTTTTCCTCTGCACGGCTGGTTGCCGCTGGCGCACGTCGAAGCGCCCAGTCCGGTCAGTATTTTGCTGTCCGGTATTTTGCTGAAAATGGGCGCTTACGGTTTGATCCGGGCCGTGGTGATGCTGCCGGAAGCGGCCTTATTGTTGCAGCCGGTGCTGATTTTTCTGGGCTTGTTCGGCATGCTTTACGGTGGCCTTTTAGCTTGGCGGCAAAGCGACCTTAAAGCGATGGTGGCTTATTCTTCAATCAGCCATATGGGCATCGTGTTGCTGGGCATCGCTACATTGAATGAAGCGGGCATGACCGGCGCGGTGCTGCAAATGACCGCGCACGGCCTGATTGCAGCGGCGCTGTTTCTGCTGGTCGGCCTGCTGTATGAGCGCACCCATACCCGCAACATCCAGGATTACAGTTGTTTAATTCAAGTGATGCCGCGCTTCACGCTGTTCTTAACTTTAGCCTTATTGGCGGCGATGGGCTTGCCGGGTTCGGTCGGCTTTATTGCCGAATTGCATACCTTGATCGGCAGCTTTCGCATCTTCCCAAACGTCGGTTTGGGCATCGCTTTAATGGCGTTTTTTAGCGTCAGCATCTTAATCGGCGCCGCTTACGCGCTACGCACCATCAGCCTGCTGTTTACCGGACCGGGCAAGCCGCGAATGCAGCAGCTTGACGATATGACCGCGCCGGAATTACTGGCGGCCGGAATACTGGTGTCGGGCATCGTCTTGTTCGGCCTGTTGCCCGCGCCGCTGCTGGAACTGTCGGCCGCCACCCTTAGCCAGATGAACGCTACAATCAGTCAACGGATTTTGTAGAATTAGCCATGCAAGAGTCTTCTTTAACATTACGCGAACACGTCACCGCGACGCTCAATCATCTGGATCATGTGCTGCCGGGACAGGCGCCGATCCTCGATTTCGTCCATCACAATACTTTGCACGGCTTTCAACATTTGCCGTTTGAGCAAGCTTTGGCTGAATTCGAAGCGTTGACCGGTATTCACGGTTACCTTCCCGAAGCCCGAAACCGGGAGTTTTACCGGCAAGGCCGTATTGATGAGGTCGATCTGTCCGCCGCGTTTGCGCAATGTCCGAACCTGCAACCGGAGCACATCGTTTGCACCTTGAAAGACCGGACCATCACCCGGCAGGCGATTTATCGCATTGCTTTGTTATTCGATTTGCAGGCGGTCAGCGTCAGCCGGTTGAATTGGCAAATAGAAGAGATGGCGGCGCTGGATGCGGTGCAAGCCGATGTACCCGAGCCGATTCGGCAACGCCTGCCGACCGAAGACAGCCAGGTTATCCGGCAGTTGTGGGAAAGCATTTTAACCAAGCTCGGCTTAGAACAAGCGGCTTTACATCCTGAAAATATGCTCGATCTGTCGCTGGAACAGGCCGAAGACTGGCTGGCGCAACGTCAACAACAGGCACGCTCCGCGCCTGCTCCCGACAGACTTTCGGCAGATACACCCTCCATGGCGATGCATCAGCAGATGCAGCAACAAGCAGGCGCGGAGCTGGATCGATTACTCGGCGAAATAGGCAACAACATTAGCTTACGAGGCTTTATCCTAACCTTGAGCGGCATCGATATTCTCGAGGCTATTAGGTCGCAGCTGATACGTTTTTGCGCCTCCGGGCTGGATGAAGGCATCGCGGCGTGGCAATTGCCCGAGCGCAGCCGCTTAGGTCTTTATGCCGCTTGGCGGACAACCGCTCAATATGACGCTAATCCTTTTCTGCATGAATTGATCGACTGGCAACAAATTATCGCCGAATTGCCCGAAGATGCGGTCGATACCATCATCCTGCAACTGGCTCACCTGGAAATACCGCAAACGCAGTGGGAAGGCTATCTGCGTCGACTGGCCTTGGAAATACCCGGCTGGTCCGGGCTGATTAACTGGCGGCAGCATCACCTGAACTATCAAACCGGCAATGACGCCGCGCCCACGCTGGCCGATTATCTGGCTATTCGCCTGACCTTGGATAGGCTCTGGCTGAATCAGATTTGCCGCGACACCTGGAAAATCGAAGCCAAGCTCAGTTCAATCACCGGCTATTTTCGTAAGAATCTGTCCGAATTCATGGTGCGCAGCCGTTTGTATCGGGGCGATTTACCGGAATATCTGGCTCACCGCGCCCAGGCACAGACTTTACACGCCGGTTCCGAGCGGTATGACCGCAGCGATTGGCAGCAACTGGCCGACCTGATTTGGACTTGGCAATGCAGTCCGTTAGCGGGCAACAGCCTTGTTACTCATTTCCCACATAACAGCGGCTGGCGTTTATTTCGTTTATGCCAACATCTGGGGCTTAGCGCGGCCGACCTGCAACCCTTGGTCGCACAAGATTTACACGCCCTATTGGCGGTATTGGACGCGTTCACCCTGACCGAGCGCAGCAAAGTCTGGCTGCTTGCTTACGAGCATCATTACCGGGAGGATTTTTTCCAGGCGGTGCGCGCCAATCATCATCGCGGCCGCTGGGCCGAACGAAACAACCGTCCTGACGCGCAAATCATCTTTTGCATGGACGACCGCGAGGAAGGCTTTCGCCGCCATCTTGAAGAACTCAATCCCGCGCTTGAAACCTTGGGCGCGGCCGGATTTTTCGGAGTCGCGATGAATTACAAGGGTTTGGACGACAGCAAGGTCACGCCCTTATGTCCGGTGGTGGTGACGCCTGCGCACGAAGTCCATGAAATCCCTAAACCGGGCAGTGAGCCTCTGTTGCTTAAGCATAAGCGCGGACGCAAGTTGAAACATCGGTTTGCCGGTCTGCTGCATCGAGGCTTGCGCCGCAACCTGCTGTTGTCGCATGCGCTTATCGATGCGATTGCACCGATTACTTTCGCCGGGCTATTGGCCAAATCGCTATTGCCCAAAGCCCAGCAAAGCTTGATTTCCGGCGTAGCCCGGCGGGTGTCTGCCGACGTTGACACGCAATTACTGTTTACCTCTGAAGATGAATCAACGCTTGCCACGCCGGAGCGCACAAAACTGGGCTTTACCGACCGCGAACAAGCCGACCGGGTTGCAGGCTTACTGCGCAACACCGGTTTGACTTACGGCTTCTCGGAACTGGTTGTGCTGATGGGACACGGTTCGATCAGCCAAAATAACCCGCATTTGGCGGCTTACGATTGCGGCGCGTGTAGCGGTCGGCACGGCGGACCCAATGCCAGAGTGTTTGCGGCGATGGCGAATCGCCCGGAGGTACGCGAGCTGTTAGCGGAACGCGGCATCGAGATTCCCTCCGACACATGGTTTATCGGCGCCGAGCACAACACCTGCAATGAAGAAATCGAGTGGTATGACCTTGACCGGCTTCCGTCCGGACGACTCAACCGGCTCAACACGTTACAGCAGGAGTTAGGCCATGCCCAGCGGATGTCGGCGCACGAGCGTTGCCGCCGCTTGGCTTCGGCTCCGCGCAACCCGACGCCCGAACAGGCCTTGACCCATATACAACAACGCGCCGCCGATTTCTCCCAAGCGCGGCCTGAACTCGGTCATGCTACCAATGCCTCTGCGCTAGTGGGTCGTCGTTCCTTAAGCCAAGGCGCATTCTTTGACCGGCGAGTCTTTTTGATTTCCTATGATCCGACGCAAGACCCCGAAGGCAAGGTGCTGGAAGGTATTTTGCTGGCCGTGGCTCCCGTTGGGGCAGGTATTAATCTTGAGTATTATTTTTCCACCGTCAATAACGAACGTTTCGGCTGCGGTTCTAAAGTACCGCATAACGTCACCGGTTTTTTCGGCGTCATGGAAGGAGCAAGCAGCGATTTGCGAACCGGCCTGCCCCAGCAAATGGTTGAAATTCACGAGCCGATGCGTCTTTTGCTTATGGTTGAGGCCAAAACCTCGGTGTTGGAGCAAATTTACCACCGGCAGGAAAGCATACGCGAACTGGTCGCGGGCGGCTGGGTGCAGCTTAGCGCTAAAGACCCGGACAGCGGCGAGATTTTCTTGTTTCAAGCGAATGCGGGATTTGTACGTTGGCAAGCCGAAGCAAAAGACTTGCCGGTTCGAGAGAATTCACCGGATTGTTACCGGGGGCAAACGCTGCCGGTATCGCCGATGCTTATTAAACAACCTGACATAAAGAGAGCTACGGACAAGCCCTCTCCAGAGGGAGAGGGTTGGGTGAGGGGAAAATGAAACCAACCTCCAACGCTAGGTTGCTAAGAAAGAACCAAACTGACGTTGAACATTTGCTCTGGCAGAAACTAAGAAACAGACAAATATTAAACTTCAAATTTCGCCGACAATTTCCTATTGATCCGTTTATTGTTGATTTTTGCTGTCTTGAATTAAAGTTAATTATCGAACTAGACGGTTCACAGCATTTTGAACAAGTAACTTATGATGAAAAAAGGTCTGTTTCCCTTGGGCAACGTGGATTTAAAGTGATTCGTTTCTGGAATAACGATGTAATTAATAATATTGAAGGGGTTTTGGAAAAAATTTATTTAGTTATTTTAGAGATTACAGGTAAGGAAAGATGGCTTTAGTATTTCCCCTCACCCAACCCTCTCCCTCTGGAGAGGGCTTTTTCTTGGCGTTAATAAAATCTGCGCTTAGATTCATAACTTGCCGGGAGTTTAATTAATGGACTCATTAGTCGTTCTAATCCCCTTAATGCCCTTGGCCGCCGCTTTGGTTATCGGCCTCGGTCATCTGTTTGGCGCGATCAGCGGTGAAGCCGATGAAACCCTAACGGCGGACATTGCAAGCTGGAGCATCATCATGTCCAGTTTGCTAACGCTGACTTTGCTGATTGCGGACTGGCTGGGTAAAAATAGCGCTTCCTATACCGTAGGCCATTGGCTGAACAGCGATACGCTGGACATATCGCTAAACTTTATCACGACCGGTTTTAATGTTCGCTTGGCCGCGCTGTTTTCAGTGTTGCTGGCCATCGTCACCCACTTTTCGATTAACTATATGCACCGGGAAACCGGCTATCACCGCTTCTTTTTTATCTTGAGCCTGTTTTCGTTTGCAATGTTGCTGCTGGTGTTATCGGGCAACGCGGTCGGCACTTTTATCGGCTGGGAACTGGCGGGGCTCTGCTCCTATTTTTTAATAGCTTACGCTTACGACCGACCGGTTGCGGCCGCCAATGCAACGCGCGTGTTTGTGACCAACCGTATCGGCGACGCGGCCTTCGTATTGGGCGTGGGCTTAAGCTACGCTTGGGCCGGCAGCGTTAACTGGGACATTATCGGTGCGGCATCGGCACAATTAACCCCAGGCGAAGCCACTTCAATTGCGCTGTGTTTCGCGGTCGCCGCCTTTGCCAAATCGGCGCAGCTGCCGTTCACGCCCTGGTTGGCGAGAGCAATGGAAGGGCCTACGCCCTCAAGCGCGGTCTTTTACGGCGCGGTCATGGTTCATGCCGGCGTCTATCTGATTATTTTATTAAAGCCGGTTTTCGAACATGCGCCTTTGGCTATGGCCGTGGTCGCCATCGTCGGATTGATCACAGCGCTTTATGCTTTTGTGGTTGGCTTGACCCAGACCGATGTTAAAAGCTCATTGATTTTTGCAACCTCCGGCCAATTGGGCTTGATGTTCCTGGAATGCGGCTTGGGCTTTTGGCGATTGGCCGCTTGGCATCTTTGCGCTCATGCGGCAGTTCGCGGCTATCAATTCCTGACCGCGCCGTCCTTGATGCATAATGTGCAGGGATTGGATACGGCTCCTACGAACAAGGTTCCGACTTGGCTGTTCGTGGCGTCTTTGCAACGTTTCTGGCTGGACCCCATGACCGACTGGGCGCTGGTCAAGCCGGTACGCGGCTTGGCCCACGATCTGAGCTATTTTGACGATCATATCGTTGACCCGATGATGGGCGGGGCGGCTCCCGCAATCCGGGCAATATCGTCGTTGGCGCAACTGGAAGAACGGGTCATCGGCGCTCATCTGGATAACGATTCGGATACCTTTGCCCAAGGCAGCGGTTTGGCGGGAAAACTTACCGAATGGACAGCGGCTGTGCTGCACTGGTTCGAAGATCGCTTTGTCTTGCGCGGCATCGGCAAAAATGCAATTAATTACGGCCGACGGCTTGGCCATATTGCCAACAAGTTTGAACAATCCGTGCTCAGGCCCCGCTATCTGGTGCTGTTTGTCTTTATAACATTGCTCGTTGCATTTTGAGGGTTGCAACTATTCCGCCACAGATTGGCACGGATGCATACCGATTAAAGAGTGAGATAAAAGGCGAAAAGTTAAGAGCGGGCGTGTTGAAGCTCGGTTTTTTCGCCTTTAGCCCTGCGCCTTTCGCCTGTTTAATCGGTGCCGGTCGGTGGCTGAACAATTTTTTTAATTTTTTATAACCGAACCTACTCCTGATGGATATTACTGTTACTCCTTGGTCAGCATCGGTGGCTTTCCCATTGCTGACCGCGCTGACGCTGGTGCCGCTGGCGGCCACCATCGCTATCCTGTTTTCACGGTCATCGAAGGTTGCACTGCGTTTCGGTTTTGCCGGAGCGCTGTTGACGCTATTGCTGAGCATCTATCTGTTGACGGTGTTCGATTCCGCCAGCCCCGGCATTCATTTGGTTGAGGATGTGCATGTTGCCGGACTCAGTTACCGGGTCGGCGTCGATGGCAGCAATATTCTATTTATCCCGTTGACCGCGGTATTAACTTTGCTGGCGTTAATTTATACCTTGATTACCCGGCATGTCACCGACCGGCTGTTTATCGGCTGCCTATTGGGCTACGAAACCGTGTTAATCGGCGCTTTTGCCGCGTTGAATGTGATGCAATTTTGGCTATGGTGCGTGCTGGAACTGATTCCTGTCGCACTGTTGACGGCTCATGCCGGAACCGGGCAAAACCGGCGCTGGGTGGTCGTGCAATTATTGCAATATTGGGTCAGCGGTTTGCTGATGACCTTGGCCGGTTTTTTATTACTGGCTTTCGGCTTAATCGATTCCGAACATGCGCTGACCTTCGATTGGTTGACACTCAAACAAAATAACGCTTATTTAAACGATGAAGTATTGATTTTTATTTTGCTGTTTTTGGGCTTTGCGATTCGGATGCCGTTATTTCCGTTTCACGGCTGGCTACCGGTGCTGGCCGAACAAGGCACGGTCGCCAGTGCCGCCATTTTTCTGGTGGGCCTGAAATTGGGTATTTATGCGCTGATTCGTTTCATCTTGCCGATGGTGCCCGGCGTTGCCGAACAATGGTCCGGATTCGTGGTCACGCTGGGCTTGATCAGTATCTTCTACGGCGCCTTGCTGGCGTTGATGCAAATCAATATTCGCCGATTATTGGCTTTTGCGGTGATCAGCCAAACCGGTATGCTGGTTATCGGCACGTTTTGTTTTAACGAAAACGGCCTGGAAGGCAGCCTGTTGTTGTCGGTAGCCTACGGTCTGGCGACGGCGGGCATGTTGTTCAGTGTCGGCCTGATTTATGAGCGTTGCCGTACCGCTTATCTGCCGCGCTTGGGTGGACTGTTCGACACCAACGGTACGCTGGCGTTGCTGTTTTTGATTTCCGCGCTGAGCACTATGGTTATGCCCGGTACGCCGGGGTTCGATGCGGCGCATTTGCTGGTGGAAGGAATTATCGAGGAAGACGGCTGGTTGCTGGCTATCGCCATTTTACTTGGCAATGTGATGTCCGCCGCGTTCTTATTATGGGCTTTCCAGCAGATATTTATGGCCGCCCCTAAACGTGCGGCGCAACCTTACAGCTGCGCGCACCACCCGGTTTGGAAGGAGCGAGTTATCACCGCCGTGATTTGCCTGTTGCTGATCGGCACCGGTTTTTATACGACGCCGTGGCTGAATTTTATCGATCAGGATGCCGCCGCTATCGGCAAGCAATTTCCGATTCATGCCACGCAGCCTACCGGCGCTACCCAGGACGGCCCACATGAATAATGCTTGCTTTCCTGTTCTCAGCCTGATTATTTTGCTGCCTTTATTCGGCGCGATGACTGTAGCCGTCAGCCGTAACATTCGACTCGCTAAAAACATTGCTCTTGGGGTGGCGGCCCTGGAGTTAATTGCAACCTTGGCCGCAGTGCTGTTATTTAACGCCGAACTCGGCAATGACTTTCAGTTAGTCGAACGCCACGCCTGGATACCCAGCCTGAATATCGAATATCTGATCGGCGTGGACGGTATTTCTATTTTGTTTTTGCCGATGTCCGCGCTGCTGACATTAATGGCAATTATCGCGTCATGGAATTCGGTGCAACATCTGACCCGCTTGCATTTTGCCTTGTTGCTGGTCCTGGAAAGTATCACCCTCGGCGTATTTTTGGCGCTGGATATGGCGCTGTTCTTCTTGTTCTGGGAACTCACCTTGCCGCCGATTTTCTTTTTAATCAGCTTATGGGGCATCGGTTCGGGACGACGTAGCGCTGCAATAAAATACACGCTGTTTATGCTGTTCGGCGGCGTGCCGTTATTGTTTGCAATCCTCATATTGGCAATCAATCATGCCACCGCAGTGGGCGGTACGGTTCCGCAAGATATGGCTTTCAGCTTGCCGGTGTTATTGGCAACGCCATTGCCGGATAAGCTGCAAGCGCTGGTGTTTTTATTGTTATTGCTCGGTTTCGCCGTTAAAACGCCGTTGGCGCCGTTTCATACTTGGTTGCCTACGGTTGCGATGGAAGGTCCGGCGCAACTGACCGCGCTATTGACCGGCTTAAAACTCGGCGCTTTCGGCATCATTCGTTTTGCGATGCCGTTGGCGCCTTCCGCAGCCGTTCAATACAGTTGGGTGCTGGGCATACTCGGCGCGATCACACTGGTTTACAGCGCGCTGATTGCGTTGCAGCAAACCAACCTGCGCCGCTTGCTGGCTTACGCCAGCATCAGTCATGTCGGCTTGGTTATCGTCGGCGTCGCCTCGTTAAATATGCAAGGTCTGCAAGGCGCCATTTTTCAATTACTGAATTTCACTATGGTGGCCGGCTCATTGATGCTGGTAGCCGGTTTTATTCAGCATCGTTTAGGCAGCACCGAAACCATTCATCTGGGCGGTTTGGCTAAAACGATGCCGCAATTGACTTGTTTTTATTTTCTATTCGCGCTGGCCAGCATAGGTTTGCCCGGAACCAGCGGCTTCCCGGCCGAATTACTGTTGATAGTCAGCACCATGCTGGCGCATCCCAGCATCAGCATCGCGGCCTTGGTCGGCGCGGTACTCAGCGCGGCCTATATGTTGTCCTTTACCCGCCGCGCTTTTTTCGGTCCCGTCACTCAGACCGAGGTCGAACAAGTGCAGGACTTACGTCCCCGCGAATTGACGTTGTTGTGCGTGTCAGCTTTATTAATAGTGGCTTTCGGTTTTTTTCCGAATAGCGTATTGAAAACCAACCGGGCAAGCGCAGAGGCTTGGCTGGCGCGGTTACTGGATCAGCCGGTGTTGGCAAGTAAGGGTGATCGGGATTAAAAGGTTTTATCCTGTAACAGGGTCAAGCCCGTGGACAATCTTATCCCTTTTGACGGCGAGCTTTACTTATACCGCAATTTTTACAGCCTGCCGGAATCGGATTGCCTGTTTGCCCGCTTGCAAGCCGAGCTGGCTTGGCAAGAAGAAAGCATTTTTATCTATGGCCGCCAAGTGAAAGTGCCCCGGCTGATGTGCTGGTATGGCGATAGCGATGCCTGGTACCAGTATTCGGGCGTCAATCATCAACCGCTGCCGTGGACGCCGACGCTACAGACCATCAGGAAAAGCATTGAACGGCAATGCCGGTGTAGATTTAACAGCGTATTGGCCAATTTGTACCGGGACGGTAACGATTCGATGGGTTGTCATGCCGATGATGAAAAAGAGTTGGGGCAAAATCCGGTGATTGCATCCTTGAGTCTGGGCGATCAACGGGTGTTTAAGTTGCACCATAAAAAATGCCGGGAAAAACTGGACATCGTTTTAAGCCACGGCGATTTATTAGTAATGGCCGGAAGCTTGCAGCACCACTGGCTGCATTCGGTGCCTAAAACGAAGAAATTGAAAACGCCGCGGATTAATTTGACCTTTCGGGAGATTGAGGCGGCGACTCGAGGAACAAACTAAAAACCGCCTGCATTTAGCTTGTTCCGAAAGCCGGGGCCTTCTATTGTTGAACCTTTACCAAATCAAATCATCAGGAACCTGATACGCTGCATAAGCATCCTCTACCGCTGTATCGACTGCTTTACCGGGCTCATTAAAAACAATCACACTGGCCGTATCGCGCGCTTGTATTTTTCTCGCCACCTCGGCGGAGACCACTTCATAGTATTGCCCGAGCTTTACGATAGCCAGCCGCCCCTGGGCAAGTTGATCGCGCATTGCCTCTGAGACATACAAGCGCTTGACCTTATTATCATCGGTAAAATTAAAAGCCAAGCCTTCTGCATCCCTAGGCAGCTTGTTCGCATCAATCATCTGTTTTACTTGAGCGGCCAACTCTTTTTGCTCTTCCTGCTGCCTGCGTAACTGGTTAAGCTCCCTGTCCCTTTCTATTTTTTCAGCTTGTGCTTTTTGCGCCAGCTCTTTGGCTTCATCAACCACTTCAACTTTATTTTTGCGCTGCTGCTGAGTTTGTTTACGTTTATCGGTTTTAACGCTTTTAGCTTGAGCGGCGCTGACTAAACCGGATTTGAGCAATTGCTCTTGTAGTGATAACTTTGCCACAATTATTCCACCGTAACTGATTTTGCAAGATTTCTGGGCTGATCGACATCCGTCCCCTTTAAAACCGCGACATGATAAGCCAGCAGTTGCAAGGGGATCGTGTACACAATAGGCGAAATCTCATTGCCGACTTGAGGTACTTTTAAGATTTGTACATTTTCATCATTTGCGGTCGCTAAGGTTTCATCCATAAATACGATAAGTTGTCCGCCTCTGGCGCTGACTTCCTGCATATTCGATTTCAGTTTTTCCAGCAGGCTGTTGTTCGGCGCGACGGTCACCACCGGCATATCGGCATCGATTAACGCCAAGGGGCCGTGTTTTAACTCACCTGCCGGGTAAGCCTCGGCATGAATATAAGAAATTTCCTTTAATTTTAACGCGCCTTCCATCGCGATCGGATAATGGGTGCCGCGGCCTAAAAACAAGGCATGCTGTTTTTCGGCAAACCGTTCGGACAGGTTTTTAACTTCATCATCCAGCTGTAACGCTTTTTCAATTTTTCCCGGCAAACTGAATAATTCCGAGGTAATTTTTTGCTCCATCATATCGCTCAGCTGAAACCGCCTGCCGATTGCAATGACCAACAGCATTAATGTTGTGAGCTGGGTGGTGAACGCTTTGGTTGAGGCAACGCCGATTTCAGGACCGGCGCGCGTCATTAAGACCAAGTCGGATTCCCTGACCAGCGAACTTTCCGGCACATTGCAAATAGCAAGTGAATATTTTGCACCCAATTTTTTGGCTTCTAATAATGCGGCCAAGGTATCGGCGGTTTCGCCGGATTGTGAGATGGTAACAACCAAGGTATCCGGCGCTAAGACCGGATTTCTATAGCGGAATTCACTCGCTACTTCGATGTTGCAGGGCACATGAGCCAACTCCTCGAACCAGTAACGCGCGACCAAACCTGCATGGTAGCTGGTTCCGCACGCTAATATCTGGATAGCTTTTATGTTGTCGAACACTTCGGCGGCGTTATGCCCGAATGCGTTTTCCTGTAAGCGGTTGTTGATGAATCTGCCCTCCAGCGTTTGCGCGATAGCGACCGGCTGCTCATAGATTTCTTTGAGCATGTAATGACGGTATTCGCCTTTATCAACGGCGTCTGCGGTGAGTTGGCTTTGTTTAATCGGACGCTTGACGAGTTGATCTTCCGCATCGTAAATCAACAGCTCGTTGATACTGATCTTGGCGATGTCGCCTTCTTCGAGAAAGATAAAGCGTTGCGTCACCGGCAATAAGGCGGCAACATCGGAAGCGATAAAATACTCGCCAAAACCGACACCTATCACCAAAGGACTGCCTTTTCGGCAGGCTATCAAGGTATCGGGTTCATCAGTGCTGATTATGCCCAAAGCATAAGCGCCATCCAATTTTTGCACGGTCTGTTTAACGGCACTCAGCAAATCATTTGTAGCTTCCATGGCGTGGTAAATTTCATGCACGATCACTTCAGTATCGGTTTCCGAAGTGAACTCGTAGCCATTTTGCAGCTGTACTTCTCTTAAATGCTCATGGTTTTCGATAATACCGTTATGAACTACCGCCACTTTATGCCGGCAAATATGAGGATGCGCATTGGCCGTACTGGGCTTTCCGTGAGTAGCCCAGCGGGTATGGGCGATACCGATAACACCTGAAATGGGATCGGTCTCCAGCAACATTTCCAGGCCTTTGACTTTACCTAGTTCACGCTTCCGGTAGATTTGCCGATTGCTGATAACGGCCAATCCAGCCGAATCATAGCCGCGATATTCCAGCCGTTTCAGCCCCTCCAATAAAATGGGTACTACGTTTCGCTGCGCGATACCACCTACAATTCCACACATATTATGTCTCCTTTTTAACGGGTCGCTGCCATCCGGCAAGTGATATCTGTTTGGCTCGGCTTAAAGTCAACTGATTTTCAGGGCTGTCTTTGGTAATAGTCGATCCTGCGCCTATCGTCGCATTTTTGCCTATCCTAACCGGAGCGACTAACTGACTGTCGGAGCCTATAAAAGCGCCGTCTTCAATAACGGTTCTAAACTTGTTGGCACCATCATAATTACAGGTAATGGTGCCGGCGCCGATATTGACTTTACTGCCCACCGTCGTGTCGCCGATATAACTTAAGTGATTTATTTTACTGCCCGAGGCTACCGACGATTTCTTAATTTCTACAAAATTACCTATATGAACATCATTAGCCAGAACGCTTTCCGGTCTTAATCTGGCAAACGGACCTATCTTGCTGCCTTGTCCTATCGTCGCATCTTCAATAATACAGTTGGCAAGAATCTCTACATTATCGCCAATAATAGAGTTTTTGATAGTAGTATTAGCACCTATCTTGACATGGCTGCCGATACTGTTCCTCCCTTCCAGGATCACATTAATATCGATTTCTATATCTTGGCCCAAACTTTCTAGGGTCCCCCGCTGATCGAAACGCATCGGATCCCTTAAGGTAACGCCCCGCGCCATCAAGCTATTGGCTTGCTCTTGCTGATAGATGCGCTCCAAATAACTGAGCTGCATACGATTATTAACTCCGAGCACCTCATCCTCGGTTTCCGGCCAGCTGGTCACGATATTGATTTGGTCGGCTACCGCCATTTCAATGACATCTGTCAAGTAATATTCACCTTGAGCGTTACTATTGTTCAACCGGCTCAGCCATTTTTTTAATTGTTTGCCTTGCACCGCCATGATGCCGGTATTGACCTCATTGATCTTTTTTTGATCAGGCGTCGCATCTTTTTCTTCGATAATTTTGGTGACCTGTCCGGCATCATTTCGGATTATTCTTCCGTAACCGGATGGGTCGGCAAGGTTCACGGTCAGTAAAGCCAAAGACCGGTCATTGACATTATTGATCAGCAATTTGACCGTTGTTAATTTTAACAACGGTACATCGCCATACAGTATCAGGACCGTATCGGAATCGGCAATTTGATCACTGGTTTGTTGCACGGCATGACCTGTGCCTAATTGCTGCTTTTGTTCTATCCAGTCGGCTTCCAAGTGACTTAGAGCCTCTGTAACCAGCTCCGCACCGTGGCCGATCACGATTTTAATAGTATTGTTTTCCAAGTCGCTACTCATGTCGTAGACATGTTGCAGCAAAGGTCTATTGGCAATTTTATGCAAAATCTTAGGCAACTCCGAACACATACGCGTTCCTTTGCCTGCAGCTAATATAATGGTGGTTATTTTCATTGTCGTATCCCGTTAAACTAAAAAAGCCCGATAGCGCTTCAATTCGCTATCGGGCTTTTTAATCAAAAAGGGTAGAAGACTGCCATGCTATATTTCAACTACCCGCCGCGTTTTCTAAGTCTATCTACAGACCTTAATTGCATAACAGCTTCCTGCAATTGTGCCTGGGCAACGGCAAAATCAATTTTGCCTGATTTGTCAGCCAATGCTTCTTCAGCCCTGGCTTTTGCTTGTATCGCAGCCGCTTCATCAATATCTTTCGCTCTTATCGCCGTATCAGCCAGGATGGTAACCAGATGCGGTTGTATCTCCAGCATACCGCCTGATACATAAAACGGATAAACTTCCTTATCGTTGACTTGTACCCGTACTTCACCGGGCTTGAGCTTTGTTATTAATGGCGCATGCCGAGGCGAAATACCCACTTCGCCGAGTTCGGCAGGAGCAAATACCATTTCCGCCAATCCGGAAAATATTTCCTTTTCTGCACTAACGATGTCTACATGTACGGTCATGGTCATGTTTGTTACCTACCAGTTTTTATTGCTTATTTCATGCCTTTTGCTTTCTCAAGTACTTCTTCTATGGTACCGACCATATAAAAAGCTTGCTCGGGAACGGCATCATATTCACCGTCGATAATGCCTCTAAAGCCGGCAATAGTATCTTTCAGTGACACATATTTACCTGGTGAACCTGTAAACACTTCAGCAACGAAGAAAGGTTGAGACAGGAATCGTTGCATTTTACGCGCTCTTGATACGGTTAATTTATCTTCTTCAGATAATTCGTCCATACCTAAAATTGCGATAATATCGCGCAATTCTTTGTAGCGTTGCAAAATACCTTGAACTTTACGAGCGACATCATAATGCTCCTGTCCGATAACCAAAGGATCCAACTGACGGCTGGTAGAATCCAACGGGTCAATCGCAGGATAAATACCTAATTCGGCAATTTGACGCGACAATACAACGGTCGCATCCAAATGCGCAAACGTGGTTGCAGGCGATGGATCGGTCAAGTCGTCCGCAGGTACATAAACCGCTTGGATAGAAGTAATAGAACCGGTTTTGGTTGAAGTAATACGTTCTTGCAGTACGCCCATTTCTTCAGCCAGCGTGGGTTGGTAACCTACCGCGGAAGGCATACGGCCTAATAGCGCAGATACTTCGGTACCCGCCAAGGTGTAACGATAGATGTTATCAACGAAGAATAACACGTCACGACCCTCATCGCGGAAATATTCGGCCATAGTCAAACCGGTTAACGCAACGCGCAGTCTGTTTCCCGGCGGCTCGTTCATCTGACCGTAAACCAACGATACTTTGTCGATTACGTTCGAATCGGTCATTTCGTGGTAAAAGTCGTTTCCTTCACGAGTACGCTCACCCACACCGGCAAACACCGAATAACCGCTGTGCTCAATCGCGATGTTACGAATCAATTCCATCATGTTCACAGTCTTGCCAACACCGGCGCCGCCGAATAAGCCGACTTTACCACCCTTGGTGAATGGGCAGACCAAATCGATAACCTTAATACCGGTTTCCAGCAATTCAGAAGCTGCAGCCTGCTCGGCATAGCTAGGCGCTTCACGGTGAATACCCCATTTAACTTTTTCGCCGATAGGGCCTTTTTCATCGATAGGCTCGCCCAGAACATTCATAATGCGTCCTAAGGTTTCCTGCCCGACCGGCACTGCAATAGCTGCGTTAGTATTACTGACTTCCAAGCCACGGCTTAAACCGTCAGTACTACCCATCGCGATAGTTCTGACCACACCATCGCCTAATTGCTGCTGAACCTCCAGCACCAGACCTTTGCCTTCTACATTTAAGGCATCATATACTTTGGGCAGGTCTGCACGTGAAAATTCCACGTCAACGACCGCGCCGATAATCTGAACGATTTTACCCGAACTCATTGAGTTGTCCTCTTGTGTTGTGTCATTTTTACTTGGGCTTAAACAGCTGCGGCACCGGCAACAATTTCTGAAATTTCCTGAGTGATAGCGGCTTGTCGGGCTTTGTTATAAACCAACTGCAATTCGCTGATAATATTTCCGGCATTATCCGAAGCACTCTTCATTGCCACCATTCTTGCAGCTTGCTCACAGGCATTATTTTCGACCAGTCCTTGATAAACGATGGATTCGATATAACGCGTTAACAAGTGATCCAAAACTTCTTTGGCATCAGGCTCATAAATATAATCCCAATGGCCGCTTAAATTTTCATCAAGCTCACCGGCGACGACAGGTAATAACTTTTCGATAGTAGGCCTTTGAGTCATGGTATTAACGAACTCATTATTGACTACATACAATTCGTCGATTCTACCTTGCGCATAAGCGTCCAGCATGATTTTAATGATACCGATAATGTCATGTTGATGCGGAGTGTCGCCCAATTTAGAAATATGACCGACCAGATTCGCTTTCAAATTACCAAAAAAACCGAACGCCTTAGTCCCTACCGTACAAATATCGACTTCAATATTTGCTTTATCCCATTGCATCATTTGGGTTAGCGTTTTTCTGAATAAATTTGAATTCAGGCCGCCGCATAACCCTCTGTCGGAACTGATAACAATGATTCCAACCCGTTTAACCGGACGCTCAATAAGAAAAGAATGTTTATATTCAGGATTGGCGTGGGCCAGATGTTTGATAATCTGGCCGATTTTTTTGGAGTATGGGCGTGTTGCCAACATTCTGTCTTTTGTTTTACGCATTTTACTCGCGGCAACCATTTCCATTGCCCGCGTGATCTTTTGAGTGTTTTTAATACTCGCGATCTTACTGCGTATTTCTTTACCAACAGCCATTTTAAGACCCTTCGCCTAGAGGCGCCTACTTTTGGTTACCAGCTATGAGTTTTGACGAAAGTTTGGATTGCAGTCAGCATACCCGTTCTTATGTCATCATTGAAATCGCCGGTTGCATTAATATTGTTCATTAATTCAGAATGCTCTGACGTCATGTACGACTGTAAGGCAGCTTCAAAAGCAAGAACCTTGTTAACTTCTATGCTATCCAGGAATCCTTCGTTAGCAGCAAACAATGAAACCGCCATTTGCGCAACTGACATCGGAGAATACTGATTCTGCTTCATCAATTCGGTAACACGTTGACCGCGTTCAATCTGCTTGCGAGTATTTTCGTCCAAGTCGGATGCAAACTGAGCGAAAGCCGCCAACTCACGGTATTGCGCCAAATCGAGACGCGTACCGCCACCCAATTTCTTGATGATTTTGGTTTGAGCCGCACCACCGACACGCGATACCGATAAACCTGCGTTCACCGCCGGACGAATACCGGAGTTAAACAAATTACTTTCTAAAAAGATTTGCCCGTCGGTAATAGAAATTACGTTCGTCGGTACGAAAGCCGATACGTCGCCGCCTTGCGTTTCAATAATAGGCAATGCGGTTAATGAGCCTGTTTTGCCTTTTACTTTACCGCCGGTTAATTTCTCAACCTCAGCTGCATTGATGCGAGAAGCTCTTTCCAATAAACGGGAATGCAAATAGAACACGTCCCCTGGATATGCTTCGCGGCCTGGCGGACGGCGTAATAACAAGGAAATCTGACGATAAGCCCAAGCTTGTTTGGTTAAATCGTCATAAATGATCAACGCGTCTTCGCCGCGATCCCTGAAGAATTCGCCCATGGAACAGCCGGTATACGGTGCGATAAATTGCAGTGCAGCTGACTCAGATGCCGATGCCGAAACCACAATCGTATGAGCCATCGCGCCATGTTCTTCAAGCTTGCGAACTACGTTAGCAATCGACGCGCGCTTTTGACCGATGGCCACATAGATACATTTAATACCGGTACCTTTTTGATTGATAATCGCATCAATCGCAATAGCGGTTTTACCGGTTTGTCTATCGCCAATGATCAACTCACGTTGACCGCGGCCGACCGGAATCATCGCATCAATCGATTTCAAACCCAATTGCACAGGTTGATCAACCGATTGACGGGCAATAACACCGGGAGCAATTTTTTCAATTGGCGAAGTTTCAGTGGTTTCGATAGCGCCTTTGCCATCGATAGGATTACCCAGCGCATCAACGACGCGGCCCAGCAATGCTTCCCCAACCGGTACTTCCAGAATTTTTCCGGTACATTTTACAGTATCGCCTTCGGAGATATGCTGGTATGAACCTAATACCACCACACCCACGGAATCTCTTTCGAGGTTAAGCGCCATGCCAAAGGTGTTGCCGGGAAACTCCAGCATTTCGCCTTGCATCGCTTCCGAAAGACCATGTACTCTAACAATACCGTCAGTCACACTGACTACGGTACCTTCTGTATGAGACTCTGCGCTCAGGTCGAAGTTTTCGATCTTCTTTTTAATCAGATCACTTATTTCAGATGGGTTTAATTGCATGTTCTTTTCTCGCTCTGGTTTAGAGTCGTTTTGCTAATTGTTGAAGCTGGCCTTTAATGGAACCGTCAATCACTCTGTCGCCTGCACGTACCAGAACGCCACCAATTAATGATTTATCCACGGTCACATTCATATGGACTTTTTTGCTTAGCGTTTTTTCCAGCGTTGAAGTGAATCGTTGCTTTTCCTCTTTGGTGAAGGCGTAAGCAGTTGCTACTTCAACATCGACATAACCTTCACTTTCCGCCTTTAAGGCTTCGAACAGCTGCGCAACAGTCGGTGCTAAGGTTAGCCGGTTGTTTTGAACCAGTAATTTCAGAAAATTTGCACCTTCTTCATCTACTTGCCCCTGGCAAATATCAAGCATCAGCGCCGATAACCGCTCTTTACTAACTTTAGGGTTATTCACTACGACAGAAGTTTCTTTATCATTCAGGACAGCCGATATAAACGCCAAACTTTTCGACCACTTTTCAGTGCTCCCGGTTTCTTTGGATCGTTTAAATACCGCTGCTGCATAAGGCCTTGCCAATGTTGCCAGTTCGCTCATTATGCTTAACCCAGTTGATTAGAGATTTTGTTCAGGAGGTCCTGGTGCTTGGTTTTATCGATTTCCGCACTCAGAATCTGTTCCGCAGCCTGTAAAGCCAAGGCCGACACTTCTTTACGCAAACTTTCTTTCGCCTGTTGCTTCTCTTGCTCAATTTGCGCTTTTGCTACAAGGATCAAACGCTCGCCTTCTTTTTTGGCAGTGTCTTTCGATGCTTCAACAATTTCATTCGCGCGTTTTTGAGCCAGATTCACAATATCAGAAGATTGTTCTTTGGCTTCCTTCAAAACACCTTTGGCCTTTTTCTCCGCCAAGTGCATTTCTTCCTGACCTCGTTCAGCCGCAGCCAAACCGTCAGCAATTTTCTTTTTACGTTGTTCTAAAGAGTCAAATAAAGGCGGCCAGATGTACTTCATGGTAAACCATACCAGAAGTGCAAAGGTAATCATTTGCCCAATCAGAGTAGCATTGATACTCACGATGCGTTCCTCTTGTTGCTATTAAGGTTAAACGGCCGATTAACCCGCTGCCGCAGCTTGTACAGCAGACAGGAATGGATTGGCAAAAGTAAAGAACAGCGCCAAACCAACACCGATCATTGTTACCGCGTCTAACAGACCCGCAACAACAAACATTTTCACTTGCAGCATAGGGACCATTTCAGGTTGACGGGCAGCGCCTTCCAAAAATTTCCCACCTAACAGACCGAAGCCGATAGCTGTTCCTAAAGCGCCCATACCTAGAACCAGACCCACTGCGATAGCAGTCATGCCTTGTACATCAGCAATTAATCTTGCAATTTCCATGAAACCTCCAAACGTATAGTTAAAATAAAAACAATAAAAAAGTTAAAAAATCTTAATGATCTTCGTGCGCCATGCTCAGATAAACAATGGTTAACACCATGAATATAAATGCTTGGAGTGTAATAATTAAAATATGAAAAATAGCCCAAGGAAAACTCAACACAGGCTGAAGATACCAAGGCAATAGCGCGATCAAAATAAAGATCAACTCACCGGCATACAAGTTTCCGAATAACCGAAGCGCCAATGAGATCGGCTTGGCAATTTCTTCGACTAATTTCAACAGCAAATTGAACGGCAGCAACCAAGGGCCGAAAGGCTGGAACATCAGTTCCTTAGCAAAGCCCCAAGGGCCTTTGATTTTGATACTGTAGAAAATAATCAAGCAGAAAACGGAAATCGACATTGCGAAAGTTGCATTCAAATCCGTACTTGGCACAACGCGCAGATATTCGATGCCCATGGCCGAACCGATCAACGGCAATATGTCGACTGGGAATAAGTCCATGAAGTTCCATAGAAATATCCAGCAAAAGATAGTCAATGCCAGAGGCGCGATCAGTTTGCTATGTCCGTGAAAACTGTCTTTAACTTGGGTGTCGACAAACTCAATCAGCATTTCTGCAAAATTTTGTATTAAGCCCGGAACGCCTGCTGTGGCTTTTTCTGCGGCCCGCTTAAAAAACCAGACGAACAAGCCGCCTAAAACAGCTGAGAAAAACAAGGTATCTAAATGCAATGTCCAAAAACCCTCGCCAACATGCAGCGAAGTTAAATGGTGAATAATATAACCGGTTGCCCCTTCGGCAGCATGAGCTTCGGTAGCCATCGTTCCTCTCTATTATATGAATGTCAACGCATCAAAAGCGCAAACCAAAAAACGGATAAGGCTGCTATATATACTGTCAGCAGCGGTAATATGTGTATGTTTGGAAGTTGAAAAATCATAAAGAACAGCGCGGCTGTTAACAATAACTTGCCTGATTCCCCCGCGTAAAAAGATCTGACAATCTTTCTTGCTTCCTGCCCGACAGACTTATAGACCCGCAATGCAAAATATAGATTTGGGATAAATGCCGCCGCTCCGCCTAAAACCGCCGATAGGGCTTCAGACCGACCGCCTGTCAGGGCAAATCCTATAGTCATTACAATGATCGTCAGAACTTGGTAGCTTATGACCTTGCTGACAGTAGAATATTGCCTATCTGTCACATCCAACTCCATACTCAACAGGTAGGGAATTATATATAGCGACCCTGATTAAATCAAGGGAGATTGGAAATTAAACTTACAATTGACATTGTTTTTACCCGTAAATCAGCTCCTCTGTCCAGGTGGGCATTTGACTGACCGAAGAAATTGACTCTAATGCAAACTCAAACCCTGTTTACAGACGGTAGTAACTGAAGCATTGTATAAGTTTAATTCATTCGGCAACGACTTGCATAAACCAATTATTGGATATTCGATCATGCAGTTCTCCCAACTTGTTTTGCAAGTCGTCGAGAATCTCCCGCAATTGCGCTTGACTGGTCTGCTGGGTATCGATGGCTTGTACGTAAGCTTGCAGTTTAGCAAGCTCTTCCGGCAAAGCATCGCTATTGGGCAAGGCATTGATACAACTGTCAATTTCAGCAATACAACAGCTGACTGAACGTGGCAAGTTGGCATTCAGCAATAAAAAGTTGAGCACATCGTCGCCGTTAACGCTGCTTCTGACATGCTGGCGATACATTAACTGGGCGTTGAGCGATTTCAATATATTCACCCATAAAATGGTCTCATATTGGCGCATTTCATCGCTACGCGATTCAGCCAAAAGCAAAGAGGCTAAATCCAGGATCCGGCTGGTCATATCGGCGCGCTCGATATTTTTACCCAAGCGGATAAATCGGTAAGGGTTATTGTGGCTCATATAGCCCGACAACAAGCCGGTAAAGCGTTGACAGCCTTTGAGGATTTCGTTAAGCAATAACACGCGATTGCTGCGGTTGTATACCGAATCGGTATGATTAAAATTTTTGACAAACAGATACATTTCATTGACCTGCTCCCACGCTTCATCAGGCAATAAATCCCTGGACGTGCGGATGTTTTCTCTAGCCGCGCTTAATGACGAAAACAATGAGCCGGTATGACTCTTATCGATTAAAAGAAAACGGGTGATGTTGCGCTCGTTGGCAATTTTGTATTTTTCATAAAATTGCTGCTCTAAAGCATTGATGCGTACCAGCTGTAGCCAGCCCATTTCGACGCCGTTAGGCAAATCCATCAATAAATTCATATGCACACTGACCAGCCTAGCGATATTTTCAGTGCGTTCGAGATAACGTGCCAGCCAATACAGGCGTTCCGCTGAACGGGATAACATTAGTTGAGCTCCATGTTGATGATCCAAGTGTCTTTACTACCGCCGCCTTGCGAGGAATTAACCACCAGCGAGCCTTTCTTTAGCGCTACACGGGTCAAGCCTCCGGCAGTAACAAAGGTATTTTCGCCCTGCAAAATAAACGGCCGCAGGTCGATATGCCTGGGTTCAAGCTTACCTTTACATAAAGTCGGGGCGGTCGAAATCGATAATGTCGGCTGACCGATATAATTTCGAGGATTTTGCTGGATAATTTTCCGAAATTCGGCTATTTCTTTCGTTGTTGAATGCGGCCCTACCAACATGCCGTAGCCGCCCGATTCATTGGCCGGTTTAACCACCAATTCCGGCAAATGCGCCAACACATATTCCAGATGTTCCGGATTATCACACAGGTAAGTTTGCACATTAGGCAAAATCGGTTCTTCGTTCAGGTAATAACGGATCATTTCCGGAACGTAAGCATAAACCACTTTATCGTCGGCAACACCGGCTCCCGGCGCATTAGCCAACGACACATTACCGGCTTTCCAGGCGCGCATCAAGCCTGGAACCCCTAATGCGGAATCTTTACGGAATACTTCCGGGTCAAGAAAGTCATCGTCGATGCGCCGGTAAATAACATCGACTTTTTCCAAGCCTTCGATGGTGCGCATATAAACGCAATCATCGTCGTTGACCACCAGATCGCCGCCTTCGACCAGCTGAGCGCCCATTTGTTGAGCCAAATAAGCGTGTTCAAAATAGGCGGAGTTATAAATGCCGGGCGTTAACACCACAATTTGCGGCTTGACAATATGCTCGGGCGCAAGCGAGGCCAGCATATCCTGCAAGCGGCTGGGGTAGTCGTCGATAGGCAGAATGTCTATATCTTGTAATAACTCGGGAAACACCCGCTTGGTGATAACGCGGTTTTCCAGCATGTAGGAAACGCCCGAGGGAACGCGTAAATTATCTTCCAGCACATACATCACGCCGTCTTTGTCGCGGACCAAATCGGTGCCGCAAATATTGGCCCAGACATTGTGACGGGGCTTCATGCCGATACATTCTTTGCGGAAGTTTTTGGAACTATGAATAATCTCGGCAGGCATTTTGCCTGCTTTGATGAATTCTTGCTGATCGTAAACATCCGAGATAAAGCAATTGAGAGCAGTCAAACGTTGCTTTAAGCCCTTCTCTATCATCCGCCACTCTGTCGAACTAATAATGCGGGGAATAATGTCAAACGGCCAAGCCCGATCTATGTTGCCTTCGTCGCTGTAGACGGTAAAACTGATGCCCATTTCCAAAATAGCCAGTTCGGCGGCGATTTTGCGCTTATCAATATCACTCTTATTGAGTGAATTTAAATATTGACACAAGCGGTAGCTGATTTGTCTAGGTTGAAACTCTGAACTCATCAGTTCATCGTAAGCGATCTCGGTGTTGTAGTTTTCCCAGATTGATTTCATAACATTTTACAAGGCTAGTTGGCTTTGTTAATAAAACAGCATGATTTATGCCATTTGTTGTTTGACTTAGACTGTCTATGTAATTCAATTTTTCGCCCCAAAGCCTAGCGAACCGTTCACCGACTTTATTCAGCCCGGCAAGACCTAATACGACCCTGGGTTGAGAGGCGAGACCGGCACCGGCCGGCAGAGCCGATTAAGTAAAACCGCTTTAATCACCCTATTTTGGGCCTTAGCCGCTCCAAATTGGTGCAAACTCAGAGACTAAATGACTCATTCACGTTACGCGGAAGAGTCGCGCCGATACGATGCCGATAAATTAAGTGTTTGGTATGGCATTTGCTTTAACTTTAGGGATAAAACTTATAGAGAGCATACTATGCCGACCGGTAGCCATTCCTTATCTTTTCCTGTACAGGGCGACAAAGAAAACTCATCGTTCTTTACCGAATACTTGAATAAGCTGCTCGAAGAGCGTGACAGCTTAGGTTTGAGCGACATGATTCATGAAATCGACGCCATGATGCTGACCGTCGAACCCGGAAATTCAGTTGAATATATCGAAGAGCTATGCTTAATGTCGCCTTATCATTATCTGGTCACGCTGGAAAGCGAGTCGCATTGGACCCACGTCCTGCGCATTGATATGACGGCTCCGGATCTGATTATCCGCGAAGTCAAAAATGATGACACCAAAGGTATTTTCCGCAGCCTGAACGAAGTTTTTCCGATAGGTTCAAGCAAGCCGCACAGCCGCTATATGGGGGAAATTTTGAGGGTAACTAACCGACATGACGTGGTTAAACTACAGCAACGCCGAGGCATTCTGTTTTTCTCCCAAGATGATATCGGTAAGTTGGAGTTGCCGGGCAACTTAGCGATCACCAAGCCTTCGCCTTACACCCACAATGTGGTTGCCTATTTAGAGCGAAAACCCGAAGAACCTCGCGTTTATGCATTGGGTGTCAGCAGCATTCGCAACGATGCCCGGCAAGCTTGCGAACGCGCCAAACAACGGCAACAAGCCTTAGCTATCGCCGAGCTGATTTTACCGGTGGACCATTTAGCGACCCGCATTTACAGCCAAAACAGGGAAGTGGCGATTTTAGAATGGCTGTCGTTGTCGAGTTATTACTACTGGGGCTCGTTCGATATCGTCGATCAGAATTCATCGACCAATGTCACCAAAAGCATTCATTATGCCGATGAGCTGCGCAGTCCGGCCAAAGTATTTACCGCCAATAACACCCCTTATTTTGTCAATCATTTCAAAATATTTCCTTCGCCGACTGAAAACTTTGTCCGCAATTACGGGCCCAGATTGCACCATATCGCTCTGGCGGTTAAAGACGGCAATCGGCAGGGTATAGAAAACATCGATTTTGTCGTTGACGCGATTCGAGAACAAGGCAAAAGCTTTTTGCTGGATGTGATCGGCTCCAAAGACGAAGGCTTAAAACAGATTTTTTCCAGCGCGTCCGAGCATTCGTCGTTGATTATCGAGTATGTGCAGCGCTTTGGCGGCTTTCAAGGCTTTTTTACCAAAGATAATGTCGCCGAACTAACCCATGCGGCGGGTATCGAAGAAGAATTACTGCGCATGCAAACCGAAGCGCAAAAAGCCGTTCGGGTTTAACCCTTCACAGCAGTAGTAAAGCATACCGTTACACAGTATTTAGAATTAATTCTTACAACAACAATGAATTGGGCTCAAAAACATCACCACGAAGACACCACGCGAAGTTTTATTGGTGTCTTCGTGGCGAATAAAACGCTTTTAATTTTGGTTCCGGCTTGTTCGGCTTAGGCAATAGGAAAAAAAAATCATGACCATTCGAGTCGCTGTCCGTCACAAAACCGTCTACAGCTTTGATAGATCGGTATCCCTGTCGCCGCATGTATTCAGACTTCGCCCGGCGGTGCATAGCCGAACGCCGATAAAAGGCTACAGCTTGCGCATTACACCTGAAAACCATTTCATCAACTGGCAGCAGGATCCGTTCGGCAACTTGCTGGCGCGGGTGGTCTTCCCGGAAAAATGCCGAAAACTCAGCGTTGAGGTTGAAGTCATCGCGGATATGACGGTCATCAATCCCTTCGATTTCTTTGTCGAAGATTACGCGGAACACTATCCGTTTAAATACGATGCGCTATTGCTGAAAGAATTGCAGCCTTATCTGGAAATAGCCGAGCAAGGCCCGTTACTGAAGCAATGGGTCGCCGATTTCGATCTAAGCCAACGCAATATCAACGATTTTCTGGTTGACGTTAACCGCAAAGTGTTTCAGGCGATTAGCTACAACATCCGCATGGAAGTCGGCATCCAAAGCTGCGAGGACACGCTAGGCAAGCTCAGCGGATCGTGCCGCGATTCGGCCTGGTTGCTGGTGCAAATATTTCGTCATTTAGGTTTGGCGGCACGCTTCGTATCCGGTTACTTGGTGCAATTGACCGCCGACGTCAAATCGCTGGACGGCCCTTCCGGGCCGGAACAGGACTTCACCGATTTGCATGCCTGGACTGAAGTTTATATTCCGGGAGCCGGTTGGATAGGGCTTGATCCGACCTCCGGCTTATTGGCCGGAGAAGGCCATATTCCTCTGGCTTGTACGCCCGACCCCGCCGGCGCCGCACCGGTCACCGGCGGCACCGATAAGTGCGAAGTGGAATTCGAATTCAGCAATACAGTCATACGTTTACATGAAGACCCGCGCGTCACCAAGCCTTATACCGATGAGCAATGGTACCGCATTGACGCGTTGGGCCGGCAGGTCGACCGGCAATTGCTGGCTGACGATGTGCGCTTAACCATGGGCGGCGAGCCGACCTTTGTATCGATTGACGACATGGAAGGCGCGGAGTGGAACGTTGACGCCGACGGCGCGCACAAACGCGAGCTTGCCAATGCACTGACCAAACGCTTGCGCGATCAGTTTGCACAAGGCGCGATGCTGCATTACGGCCAAGGCAAATGGTATCCGGGCGAAGCGCTGCCGCGCTGGCAGTACGGCATTTTCTGGCGCAAAGACGGCGCACCGATTTGGCGCAACCCCGAATTGCTGGCCGATATTAACCACGATTACGGTCATAGCGTTGAACAGGCCGAGTCATTTATCAAGCAATTGACCTTACGCTTAGGCTTACAACCGCGCTATATCAAGACCGCTTTTGAAGACAGCTTTTACTATCTCTGGCAGGAAGGTTCATTGCCGGACAATATCGATCCGTTAACAAGCAACCTGAAAGATTCCATTGAACGCAAGACCTTGGCGCACTTGCTGGATGCGGATTTAGGCAAGCCCGCGGGCTTTACCTTGCCGATTAAATGGAACTGGACCCTGCAAAAATGGCAGAGCGGCCCCTGGGACTTTCGGCGCAAACAGATGTTTTTGATCCCCGGCAATTCGCCGATGGGCATGCGTTTGCCTTTGGGCAGCTTACCTTGGCTGGCTCCGGACAAACGCGACAGCCAGGAAGAGCAAAGCCTGTTTGAAGCATTGCCTGAACTTGGCGATTATTACGGCGAAGTCACGCGCCGTTACAGCCATATCGAGAAAAAACTCAAGGCTCATCCCGAACTTACCGAGCAAGACGCAGGCGACGATCAAAGCGTTGAAGTCGAAGTGCCCCATACCGCCATTTGCGTCGAAGCCCGCGAAGGCCGCGTGCATATATTCATGCCGCCGCTGACTTCACTGGAACATTATCTGGAGTTGATCGCCGCGGTTGAAGCCAGCGCGGAAAACCTGTCGATTCCGGTCGTATTGGAAGGTTATGAACCACCGCGAGACTATCGCATTGAGCGCTTGATGGTAACGCCTGACCCCGGCGTGATTGAAGTCAATATTCATCCGTCGAAAACCTGGCAAGAGTTGGTCGACAAAACCACCGTGCTTTATGAGCACGCGCGCCAAGTCAGATTGGGCACCGAAAAATTCATGCTCGACGGCCGCCATACCGGTACCGGCGGCGGCAACCATATCACCATGGGCGCGGAAACGCCGACCGACAGCCCGTTGCTGCGCCGTCCCGATTTATTGCGCAGTTTGCTGACCTATTGGCAGCATCATCCGGGCCTGTCGTATCTGTTCTCGGGCATGTTTATCGGCCCGACCAGCCAAGCGCCGCGGGGTGACGAAGGCCGCGACGAAAAGCTGTATGAACTGGAAATCGCCTTCCAGCAAATGCCGGAAGGCGAAGTGCCGGCACCCTGGCTGGTCGATCGATTACTGCGCCATTTACTGACCGACATCACCGGCAACACGCATCGGTCCGAATTCTGCATCGATAAACTCTACTCGCCGGACAGTTCGACCGGACGTTTAGGTATTTTGGAATTACGCGCGTTTGAAATGCCGCCTCATGCCCGAATGTCATTGGTGCAAACCTTACTATTGCGTTCGTTGATTGCCTGGTTTTGGCGGGAACCTTACAAACACGATTTAATCCGTTGGGGCACCGAATTGCATGATCGGTTTATGCTGCCGCATTATGTCCGTGAAGATATGAAGCAAGTCGCTAAAGATTTGCAACGGGCCGGATACGGCTTTGAACTGGACTGGCTGGAACCGTTTTTCGAATTCCGCTTTCCGCGTTACGGCAACACCTTGATCGACGGCATTGACCTGGAAATGCGTTTTGCGATTGAACCTTGGCATGTATTGGGCGAAGAAGTCAGCAGCACCGGCACCGCGCGTTATGTCGACTCATCGGTGGAACGGGTGCAGATTAAAGTTACCGGTTTTACCGAAGGGCGTTACGTATTGACCTGTAACGGCAGACGTTTGCCGTTGCGCAACACCGGCCGCAAAGGCGAATATGTTGCAGGAGTCCGTTACCGCGCTTGGCAACCGCCGTCCGCATTGCATCCGACGATCAGTCCGCATGTGCCGCTGGTGATCGATGTGATCGATACCTGGAACGGGCATTCGGTCGGCGGCTGTACCTATCATGTCGCTCATCCGGGAGGCCGTAGTTACGACGCGTTTCCGGTGAACAGCTATGAAGCCGAAGCGCGGCGCGTCACCCGCTTTTGGGATTTCGGCCATACGCCCGATGTTATCATGCCTGCGCCGATGATAATGCCGACGGTTACGGCCTCCGATCAACCGGGAGTCGCCACGTTTAGCGCCAACGAAACCGCACCGAGACCGATGTCGCCGCCTATTGAAGAGCTAAATCACGAATATCCGTTTACAATGGACTTGCGGCACCGAGGCGGATAAAGCCGAAGTGCAGCGTTAACGTAGGCACCCATTTGCGTCACTTACGAGTCGGAAGCGAAGCGCCGGCCTCGCCTAGTGACAAGCGGGAGCTTTTTAAAACGCGGCTTCTCAAGCCGGAACCTGAGAATCCGCAGATAACATGAGCGATAACAAAATCAAGTGCTGATCATGCCATCAGTCGCGTAGCACTGCGTACTCTTGAGTAGCAACGGCCTACGCGGCTAAATAAAATTAAACGATGGTTGAACCATCAGCTTAGGAGATTGATTCAAATGACCGAAAAACTAAAACAACTACCTCCGGCCATATTGACGCTGGATAACAAAAATTACGAATTGCCTGCGTTGATAGGCATTGAGGGTGAAAAAGCCGTCGACATTTCCAAGTTGCGCAGTCAGAGCGGTTACGTAACCTTGGATGAAGGCTACGGTAACACCGCCAGTTGTGAAAGCGCCATTACCTATATTGACGGCGAGAAAGGCATCCTTCGTTATCGCGGTTATCCCATTGAGGAATTGGCTGAAAGTTCGCGTTTTGTTGAAGTCGCCTATTTGCTGCTGAATGGCGAGTTACCTAACAGCCGACAATTATTGGAGTTTTCGACCAATCTTAACGAGTCTTCGATTATTCACGAAGACATGCATCATTTTTTTAACGGCTTTCCGCGCGGCTCGCACCCGATGGGCATTTTGGCGACCATGGTCGCGTCTTTATCCACGTTCTATCCGATTCCCGATCATCTCGATAGCGCGACGGAACAGCAAATTGTTATTAATTTAATCTCCCAAGTGCGTACTATCGCGGCTTTTTCTTATAAGAAATCGATTGGCGAACCGTTGATTTATCCGTCTTATAAGCTTAAGTACGTGCGCAATTTTCTGAACATGATGTTCTCGTCTCCGGTGCGCGATTACCAACTGGACGAAGATATCGTCAGGGCCATCGATATGTTCCTGATTCTGCATGCCGATCATGAGCAAAATTGCAGCACCTCTTCGGTGCGCACCGCGGGTTCCAGCATGGCGAACGTGTATGCGGTGGCTTCGGCGGGGATTTCGGCGCTTTGGGGGCCGCGTCATGGCGGCGCCAATCAGCAAGTGATACAGATGCTTGAGCAAATACATGCCGATGGCGGCGACGGCACTGAATTTATCAATCAGGCCAAAGACAAAAACTCCTCAAGCCGGTTAATGGGTTTTGGCCACCGCGTCTATAAAAATTTCGACCCCCGTGCAATGGTATTAAAAAAACAGTGCGATAAATTATTCGATAAAGCCGGGGTTAGCGATCCTCTGTTCGATATTGCCCGAAAACTGGAAGAAATTGCGTTAAAAGACGACTATTTCATTTCCCGCAAACTGTATCCGAACGTCGATTTCTATTCCGGACTGATTCTTCGCGCGGCAGGCATACCCACCAACATGTATACCGTATTATTCGCTATCGGCCGCATGCCCGGTTGGATGGCGCATTGGCGGGAAATGCTGCACGGCGAGCAAGTACTGATTACCCGGCCTCGGCAGATTTATGTGGGCGAGCCCTTACGTCATTATCAGGATATTGATCAACGCCCTTGAGCGCGCCGATGAAGATGATGAACATCGGCCATTCGCGTAGGCCGCGTCTTGGGGGAACGCTTTCATACATGTTACAAGGCGCGCCCGGCGCGCCCTACGTCGGCAGTTGAGTCGTAGCCATGAATAAATCGGCCAACGATATTGGCGCGCAGTTCTACGCCACCAAACTTGGCGCTTACGATGCAATGCTTGCCAAAGACCATAAAGCGCCCCACTGGGAGCGCTTTATGGACGCTATTGCCGCATTGGGCAGCGAACAACTGGAGCTGCGCCGCCGGGAAGCCCAGCGTCTGTTAAGGGAAAACAGCGTTACCTACAATGTGTACGGCGATACCCAACACCCGACCCGGCCTTGGCGGCTCGACCCGGTCCCGCTGCTGATCAGTAGCGAAGAATGGCTGCTGATTGAAGCGGGCCTTAAACAGCGGGCCGAGCTGCTCGATTTAATCCTAAAAGACATCTACGGCAAACAACAACTGCTGAAAAAAGGCCTGCTGCCCAGTGAATTGATCTGGGCGCATGACGGTTTCCTGCATCCTTGCACGGGCACTTTGCGAAATCAGCAACGCCAACTGATTCTTTATTCAGCCAACCTGGCTCGCGGCCATAATGGCCGCATGTGGGTATTGGATGACCGTAGCCAAGCGCCTTCCGGCACCGGTTATGCTTTGGAAAATCGCACGGTGATGACGCAAGTGCTTCCGGGTATTTTCCGAGACATGCAAGTGCATCGGCTGTCCGGTTTTTTTAAAGCGCTGCGTAAAGGACTGATGGATTTGGCGCACCGGAAAGAAGACCCGCGCATTGTGATATTAACGCCGGGCTCGCTTAACGAAACCTACTTTGAGCATGCCTATTTATCGTCTTACCTGGGTTTTTCCCTGGTCCAGGGCGACGACCTGACCGTGCGCGACGGCCGCGTCTGGCTGAAATCGCTGGACGGCTTGCAAGCGGTCGACGTTATTTTGCGCCGCGTCGACGATTCTTTTTGCGATCCGCTGGAATTGCGCAGCGCTTCCCGCTTGGGCGTTGCCGGCTTGCTTGAAGCCGTCCGCCGAAACAATGTCGCGATTGCCAATCCGTTGGGCAGCAGTGTTCTGGAAAATCCCGGATTGTTGGCGTTTTTGCCCCGGCTCTCGCGCTATTTTTTAAACCAGGAATTGATGCTGCCTTCGGTTGCGACTTGGTGGTGCGGTCAACGCCGGGAACGGGATTTTGTATTGCAAAATCTTGACCGCTTAGTCATTAAACCCATCAATCGGCGTTCGGAACATCATGCTCTTTTTGGCGGTCTGTTAAGCACTAAGGAAAAAGAGCTTTTACGCGCCCATATTATCGCTAAACCCCATCATTATGTCGGCCAGGAGCATGTCAGTTTTTCCACCGTACCGGCGCTGATCGAGCACCATATCGAGCCGCGATTTGCGGTGTTACGCAGCTTTGCGGTTGCCAACGACGACGGCTATCAGGTCATGCCCGGCGGTTTGACGCGGGTTGCCCGCCAGCAAGACGATTTTATTGTGTCCAATCAGGCGGGCGGCATCAGTAAAGACACCTGGGTATTGGCGGACAGGCCCGAGCGGCAGGTTAGCTTATGGTTCCAGCCCGGCCGGGATGCGGTGGTATCGGCGGTCGCCGAACCGTTGACCAGCCGTGCCGCGAATAATCTGTTTTGGGTGGGGCGTTATTTGGAGCGCATTAAAGCGTCTACCCGCTTGATCCGCACGATCTTGCTCAAGTTAGCCGAAAACAAGGAGTTTAACGATCCGCTGGGCAGCCAGTGCCTGAACGTATTATTGTGTGCGGCCACTCAAGTAACCGGCACCCATCCGGGCTTTGTCTTAGATAATGCGCCCTTATTAAAAGAGCCCCAAAATGAATTATTGGCGCTGGCTAAAAATGTCCATCGCATGGGCACACTGGCAGCCAATATTCAAGCGTTTGCCCAAACGGCCTTCAGTATTCGCGACGTCTGGTCCCAAGATACCTGGCGTTGCGTCGACAATATTCAACGGCGCTGGCAACAGCGGGTAGTCCATAGTCATTGCGATTTGGAACAACTGCAAAAACACCTGGACGATTTAATCACCGGCTTTGTCGCCTTTATCGGCTTAACCACCGAAAGCATGACGCGTGAAGCCGGTTGGCTGATGTTGGATGGCGGTCGGCGTTTAGAACATGCGCAAGCCTTGATCGCTTTGCTGCGCGCCACCGTGGTGCCGCGTCATGAAATGGCCTTACAAAACCAGCTGCTGGAAGCGGTCCTGGTGTCCACCGACAGTTTAAGCATTTACCGCCGCCGCTATCGTTCCTTTATCCAGTTGCCGATGGTGCTGGAATTGTTACTGATGGATGAAACCCACCCGCGCTCATTGGCTTATCAGTTACATCAATTGTCCATCCATATCGGCGCATTGCCGCGAGAGCGGGGCAAAGGCCAGTTGAGCGAAGAAGAATGCCTGATTCTCAGAGCCTACACCGACTTACGCTTGGTCAAAGTGTCCGAACTGGTTAAAGCCGATGACGAGGCGGGCATTTACAGCGAGCTGGAAAAGGTTCTATCGGCGATGGCCGAACGCTTATGGCAACTCTATGAAGTACTGGCGCAAGCCTATTTTAGCCACTCCCAAGTGCAAAAATTGATGACGCCGATTCAACCGGAGGATGAACTGTGAAATACCGCATCACCCATAGCACTCTCTACCAATACAGCCAACTGGTCGGTTTATGCCAGAATGAAGCGCGCTTGCAACCCCGCGATTTCTGGCGTCAACAATGTCAAAACAGCCGCTTCGATATTAGCCCCGACCCTAGCGACTTCCAGGAACGCAAGGATTTTTTCGGCAATCGCGTGGCTTATTTCGCCATACAGCAAGCGCATCAACGCTTAATGGTGACCGCAGTGAGCGAAGTCACGTTATTTCCGAAGCAAAGCCGTGACGACCTGACAAATTTAACCGCTTGGGAGCACGTGCGAGATCAATTGCAGGAAGGTCCCGGACAAACACAAGCGCAAACGCAAACCCTGCACGGGCAGAGCCAGTCTCAGCAGCAAGGCCAAGATAATGAAATGCTGGACGCCAAACTATTTTTGCTGGATTCGCCGATGGTGATTACCAGTGCCGAACTGGCTGATTACGCGCAAAGCTCATTTTTGCCGAATCGGCCTTTGGTGCATGTGGTCACCGATTTAATGCAACGGATTCATAGCGATTTTATCTATGATCCGAGCAGTACCACCATTGCGACACCGTTATCCGACGTACTTCGTTTTCGCCGCGGCGTGTGCCAAGATTTTGCCCATCTGGCGATTGCTTGTTTACGTTCGTTCGGTATTGCGGCGCGTTATGTCAGCGGTTATGTCGAGACGCAGCCCGAGCCCGGTCGACAACGTTTAGTCGGAGCGGATGCGTCTCATGCCTGGTTTTCGGTTTATGTGCCGGGTAGCGGCTGGCTGGATTTCGACCCGACCAATAATAAATTACCGTTCGATCAGCATATTACCTTGGCTTGGGGGCGGGATTATACCGATGTCACACCGCTCAAAGGCATTGCTTTCGGCGGCGGTCAACATACCTTGTCGGTGTCGGTGGATGTGCTTAGGTTGGAATAGCCTCCATATCGCTCCGGCAAATTACACCTACGCGATGTATCCCCGCTCTATTGCCAAACCCTTAACGCAAGGCTTTCTCCCAACGGCTTACCAGCGCGGCGGCGATGCTGTTACCGAACACATTGGTTGCGCTACGGCCCATGTCCAGCACCTGATCGACGGCCAGCAGCAACAGTAAACCGGCTTCGGGAATGTCAAACATCGACAAGGTGGCCGAAATGACGATTAACGACGCTCTGGGCACACCGGCCACGCCTTTGCTGGTAAACAGCAACACCAGCAACATGATCAATTGATCGCCCAAAGCCATGTCGATGCCGTAAGCCTGGGCGATAAACAGCACCGCGAAGGTCATGTACATCATGCTGCCGTCTAAATTAAACGAATAACCCAGCGGCAGCACCAACCCGCAGATTTTCTCATCGCAGCCGAAGCGTTCCAGTTGTTGCAACAGTTTCGGGTAGGCGCTCTCGCTGCTGGCGGTGCCGAAAGCCAGCAACATTGGTTCGCGAATGTGGCGAAACAACGATAAGATCCGCCGCCCCAGAATCAAAAAACCGGCGCAACCGAGCGCGCAACACAGCAACACCAGCCCTAAATAAAACTCCCCGATAAAGCGGCCGTAAGACAGCAGCACGCCAAGACCGTTTTGCGCGATCACCGAGGCGACCGCCGAAAACACCGCGACCGGGGCGGTATGCATAATGTAGCCGGTGACTTTCAGCATGATATGGGTCAACGAATCGAGCAATTTGACGGTCGGATGGGCCAATTCGCCCAGCGAGGCGCAAGCGACGCCGAAAAACATCGAAAATATCACGATCTGTAAAATCTCGTTAGCGGCCATGGCTTCGATGATGCTTTTCGGAAACATGTGCGCGATAAAATTATTCAGCGTCGGCGTCGCTTGCGGCAATCCGGTCTTGGCGCCGATCTCGGGCAAGGCCATATGCAAAGAACTGCCCGGCTCAAAACCGTTCACCAGCAACATGCCCAGCAGCAAACTGAATAGCGATGCCGAGAAAAACCACAGCATCGCTTTGATGCCGACGCGTCCGACGGTCTGAATATCGCCCATCTTAGCCATGCCCACCACCAGCGTGGAAAACACCAACGGCGCGATGATCATCTTGACCAGGCGCAGAAAAATATCGGTCAGCGCGGAAAAAATATTGATGCCCTGTTTTAACGCCGGGCCGGCTTCGGCGCCGCCCAATGTCAGGTTAAGCAATTCGCCGACGATAATGCCGAGCACCAGCGCGATAGCGACATAAAGAGTTTGGCGGTTGGGTTTCGAGGTATGAGCGGTCATATAAGAGCCTTATTAAACTGGAAATTTTGGCTCTTAACGGATTCCGGGAGATATACAAATATAGACCACGCAGTTGGTAAAACGATAAAAAGCCCTCTCCAGAGGGAGAGGGTTGGGTGAGGGGAAATTAAAATAAGGAAAAAAGCTTATTTAAATCCCCTCATCCCAGCCTTCTCCCTGAGGGAGAAGGAGCCAATGTCGTGTTACTAACGGCGGGCTCTATATTTGCACTCCTTCCCGGATAGAGCGGGCGTTTACAATACCTCAGCCGGCGGATAATACAAAATGCTTTGAAGTTATTATTGCCCGGTGTTGGCTTTGCCGGTTGAGGCCGATTATGGCTCGGCTATGCAAACATCGTGCAACGGTTAAAATTTCGCAAGCGCAAACGCGTTTCTATGTATGAAGTCGCACAGACCGATTTTAATTATCCGTGTAAATTCAAATTACAGACAGCGGTTTTATCAGGTCGCTCAACATACCAAAACGGCTGTGATTTCAAACCGCGTCTGCATACCGGTTAAAATTTTCCAATAAAATCGGCTCAATTTGAGTGAACAGGAGAAGACGATGATTAATACCGAACAAATTAAACCCGAGATGCCCGTGGTTTGCTCTCAAGGCGGCCAGTTTGCAACGGTCGACCATATGGAGGGGGCGGATGCGATCAAGCTGAAGAAAGATAAAAAGGGACAGCATCATTACATTCCGATGAGTTGGGTAAGCTCAACCGAAGGCGGTCAAATTAAAGTGGATCGTCCGGGGGATCAAGCCATGCAGGAATGGTCGACCGTTCCTCCTTCGCTGCATTAAATGCAATAACGCCGGGCATGTCGTTCATGCCCGGCATGTTGCGGACTGAATATCAAAACAGCTAACTAAACCTTGGTTTTTTCAGCATCGCTTAAAGCAATAAACCTATGTCTCTTCTTGCAGATAGACTTTTTCTTGGTAATTCCGGCTATGCCAAACAAATCCCAAGGCTGTCGCCAACATCAAGGCGGCGAAAAACCAAAAATAACCGGCTCCGGCCAGACGGCTGGAACCGTCCGGGTTCTGAATGAAAAAATTCACCGCGCTGGTAAACAAATTGCCCAGTGCAACTGCGCCCATATACAGCGACATCACCAAGGATTTCATCGTTTTAGGCGCTTGGGTATAAGAAAACTCCAAGCAGGTGATCGACACCATGACTTCGGCGGAAGTCAATAATAAGTAAGCCAATAACTGCCAGCCGATTCCGGGCTGAAAACCGGCATCGATGCGCACCTGAATACCGGCAACCAGCACAAACGACAAAACGGTAATAAACAAACCGATAGCGATTTTATTCAGGTAGCCCAAGTGCAAATGCCTAGCCAATGCCGGATACAGGAATTTGTAAAACAAGGGCGTCAGCAGAACGATCAGCAAGGGATTGGCGGCTTGAATCTGCGAAGGCAATATCTCGATACCGAATAGATGCCTGTCCATTTGTTGCGCTTGCAACACCCAGGACGAGCCGTTTTGATCGAACAAGGCCCAAAACATCGCAATAAACACATAAATGCCGCTTAATCTCCCCAAGCAACGCAAACCTTCGCCGCTCAAAGCTTCGCGCACGAAACCCATGCCGGTCGGAGGAATATGCACAAAACGGTAGCGCCCGGACCAAAATATTGCGCTCGCCAACAGCATCAATACGCCCGGCACGGCAAAGGCGACCGAAGCACCGTAAGTTTTGAGCAGCCAAGGCACCAGCAACATAGAAACAAAAGCGCCAAGGTTAACCGATAGATAAAACCAACTGAATACCTTACTGAGCCAATGCCGATTACCGACGCCAAACTGATCGCCGAGATGAGCGGATACGCACGGCTTAATGCCGCCCGCGCCAAGAGCGATCAAGGCTTGCCCGACTAATAAACCGGTTCGCGTATCGTCCAGCGCCAAGCAAAAATGGCCTAAGCAATAAACCATCGATAACAAAATGATGGTCCGGTATTTACCCAATAAGCCGTCGGCCAGCAATGCGCCTAAAAAGGGGGTGAAATAGGTAATCGAAACGAATAAATGAAAATACGCCTGAGCCTCGCCGGCCGCCATCGGCGCGAATTTGCCCTCGGCATCCATCAAGTATTGCGTCATGAATACCACCAAAACGGCCCGCATCCCGTAATAACTAAAGCGTTCCGCGAGTTCGTTAGCGATGATAAACGGAATGCCGCCGGGTATGTCAGTGGAAGGAACGGGAGCGGTACGATAGGACGTTTTCATAAAATGAGGCTTCATAGATTCCGGTTCCAGTGCAACGTAGCCAACCGCCAAGCACAGCAAGTGGCGGCTGGGATGTTGATCTACTGTAACCGCATGAATCAAATGATTCAACAGGAAGCATCAAGGTAACGTGAAGTGTGCAAACAGGCAAAGCCTGTTCTCCGGATGACTTATTTTTTAGCCCGCTCATTCAGCACGACCACGGCATCATGCTTTTTGATTTTTTCTTTGTCGTATAAATCGATGAGTTCAACGCTAATATTGTCGTCCGGCGCCGTCGCCAAAAAATCCTCGATAGTCTCCAAAATGTCATGATCGATGAACTTGGCTTTGCTCGCATCAATGACGACAGTGCTGTTTTCCTCAATACGCAGGATAAATTTTCTAAGCAAAGCCTTATTCAGGAAAGAAACGTCTTTGTTAAAGGACAGCACATAATGCGCATCGTCCTGAACCAAACTAATCGCCGCGGAATAATTGGCTTTAATCACAAAAAACAGACCGAAACCTAAGCCAATCGCCATACCTTTTAATAAATCGGTCAGCAAAATGGCAAGCACGGTAATCACAAACGGCAGCAGTTGGCTCATGCCTTTTCGGTAAAACTCTATAAACAATGCGGGTTTCGCCAGTTTATAACCGGTATGCAGCAGAATGGCCGACAAGCAAGCCAACGGAATGTAGTTTAAAAAATGCGCGAAAAACATCACGCTTAGCAGCAAACACCAACCATGAATAAAACAGGACAGACTGGTTTGCCCGCCCGCGTTGATGTTGGCGGAACTGCGTACAATAACGGCGGTAATCGGCAAGCCGCCGAGCAGACCGCTGATAATATTGCCTACGCCTTGCGCCTTTAATTCCCGGTTGGTCGGGGCGAGCCGCTTCAAAGGGTCGAGTTTATCGGTCGCTTCAAGGCTTAATAGTGTTTCCAGACTGGCGATGATCGCCAGCGTCACCGCGATGATATAGACCTGCGGATTAGCCAGATAGCTGAAATCCGGGAGCATGAAGTTGTTGAAAAAATCGGAGGCTTGTTCCGAAACCGGCAATTTGACCAAATGTTTTTCGCTGACCGCCCAGGCCGGTGTAAATCGTGTAGTCAATAAGTTGTAGCCGACGCCCCATATTACCGCGATTAACGGGCCGGGAATCAGTTTTAACAAGGGCTGTTTTTTAAACAGCGGCGTTTCCCAGATAATCAACAGTAACAATGCCACCCCGCTGATAATCATAGCGCCCGGACTAACGCCGTTGAAGGCGTCGAACAACTCCATAAAGCTTGATTCGGCGGTTTCTCGCATATAGCTTTCATCGCCTTCATAGCTGGTGTCGTAGCCGGTCGCGTGGGGAATTTGCTTGATAATTAAAATCAAGCCGATCGCCGCCAACATGCCTTTAATCACCGCGGAAGGAAAAAAAGCGCCGATAATCCCCGCTCTCAAATAACCCAATGCGAGTTGCATAACGCCCGCCAGAACACCGGCAACCAGCAAGCCCTGAAAACTGCCGAGGGTTTCAATCGCGTTGAACACAATGACGGTCAGTCCCGCCGCCGGACCCGAAACGCTCAGTTGCGAGCCGCTTAACCAGGAGACTACCAAGCCGCCGACCAAGCCCGCAATCAGCCCGGAAAACAGCGGCGCGCCGGAGGCCAGCGCGATGCCCAGACACAACGGCAGGGCGACCAGGAACACCACGATGCCGGCCGGAAGGTCATCTTTTAGATGACGGAAATAATATTGCGCGTGTTTATGTATCATGTTGATAAACCTTTAGTTTTAAAGCATCTTGCAGTCATACCCGTGACGCCATCGGGTGTTGATCCACGGCCTTAAGTGGTAACGGCGAAGTTTTATAGTCGTCCGCAAAAGTTTCACTCGCCAATATTAAGGTATCATCATAAAAGCTGACTTTGCCCGTTGCAATATCATGATTGGCGCCAATAATGCCAATCGCGCCGGTTTTAATCATGTCTTTTAAAATAGGGCTGCGTTCCATGATCGCATCCACTGTTCTTTTTATATTAATGACCGCCACTTTTTCCACAAACTCATCGTTGCTTGAATTGCGGTTCTCCAGCACGGTTTTTTCACCGTAAACCGCAGGCTGTATTTTGTTTAACAGCGCGGTCAGGTTGCCCATCTCCATACAGTCGCAAGCGCCTTTTATCGCACCGCAACGGGTATGGCCCAACACCACGATAATTTTAGCGCCGGCTATTTTGCAGCCGAACTCCATGCTGCCTAAAATATCTTCATTAATAATATTACCGGCAATACGAATACTGAACACATCGCCCAAGCCTTGATCAAAAACCAGTTCAACCGAGGTGCGGGAATCGATGCAGCTTAAAATAACCGCAAACGGATGCTGTCCGTCGGAGGTTTCATTTGCCTGTTGCAACAGGTTACGGTTTACTTTAAGGTTGTTTATGAATCTTTTATTGCCCTCTTTAAGTAAGTCCAATGCCATTGCCGGCGTAATGGACGCTTGTATTTCTTTAGTTAACGTTTTCATTTGTTTCCCCAATCTTGACCGCAGTTGTGAATTAAGCGGCATGCGCCGTTTATTCCGATGACCGTATCCTAGTCCTTTAACCTTTCAAAAACCTTTCGCAACTTCCTGAGTCTATGAACATTTTATTAATAGAAGACGACGCCGTTCTGGCTGACGGTTTGATACATACCTTAAGCGGCAGCGGTTATTCGGTGACCTCAGCCACCAACGGCGCTTATGCGGAACAGTTGCTGCCGGCGCAAGATTTCGATTTGATCATACTGGATTTAGGCTTGCCGGATATGGACGGCCTGGAGTTACTGCGCAAACTGCGCAGCCGCAAAATCCCGTTGCCGATTTTAATCTTGACCGCGCGCGACGGCGTCAACGACAGGATCAACGGCATTCAACAAGGCGCGGACGACTATATGACCAAGCCCTTTGAGCTGCGCGAACTGGAAGCCCGCGTTCATGCGCTGATTCGGCGTTGTTACGGCGGCTTCAGCAACGATATTGTGATCGGCCGTTTGGCGCTGGACACCCATAATCATCAAATTTCGGTAGACGGACGGACCGTCAACCTGTCGGCGCGGGAATACGGTGTATTGGAAATCCTGCTGATTCAGGCCGGAAAAGTCGTCAGCAAGGACCGTATTGCGCAACGCTTGGCCGCGGACGGCGACGCGCTGACCGATAATGCGGTGGAAATTTACGTGCATCGCTTACGCAAACGCATCGAACCCTATGGCGCGGTGATCAGAACGGTGCGCGGGCTCGGTTACTTGCTGGAGCGCTCTACCGATGACTAAAAAACGCAGCCTTAAAACTCAAATTCTGCTGCGCCTGGCGGTTCCGCTGATTTTTTTTATCGGCGTCGAGTCGGTGCTGTCTTATTTTGTCACCTTGCATCATGTTGACGTCGCTTACGATCGCTGGCTGCTGGATTCCGCGCGCTCCTTAACCCAAGAAATCAAAGTGCGCAAAGGCAAGGTATTTGTCGAATTGCCGCCCGCCGCGCTGGAGATTTTCAAATGGGACGAATCGGATAAAACTTATTTTAAAATCATCTCGGCGGAAAAAGGCCTGATAGCGGGCGATAAATTCGTTCCCGAGCCTTTTAACGCGGAAACCGACTGGACCCGGCCGGTTTATTTCGATGATCAGATGTACGGCGAGCCGGTTCGGGTGGTTTCCATGCTGATAACCCCGGAAAACACCTCGGAACAGGTATTCGTCCATGTTGCGGAAACCTTAAATAAACGGCGCAGCATGATGACGGATATTTTACTTGCCGATCTTGTGCCGCAAATGGTGCTGGTTTTACTGGCCGGCGTTTATCTGGTCATCGGCGTCAAGCGCGGCTTGCAACCCTTGCATGTATTGGCCGATGAAATTGCGCAACGCTCGTCGCGCGATTTGCGGCCCATTCCCGAGCAGCATATTTTCTTGGAAGTACGCGCGCTGACCGATACCATCAATGATCTACTGGAACGTTTGGCCTTAGCCATCGCGACCCAGCAACGCTTTATTGCCAACGCCGCCCATCAATTACGGACCCCACTGGCGGGTTTGAAGCTGCAAGTCGAACGCGCCCGGCGCGAGCAGGATGTGTCCGCGATGAAACCCGCCCTGCTGCACATCCAAGGTTGCGCCGACCGCATGTCGCATCTAACCACTCAGCTCTTAATGCTGGCCCGCTCGGAACCTGTCAATGGCGATTATGACTTGCGACCGGTGGATTTATGCAAACTCGCTAAAGAAACCTGCATGGACTGGGTGCCTAAAGCGTTACAGCGGCGGATGGAACTTAGCTTTGAAACTAAGGTTCAGTCGCTGCCGGTGCGCGGCGATGAAATTTTATTGCGGGAATTGCTGGCGAATGTGTTGGATAACGCCATTTGCTATGGTCGCGACAACGGCAATATTATCGTTAAAGTCGAACGTTTTCCGTCGCCTCGGTTGAGTATCGAAGACGACGGCGCCGGCATACCCGAAGTTGAAATGGACAAGGTGTTCGAGCGCTTTTACCGCATCCCCGGCAGCCCCGGCGACGGTTGCGGATTGGGCTTGGCTATCGTCAAGGAAATCGCCGATTTGCATCAAGCCAAGCTTCAGTTAAGCCGCGTCAATGAGGCGGGCGGCACTCGCGTTGATCTGATCTTTAAGCAATAAGCCGGTTGGCTTTATCCTCCGGGCAATGGGGGCCGTTGAAAAACAATAGATCACCGTAATTCAGTCGACCGCACTTTTTGTTGCTAAAAAAATACAAACAAGCTATTGATTTTTTATTAAAAGCCACAACAAAGAATCAGATTTTTTGTAAATAGGCAACGAAATTGCCGATGTGTTGCGTTGTCATAAAACTGTAATAAATTTGTCATTAAGCTGTCATCTTGCTTCCATATTCTTGCTCAAACTTTTTGATAACAACCAAGAGCTAGAACATGAAAATATCTAAACTGACATTGGCAATCGCTACCGTTTTAGGTGCGAGCGCGACTTCCGGCGCTTTTGCGATGGATCTTTACGTTGATACCAAAACTAAGCAGATTTATGCCGAGCCGGGTCGCGGCCGCGAGCTTATGGGGTCATTCGAAAGAGTTCAGGATGCTCCTGCAAAAGCAGCAGAAAAATCAGACAAAGCCGAAATTGCGGCTATTCGCGAAGACTTGGCCTTAAAAAATAATGAAATTAAAGCGTTGCAGGAACATGCCGCAGAAGCCTCAAGCCCTGAATCGGTTCATGTTAAGCTTGATGACGGTATACATTTTGCGACTAAAAACGGCAATTTTACCGCGGGCATAAACGGACGTTTGCAAGTGGATTCACAGAGCAACGTTAACCAGCAATTCGCCAGCCCCTATTTGGCCGGAACAGCGCCGACATTGCCTTCAGAATTAAACGACGGCGCAACTCTTCGCCGCGCTCGTTTAGGTATTGAAGGCACCTTTTTCAAAAATACCGGCTATAAGTTCGAGTATGATTTCGCTAGAGGCAATGGTACGACAGCCAGCGGAATTACCGATGCTTACGTGAGTCATAATTTTTCCAAACCGTTCCAGGTTAAGTTTGGTGCGTTTAAAGAACCGTTCAGTTTAGAAGAAGCAACCAGTAACCGATACATCACGTTCATTGAACGTAACATGGCAACCAACACCTTCGTCGACAACTTGAATACTTATAAAGTCGGGGCCGGCGCCAGCTACTCTGCCGAGCGCTGGCAAGCCGCCACTTCATTACAAACCGAAGGCGTCGGCGCTTACAGCAATGCCTATGGCACAGGCGCAAGCGCAAGCGCAACTAATGCTCAAGGTGGCGTCAATCGTAATGGCGGCGGTGGCGATACCAGTTGGGAAGTCAATGCTCGGGTGACGGGTATGCCGTGGATGGAAAGTAAAACAAAGTTCCTGCATGTAGGTACTTCGGGGTCATACATCAACATCAACAACAATTACAACTCTCTAGGTGGGTTTAACAATGGCGGCATTATTTTCGCCAACGGTATTGGCAACAACGTAGACCGAAGCGCTATATTAAATACCGGCAATTTAACTCAAGGCGCCAAGAACGCCGCCGGTACATTTCAAGCAAATCACCTTACCCGATACGGCGCGGAATCCGCTCTGGTTTATGGGCCGTTTTCAGCGCAAGGCGAATATATTGCAACGAATGTTTCAGGTACCGGCTACGGGAATGGAGCGACTTTGGACGGTTACTACGGTTATATGACTTATTTTTTGACCGGCGAATCGCGTGCTTATAAGTCTAAAACCGGCGCTTGGGATCGTATCAAACCCAGTCGTAACTTTGATATGAAGGGCGGATGGGGCGCGTGGGAAATTGCCACAGGTTTTGATGCTATTAATCTGAATGACGGCCCCGTTAAAGGTGGAAGAGCCAAAACCGCCAAACTGGGCATTAACTGGTATCCTAATTCGCATGTTCGCGTCATGGCTAACTATGTTCATGCTTTGGATATTAATACCAGTGCAAACCAAAGTGTCATTGGCGCTGCGGAAAATACTAGCCGAGCCTTTAATAAGGCCGATTTGGACATAATCGAAACACGTGTTCAACTCGATTGGTAAAAAGCACATAAAGTTCGCCGACTTAAAACCAAGCTGACAAACCTAAAAGTCGGCAATAGCCAATAAAAAGCCGCGCCGGAAAATTCAGCGCGGCTTTTTTATGCGGAAAATTAATACTGAACGGAAATTTTCAAGAAGTTACTCACGGATTCTAAGCTTGCCGGAATTAATAGCCGCCAGTGTTTTTTACCAGCCAACGCTCGGCTTCGGATTTTAACAACTCTTTTTTCCAGAACGGCGCTCTCGACTTTAACGCTTCCATGATATATCGGCTCGCGTCAAACGCAGCGGCGCGGTGCGCGGTCCAGACCGCCACCAGTACAATCGGCTCATTGGGCAGAATGTCACCGACCCGGTGCATGACTAAGGCGTCGATAACCGGCCAGTGTTGAAAGGCTTTGGCAACGATTTTTTCCAACTGTTTTTCGGTCATGCCGGGATAGTGTTCCAAGGTCATCCCTTTAACATCGTCGCCTTCATTGAAATCGCGCATGGTACCGATAAAAATGCTTGTTGCGCCGAATTTACCGCTCATGTCTTGTGCGGATTGTTGATATGCCTGAAGTGCCTGCCAAGGATCGAAAACTTCGGGGCAAATTGTTATTTGCATGGTCAACCCCCGGTCACCGGCGGAAAAAATGCCACTTCATCGCCGTCCTTAACGGCGCTGTTCAAGTCGACATAGTCCATGTTCACCGCCGCCAAGCAATTATTCGGCAATGCTTTATTCGGATTGGCGCACCGCCATACGTCGCCCACCGTAGCCAAATCGACACAATCCAGCCGGTCTTCCGAACGGCCGATGCTTTCTTTCAAGCCGGCAAAATAGCGTACTTTAATTGACATAATCATTCACTCAGTGACAAAAATAAAACCGCCGCAAGCTGCATATAGCGGCGACTGCCTGCCTTTTTAGTTTTCTTAAGCCGCAGTTGTTATAATAAAACGCCTGCCCCTTGACCGATGATTTTACCGAAAATGACTGCATTAACCCACTTTAATCAATCCGGCGAAGCCCATATGGTTGATGTCGGCGACAAAGCGATAACCCAGCGCACGGCTGTCACTGAAGGCTACATCGAAATGCAGGCGTCTACGCTTAAATTGATCATAGATGGCGGACACCAAAAAGGCGACGTACTGGGCATAGCAAGAATAGCCGGCATCATGGCCAGCAAAAAAACGGCGGAACTGATTCCTCTTTGCCATCCGTTGCCGCTGACGCACGTAGAAATCCAGCTGAACGCGGAAGTCGAGCGCAATCGGATACGCTGCCAAACCACGGTAAAAACCAACGGCCAAACCGGCGTGGAAATGGAAGCGTTAAATGCGACGCAGATTGCCTTACTCACGATTTACGATATGTGCAAAGCCGTCGATAGAGGCATGGTTATCCAGTCAGTCCGATTGCTGGAAAAAGAAGGCGGCAAATCGGGGCATTGGCAACACAATGCGGCAAGTTGATTCAACAATTGACATATAACTCTCTTATTATTTTGCCGCGTAACTCAAGCCATTCCATTAAACTTATATTTTCAACGATGTGCCTACCGACGGTGTGGCGCTATTTAGAATAACAACAGAGATAATTATGCCGATTACATTAAAAGAACTTGCCGATTTTTGCGGTGCGCGGATTGAAGGCGGCGATCTATCCGCGACCATTCATTCAGCGGCAGAGATTACATCCGCACATCAGGGTCAAGTCACGCAGCTGACCAACAGCCGCTATACTCGGTATATCAAGGATTCGACAGCTTCCGCCTGTTTTATTGCGGAAGGTTTCGGTGTGGAGCGCATCCCTGAAAGCATGTCGCTGTTAGTCTGCGCCGACCCGGAGATCGGCTTTATCAAAGCGGTCGAGTTACTGCATCCCGCCAGAGTTTATACCCGGCATATTGCGCCGCAGGCAGTGCTTGAAGCCAATGTGGTGCTGGGCGATGAGCTGTATATCGGGCCTTATGCGGTCATCGGCGAAAACTCAAGCATAGGCGATCACAGCAAAATACATGCAGGCGCGTATCTCGGCAGCAATGTAAAAATAGGCAAAAACTGCCATATCTACCCTTATGCGGTTATTTATGACGGCGTGGTCGTAGGCGACAATGTGATTATTCATTCGGGAGCCATCATCGGAGCCGACGGTTTCGGTTACAAATTCAGGAATGGCGGCCATGTGAAAGTTCCTCAAGTCGGCAATGTGGTGATTGAAGACAATGTCGAAATCGGTGCCAATACCTGTATAGACCGGGGCGCATTGGGCAGCACCTTAATAGGAGCCGGCAGCAAAATCGATAATCTGGTGCAGATCGGACACAACAACAAGGTCGGCAAAAACGTCATTATGTGCGGTTTAACCGGTGTGTCCGGTTCTTGCACGATTGAAGATTATGCGATTTTGGCCGGAAGTTCGGGGATTGCCGATCATGTAACGATCGGTCGCGGTGCCGTAGTCATGGCGCGCTCCGGGGTCGCGGGCGATGTCGAAGCGGGAGCGCACGTTTTCGGCAGTCCGGCTAAAGATAAGAAAACGGCTTATAAGGAACAAATTGCGCTCAGCAAATTGCCTGAACTATTGAAGAAAGTAAAAATGCTGGAAGAAAAAATCCAGGCGCTGGAGCAAGATACTTAATTGGCGGCGCACAGCTGTTTTCAGCGGCTTTACTCCCGGATAAATGGCATATTCTTACATTTACCCGGCTGTATTTTATTCACCACGAAGGCTACTGTCCTTCGTGTCTTCGTGCTGGGATTTTAAGTTTTTAACCAAACTCTATTCTAAAAGCCGACATCGGTTGCGCCCTACTCTCTGACCGGCTTTTTATCCAATTTCCTTTGCAAGGTGCGCCTGTGCATGTTTAGCGCTCTGGCCGCCGCCGAAATATTGCCGTCGTGTTGCATCAATACTTTTTGCAGATGCTCCCATTCCAGGCGCTTTACCGATAACGGGTTCTCACTGATCGAAACCGACGAGTCGCCTTCATTTTTATTCAGGGCATTGACAATTTCATCCGCATTGGCCGGTTTGGTTAAATAATGCGTGGCGCCCAATTTTATCGCTTCAACCGCAGTGGCAATACTGGCAAAGCCGGTCAGCATCACGCAAATGGTATTGTCATCCAGAGAGATGAGCCTTTTCACCAATTCCAGGCCGGACTCATGACCGATGCGTAAATCGATCACTGCGTATTCGGGTAAATAGCGTTCTGCAAAAGAGATGCCGGTTTTGACATCGTTGGCCACCAAGACTTCATAATTTCTTTTTTCTAACGCACCCTTTAGTACTTTACAAAAAGTCACATCATCATCCACCAGCAGTAGCCGTGGCTTATCCATTTCCTGAGTTGTCATTATTACGCTCTGCATTTAAAAGGGGTAGGGTGATTTCCACGCAGGCGCCGCCTGGCGCCATATTATAAAGATCAATTTTTCCGCCCAGGCGCTTAATGGTGGAATAAGCCAAGAACAAGCCTACGCCCAAACCGCGTTTTTTGCTGATGACCGGTTGGGTACCGGCAAAATTGATGAGTTCCGGCGGCAGTCCGGGGCCGAAGTCTTTGATTTTAATAATTGCATAGTCCATATCCCAGCTTGCGTGAAATTCGACGCCCTTGTCCGGCGGCGAGGCTTCGGCGGCATTATTCAAGATATTAATAATGGAATGCGTCAGCGTGAGTTCGGCGATGATTTTTGCTTGAGTTGCAACTTCAGCATCGATAAAAAAGCATAGCTTTGCGGTCGGTTTATGCGTGCGCCATTGGTTGATGACCTCATCGATATAATCCGTCAACAGCATCGCGCTACCGGATTCGGCGCGCATTTCACCGGCCGAGGCCGACATCACCGATAACGCGGTTTTGCAGCGGTCAATCTGTTGTTGCATGATCAGCAATTTTTCGTGCAGATCCGGAAATCGATGGACCGGGTACTCTTGTTCAAGTTCATGAGCCACAATGGCGATAGTGCCTAATGGCGTGCCCATATCGTGAGCGGCGCTGGCCGCCAAAGTGCCCAATGAGACCACGCGTTCATCTCTGAGCGCATTTTCCCGAGCTTCGGCCAAATTTCGCTCCTGAGCTTTGAGGGTTTTAGCCAATTCAACTACAAAAAATGCAACCAAGCCGGCACTAAAGACAAAGCCGAACCACATGCCGAAAATATGCAGATTAAAGTAATGACTGTCACTCATCGCATGTACTTGTTGCAATAATTCATAATTTTTCGTATCCGAATACCTCATTTCCGGATTGGGCATATGCGGCTCTATCGACGGCAACGGGATATTGAAAGCCATTAATGCCGTATACATGGAGGTGGTTAAAATCACCATATACCAGGCATAGGATTGATGCAGCATAATCGCCGTAATAATCAGGGGCAACAGGAACACCCAGGTGATGGGATTGGATGCGCCGCCGGTCAGATACAGCAATGCGGTAATACCCAGCACATCAATGACTAACTGAGTAAAAATTTCCAATTCAGTCACCGGATCTTCGGTTTCCAAACGCATTGAGGTATAAATATTAACCACGATGATCGACAATATCACCAGCCAGAGCGGCTGTTCCGGCAGACGGATATTAAGGCCGTATACGGATAAAACGATCAGGATAATCTCGCTGACGATCATCAGGTTTCTGAGGATAAACAGCCATTTTAGGTTTTGTCGGGCGGAAAATTCGGATTTAGGGGCGGCGTAAGAAAGCATTTTATAAAATAGTATAGTGTAGAAGTAACGTACCTACTCAGCAGAAGTGAACTTTAAGAACACGGACACTGACTTAGACGGGGTTTAAGGATGTCCAGGGGGGGCGGATTCAAGTTGACTATATATCTTAATAAAATATGTTAATAACCTTAACCGCAATCCCTTTCGAAGAAGTTTTATTTTATCAGCCTTTGAATACGGAATAGTTACAAAATGCGCTAAATAAAGACCGAGCGCTTCGCTAGATGATTGAGTTTTAGTTATAAATTAAATAATAATTAAACTGCGACAATATGTCACATTTTGTGTTGCACTATTTATTGATATTCTTAACCTAACTTTTAAGGCTCTTAATAGAGCACCATAGCTGAAAAGTTGCGTTATATTCTTCCTAAATTATTCCAAGGCGGTTTTTTAAACCGCCTTTTTTTTGCCTTTAATAATCAAAGCTTAATTACAAGTTACAGCTAGCCCTCCTAAGCCGCAATAACCCATCGGATTCTTCGCCAGATACTGCTGATGCATATCCTCGGCATAATAAAACTCGCCCGCGGGCATAATCTCGGTCGTTATTTGGTTAAAACCCGCTTGGCTGAGCTGATGCTGATAGCCCTGTTTTGACTCAAGCGCTTCATCCAGCTGTTGTTGGCTATAAGTATAAATTCCGGATCTGTATTGGCTGCCTATGTCATTGCCTTGCCTCATACCCTGGGTAGGGTTATGAGACTCCCAAAAAATCCGCAGTAACTGACGCAATGAAACGACAGCCGGATCGTAAATAACCTTGACGACCTCACTGTGCCCGGTTAAACCGGTGCATACTTCTTCATACGTGGGGTTAGGCGTATAGCCGCCGCTGTAGCCGACTGCCGTACTAAACACGCCGGGGCATTGCCAGAATTTCCTCTCTGCGCCCCAAAAACAGCCCATGCCAAACAAAGCTTGTTCCATAATGTCCGGAAACGGAGGAACTATCGGATTACCCGTTACGAAATGCTTGTTGCTAACAGGCATTGCTGTGTTACGGCCGGGTAAAGCGCTTTTAGGATCGGGCAGAGTAAGTTTTTTTGATGAAAAAATCATGGCTTGTGGTACTTTTAAAGCTGTTAGGTCAGGTTTATTATGAGCCTGATGTCAAAAAATGCACGATTTTTTAACGGGAAAAACATGATAGAGCAAGATTTATTACGCCGTTTTTTATTTGAAGAACTGGGCGTTCGTGGCGAATGGGTCAAATTAACCGACAGTTGGCAAGCGGCGAAACTTCATCAACGCGGCTCAGAAGACATGCAACAACAACTGGGGCAAGCCCTGGCGGCAGTGGTCATGTTGTCGGCGACCGTTAAATTTAAAGGCTCGATGATTCTTCAAGCTCAAGGCGATGGCGACATTAAAACGCTGGTTGCTCAAGCAACGGATCAGCGCAAAATACGAGGCTTGGTCAGAGGCAAGGGAAATATAACGGCCGGTTCGTTGGAAGCCATGTTCGGCCAAGGGCAGTTAGTATTAACGGTAGAATCTGAGAACGGCCAACCTTATCAGGGTATCGTTCCGCTTCAGGGCGTCAATTTAGCCGCTGCCTTGCAAACTTATTTTGAGCAGTCCGAACAACTTAAGACCCGCTTGTGGCTATTCGCCAATGCCACCGACGCCGTGGGATTACTGTTACAGGAGCTACCCGCGCAGGACAATTATGAGGCCGACTGGGAGCATATTGAGATATTAGCAAACACCGTAACTGAGCGGGAGTTATTCGAATTAAATTGCGAACAGCTACTGTATCGATTGTTTCATCAGGAAAAAGTCAGGCTGTTTGATCCGGAACCGGTTGCATTCAGTTGCGCCTGTTCTCGATCAAAGATCGAGAAAACATTATTCTCGATGGGCCGAGCCGAATTGGAGGACATTCTAAAGGAGCAAGATGCTATTGAAGTAAACTGTGAATTCTGTAGCGAACAATACCGCTTTGATAAAGTTGATGTAGAAAACATCTTATCCCGGAAAAATGCCGATAATGACTCCGAAACCCGGCACTGATAACCTTCATGAAAACCGGAATAATTAAGCGAAGTTTGCGTCTATTTCTTTTGTTGGCGCTGACAAGTTTATTATCCGGTTGCATATACTGGATCAGGGCTTATCAAGTCTACCTGCAAATGAGCGAATTCGACCGCCATTTCTCCATCGTAGCTAATGACGAATTCACCTTGCGCTTCAAAGACCCTATTCTTTACAGCAAAGACTTTGTGTCGTTGTCCAAGCTTTATGCCAGCCAGGATGATCCTACATCGGAAGGCAGGCGCTGGCGGTACTGGTTTCGTAAAGTTGACGGCAATAATAAGCTGATCAAGCCGGAAGTGAAATTCTATTCGGATTTGAATTTTAATAAAGACAGTCGTTTGATTGCCTGGTCATTTTCTTCGCTGTTTTTAGCGATTGCTCCACCCAAGTTCTTGGAGGTGTCATTGCGTTCTATAGGCGGCGCGGAGATCGATAAGGAAAAGCAGCAACTCAAAGCCAATTCGGCATTACTGGATAAAATTGCCGAGGATTTACCTAAAAAACCGGCGGTTCTGGCACAATTGGGCGAACCTTTTAGCATCCGGGACGAAGGCGAACTCGAAGTGTACACTTACCGTTTTTTACTGGAAACCCATCATATCGAACAAGGCTATGAAGACCGCGCCTTAAACGAGGTTAAAATCAGTTTTGATAAAAAGACTCAGGAACTGGTGAGAATGGCGGGGCGCTTTGCGGGACTTAAGGTTTCCATTAATTACCGAAAGTTTCTGGATGAATCAAAGGATGTCGCCCAAAACCAGCCGGATTAATTTCTCGGTAGAGCGCAGCCCCACTTTTTCACTCGGCAATAAAAAAGGCTTAAGCAAGAACTGCCTAAGCCTTTATTTTATATTACGCAAACCGATTAAGGCTGCATAATCATAAGCGCTAACTTAGAGCTTATCGGCATTTTTATCCAGATATTCTGCAACGCCGGCGGGGTTTGCGTTCATGCCGGCATCGCCTTTTTGCCAGCCGGCAGGGCAGACTTCGCCATGTTCTTCGTGGAATTGTAAGGCGTCAATCATGCGCAGCAACTCATCCATATCGCGACCTAAAGGCAGGTCGTTAACCACTTGATGACGAACTTTGCCGTCGCGGTCGATCAGGAAAGTACCGCGATAAGCGACCGCAGGCGCACTGGCTTCAACATCATAATCTTTACAAATAGAGTGAGATATATCCGCAGCCATGGTGTAACGGACAGGGCCTATACCACCTTTATTGACCGGTGTATTACGCCATGCGTTATGAGTGAAATGAGAGTCTATGGACACGGCAATCACTTCAACATTACGGCTTTTGAAAGCATCCATGCGATGATCTAAAGCGATTAACTCACTTGGACAAACAAAGGTGAAATCCAACGGGTAGAAAAACACTACCGCATATTTTCCGCTGGTGGCTTCAGAAAAGCTAAATGAGTCAACTATTTGACCATCGCCCAGAACGGCAGGAACTGTAAAATCAGGGGCTTGTTTACCGACTAATACGCTCATTGATTATCTCCAAATAAATAGTAAGAAAAACTGTTAACCTAGTGTTAGCCACTGAAGCAGTGGATCGCGGAAATTGTACACTAGGTTAGTAGGGAATTGTTGTTGTTTTTAATGACAAGAAGCTATTTTCAAGAATCATAAACCCCCAATAGATAAATGCTTACACTCAACCCATAAATGCTCTCGATAATTATCGGATTTAAGTCAGACTAACTGCTATAGTTGGTGTCGAATGGAACACCCCCGTAAAGAAAAAACCCAATCCGTGAACTGTGGTCGATCTATTTACTGTTATTTAAAGGTAATATTGGGCTAGGTAAAAAACGAGCGGCATGAGCGCTTATTTTTCAGCCAAGAGTGACTGAACCCAAGCTTTAGCCATTTAAAATCAATATCATATGCGCTAATTTTGGTAGCTTTTAACATAACTCTAAAAACAACCCATCCGTAAGCAATTGTTTTTAAAAGCCGTAAAAAATAGACCGCTAATTTAAGCGCAACTCCATTGTATTTTAAGCTTGCTTTAATTTTAATTTTAGCCATAATTTGTCATCAATAGCTTACAATGCTGTCAGCATTTTGCTCGGCACAGGGTTTTCGACCGTAGGTCGCCCTAACTTGGCTGTTACATTTACTTAGTTAATTCGTTTGATGGAATATTATCATGGCAAAAAATAAACATATTACCGAACCCGATGTCTTCGGTTTTCAAGTCCGCATCGTCAGACGCGGCAAAGAAAGTAGCCGCTATTTTTCACACAAATTGTGGGGCAATAAAGTTAAGTCTTTGAAAGCGGCAATCGCTTGGCGCGACCAGATGCTGTCCGTGTTAAAAGGCAGTAAAACGCGCTTTCTTAAACCCCCCAAAAATAAAACCACCACCGGTGTCACCGGCGTGTCCAGAACTATCAAATATGATCATCGTAAAGATAAAAGCTATCTTTGCTATACCGTTTTTTGGGTCAATAATTGCAAGTCCAGGAACAAAACCTTCCAAGTGGGCAATGTCGACAAAGTAACGGCTGACGATGAATTACATGCGTTCCGTACCGCCAAATTGTTCAGAAGTTGCTATGAATTTTCAATTGATAATGACCTTGAATTTTATGACAATAAATTCGCCGGCTGGAAAAAGCTGCGCTTATATGAAGACGAAAATTTGAACGCCGTAGCGACATAAGCAAATACCTCGAGTTAGAGGTTTATAAGCGTATCTAAATATAATGCCGACAAACCTCAACTAAATCATTTGTGCGGCTTGCCTGCGCTTGTAAGGGTTGGATTTCTATCGACCGGCTGCTGGAATGCGCGGCCTAACGCTCACGCCCTATATTCATGAAAAACAGGAAAGCCGCTTTAATCGCCAAGAGCCCGGTAAGCTTATCTCACAGGCCCTTGCTAATAGATTGATGAACACATTAGTCATCTCTGCCGCCAATCAGTTCGGCAAAGCCGTTAAGCGGGTAAGCCCGCTCGGCAATGGCCTGATCAACGATACTTATCTGATTGCAACGCAATCGTCGCCTTTTGTTCTGCAAAGAATCAATCGCGCCGTCTTTCCTGTCCCCGAACACATCATGGCAAACCTGAACACGCTTAATCGGCATATAGCCCAAAAAAGCGGTGCTCAGATTAAATTGCAGATACCGGATATTTTAAGCACTACACATAACGCCTTGGTTTATCAGGATGAAAACGGCGACTGTTGGCGAGCCTTGAGCTTTATTGCCGACAGCGAAAGCTTGGAAACCATAACGGCCATCGGCGACGCGGAGCAGGCCGGGTTTGCGCTGGGGCATTTTCACCGCCTACTTGGCGACCTTGATCCCTCGTTGTTGCACGACACCCTGCCCGGTTTTCATATAACGCCTGAGTATTTAAAGCGTTATTATCGGGTTTTAGCGCAGCCGGTAAGCGCCGAGCCGGTTCAGCAAAACCGCTATTGCGCTGAATTCATTGCCCGTTTTCAAGCTATCGCCGATGATCTGGAAGGGGCGAAACAAAAAGGCTTGCTGATAGTGAAGGTTATTCACGGCGATCCCAAATTAAATAACTTCCTGTTCGATAAAAACAGTGGAAAAATTGTCAGCCTTATCGATCTGGATACCGTCAAGCCGGGGCTGATCCATTACGATATAGGCGACTGCGTCCGCTCTTGCTGCCATGTCGCCGGACCGGTGGGGTTTGACTTGGATATTTGCGCCGCCCTGTTAAAAGGCTATTTAACCGAGGTGGCTGCGTTTTTTACCGAGTCCGATTATTACTATTTATACCCGGCTATCCGGCTGATCCCTTTTGAATTAGGCATCCGATTTTATACCGATTATTTGGAAGGCAATCGGTATTTTAAGGTGACAGAGCCCGAGCAAAACTTACAGCGCGCAATTGATCAATTCCGCTTATGCGAGAGTATTATGGCCCAGGAATTGACGCTAAAAAAACTGATAACACGACTAAAACAGCAATTAAATCAACACCGCGCTTCAGCGTAAACAGCAACTATCAAGCATTCCAATCCTTAGCCGCCGGCCGCCTTCGATAAATCTGCTGATGACAATAACATAAAAAAAACAGTACAATACGCCGCGTCAGAAAACAGATGTTGAGTTAAGGGATTCCTAAATTGTTAGGTTGTCCGGTTATCAATGTTGTAGTTCTGTGTTAACCGTAAGTTTTTATTTTAGGAGTTTCAAAATGGCAACAGGCACTGTAAAGTGGTTTAACAACACAAAGGGTTTTGGTTTTATTGCACCGGCTGATGGCGGCGAAGACGTTTTCGTTCACCATTCGGTTATTCAAGGAGAAGGCTTTAAAACTCTGACTGAAGGCGAAACGGTCACTTTCGACATTGAATCCGGTCCAAAAGGCTTAACGGCAGCTAACGTTTATTCCAAATAACAAGAATAACCGGTTTTAAAAAAGGCCCTTGCGAGTCACCTCGCAAGGGCCTTTTTTTGTCCCCGCTTTTTTAAAGTTATTTTAAAGGACGACCTTTGGCATCTTTGTTGATATGCCCGCCAAACAGCAAGATGCCTTCTATAAATCCCCAGAGCATTATAAATTGCTGCGCACCTGATGTGTAAAGTATCACCGTCAATATTGCCTGAAAAAAGGCCAGTCGGTAAAAACCCAAGTAAAGTCGCGCCGCACCTGACCAACCCAGAAATACTGACAACACAGCGGCCAGATATTTGTATTTAACCGCTTTAGGCGGTTCCAAATACGCCCCCACCAAATTAATGTTGCTCGCAATGGAGCCTTCGGCGTCAAAGCTCACATCGTCGCCTTCATCCGGTGCGACATCCGCGACCCAATCTTCCAAGTGAAACGTAAACACTGCGCCTTCCGTTTTTATCGTCCCGGTTTGGCTGTCGGGATTATAGCTTTCAATCTGTCCAATCATTTGTCATCTACCTTTTAAAAATAAAACGCCGCTGGCGCCTTTGTTCCCTGTGGACACCACCCTACCGCCACAGCCCAATCTCAAATCAGCTCAATCATCATGCAAACGCACCGCTAAAACATCGCACAGCGCATGATGCAGTACGCCGTTTGCCGTCGAACCCAGCAATAAGGCGAAGCCATGCCGACCATGAGAGCCGACCACGATCAAATCGACGTTGTTTTCTTGCGCCACCCGGATTATTTCCAATTTAGGGCTACCCATTTCCATCCATCGGCAGTCTTCGGCAATATTCAGGCTTTCAGCCAGATTCGCCAGCCTCTTTTTTGCCGCCGCCATTAACTCGGCAGTTAAATCAAGATCGAAAGGGATAGTCGAGCCATACGCCGCGTCGGTAATCAGCAGATTATCCATCACATGCACAATGCTCAGTTTTGCCTGATACTTTTCCACTAAATCTTTCGCTCTATCGGCAACGGCGCTGCCGTGTTCGGAAAAATCAGCCGCCAATAATATATGCTTATAACTTTCCATGATACCTCCTCATTAACCGCCGGTAATCTCAGGAAACAATAAAGCCATCACCCGATAAGATCCCAGTAAGTATAAAAATGCCAAGCCTAAACTAAAAGTCCAAGTCTGCCCCAATGCGTTGCGAATAATATGCCCGATAACCGCCCAATGCCAAATCATTAAAGCAATCGTTAGGATAAACGCCAATAAAGCGCCTGCTCCGATCGTCATTGAGGCCACTGCCGGTAAGGCGAAGAAACTGATCATCGCATCGGTACCCGATAAAGCGCCTGCCGTTTGGCAAAAACGTTCCGGTTTTCCGGCCATGTACAACATAAGCCGGCTAAATCCGACGATCAGCAGGACCGAAACAATAGCCTGCACCAGAGCCACCGCCAAGCCGGTACTGATGCTGACCATTAAAAAACTGACAGCAACATCTAGCGCTAACACTAGCCGCAACAGCCAAACGGAAGGCGGCAAATGCTGCGGGCCTTGTTTAAACAGGCAAATATCAAACAAAAGTTTTAGAATTTCAAACATAATGTTCCTGTTCGGAAAGCAGGCGGTAAGGCCCCATAAATAACAGTCGGCTCTTATAAAATCAGCACCACGAAGACATAAAACTTAGCGTTCCGTGGCGAATAAATAGTTTTAACTCACCCGTGAAGAGTACCCTGCATCGTTATTGAGCCGCTTCGATCTTTTCCTCAGCCTCCATCCAGGCGGCTTCCGCATCATCCAACGCCTTATCGACTTTAATTTTCCGTTCCATCAGCTTTTTTAAATGTTCTTTTTCCGATTCCGCGTAAATGGCGGGATCAGCCAACTGATGTTCCAGCTGCCGCTGTTCATTATGGTATTTTTCAACCGCGACTTCGGCTTTTTTCAGGGCGTCGAATAAAGGCTTGTGCCTCAGTCTGCGTTCCGCATCCAGCTTTCTCTGATCTTTCCGCGACACCGTCTGGACATTATCGGCAACGGTTTTTTCTTCGCTTTTTTTCCGCTCCGTCAGCCACACGCGATAATCGTCCAGATCGCCGTCAAAAGGCTGCACTTTGCCGCCGGAAACCAACAATAACTGATCGGTCACCGAACGTAATAAATGCCGGTCATGCGAGACCACCACGATTGCGCCTTCGTAGTCCTGCAAAGCCACGCTCAAGGCATGGCGCATTTCCAAATCCAAATGGTTGGTCGGCTCATCCAACAGCAACAGGTTCGGGTTTTGATAAACCAACAGCGCCAAAACCAGCCGCGCTTTTTCACCGCCGGAAAAGGGTTTGACGATGTCCAAAACCTTGTCGCCGCAAAAATCGAAGCCGCCGAGAAAATTGCGTAAATCCTTCTCGGTCGCCTGTTTGTCCAATTGTTGCAAGTGCCACAACGGACTTTCATCAATGCGTAATTGCTCCAGTTGATGCTGAGCGAAATAGCCTATTTTTAGCGCTTCCGCTTCATTCCTTTTACCCGATAGCGGCTGCATATCGCCGGCCAACACTTTAATCAAACTGGACTTACCCGCGCCATTCGGCCCCAACAGCCCGATGCGGTCACCCGGCGATATGGACAGGCCCGCCTGTTTAATCACGCAAGTTTGCCCATAACCAATATCGACCTTATCCAAGGTTAACAACGGATTAGGCATTTTTCCCGGTTTGGCGAAACTGAAATCGAACGGCGAATCGACATGCGCTTGGGCAATCAGTTCCATCCGCTCCAAGGCTTTGATCCGGCTTTGCGCCTGTCTGGCTTTGGTCGCTTGCGCTTTAAAGCGGTCGACAAAGCTTTGTATATGGGCGATTTCGCGTTGTTGCTTTAAATAAGAAGATTGTTGCTGCGCCAGCTTTTCCGCACGCATACGTTCGAAAGCCGAATAATTGCCGGTATAAATTTCAGCCTTACTTTGTTCGATATGCACGATATGATCGGTGATGGTATCGAGGAAATCCCGGTCATGAGAAATCAGTAATAAGGTGCCGGGATATTTGCATAACCAGTCCTGCAACCAAATCACCGCATCCAAATCCAAATGGTTGGTGGGCTCGTCAAGCAATAATACATCCGAGCGACACATCAAAGCCTGGGCCAGATTAAGCCGCATCCGCCAGCCGCCGGAAAACGAATTGACCGCGTTGCTTTCCTGATCGGCGCTAAAGCCTAAACCGTTCATTAAGCGCGAGGCTCTGGCCTGAGCGGTATAACCGCCGATGGTATCCAGAGCGGCATGCAACTCGGCCTGTTGCAAACCGTTATCGGTCTGCTCGGCACTGAGCAATTGCTTTTGCAAACGCCTCAATTCCTGATCACCGTCAATGACGTAATCAATTGCAGAACTGTCGGTAGCGGGCGTTTCTTGGGCCACATGAGCTATTTCCAGCCCCGGCGGCATCGAAAAATCGCCCTCATCCAAATGCAGTTCACCTCGAACCAGTGCAAAAAAACTGGATTTGCCTGCGCCGTTGGCGCCGGTAAAGCCGACTTTTTGACCTTTGTGAATAGTGAAAGACGAGTTGGCAAACAGCACCCGCGCGCCACGGCGAAGGGCTATATTTTTGAAATTTAGCATTTAAGATTCAATTTAAAAGAAGCAAAGCTCAAGGTTAATAATTTTCAAGCAAGAAATCTTCCGTCACGGCAATGTCGTCTTTAACAAACTCAAGTTGTGTTTCTAAATCGGCGATTGCGACGAAATAACAGCCTAAAGGCAACGGATCAACAGCCTATTTTGAGACGCAAGCAAACAGGGTATTGCAGTGATTTTACGACTCGGCTTTTTGTTCGCGAGCCAATAGGTTTTGCACGGCCGCCAGCGGGGCCAAGCCTTCATATAAAACCTTATAAGTTTGTTCGGTAATAGGCATGTCCACGCCATATTTTCTGGCGAGTAAAAAAGTTTCTTTGGCGGCTGAAATGCCTTCGATTTCTTGGGCGATTTCCTGCGCAGCCGCAACCGTGTCTTTACCCTGCCCCAAGGCTAAACCAAAACGCCGGTTCCTGGATTGATTATCGGTGCAGGTCAAAATAAGATCGCCGAGACCGGCCAAGCCCATAAAGGTTTCCTGCTTGCCGCCTAATTTAACGCCGAGACGAATAATTTCGTTTAATCCTCGGGTAATCAGTGCAGCCCGCGTGTTGGCGCCAAAGCCCAGGCCATCGGCGATACCGGCCGCTATAGCCATGACGTTTTTTACCGCGCCGCCGACTTCGACGCCAATCAAATCCGAGTTGGTGTAAGTTCGAAAACGCTCACTGTGCAGGATGTCGGCGAGAAGACAGGCAAAATCAGGCTGAGACGAGGCAATGGTAATCGCGGTCGGCAACCGGGCGGCGACTTCTCCGGCGAAAGTGGGGCCTGAAAGCAGGGCTGCCGGGGTTTGCGCGGAAAAAATAGTCGCGACGACCTCGTGCAGCAAAGACCCGTCATCGGGGTTAAAGCCTTTAGTGGCCCACGCTATTTGCACGTCATTGGATAAATGGACTTTGAGCTTAAGCAAAGTATCTTTAAAAGCGTGACTGGGTACGGAGATCAGCATCAAACGGCTAAAGCCGGCCACTTCAGCCAAGTCGGCGCTAACCGTGAGGTTTTCAGGAAAAACGAGACCGGGTAAATAGCGTTTATTTTCACGGTCTTGGCTCAGTGCCGCCATATGTTCAGGCGTGTGCCCCCATAACAGCGTCCGGCAACCATTTCTGGCTGCCAGAATGGCTAGCGCCGTGCCCCATGAACCCGCGCCCAGAACGGCGATTTTTTTAGTCATCGAACGACTCTTTCGGCAAGCTCAGGACCCGTTAATTGATGGAGTCGGAGCCGGGCGCTTGTTGCGCGTGTTGCAAATGTTGCGAATATAAAGCGTCAAAATTGACCGGAGCTAAGAGCATCTGTGGAAAGCCGCCTTTGGTGACCAAATCGGAAATAGCTTCTCGCGCGTAAGGAAAAAGTATGTTGGGGCAGAAACTGCCGACCATCGGACCCATTTCAGCATCGCTAAAACCGCTTAAAGAGAAAATTCCCGCTTGATTGACTTCGACCAGATAAGCGGTTGACTCGCCGTTTTTAACGGTGATCGTGACCTTAAGGGCTATTTCGAACATTGAGTTTTCTAAAGGCATCACATGGGTGCCTAGATTAAAGTCGACAGAGGGCTCCCATTTTTCGGTGAATATTTGGGGTGAATTGGGGGTCTCGAATGACATATCTTTGGTATAAATTTTCTGGATAGAAAATTGTTTTTCCACTGCGCTGTTCTCTTCACTCATAAAGGATCTCCAAGGTTAGGGGTTAAGAAATGTATCGGCAATTCAAAAGCACTCATTTTGCTTTTGTGCTTACCGTTTGGTTTTAGCTGATTTTATAGGTAATTTGTAGTCGTCTTCCCAAGCTTGCATACCGCCGGTAATAACGAAAACTTGCTCAAATCCGGCTTTGGTCAATTGTTTGCCGGCCGATGCGGACCGCGTACTGTTCTGGCAGACAACAAGAACCGGCTTGTTTTTATAAGTTTCCAGCTTTGACAAGTGAGCGGGCAGGTTACCCAGCGGAGTATTAATCGCGTTTTCAATATGGCCTTTCAAAAATTCGTCCGGTTCGCGGACATCGATAACCATGGTATCGCTATCGTTCATTTTAGCGACCGCCAGCAACGGCGACACAGAACCGAACTTTTTGAATGCGCTGTCGAACAATTCTTGGATTAATAAATAGGTAACAACTGCCAGAGCAAGGGATAAGATGTAATGATTTAAAATGAATTCTAGATAACGTTCCATGGATGTGTTGTCAAAGTTAAGTGAAAAGGTGAATTAGTGACTGGAGCAGAAAACCTCCTGCATCATTTTAATAAGCATCAGCATACGAGCATCGTCAATAAAATAATAAACACGGTTAGCTTTCTTTATAGAGCCGAGTATGTTTTTTTCCCTAAGAATGGCCAGATGCTGGGAAATATTGCTCTGACTGGTGCCAACCTGATCGACAATTTGCTGTACGCAGATTGAATCGCTGCCCAAAACACACAATATTTTTAAGCGCAATGGATGTGACATCGCCTTTAAACAATGGGCTGCTTTGGCTATATCGTCATCGTCTGTATGGGTCTGTTGACCGGTAATTTCCATAGCTCTGCTTAATATTTTTAGGTTATCGAATCCGATTAAAAAAGAACTCGTGAAGAATTATTTTTATACAACTGTTGTCAACGTGTATTAATATAACCGCTACTTGAGCGCATAGATGGCATGTTGCCAAAACATAAGAACCAGTAAATCTGGCAAAATAATACATCACTACGACCATTTTTGGTAATGAAGAATAAAATGGCTTACTTTGCAGTTAGCGTAATGATGCAGATTTTTTTAGTATCGGAAAATAGAGATTAAAGATGTTGAATCGACCAAAGCCTGTAGTATTGCTGATCCTTGACGGATTCGGTTACTCGCTGGACAAAGACTATAATGCCATTGCGATGGCGAACACCCCTTGTTGGGACAAACTCCAAGAAGATTGCCCGATGACCCTGCTGAGTTGTTCCGGTGCGGTGGTAGGATTGCCGAGCGGACAAATGGGTAATTCGGAAGTCGGCCATGTTCATATCGGTACGGGACGTTATGTTCCGCAAGACTTTTCCAAGGTCAATGACGCCATCGTTGACGGCAGCTTTTATACCAATCCGGTTCTTTGCCGGGCCGTGGATCTTGCCAAGGAAAAAAATAAAGCCCTGCATATTATGGGACTGCTGTCGCCCGGCGGCGTTCACAGCCATGAAGAGCAGATTGCGGCGATGATCGAGTTAGCCGCCAAGCGGGGACTCGATAAAATTTACCTGCATGCTTTTTTGGATGGGCGGGATGTTCCGCCGAAGAGCGCAATGGCTTCTCTTGAACTGATGGAAGCAAAATGTGCGGCGCTCGGCGTCGGCCGTATTGTTTCAATCGCAGGCCGCTTTTATGCGATGGACCGGGATAACCGTTGGGATCGGGTAAAGCAGGCCTATGACTTGATCGCCAAAGGTGAGGCCGGTTTTAGCGCGGACTCTTCTTTACAGGCATTGGAAGCCGCTTATGAACGCGGCGAAACCGATGAATTTGTGTTGCCGACCGCTATTTTGGATGCCCACCGTCACGCAACCGTTCTTGATCCCGAAGACTCGGTCGTTTTTATGAATTTCCGGGCTGATCGCGCCCGCGAAATTTCAGTGGCATTAACGGCAAGCGAATTCGATCGATTTGACAGAAACCATGCGCCCCACAAAGGCTATTACTGTACGTTAACGGAATATCAGCAGGATTTTGATTATGACGTAGCCTTCCCGCCGACCGATTTAAAAAACTGTCTTGGCGAATATTTATCCACGCTGGGCATGACCCAGTTGCGCTTGGCGGAAACTGAAAAATTTGCCCATGTCACCTTTTTCCTTAATGGCGGCACTGATGCCGCTTTTGCCGGTGAAGACCGAATATTGGTGCCCTCGCCCAAAGTCAGAACCTATGACTTGCAACCGGAAATGAGTGCGGGAGAAGTTACCGATAATTTGGTCGCTGCCATTACCGGCGGTCACTACGATGTCATAATATGTAACTATGCTAATTGCGACATGGTCGGGCATACCGGCATAATAGATGCGGCGATTTTGGCCGTAGAAGCCGTCGATGCCTCCTTGCAACGCATAGTGGAAGCCTTAAAATCGGTAGGTGGGCAGATGCTGATAACCGCCGATCACGGCAATATCGAGCAAATGGTTGATAAAGAAACCGGCCAGCCGCATACCGCACATACGACCAATCCTGTGCCTTTGGTTTATGTCGGCGGTGATCGGCCTTTAGACGCAGGCGGCAGTTTATCGGACTTGGCTCCCACAGTACTGGCCATGTTAGGCGTTGAGCAACCCGTTGAAATGACCGGGCGATCACTTATCAAGTTGGCTTAATCTGTGGATGAGAAAGAAGCTGTTTTTTTGTTTTTTGCTGACTGCATTGATCCAGGAAAGTGGCGCAGAAATCTTAGGAAGAAATGACGAGCTAAACGAAGTACAGTCCGGTATTAAAGCGGCCGACCAGAATATGCAGCATCTGCAACTGCAAAAAAACACCCTGAACACGCAGTTGGGCGAAGTTGAAAAACTCTACGGCAAAACGGTCGCTTTATTAAGGACATTGCAAAATCAGGTTGAACAAAAACGCCGTGATCTGAGCAAGATACGACAGGAAGTAGCTAAGTCCCAAAATCAGATCGCCGAGCAAAACAAAGAATTAGCAGGTCAAATGAAAGCCGCCTACGCAATGGGGCAAAAAGAAAAACTAAAATTGTTGCTCAATCAGCAAGATCCTGCATTATCCAGCCGGATGCTGGTTTACTACGATTACCTCAATAAGGCTCGCCTGACGAAGCTGGCCGGGATTTCCGAGTCGATAAAGCACCTGGATCGGCTGAGTAAGCAGCAACAGCAGGAAACCGAGCTTTTAGAGAAAGATCTTGAGAAAAGAAAAGCTGAGCAGACGGCTGTCAACAACGTTAGAAAACGCCGCACTGAATTATTGGCGCAATTAAAACGCGATGTTTTTTCAAATGAGCAACAAGTCATTCATTTAAGAGAAAGCGAAAATAAGCTGAAAAATCTAGTCTCTTCACTACAAAGATCAACCGATGATCTTACTTTTGAAGCCGAGCAAAGCAAAAGATTACATACGAATGCTGAGGCTTCGTCCGAACCTGACAAAGACTTGCCGGGAGGAGCCGGGGATGATTTTGCTAAGCTTAAGGGCGATTTTTCCGCACTTAGGGGACAGCTGCCTTGGCCGGTCAAAGGGCGCTTAGCCAATAAATTCGGCAGTGCGCGCGCCGAAAGTACCGAGAGTATTTGGGACGGCGTATTAATTGATGCCAAAGAAGGAACCGAGATACGAGCGATTACCAGCGGGAAAGTCACTTTTTCCGATTGGCTTCGTGGTTATGGATTATTGATCATAATTGATCACGGCAAAGGCTATATGTCCCTTTACGCCTTTAATCAGAGTTTATATCGGCAGGTCGGCGACTGGGTGGATGTCGGCGACGTCATTGCGTCCGTTGGACAAAGTGGCGGCCGCAGCCATGCCGGATTGTATTTTGGGATACGTAACAACGGTAGGCCGATTGATCCGCAGGAATGGTGCCGTAAATAATCGGAGCCGGGTTTAATTAATGGCAAGTGACTGAATTTTGGAAATCGAGTGTTTGGAGTTTGTAGGTACATGTTAAAAAAGAAAAATATTTTCATTTTGTCCTTAGGGATTATGTTGGGTGTGTTTATGGGCATCTGCGGCAGCGTCTTTGCCGAGCGGGACAATGCAAAGCCTGCCGCTGAAACAGAAGAGGTTCTGCCCTATGAAGACTTGCGCACCTTCACGGAAATTTTCGGACGCATTAAAAGGGATTATGTAGAGCCGGTTTCCGACAAAAAATTATTGGAAGATGCGGTGCGCGGCATGTTGAGCGGACTTGACCCTCATTCCGCTTATTTGGGAGCCGAGGAATATCAAGAACTAAAAGAAGGCACGACAGGGCAGTTCGGCGGTTTAGGCATCGAAGTAACGATGGAAAACGGCTTTGTTAAAGTGGTTTCTCCTATTGACGATACGCCGGCCCAAAGAGCGGGCATTAAAACCGGAGACTTGATCGTCAGGCTGGACGATCAGCCGGTAAAGGGCATGACTTTGGCCGACGCCGTCAAGCTCATGCGTGGCGAACCGGGCAGCAAAATTTTGCTGACTGTAGTTCGTGAAGGAGAGGAAGCGCCCTTAAAGATAACCATTATTCGGGACATTATAAAAGTCAAAAGCGTAAAAAGCCGGATGTTGGAAAAAGGTTACGGCTATCTACGCATCAGCAGTTTTCAGTCAGGAACCGGAGAGAGCCTTAAAGAAGCGCTGGCGGCACTGAAAAAAGAAAATGCAGGTAATTTGAAAGGCTTAGTGCTTGACTTAAGAAACAATCCGGGCGGCGTACTGAATGCAGCCGTGGAAGTCAGTGATGCTTTCATAAAAAGCGGGCTCATCGTTTACACCGAAGGCCGGATTGAGAACTCGGAAATGCGCTTTAATGCCGCTCCCGATGATCTTATTGACGGCGCACCGATGGTTGTCTTGATCAATGCCGGTTCCGCGTCAGCCTCGGAAATTGTCGCCGGTGCTTTGCAGGATCAAAAACGCGCAGTCATCATGGGCGAAAAATCGTTCGGTAAAGGCTCGGTGCAAACTATCTTGCCAACCAGTAACGGCGCCGCGGTTAAATTGACCACCGCCAGATACTACACGCCTTCAGGTCGTTCTATCCAGGCCGAAGGTATTGAGCCGGATATTACCCTGGGCCGCGTTAAACTGGAGTCATTGGAAAAAACCGAATTCAAGCCGGTCAAGGAAGCCGATTTATCCCGTCATTTGCAAAATGGCAAAGGAAAAGAAGGTTTAGATGCGGGGCAGGATAAAGACAAGGAGTCCTTGGAAATGAAAGATTATCCGTTGTACGAAGCATTGACCCTGCTAAAAGGCATCAGCATCATAAAGTAATCATTATGCGATCTAGCACTCAGTTAATCCTATTTTGACGGACCAAAGCAGGATTGGCTGAGTACTAGCGGGCTGACGATCTTAGAACAGAGTAAACTGCAATCCGGCGAAATGGAATTAATGGTCCCGCTGAATAATATAAAGCGATAAATCCCGCAGTAAATCGGCTTCGCCACCGAAAACACTCAAATTGTCCAGGGCTTGTTCATGCAGCTCCTGGGCTTTTTGTTTAGCCCCGGCCATGCCTAACAGGGCAGGATAAGTGGGCTTATTGTTATCCTTATCCTTGCCTTGGGTTTTGCCCAAGGTTTCGGTATCGCTTTCTTCATCAAGAATATCGTCCTTAACCTGAAACGATAAGCCGATGCACTTAGCATAATTATCCAGTTTCTTCGCAATATTCGGGTCTATATCGGCCTTTGCCAACGTTGCCATATTAACGCTGGCGCGGATCAACGCCCCGGTTTTATGGATATGCATATTTTCCAGCTCAGGCAAAGTCAAGCAAGTTCCGACGGAATCCAGATCAATAGCTTGGCCGCCTACCATACCTTGAGAGCCGCTGGCTTTGGCTAAAACAGTGATCATCTTCAAACGGCCTTCAGCACTCGCGGTGATGCTGGGATCGTTAGCCAGCGTTTCAAAAGCCAACGCTTGCAGCGCATCGCCGGTTAAAATCGCCGTCGCTTCATCGAAAGCGACATGACAGGTGGCTTTACCGCGTCTGAGATCGTCGTCATCCATAGCCGGAAGATCGTCATGAATCAAAGAATAAACATGAATGAATTCCACTGCGCAAGCCGGACCGTCCAAAGCTTCCGGCGCTATACCTAAGGTTAAGCCGGTGCCGTAAGTCAGCATCGGACGCATTCGTTTACCCCCGTCCAACACGGTGTAGCGCATGGCCAGGTGCAGCTTTTGAGGTAAGATGATGTCACTGGGCAAACGAGCTTCCAGAGCTGTTTCCACACGGTTTTGACAAAAATCAAGATAGTCTTTTAACGCATTACTCATCGGTAAATGGCTCCAGGGATTGAGTGCCGTTTTTTTCAATTAGAATTTGAACTTTTTGCTCGGCCTCTTGTAGGGCTTTTTGACAGGTTCGGGTCAAGTTAACCCCGCGTTCAAATGACTTTAGCGACTCTTCCAATGAAATATCGCCCTGTTCGAGTTGGCTAACCAACTGTTCCAGTTCGGCGAGTGAGTCTTCGAATAAAGTCGGGGCTTTCTTTTTCGGCATGAGATAAAGATATTTTTAATGGTACGATGTGTTGTTAAGGCGAAGGGCAAAAGGCAAAAGGCAAAAGGCGAAAAAATTGTGCCTTTCGCCTTTTGTCTTTCGTCCTGCATTATATATGAAATTGAATTGTGAGTGATTAGGAAGTATGAGTAACGAATATAACGCGGCGGCAATCGAAGTTTTAAGCGGCTTGGAGCCGGTACGTAAGCGTCCCGGCATGTACACGGACACCACCCGGCCCAACCATCTGGTTCAGGAAGTTGTCGATAACAGCGTTGATGAAGCGATGGCGGGCCATGCGACATCAATTGATGTGGTTTTATATAAAGACGGCTCGGTGCAGGTTAACGATAATGGTCGGGGTATGCCGGTCGATATCCATCCCGAACAGGGCATTCCCGGTGTTGAGGTGATTTTGACCCAGTTGCACGCGGGCGGAAAGTTTTCCAATAAGAATTATCAATTTTCCGGGGGGCTGCACGGTGTCGGCGTCTCGGTCGTTAATGCGCTGTCGGCAAAGCTGGAAGTCGACGTTAAAAGGAGCGGCAAAGTTTATCGAATGGAGTTCGCCGATGGCGAAAAGCAAACCGAGCTGACCGAGATCGGCACCGTCGGCAAGAATAATACCGGAACAACGGTCCGATTCTGGCCGAATGAAAAATATTTCGACTCGAATAAAGTCTCGGTGGTAAAGCTTAAGCATGTGCTGCGTGCAAAGGCGGTGTTATGCCCTGGTTTGAAAATATCCCTGAAAGTCGATCAAACCGACGAAGACTATGTGTGGTGTTATCAGGACGGCTTGAAAGAATATTTGCTCGACCGCATCGGCGATATTGATTTTTGTCCTGAACAGCCGTTCATGGGCAGCATGGCTGCTAATCATGAAGCGGTTGAATGGGGTATTGTCTGGGCCATTGAAAATCCGCCGGAAGTGTTGGCTGAAAGTTATGTGAACCTGGTGCCGACTGCACAAGGCGGAACCCACGTCAACGGCCTACGCGCAGGATTGACCGAAGCGATGCGCGAATTTTGCGACATCCGCAATATCCTGCCGCGCGGCGTCAAGGTGGCCCCGGAAGATGTCTGGGAAAACTGCCATTTTGTGCTGTCGGTCAAATTGGAAGATCCGCAGTTTTCAGGCCAAACCAAAGAGCGGCTAAGCTCCCGCGAATGCGTGGCTTTTGTGTCCGGCGTGGCGAAAGACCGCTTCAGTTTATGGTTAAACCAACACCCCGCCGAGGGCGAGAAAATCGCCGAAATCATTATCTCCAGCGCGCAAAAACGGCTGCGTTCCAATAAGAAAATCATCCGTAAAAAAATCACCTCGGGGCCCGCATTACCGGGCAAACTGGCCGATTGTTCGGCGCAGGATTTATCCCGAACCGAATTATTCCTGGTCGAAGGGGATTCCGCCGGCGGTTCGGCTAAACAGGCGCGGGAACGCGACTTTCAGGCGATTATGCCGTTGCGCGGCAAGATTTTAAATACTTGGGAAGTCGAGTCCAATCAAGTGATGGCGTCGCAGGAAGTTCATGATATTGCTGTCGCTTTGGGCATAGAACCGGGTTCTTCCGATTTACAAAATTTGCGTTACGGCAAGGTGTGCATTCTGGCCGATGCCGACTCCGACGGCAACCACATCGCCACCTTGATTTGCGCTTTGTTTTATCAGCATTTCAATGCGCTGGTAGTTGCCGGTCATGTCTTTGTTGCAATGCCGCCTTTGTATCGGATCGATGTCGGCAAGCGGGTGTTTTATGCGCTGGACGAAGCCGAAAGGCTCGGCGTGCTGGACCGCATTAGTGCCGAGAAGCTTAAAGGCCAAATCAATGTGCAACGCTTTAAAGGTTTGGGCGAGATGAACCCCAGCCAGCTCCGGGAAACCACCATGAACCCGGACACCCGCCGTCTGGTGCAATTGACCGTCGCGGAAGACGACGATACCAAGAGTCAGTTGGATTTATTACTGGCTAAAAAGCGCTCGCAAGACCGGAAAGTATGGCTGGAAACTAAGGGCAATCTGGCTGATATTGTTTAAGATAACGTGCAATAAACAAAATACGGCGTTTTCAAATTCTGTTAATGATGACATAGCCTTTTAAGGCCGACTGATTTAAATTGAAAACGCTGTAACTCAAAAAAATCCGGCGCCTTATTACTGCTTATTACCACTTTCATCAGCGTCTAAAGGGTCCTTTTCATCCGGTGGATTACCGTCATAGATCAGGTATTCGCGATGTTGCAGATAGGAGTCTTTTATAAAATCGTAGCGGTCGCCGTTGGTTGCTTCATTAATCACTTTTTCAGTCGACATAACGCCGGCACGATAATCCGTCACATCCAGCGCACTGGTGCCTGCTGTTACTGCGCTGCCGACAAAACCGCCAAAGATGGACACATAGGTTAAAGGGTCCATAAAGGCATCACCGATCAGCCCTACCGTATCTCTGGGCGTACTGGCGCCAAAAAACGGCAATACCAGATAAGGGCCTGACGGCACTCCCCAAAAGCCTAAAGTTTGACCGAAATCTTCATTATGTTTAGGTAAGTTAAGTTTACCGGCCCAATCGAAAATACCCGCGACTCCGGCAGTCGTATTGATAATAAAGCGGCTGCTATCCATACCGCCTTGCAATAATTTCAGTTGCAACAAATCGTTGATAGTGACGCCTATATCGTTAATGTTACTAAAGAAATTAGTCACGCCGTCATCAACGGCGTCGTTGGTGACATGCAAGTAGCCTACCGCAACCGGCTTTAATACATGTTTGTCGAAGCTATCGTTAAAAGATTGCGTACTTCTGTTCCAGCCTTGCCAAGGGTCGTTTGCTCCGGCTTCCTTAAGTGGCGTGGTGGCGCAAGCGGTTAGCGCCGTAGTTGCTATGATGCAGGTTAATAATGGAAATTTGATAGTGTTATGCCTATTCATGATGCCTCTTTTGGTTTTGTCGCAGAATGTGCCAAGCCGGGAGAAAATTTAGCACTTTTCAGCCGCCAAATACAATGGAACGCAAATGATTATAATGAATGCGGATAGGCCTAAGCGAAGCTAAATGATTTTTTCGGATTTCGGCAACTGCTCCCGACTGCTGAGTCGTTACCACTAACGTTTTATTCAATATCCCTTGGAAATTAAACCCGCGTCTCCAAGCTCCTGCTGAAA
>JAPLRU010000067.1 GCA_026399025.1 Methylobacter sp.
GTTAATGATCGACATAAGGTTATCCCGCTGACTTATTTTTACTAGAAACAAACTCCATTTTAGCGCCACCTTGGCTTTTATTGAATCAAAAGACACTCATAGTATGCTGTTTCGTATAGATATTTTGTGGGGATACTTCAGAACCTGACCCCCTTTTCCCCAGACCCCTTTTCCCCTTTGTTGTGTTTAAGCTGCCGGATGATTATTTAGAACTGGCGCAGACGCTATTAACCGGCTATTTCAAAAAATTGGAGGAGGGGTAATTCGTGGGGATACCTCAGGGTCAGGCCTTAGAATTTACATTTAAAAATGTCAAATTAAAGGCCTGACCCCGAAGTTTCACGTATAGATATTTTGTGGGGATACATCAGGGCCTGCCCCCAAGTTTCCTTGTTTCCGGTTATTTCGACTCAGCATGAATAGGAATAGTATGAACTTCACTATCCCCATTAACACGAATATAGATCACATCCTCGTACCATCGATTTGCCATACGGCGTAAATGGACATCCATAATTGCTTTATTATTACTGCCGAATACATCTAAAACGAAATTCGCTTCACCGCCGCTACCGACGGAGTTGAATTGAAAATCGTCCCAAAACCTTAAACGGACTTTGGTTACATCCCCGACAAGATCAGTTACTCTACGATCCTCACGTGCAAATCGTTCAGCTTCTTCATAAGCATCTGTAAACGTAGCGTCAAAGTAGAGACTAGCAAAGAGTATTAGAAGAATACCTGCAAGCATAGCGAAATGATATAGTCTGGGCTTGATCATTGATGGGTTCCTCCCCCGAAAATCGTGAGTTGTCCACCGCCAGAAATTGATCCGCTTACTCCTATCAAGGCATCTTTAATGCTACTGCTTTTTGTTACTCCACGATAAAGATCATTGCTGCAAGACATGAAATTTCGCCCAAGGTTTGCTCCCAAGCTAGCACCAACAGGACCAACGCGAAATCCCGCTTGACTATAAACACCAAGCCCTATCCCCCAGAAGTTCCCTTGCGATGGAGAATAACCAGATTGTTGACCGAGTGGATTATAGGAAAAACCGCCGCCTATGCCCCAACCAAACTGGATTGACACGAATCCTGATCCGTTTGGATTTTGTCCGACAGTAATTTGCCCTCCAAATCCCGGAAAAAAACCAATTGTGATAGATTGCAGTCCCAACGGATCAACCCCATTAACCGGATCACCAACCACATACCCATAAAGATTAGTATCCCCGCCCTCAAACCCAATCGGGTCTTTAGCCGTCCATCGTCCGGTTTCGGCATCATAATCCCTAGCCCCAAACCGGACAAGATGCGTATCGCGGTCGTAGAGTCCTCCGGCATAGCCGAACGGCTGAAAACCCGGATTGCTATCCTGAATGACTTTGCCCCAAACGTCGTAATTTAGCTGTTGAATCACGGTGTTGGTCGCGACATCGACGACCAGCCTCGGGCTGCCCAGATGATCCTTGATCAGCCGATAAGTCACACCGCCTTTAATCATGAAGTCCGGCACGTTGGCGCCAGTGGCGTAGACGAAGCGGCTGACGATGTTGTTATTGCCGTCCAGTTCGGCGATGGGTTTGAGCTGGTCCTGATACAAAAAGCCCTGCTCCAGCACGTTGTTGCGTTTTTTGCCAACTCTGCGGTTCTGTCCATCAATTACATAATCAATAGTAGTCCCACTTGGCAGAATGACATTTCTCAGGTTACCCAGCACATCGTAGGTGTAGCGGGTCGTCGCGGTTCCTACGGTCTTGGTTTTGAGTTCGCCATTGGCGGTGTAGTCGTAGCTGGCGCTGTTATAGTCGAGCAGCCGGTCTTGGGCGTCGTAATGGGCAATAACTGCGCCGTTCAGGTCGGTACGGTTGCCGTTGGTATCGTAGCCGTAGCTGGACTGCACGATGCCGTTTTGTTTCACTTCGAGCAGATGGCCTGCGACATCGTAAGTGTAGTCGAAGGTGTTGGCGATACCGCCTAGGGTTTCGATTTTTTGCGTAATACGGCCCAGTTTGTCGCGGCTGAGGTCGGTTTTGTACAAGTCTGCCGTTCCGAACGTTGCCAAATACTGGCTGACTTCACCGAAGCCGTTGTAACTATAGCTATCGGTCAAGCTGCCGAGTGCGGTGCCGGTGAGCAGGCCGTTTTGGGCGTCACGCGTCAAGGTGAGATTGACGCCCAGAGCCGTGTTTTCGACTGAAGTGAGCAGGCTGTCGTTGTCATAACCGAAGGTGAAGGCATTCGCGCCGTTGATCGATAAGGTCTTGATGCGAAAATCGGCGTCGTAACTGCGGCTAACAGTACCGGTAACGGCACCGGTCGAGGCGGTACCAGTCATCAGCGCTCCATCATAAGCGTAGCTGAGCGTGATGTTGCCGGGCGCTACCAAACTTTGCAAACGCCCGGCGCTATCGTAACTATAGGCGGTATCGCCATGCGGTGCGCTCAGGGTTTGTAGGCGTCCGGCGCTGTCATAGATCCAATCCAGCGTTTGACCATCGGGCCGGGTGATTAACTCCAATTGTTTGTCTCGGTTATAACTGTAATGGGTTGCGGGATCGGTGGTATCGACGGTCGGCGGGGTATAGTTTTTGGTTTGGTCTACCGCCGTGTAGTCGAACAGATGCGAGGCTTGGCCGGGCGGAGTTAGCGAGGTCAGGTTGCCTTTGGCGTCGTAAGCGAATTCGACGGCTCGCCCGTCCGGCAAGGTTTGCCGGGTTACCCGTCCGGCAAGGTCGTAATCATAGCTGACGGTGCGGTTTAACGCATCGGTGACGGTGTGCAGGTAGCCTTGGCTCGCCCCGCTGTCGTAGTAAGCGAGATCGGTAGTCCGGGCATCCGCACCCAAGCCTTGACGGGTGGTGTTGAGTCGGCCTCGGGCGTCGTAGCTTAGGTTCACTTCGTCTAGGCCGGGGATCGTCCGTTTGACGGGGCGGCCTTTAGTGTCGATGGTGGTTGTCGCCGTGCGGCCTGCGGGTGAGGTGTCGGTGAAGGTTAGCGTAGCGGCGTTGAAGACGCTGCTGGAGGTCTTGCCGTTGGTTGTGGCAGTCTCGGTGAGCGTGGTGAGGCTCAGCGGATCGTTGACATCGGCCAGCACGGCGCTACGCTGTTGGCTTGACGTGGCGGCTAGGCCGGACGGGGTTTTTACCGTGCTGGAAGCCGCTAGCGGTGCTTGCATACCGAAGCGTGGATCGGGGCCTTGCAGCAGTGTGCTGACCATGCCATCCGGGGCGGTGACGGTTTCCAGATAGCTTTTGGGGTTAAATAATCGCGTCTGCACCATGCCGCTGGGGGAGGTATTGGTTTGACGACGCTCTCCGGTGCTCAGGTAATTGACGGCAAATTTAGAGCTGCGGCCCTCTCCGCTGGTCATGATCGTGGTGTAGCCAGTGGTCTGCTGAGTGGTGGTGATGGCCCAACCGCCGTTTGCGGCGTCTATATCCTGCCTCAGGCGTCCCAAGTCGTCGTAGCTGAAGGTGTTGCTGTGACCGTTGGGATCGGTAAAGGCAGTGAGCAGCCCGTCTGCCGTGTAGGTCATGCTATGAGTTTCTCCGGCTGGATTGGCTACACTTGCGAGATAACCGTTAGTATCCAGGGTCAAGACGGTGCGTTGACCGTCGGGAGCAATAATGGCGGTGACATTGCCGGTGGCGTCGCGCTCGATACGGGTGATGTCGCCATCGGCATCGGTGATAGCATTCAAGCGTCCGATTCTATCATAAGCAAAGCGATAACGCTCAGACCGGGTTAACGCGTCTAGTGTACGTAAATGCTTACCTTGAATGTCAAAATAGTAGAGCTCCATGCCGTTTGCTGAAGGAATCAGCACATCATTCAGGCTAAAGCCGGGTAAGGATGGTGCTATCTTACGAATACGATTATTGCTATTATCGGTAATGTAGAGATTGCCGTCAGGTCCTAGGGCGACGCTCTGTGGATAATAAAGCTGTGCCTGCGTGGTTGGGCCGCCATCACCACCGTAACCTGAAAGTCCAGTGCCCACGACGGTGGTAATAACACCATCCAGGCCAACCCGCCGGATGCGGTGATTATGAGTATCGGCAATGTAGAGGCTACCGCCCGCCCCTAGCGCGATGCCATCTGGATAATAAAGCTGTGCCTGCGTAGCCTGGCCGCCATCGCCACCATAGCCCGGTTGGCTGGTACCTGCCACGGTGGTGATGATACCGTTCGGCCTGACCCTCCGGACGCGGCTATTGAATAGATCCGCGATATAAAGACTGCCGTCCGGCCCGAGAGCGATACCATAGGGAGAATTGAGCTTGGCTTGCATAGCCAGACTACCATCGCCTGCATAGCCCGATTGTCCGATGCCGGCCACGGTAGTGATAATGCCGTTTGTGCCTACTCGACGGATGCGATTATTGTTGAGATCCGCGATGTAGAGACTACCGTCTAGATCAAGGGCGATGCCCGTTGGAAAATAAAGCTTGGCTTGCGTCGCAGGGCCACCATCGCCGCTGTAGCCTGGAAAGGTGCCCGCCACGGTGGTGATAATACCGTCCAGTCCAACCCGTCGGATGCGGTTATTGCCACTATCGGCGATGTAAAGACTGCCGTCCGGCCCGAGGGCGATACCTCGTGGAGCATAAAGATCCGCCTGTGTGGCAGGGCCGCCATCGCCACTATAGTAAGGAACCCCAGTGCCTGCCACGGTAGTGATGATTCCGTCCGGCCCGACCCGCCGGATGCGATGATTACCGTAATCAGCGATGTAGAGACTACCGTCATACCCGAGGGCTGTACTCTGTGGACGAATATTCGCCAGCATGGACGAGCCACCGTCGCCGTTGTAATTACTAACCCCAGTGCCTGCCACGGTGGTGATGACCTGTCCTACACCGGTCGGGTCCGCGTCGCGACGCTCACCTGTTCCCAACTCCAGAATCCGATGGATGACGTCATAGCTGTGGTGGACACCCAAGTTCCAACTGCCCATGACCTGCGCTACCGACTGCTTTGCAATCAGCGTTTGCTGCCAAGTTTGCTGAGTCAAAGCGATAGGCGATGCCCCGCGATTACCGATGATGATGCCGACACCGGCCTGGGCAAAGCTTTGCTCAAAATCCGAACGCGCGGCGTAATAAACGAGGTTATAGCGATAACCGACCGTCACCGTGGCCGAAACACTTCCGATGACGGGACGTCCATAGCCATCCAGGCCGTCCCATTCAAATTGATAACGCTGGTTCGGCGCAGCAGTAAAGGAGCGGGTAAAGCGCTGACCCGACACCGTAACGGACAGGTCAATGCCCTGAAGGCTCGCCGACACATTAGTCCCAGAGAGTGGGATATTGATAACCGAACCCGCTTTATACCCTTTCGCACGCCGACTTTGATAATGCAGAGTATAAGGCGTGCCACTAACGGGAAGTTCTTCGCCCACCGTCCGCGCTTGCGGGTTAATGCTGCAACCTGGACACTCGTCGCTGTCTTGTTCGGGCGGCGGATTTTTGGTGTCATCCGGCGGTGGCGGCGATACCGCACCTTTAGGCGGACCGTAAGGCCAGTTGCAATCCCAGGGCGTGAAATGGCTTATCGGTGTCCGCCAGACGGTTTTACCGGCAGCATAGAGCTGGGCGAGTTGTTGGCGTTCGGCATCGTCAATGCCGAGCGTTGCAAGTTTTACGGCATCGTCAGCCAAGCCGTCGCCGTCGGTGTCGAGATCGGCAAGGCCATTAGCGATGGACAGGATCTTGATCACCTTGCCGTTAGCGGACGGAATCCAGGCGGTTTTATCTCTATCGTACCAGCCTACCGGGACTGTTTCTCCTACCGGGAAATTCAGGAAGTTATCGACATAAAACGGCACCGGCCGGTCGAAGGTCACGGTTTTGGCGCCTGCGGCGACGGCTTCGTCGGCGGACAGTTCCACTGCATAGGTATAACCTGAGGTGGGCGGCAAGGGGCCGGGCATGGACTTGGGGCCGTTCTCGCCCACGGTGTACTCGGTGGCGCGGACATGCAGGGAGGTCAGTGCTTGCTGAGTGCCGTCGGGCAAGGTCATCGTAACCTGGGTGCCTGCCGGGAACAGCATAGTGGCTTGCCTGGAGCCATCGGTATCGGTCATCACGCTGCCTTGAGCCGCCTGCATCGTAGTGCTGCTCAGGTCGATAGCGGTGACTTGGGGATCGAGCGCTAGCATGACCACGTCTTCCGCCACTACATAGTCCTGCCACGGCGTCTGAAGCTGCCGTTGAACGGGGAGATAGCCGCTCTTTTGGTAATCGACGGTAAGCTGTCCGCCGCCGTTAACGGCCATATCGAACATGCCATCGGCCCGGCTCAAGGTTTGGCCTAATTCCGGGTGATGCGCTACGGTGACGGTGACGCCGGGCAAGGGATTATTTTGTTTGTCGAGCACTTTGCCGCGAATGACGGCAATGCGTTTGGCCTCAATGGTTCCTTGGGCAACGCCGGTCTGGATTGGGTGACTACCGGAATAAAGGAAATCGGTTGAGGCGGAAACGGTGGTCGCCACGGTGGCATCGATTTTGGGTGCGGTAACCGTCGGATCGGGCGGTAAGCCTTGATCGGGGCCTAAAGACAGGGTCAGGGTAATTGTTGTGCCTTCCGCTACCGAAGAACCTGCATTGGGAGTTTGTGAGATAACGCTGCCGGAACCGGCCGGATTATTGATGAAAACGGGCGTACCGATAGTTAATTTGGCATTGACAATGGCTGCTTCTGCGGCGCTTCTACTCAAATTGCTCAGGTTCGGGACTGTTATGAGTCCAATCGGTTCTACCACCGTTACTGTGTAACTTTGGCTATCGCTGCCGCCTTTGCCATCGGTAACAGCGACATTAACCGACTGAGCACCGGTTTGATTGGCTGCCGGTGTCCAGTTTATCAGGCCGCTTTGTGCGTTGATGGTCATGCCCGAAGGGTATGCAGTAAGACTGTAACTCAGAGTATCGTTATCCGGATCGACGGCATCAACATCATAGCTGTAGAGGCTGCCTACGGTTGCTGTCGATAATGGACCGGTAGTGATTTGCGGGGGATTGTTGACCGGCATGACGACGGATACGGTCACTAAAGAAGTGGCGGGATCGCTGTTCGCCTGACCGTCATTGACGATCAGCTGGCCGATATAATCGCCGATTTTATCGGGAGTAAAGGCGGCTTTAACTTGATCGGCTTGCTGGATTACAGCGCTACTGCCCTCGGGTTGATGGAGTAAAGACCAAATATAAGTCAACGCATCGCCATCGACATCCGAGGATAGACTGCCGTCCAGTTCTACCGGAATACCGACCGTTTTATCGATTTGGTCGGCTCCTGCATGGGCTACCGGTTTGGAGTTTTGGGTATTGATGATCACTTGATCGGCAAGACTATCGAGCAAGCCGTCATTGACGACCAGTTCCACGGTATAAGGACCGGGTTTATCCGGTGTAAGATTGGCTGTCTGAGTGTCGGAATTTTGCAGCGTCGCCAGGCTGGTTGCCGGTTTCGCGCTCAACTGCCAATGAAACGTTAATGGATCACCGTCTATGTCATGGGATAACAGACCGTCTAACAAGGCTGTTTGTGTTACGAAAACGGTTTGGTCATCACCGGCCAGCGCTACGGGTTTAGAATTTTCCGTGGTAATGAGTACAGTGGCTGGCGTACTGTCAACGCTGCCGTCATTAACGATGAGTTCAATTTGGTAACTGCCTTTGCTGTTTATGCTTAGCTGCGGTTTGATGGCGCTTGCGTTATCTAATACGGCTGCATTGATTGCCGGTTGAGAGGCAACACGCCAATGATACGTTAGGGGATCGCCGTCTTCATCCGTGGAACCGCTACCGTCAAGGGTAATTATATTGCCGACAAAGGCGCTCTGATTTATTCCGGCATTGGCGACGGGCGGGTGGTTTGCCTGAGGAATGACACCCAATACACTGTAGTCAAAGGTAAACTTGGCCCGTTTCGGGCTATTGAATTTAAGCAGGACGTCTTTAACTTTTTCACCGGGCGACAGTACGTTATCGCTTAAGTGCTGCTTATCTTTCGACTTATTGAATTTAAACAACGCGTTTTTGAGTTTTTCATCGGATGAGTGTTCGTGCTCGTGCCCGTGTTCGTCATCGTCATTTTCAGTTAAAGATACATCAACATAAGGCGAGCCATCCGGCAGAAGACCGGTCGCATTAGCTAATGTCACGGTGTTGGGCTTGATATTTTTTATGACCAGACGAATCGGTGTCGAAATAGGCGTAACGGAACGGTTGCTTAGTTTCGCCCGGACATCGAAAGTATTTGAACGCCGATTAAACTCAAACTCACTGAAGCTGACTTTGACTTGACTATCAACGATGATGGGGCTGGGAGTGAGCGCGGCTCCGGCTTGGAAACTGACCAACAAAGTCAGCAGCAATATCAGTGAGAGAATGGAAGGCAATAAGCGATAGCGTAAAATCGCAGTTTGATAGCCTAGGTTGTTGGTTTTGTTAAAGAACTGCAATATGCTCATAAATGATTAACCTAACAGTCTGAGTGATTTTTTTGTAAGGCTAACATAAATAGTTCAGTTTCCAAATTTTTATAGCGCAAGGCTTCAGTCAATTTATCCCGATAAAGTGTGTTAAGCGATGTTTTGTGTTTTGAGGAAACTAAATTAAGTTTTATAAATTAAAGCCTTGTTTCTATATTGGTTTGCTCTAAGAGAGGCAAAGGGTCAGGCTTAATAGTAGCTAAGGTCAGTGCTCTGCTTTCCGACATCTTTGATGTAGAATTAATGTTGAATGCCGCCCCTAATCTTAAGTTCTGGTATAGCCCGGCACGTTACCGCACTGGCAGGGGGTATATTTGAAAACACCGGCCGTAGGAAAAATGGTAGGAATGCAGCCTTACAGCCTCAGCGCTTACGTAAATAAGGACAATTTAAGCTATATAGATGAAAATACCGGCCGGAAGCGAAGGGTTGTCCTCAAGCTTGTGCTGAGAAATAGTTTGGAAAGGCAATGGGGTTAATCATCCTGTGTAATTTTCCCTTGCCCACACCACAATCGGACCGATTAAGTGCTGAATGCCGGGCCGGTAAACAGATGCTTAAAATTTTTCTTCACCCACAGCCACGGAGCTCATGTAGCCGTTCGTGGTGAAATTCTTTGAGTTGTTTTAATAGTGCTTTTGCATATTTACGGGTTACCAATATGAAGCTACTGGCTTGTCCATTAAGTTGTTGATATTAATTTGTTTAATATCTTTAAAACCATAGTTGCCGCTTAGGCGTCCTCCCTGGAAATCATCGATTACATGGCAACAGCCAATAAAAAAATGAAATAATATTGTGTAAAGAAGCTTGGGTGCGCTATGAGATTTTCAGTATTTGATAGCTCCACGGCAACCATGAAAGTATACTTCTCACCTTGATAGTCAAACGAAGTTGTAAAATATAGAAAGCCTACGGACTGATTGTCGCCCTTTGTATCAGCCCGTATAAACTCAACAAGTCGGATTATTGCAGGGTTTGGGTTTTGCAACACCCAGAGCTCACTTGAAAATGAACAGTGATGCCCCCAAGGTCATTCGGAACGAATGCAATCGCTGAAACTTTGTTAATATAAACCTCCAACTCAAGAGCAAGCTCAACCGCTAGGTAACAATACCGATTGATTGAATAAGTTGAACTCTCTATCCTAACAAACACTTATATATACCAACCCCTTTTTAAAACAATGCAATATGAATCGTTGCTGGCTGTTTTGCATGATAAACAGAAGCTTTCTGTGGCGGAATTAAAAAAAGTTGAACGAGTACAAAAAACATCGGTATCGGAAAGCGTACCGCAATTACTGGTTAAATTAGGTTTGTGCTCGGAACTGGATGTAGCCGATGCTTTTGTGGAATCGGGCCATTTTGAGAAGGTAGCGCCGGATCAGTACCCGTTGGAAATGCAGCTGCCGGAAACCGTGCCGTTACGGTTTTTAAAACATTATCATGCGATCGGTTTGAATCAAAATGACGAACTGACCGTTGCCTTGATGGACCCCGAAGACCGCTTTGTGATCGATGCGCTAAAACTGGCGACCGGAAAAAACATCATCGCTAAAGTCGGTCTGCTGTCGGAAATCGATGCTGCGCTGGAAGTGCAATATGGCGAAGGCCGTTCGCAAATGGATAAACTGGTTGACGATCTGAGCGTCGACGATTTGGGCGAAGAAGATCTGGAACATTTAAAGGATTTAGCCAGTGAAGCGCCGGTTATTAAAATGGTCAACTTGATCATGCAACGGGCGATTGAAACCCGAGCCTCCGATATTCATATCGAACCTTTTGAACAATCCCTCAAAGTCAGGCTGCGCGTCGACGGCGTGTTGAAGGATATTGATGCGCCTTCGGTCAAATCCACCGCCGCAGTGATTTCCCGTATCAAAATCATGGCCAAACTGAATATCGCCGAACGGCGTTTGCCGCAGGACGGCCGTATCAAAGTGCAAATGCTGGGTAAAGAACTGGATTTGCGGGTCTCGACGATACCGACGATGTACGGCGAAAGCGTGGTAATCCGTTTGTTGGACAAGGAAAATACGGTGCTGGATTTTGCCGCGTTGGGCTTTGCCGGTAAACATTTACAGCAGTTTATCGAGGTGCTGTCCCAGCCGCACGGCATTATCCTGATTACCGGCCCTACCGGTAGCGGTAAATCGACCACGATGTACGCCGCGTTAAAACAACTCAACACCTCCGAGCGAAAAATCATCACCGTTGAAGATCCTGTCGAATACCAGATGGAAGGCGTCAATCAGATTCAGGCGAAACCGCAAATAGGTTTGACCTTTGCCTCGGCTTTGCGTTCGATTGTGCGGCAAGATCCCGACGTGATCATGATCGGCGAAATGCGCGATCTGGAAACCGCAAGAATCGCCGTGCAATCGGCGTTAACCGGGCATTTGGTGCTGTCGACCTTGCATACCAACGATGCGGCCGGCGGCGTTACCCGATTGCTGGATATGGGCCTCGAAGAATACCTGCTCACCTCGACCGTCAACGGCATTTTGGCGCAACGTCTGGTCAGAAAATTGTGTCCCGAATGCAAGCAAAGCTATACGCCGCCGGCGGATATTGTCGAGGGCATGAAGTTACGGCGCTTTGCTCCGTCCGGCGATATTGTTTTATACAAACCGGTCGGCTGTCCGGCCTGCGGCGGTTTGGGTTATCGCGGACGGCTGGCTATTATCGAGTTTTTGCAAATGACCGATCCGCTACGTAAATTAATTATGGCGCATGAAGAAGCCGGGGCGATTCAAAAGCTCGCTATCGAAGAAGGCATGTCGACGATGTATGAAAACGGCTTGGTTAAAGCCCTGCAAGGCATTACGACGTTGGAAGAAGTGCTGCGCGTTACCTCGGAAACCTAATGTTATTTGCGTATAAAGCGGTTAATAGTCTGGGCGAGACGGAAGAAGGCGTCAGGGATGCGGTTGACGAACAGCAATTGATCGCGGCGTTGCAGGCGGAAGGTTATATCCCTATTCGTGTCGCACCGGCCAATGCCAAGTCGTTTTTGGGCTTAAGGCTGGGCGTAAAACAATCCAAATTATCACAAAAAGATATTGCCTTGTTTACCGGCGAATTGGCGACTTTGCTGGAATCCGGCCTGCCTTTGGACAAGTCTTTGCTGGTATTGATCGATTTGACTGAGGACAACGAACGCGTAACCAAGTTGATAGGAAGAGTACTGGAAAAAGTCAAAGGCGGCTCGACCTTGGCCGACGCGTTGGAAAAACAGTCCGGTATTTTCAGCAAGTTTTACCTGAACATGATTCGCGCCGGTGAAGCGGGCGGCAGTTTGGGCGAAGTTTTGACGCGTTTGTCCGAATATCTGGAGCGCTCTCGGGAATTGAAAGAAACCGTCAGCACTGCGTTGATCTATCCGGCCATTTTGCTGATCATGTCCTTGGCGTCTTTGTTTGTGATGCTGACCTTCGTGGTGCCGCAATTTTCCGAGATGTTTGAAAGCGCGGGCAAGGCCTTGCCGGTATCGACGCAGATCGTGGTGGGACTGGCCGGATGGCTGCAAAGCTATTGGTGGGTATTGTTTTTAAGCGTGACTTTCATCAGCGGCTATATGAATCTTCAACTCGCCGATCCGGTCAAAAAGAAGATTTGGGACGGCCGTTTTTTAAAGTTGCCGCTGGCCGGGACTATTATTTTAAATAAGGAAACCGCCAATATCAGCCGTACCCTGGGCACTTTGTTGGGTAACGGCGTGTCGATACTGTCAGCCTTGGTGATTGTTCGCGAAACGGTGGACAACTTGGTTTTGGCGGCGGCCATTCAAGACACCGAAGACCAGTTAAAACAGGGTAAAAATATGTCGGATGCGTTATTTGAAAAAGGCATCTTCCCGAAAATGGCGATGCAGATGATTAAAATGGGCGAAGAGACCGGGCGGCTGGAAGAAATGTTGCTGCGTGTGGCGACTATTTACGATAAACAGCTTAGGGTGTCGATTGCGCGGATGCTGGCTTTGTTGGAACCGGCTTTGATCATTACCTTGGGCTTAATGATTGCCGGTATTATCGTATCGATTTTACTGGCTATTTTGAGCGTTAACGACTTGGCTTTTTAAGCGCCACTCACCGGCGGAGCATAAGTATCTACACAAGTACCAGCTCCTTCTCCCTTGAGGGAGAAGGTTGGGATGAGGGGATATAAAGGGTTGTTTTTATTCTCCTCACCCCAACCCTCTCCAGCAGGAGAGGGAGTTAGACCGCTTTGTAACTATTTATAATACAAAAAATTGTGTAGATACTTATGTCGGCAGAGTTACAAAATTTGAATTTTAAACGAAGGAATACATCATGAAACAATCGAAAAATCAGGCCCAATCGGGTTTTACCTTACTTGAGTTATTGGTGGTGCTGGGTATTATTGCGATGCTGGCCGGCATCGTCGGGCCGCAGGTCATGAAACATATGGGCGAATCCAAAACCAAAGCGGCCAAGGTGCAAATCGAAGATTTATCGGCCGCGCTGGATATGTACAAGCTGGACTTGGGCCGCTATCCGACCACCGAGCAAGGCTTGTCGGCTTTAATCGAATCGCCCGAGGCCGCCAATCGCTGGAACGGCCCTTATTTGCGTAAAGCTAAAATGCCGTTGGATCCCTGGCAACAGGAATATCATTACGTTTCTCCCGGCGAGCACGGGAAATTCGATTTGTTAACTTATGGCGCGGATGGCAAAGAAGGCGGCGAAGGCGAAGACCAGGATATTGTTAGTTGGGAATGATGGCTGAAAGGCGTCAGGTGCAAGAGCTAAAAACGCCGTCTTGTTCGCCTTTCGCCTCGCGCCAGCGTGGCTTTACTTTGCTGGAATTGACCGTAGTGCTTTTCGTCGTGGTGCTGGGTTTTTCCGTGATCGGCCTTAACTTGGCATCGGGCAATGACTCGACGGAAATCAAGGCGGCCGCCAGGGATATTGTTTCGGCGCTACGTTTTGCCCGAGGTCATGCTTTAATGACCCGTCAGGAAGCGACGCTGACTCTTGATCTTACCGGCAACAACTATACGGTCAGCGGCCGGGATAAACTTTATCAAATCCCTGAAGCCATTGACCTTACCGTGGTCACTGCGCAGACCGAGTTAAGCGGGGAAGGGGAGGCGAGTATCCGTTTTTTCGCCGACGGCTCCTCGACCGGCGGCAGGATTACTCTGGAACGAGGCAAGGCCGCATGGAAAATCGATATTAACTGGTTAACCGGCCAAATTGAACTTGAAAGTAAATAAACAAAGCGGTTTTTCTCTACTGGAAATCCTGATTGCTTTTTCCATTCTGGCGCTTTCCTTAGGCATTCTGCTGAAGATATTTTCGGCCGGCGTTAATACCGCCGCGGTGGCCGAGGAATATACCGCGGCCGTGCAAATTGCCGAGTCTGTCATGGCCGGAGCGGGCCTGCAAGCGCCGTTGCAAGTCGGCGAAACCGGCGGCGTGGAAAATGAAAAATACCATTGGCGGCTGGCGATCAGTCCGTTTCAATTTAGGGCTGAAAATATCGATACCTCGACCCTCCCGGTCGTGCTTTTTAAGGTTAAGGTTAACGTAAACTGGGATGACGGCAATGCCGGAACCGATGGCCGGCAGGTTGAACTGATAACCTTAAAACTGGCGAATAAAGAGCTATGAGGCAGACCCGAATACGAGGCCCACGCCGCCAGTCCGGTTTTACGCTGATTGAAGTATTGATCGCCATGACTTTATTAAGCATCATGGTGGTACTGTTGTTCGCCAGCCTGAGAATTTGCGCGCAAAGCTGGGAGCAGGGAGAAAACAAAATAACCGAAGTGAATGAGGTTGCCGTCGTTTATAATTTTTTTCAACGGCAGTTAGTTCCGGCCATTCCTTTGTGGGATGATTTTACGAAAAAGGACGAAAGAACATTCTCTTTTCAAGGCAAAAAACAGTCCTTACAATTTGTTTCAAGCTTTCCCGCCAGTGCCGGTAGATCAGGCATGCAATTGTTTTCTATCGAGCAACAGCAAGAAGATAACGATCAGGTTATCAAAGTCACGCTAACGCCGTTTTTTCCGGCGACCGAAGGCGAAGAATGGCATCGGGAAGAAGTGGTTTTGTTAAAGCATGTCCGCGATTTTTCATTGTCCTATTATGGCGTTGCGGCCGATGGGGGCGGCGAAAACAGCTGGCAGGATGAATGGCTGGAAAAAGAGTCTCAACCGTTATTGGTTAAAATCAGCATCGACACTGACAACGGCATTTTTTGGCCGGAAATGATTATAGCGCTTAAAATTGCGGACGCAGCCGTCGGCACAGATGACCTTGGCAACAACAGCGCCGATGAGACCGAACCTGCGGAGGAGCGCAATTGACCCGGTCTGGAGGTTTTGCCTTGGTTCTGGTTTTGTGGGTGTTGAGCCTGCTAACCATTATGGCCGGTAGTTTTGCGCTCAGTATGCGGCGGGAAGCCGCTATTGTGACCGGCAGCAGCAATAATGCCCAAGCCATGGCCGTGGCGGAATCGGGACTTGCCATTGCCGAGCTGATGTTAATGTATCCCGATCAACTGCAACGCTGGCGAACCGACAGCAGTATTTACCAGCTGGATTACGCCGATTCGAAAGCCCGAATTCAGCTGCTGTCCGAAACCGGTAAGATCGATTTAAACAGCGCCGATCAAACCCAGTTGCAAGCACTGATGGCTTACGCGCCGGTGGCCGATGTCGAGCAGCAAACCAAGCTGGTTAATGCGATTATCGATTGGCGCGATGAGGATGATCTGGTGCATATGGAGGGCGCGGAGAAAAAGGAATATCAACAGGCCGGATTAAGTTACCGGCCCCGCAACAAGCCGTTTCAATCCATTGAAGAATTACAGATGGTATTGGGCATGAATGAGCGGATTTTCAACTGGCTTGAAAACTTGATTACGGTTCATTCGGGGCAGGCCACGGTCGATATGACCCAAGCCGGCAAAGACGTTTTGCAGGTGTTACCGGGAGTGGATCCCGAATTGATCGATGAATATCTAGCGATCAGACGGGAAAGCGCGATTAACGGCCTGCCGACACCGGCATTTACAGCAGGCCTTGGCGTGGATGCGGCAAGCCGCTCCGGAGCGCAAACAGCTTCCAATCAAAATAAGTCCTCCGGGCAACAGAGCGCTTTTGACGGCCAATCCGCCACTGCGGTCAGTGGTGAATTGGACCAGCGCGCGATTACGGTTGTCGTTGAAGCGCTGTTGGAGGACGGCACAACGGCGACTATCAATGCGCTGATTAAAAAATCGGACAACCCGGCATTGTCGTCGCCCTTTCAGATTCTAAAATGGCAGCGCAACAGTGTCGGTAACGCTTCGTTATTTACCGATGAAAAAGATGAGTTATTAGTGAGACAGTATGCCGAGCCTGAATTCAACAATTGATTTGGACCTTAAAAAATTTTTTCGCTGGTGGTTACGCGAGCTTGATTTTTTGGTGCCTGAAAAAATCAAGCAACTGGTTAATGAGAAACAAGGTTTTGTTATCGTTCGTCCTCAAGATAATCGCTTGGTGCTGACTTATGTGCTGAACACCAAGGACGATATGTATGCGGTAAGCCGACCGGGGGCCGGTAGCGCGGACGAACAAATCGAGCCGTTGGCGATACTGGAGCGCAACGCTTCGGGCATAGATGAATATAAAGCCTTGCGCGGCAAAGACGAAAGGTTGGCTAAAGCGAATTTTATCCTCCGGCTAACCGCGCAAGAGGCGATTCAAAAAGAGCTTGCGTTGCCGTCCGCGGTCAAGGAAAACCTGTCCCAAGTGGTGGCTTACGAACTTGATCGCTATACGCCGTTCAAGGCGGAACAGGTTTATTTTGCGGTTAAGCCGCTGGAGGGCGAGAATGAACCGGGACAAATCAGGGTCATGCTGGTGTTAACGCCCAAGGAAACCCTTGATGGGCTGTATGAAGACCTTAAGGCCATGGGAATATCGCCGCTATTTGCCGATTACGAAGCCTGCCCGAATGACTTGGAACGGCGTTACGACGGTTATAATTTATTGCCGGAGAGTTTTAGGGAAAAAACCGCGAATACGCCGCGGCTGGTTTATAGCGCTTTGAGTGCGGCGGCGTTGTTACTGCTGGGCGCAGTGCTGGTGCTGCCGGTTTGGTTCGAGCACCGGACCGTCGATGCCTTACAGGAAAAAATCGATGAGATAGAGAAAAATGCCAAAGGCGTTAACGCCCTGCAGTTGCAGATCGATGCGATGGTCAACGAAACCAAACTATTAATAGCCGAGAAAAACGCGGCTCCGGCGGTTGTTGATATATTCAATGCCTTAAGCGCATTAATCAAAGACGATACTTGGCTGTCCTATGCGCAATATTCGGACGGGCATTTGCAAATACAGGGCGAATCTCCGGCCGCTTCGGCTTTAATCGGTGTTTTGGAGGAGTCCGAGTTGTTTGCCAACGTCCGCTTCGTGTCGCCGGTTATCCAGGACAAAGTCAGTAAGCAGGAACGCTTCCAGATTACCGCCGATGTGACTCCGATACCGATAGCGGCGCAGTCATCCACCCTATCGAAAGCGGGAGCTGAGCATGAACAAGATGAGCAGTGAGCAAATGCAGCGCTGGCTGGCAATAGGATTATTGCTCGCGGCGCTATTGATCATCGGTTTGGTGGTTATTGTGCCGCTGGTCGGCAAGAGCATGGAGTTGCATGAAGCCGAAGATAATCTGGTGTTCAAACTACAGAAATATGAACGGATTTTGGCAAGAAAAGAAGCGGTCATGGCCAGCATGGAGGCGGTAAAAGAGCAGTATCAAGAACACGGCTTGTTGAACACACAGACGACCGGTGCGTTAGCCTCGGCCGAGCTTCAGGAGTTTGTTAAACAAGCGATTGTAGAGGCCGGCGGACAATTAAGCAGTACCCAGGCGCTTCCTGTGACCGCTAAAAACGAGTTTAGCCGGATCACCGTCAGCGTGAGGATGAGCGGTAATAGCGAAGTGTTACGGGCGGTGCTGTACAAGATCGAAACGTCAACGCCGTTAATCGTCATCAATCAGATCGATATAAGGCCGATGCGCGGCATAAGAAGTAGAACCACGCACCAGATCGAACCGAGTAACGAATTGAATATTAATTTTCAAGCAGTCAGTTTCATGAGAAAACAGCCGGAATGAATACGAAACTCATAAGATTGTTGGTGGCTGTTTGTATCGGTTTGTGCTTAATTATTGCCGGGGAATGGTTGTATGCAAATTATAAACAGCAGCGCTTGCTGACTTCGCTCAGCTCGGACAAAGGGCAAGACTATAAAACCGATGAGTTACCCCAAATAGAATTGACCAAGCAACCGGAAGAAAGTTACGTTGATGTGGTTGCCCGGCCGTTATTTATTAAAGGCAGAAGGCCTGTAGACGAGCCGGTTCCGGAAACCGCGCAAGCGGCGGCCAAAGCGGACAGCTTCGATTGGCAACTGACCGGCGTTTATAGCACCAAAAAGACCGTGTCGGGATTATTCAGCCGGGTTAAGACCAAGGTTGTTAAAGACAATCATCGAAAAATAAGCGTAGGAGAGGATATTGACGGCTGGAAAGTGACCGAAATAAATAACGATGGCGCTGTACTTAAACAAGGCGCCAGTGAAAAAACGCTGCCGCTTCGGAAAGCAAAGCCAAAAACATTACCCAGGGCAAACACTGAGACGCCGCCTGTACCGGCGCCCTTTCAAGTTCCCGCTCCCGCTCCGGGTTCAATTCCAACTCAAGCGCCTGCCGCCAGTCCTGAGCCGGGGCTGGACATTCCCGAAGATGCTACCGAAGACACTACTGAAATCCCCTCCGAGGATGAACAATAATGACTAATAGAAAAAAAATAACAACAGCTTCCTGGCTGGTGGTTGCAGGTTTAACATTGTCCGGCTGCGAGTCGCTCGGTCCCAAGCGCGCGCCTAAATTAGCGCTGACGCCGATAGAAAAAGAGCAAGCCGATGTGGTTATTAAAGAGCTGCAAAACAAAGCGCCGACTGCCGCCACTGCGGCTAAGCCCGAATTATTTCCCGGCACCAACCGGTTTGTCCCGGATGCGATAACGCCGCATAGAAAAACCAAAGGCAGCGGGGAGGGCACTTACAGTCTCAATTTCGACGAAGCCGATTTGGGCGAAGTGGCCAAAGTGGTGTTGAGCGACATTCTGGGTCAAAACTACGTGCTCAGCCCCAAAGTGGCCGGCAAAGTTACTCTGCAAACGACCGAGCCCTTAAGTAAAGACGAGCTGATTCCGACCCTGGAAATGCTGCTGCGCATGAACAATGCGGTACTGATCAAGGATGCCAGCATTTATCATATCGAACCCGCCGGCGAAGCCTTGTATAGCTCCAATTTTGCCACCGGCGGCGCCGGCAAGGCCGGCTTTCAAGTCAAAGTGATCCCGATCAGAAACGTCGCGGTCAAAGACATTGTCGAGGTGATGAAGCCGCTGGTGCAGGAAAAAACCATTCTTAACGTCGATGCGACGCGCAATATCCTGATCGCTTCCGGTACCCCCGATGAGCTGGGACGGGTCATGGACATGGTCAGCACGTTTGATATCGATGTGTTGAAAGGAAAATCCTTTGGCTTATTTCCTTTGGCCCATGTTGAACCGGAAACACTGATCAAAGAGCTGGAAGAAATCTTCAGCAAAAAGAGCAAGGATGAAGACAATGAATTTGTTCGCTTTATTGCGGTGGAAAGATTGAACGCGGTTATGGCGATTACACACCAGGCCGGCTATTTAAAAGACATTGAAAATTGGATATTTCGTTTGGATCGGGCCAATACCGCCTCGGGCGGCGGCGTCAACGTTTACAGGGTTCAGCATGTCGATGCGGAAGAACTGGCGTCAACCTTAAATGAGATTTTTACCGGCGCGGCCAAGAAAGAAAAATCGGCAAAAGTTGCGCCGGGGCAAAAATCGGCTGAAGTCAGCAATAAACAGCCGACTGAAAAATCAAGCAGTCAAAAAACCTCGTCCAGCAGCAAAAGGTCCTCGTCAACCGGGTCAACCGGAGACGCGCAAGTCGCCAACGTCGAAAACGTCAGAATTATTGCCGATATCGATAACAATTCAGTGGTGATTGTCGCGACCCCACAGGAGTACGAGGTGATACTTCCCGTGATCAAACAGCTTGATGTATTGCCGTTGCAGGTATTGATCGATGCCACCATCGTCTCGGTTAATTTAGTCAACGATTTAAAATACGGCATATCCTGGTATTTATCCCAAGGCAACGATGCGCTGGCCGGTACCTCGACGCCTCCGGGAGATGTGGCGAGTACCTTAGGGACCGCCGCTCAAGCGGCTGCTGCGGCCGCAACTGGCGGATTTAGCGCAATGTACAGTTCGGGGGCGGTGAAAGCGCTGTTAAATGCGCAAGCCTCGGCGAATAATATCAATGTGATTTCCTCGCCTTCATTGATGGTGTTAAACAACCAGCAAGCGAAAATAAACGTCGGCGATCAAGTGCCCGTACAAACCAGCACCACCTCGATTCCTCTGTCCGGCGGCTCGACCAATAGCAGCTTGGCGGTCGGCAGTTCAATCCAGTACATCGATACCGGTGTGACCCTGGAAGTGACGCCCAGAGTGAATGCGAACGGCATGGTGATTATGGAAATCAAGCAAGTTGTCAGTAACGCCAAGCCCTCGACTACCGGCGTGACCACGACGGTTACCATTGCCAAAAAAGAAATTGAAAGTTCGGTGGCCGTGCATGATGGCGAAACCATCGTCTTGGGCGGTTTGATCGATGATAATAATTCTCTCGGTAATGCCGGGATTCCTTATTTACAAGATATTCCATGGATAGGTCCCTTATTCGGCGGCAGGACTTTAAATAGAACCAAAACCGAATTGGTGGTTTTGATCACCCCGCGCGTTGTTAAAAGCAAGCAGGATTCGCGGCTGATTTCTAATGAGTTTAAACGCAAATTAACCGGAATTTATCAAGACGTCTCGCATGTTAATGAGTAGATTCTGTTGATGTTTGATAGAAATAGTTAGGGAGCCCGGAATTAATAGAGCGACGCAAAGTCTGGAGAGGGTCTGCTATCGTTCCCGCGCTCCGGCGTGGGAATGCAGTGAGGGACGCTCCTGCGTCCCGTACCGCTGGAGCGGTACTTCGGCATTCCCACGCCGGAGTGTGGGAACGATGTCGCTTTACCTGAGTGGAACAATTCCAGTGGCAAAGGTTAGGCTCGTTCAGGCATGGATTGAAATTCACCGCGAATCCTTGCTTGCGGATTGGGAACTGGCCGTTAACGGTCAAACACCGTTTGCCATCGATCCATTGCGCTAGGCATCGTAATGGAAGCCGTTATTCGTGTAGTACCCCGTGAGGATTATTCCCTGGAGCTCTGGTTTAATACCGGAGATCATCGCTTGTTCGATGCGCGCCCTTACCTGAATCGTGGCGTATTTATGCGCTTGCAGGACTTGTCTTTGTTTAAACAAGCCTTTGTTGCATTGGATACTGTGTGTTGGCCCGGCGATCTGGACATCGCCCCGGAAACCCTCTATGACCGCTCGGTTCCTTTGGCCGATTAGTAGGCTGGAATAGGCTATTCTGAGCGAAGCCGAAGGACGCTAGCACGAGGTGGCGTTCCATCCCTCCTTACGCTTACATGCTTTGCATGGGAAGCTGCAAAATCTACATTCGGTTTCTATTAATTTGTCTTACCGCATTACCCTGGAATTGCAAATCAGCGAGGCGGAAATTACCCTGATTAATATCGGCGATCATCAAGTGGTTTATTAACAGGCGCACAATACTCGCAGCCTCGGTTTTTCAGTGCCATACCGCGTTACAGTGTTTAAAAAAATTTCAGCTACCGGACATCACATTCAAAAATACCTTGTAGGTAATTGCTGACGTTAGATGTTTTTTTTGTTTTGCTACAGGAATAATGCTATCTTGCTGCCGCCTCGTATTAATACGTAGGCTAAGCAGCTCGCCGGTTGCAACGCCCATATAGGATGTGCCGACGCCAGGAGGCGCATCATTCGCATCAAGCGTAAATAAAGGAATCCATCCATTGACCCACTATCGCCGCATTTACACGCCGGGCGCGACATGGTTTTTTACCGTGAATAGTGCCAAACGACGAAATAATCGGTTATGGCTTGAAAACATCAATGTACTGCGGACGGCCTTTTAGGATGTTAAAAAGAAACACCCTGTCCGCATTGAAGCGGCGGTTATCATGCCCGACCCTCTTCATTGCCTATGGACTTTACTGCCGGGTGATGCGAATTATTCAATGCGTTGGGGGACAGATCAAAGGGCGCTTTTCCAGTCACATCGATACCGGCGAAAGCATTTCTAAAAGCCGGAAAAAACGGCGCGAGCGCGGACTCCGGCAACGCCGTTTTTGGACGCATTTAACGGATCAAGATGATTTTAATCGTCATGTCGATGACATCCATTGGAACCCGATCAAGCACGGTTGGGTTTGCCAAGTTGCAGATTGGCCGCATTCGAGTTTTTTCAAGTTTGTAAAAATGGCTGTTTATCCCATGACCTGGGGGCATTCGGGTGAGTTTGATTTTGATGCGGGTGAGTAACCCGAATGATGCGCCTCCTGGCGTCGGCAAATCCTATGTGGCGCGTCTTATCGCGTTAAGTAAATTTATCACAAAAGTGTAGGAAATATGATTGATATAAGTTCAGCAGGAATTGCGAAGATTATTGTTCACCGCGTAGGAAATAGAATCAGGGAAGAGGGATACTCGCTTTCAAATCAAGAGGTAAAAAGAACTAAAGACATTGATGATACTTTCCTTCGTCACTATCTTGCGCCACTTGTAAGAAGTAATGATATTTACGGTTTTTATCATGAATCTGATATAGGATTGAATGCGGTTTATCATTTCACAAACCAAGTTTTTACAGAGCCTTCAAGTTTTAGCGAACAATCTCAAAATATTGCGAAACACTTATATAGTGCATCCACTCACCCCAAAATATCTAGTGGGGAACTAATCATCATTTTTTTTACAGGTCTTATTGTTGATGGCGTAACGTGTGATGCTCTGGGAATCTATCGGATTGAAACGAAAGATAGTTATCTTGATGTAGACGATGATTCAGGTGCATTCCAGCTTATAGAGCGGACGGGTATTTCACTTGAAAAAATGCAGAAAGGGGCTCTTGTTCTGTCAACTGATAATCGAGTGTTTGCTATAGATTCATTAAGCCAAAAAACAAAATATTGGATGGAATCGTTCTTAAAAATCACTCCACAAAGTACCCCTAAAGCTTGTGCAAAAATCGGGGGGGCTTTATTGAAAGCAATATCATCAAAAATATCTGATCCTAATGCTGCTCTTGAACTTGGAAACCGAATATCTAAAAGCATAGAAGAATCTGAAACAATTTCGCTAGGGGTTATTAAAGAAATTTCAGCCGATTATGTAGATGAAGATGCATTCGGTGAAATACTGAGCAATCTCCAAGGAAAAAGCGGATTTGATCTTGCCGATAATTTGCAGCTAGATAGCCCGACTTTTGCAAGATACACCAAAAACGTAACTAAACAGACCCGAATTGCAGAAGGAATAACTTTGGTTACGTCAGCTAACTCCAGCATATCAAAAATAGATATTCAAAACACAGAGAATGGACTTGTTGCCACAATAGCTATCGAAATTATAGGAAATTAGTTATGGGTGGAAAATCAAATGAGTCAGGAAAAATTGGTGAGCAATTAGCCTCCTCACTTTTAGAAATGATTGGATGGAAACCATCAATTTACAACCTATCTATTAAATGCAACACGCCAACGCACTTAACTAAAACTGGAACTCAAAGAACAACGCATGAAGAAGATCAGTTCTTCCTTTACCACAACCCGTTTCATGATGACCATACTGAGATCGTGCATGTCTCTGTAAAAAACAACATAAACAAATATCCACAAAATGAAACATTAAAAAAAACGTTTAAAGCCCATTTGAAAGAGTTGCATGAAATTATTGATTGTGCAAAACATGATCCCAAACTTATAGAAATAACCAATGCTTTTGGTGCAAAGCAACATGAACACCATTCCGGTTTATTGATATGGTTACATAATGATAAGAAGAACATTGAGCAAAACATCAAATCCGATTTATCTAATAGCCAGCTTGAACAATCCAATGATGTGCCTGTTTATCTTATAGATAATGCCCGTGCATCTTTCCTACTAAAAGTTGTTGATAATCTAAATCGTCGTTCAAAAAAATATAATTCCGACGATTTAACTTCTCATTCAGTTACAGGCAATGTCGATTTTTTTTATCCTCAAATTGGAACATCAATGGGTGTCAATGAAAGCCGAACTGGAGACATAATCCCATTGGAGTTAATCGCTGCTGACATTATCTTTGCTTATATTCGCAACGCAGACAGAAGTGTTAAAGAGTTAATCATTTATGCCAACCAAGCTTTCAGCGTTGATGCTTATAAAAGGCTAATCGCCTACGCCTTACATTTCACATCAGATTCGATTCCGCTAATAAGTATAGGTATGCCTGATTATGATCCCACGCAGCATAAAAATGATGCGCAACAAGCACGCCTTGTTTTCAATCATAGAAAAAAAGAAGTCATAACGCCTTTCTCTTTTGAACGCTCTATATTGGATTTTCTTGACGAGGAAAGAAAATGAGTTCGGAATTTAATATATATTCAAGTATTGCTCATGGTAATGAGCTTCGTAGATTACTTAACAGCAACCACATTTCGGATAGTGAAGTGTATAGCGTGCTGAAAGAAAAAGGCATATATGTAGGTAATAATGAAAAAGAAGTGACTGTCCCTTTGTTATCTGCAACCCTGCTTACACCGGATGAATTTCTAAAGCTAATCGAAAATAATTTCAATCGGGAATCACGACCAAAAGTAAAGCCTCTTTTGAGTTTAGAGCTTGCTGGGAAAAACTTAGATTGGATTAGCCCGCTTAAGGAGTCATTATTGACAGACGATTTACATATGCTTTTAAAAAAAAATGGAAACGAAACGTTTGTTGCTAAACCAACGATTGTTGTAGAAGGTAAGAAAATAACAATTTTTTACTCGATTAAGCGAGAAGACTTTAGTCGGGATTTTTTACAAAGAGAGCTGATTTTTAATGGGGAAATAACGATTGAACAACAAGGCAATTCATTGAAATTAGATCGTTCTTCAACCCATTCGTCAAAAGGAATTGAAGCAGTTAATAAGAAAATAAATGACCGTATTACAAAGATACTAAGCGATTCAAAGCTGGTAACAGATACTAAACCACAGCAAATTACATTTGGTTCTTTTACTAACGATGAAAGAGTTAGATTTTTTAAGCGTCTTACGGCTGGTTTCCCTAAATGCCTTTCACCTGGAACTGTTAATGATATTGAGATAAGACTTGATGAAAATGCACCGCCATTGCCTGATGACCCGCAAATATCATGGATGAAGCAAGCAGTGAGGCGTTTGAAAATTGATGGGGAACGTCTAAATGACATTTTTCTGATTAGTGATGAACAATATTACAGGTATTACTATATTCTACGAATTGATATAACGTTTCCATTCAAAGAAGGTGCAAATTCTGGCGAATGTCATATTAGTTTTTCATTTAGCCATTCAGAACGTAGCAAAAAAAATATTGCTTCATCCGAGTTGATTTTTGATCCTGTAAAAACAACTTACAAAAATACCGCAAACTCGGATGCTAAAAAAATGGTTACAACGGCTATTAATAAAGCGGTTCGTTCATTAATTGAAGAAAAGTACGAACTATTACTTTCAGAACGAAATGAATAACTGGGGTCAGAGTAAACTTAAATCATTCATCTGCCGTTGTCTTCCTACAGCCAACGGGCCGCCCCATCTTTTTAGAATTTAAGTTTACTCCGCCCCCGGTTATTCCGGTTATTCTGTGACCCCAGTTATTACGTTGATTGTTGGGTTGGGCTTTACAACAGCTTAACCAGCGTAGCAATGACGGCGGCTTGTGCTATTAACGCCCCCGTCACCCACTTGATCAGATCAACCTTAAGGTCGGATGTCACCTTGTCAATTTTTGATTCTAAGCGTTGTTCAAGCTCGCGTATATCCCGGCGTACATCAGTAATGTCATGTTGCGTTGCTAATTCCGCCTCGCCTTGGGCTTCCTTGAAAGCTTCAGAGAATGCCTCGGCTTGTCCTTCTGGAACGCCAGCAGCTTTAAGAGTACGAATAAATTTATACGTATCAAACGTAATGGCAGTCATGGTATTGCTTCCTGTTTTTGATTTAGCATTCAGTTTACCACGCTTGATAGCCGCCGCAAATCAGGGCTATGCTTTCGTTGGCTGTAGAGCGAAGTCAGGGGCCAGATCTTGCATTGTGCATGACCTTTTAAGCCGGGTAAGGCCGTAAGATGGATTACGGATTTAAGTTAACAATCGATCCGTCAATTCTGAATAAAGTGGAAATTTGCCGTCTGCCGATATTAACGTGCCTTCATAAGCCAATGCCGTTGCGATAATAATACGGTCTTGCGGGTCGCGATGATGCTCCGGCAAATCGACGGCTATCGAAGCGACAATAGGACTTATCGGCAACAGGGAAATACCGGAACGCGCCAACGCTTTTTCAAGCCATTCCTGTCTGGGGCAAGGTAATGCGATACGGTTGTGGCGTTCCAGCCAGGCCACTTCAAAGCAGGAAATCGCTGAAACGCCCACTTCTTCTGAGCTTTGTATACGGCTCATCCATTCCGGCTTGAGGTTTTGGTTATCATTCCCGCCACAACCGGAGATGCGTATCCAATACAATCATTATGACAAGTTCCAATCCGTTTCTGGAACGCTCGAAAAAATGTCCCCCAGAATACGGGTCTTGCCGGCAACACAAAAAAGGTTCCAGGTATTGCAGCGTGCATTCACATGGCTTTCAGGCTAACAAAAACAAGTTGCAAACAGCGGCTCAGCACTCTTCCAATAGCATTCTTTAGTTCTGATTTTTTAAGTTGTTTTTAATGTTTATTTAAGCTTGCTTTTATGGTGCTTTAAGGACGTATTAAGAATAATGAACCCGCAGTAAACAGCTGAGTTACTGAATGTGCCGTAGCCTTTTTGCGCTTACTGCAAGCCGATAGGCCAATAACTTAAACCGAAAATATTCCTCAGAAGAGGGATTTAAGTTAATCGCCGATCTGTTTCTTATAAAAAACGCTTTCATCGGACCCGCAGGATACTGGACTTGAGGTCTAGGATGGTAATAGGGAAATGGATTGAGTGACTGGCCAAGTTGGCAAAGCGGCTGTCAGGACCGGCGCTATTTTTAATGCCACTCAAACTGAAATCGTAAACCTCCCACTGTTTATAGGAAGAGTCCCATGAAATCATCAAAAATATTCATTCAATTATTACTGACGATCCCACTGCTGATAACGTCGTTTTTTGCACACTCGGCTGAAACTTTTAGTCAGAGCGGCGCAACGGCATACGAAGGGCCGGTGGGTTATTTTGACCGGCTAGGCCGCAACGACAAAGTTCCCGGATTAAGCCAAGCGCCTACCGGGTTTGATAATTTAACCAACGGCTACGACAAACAAGGCCCCGGATATGAGACCTTGAATGCGGCCAACGTCGTGCCGCTGCGCTCGTTTAACGAAAACCGCTTTCTGTTCGAGCAAGTTGAAACGGTAGACGACGGTTTGGGGCCGACCTACAATGGTCAAGCCTGCCGTGAGTGTCACCAAAATATAGTGACCGGCGGCGCCAGTCAGCTCCCTGAGCAACGCGCCGGGCACCAAGTGCAGGGCACATTTTTCGAGTCCTTGGGCGGTTCGCTGATTCAAGCCCGCGCGACTAATCCGGAAATTGTCGAGCAATTAACCGTTGAAGACATCGTTCGCACTCCTCGCATTTCAACGAATACCTTGGGCAACGGCTATATCGAATGCATCGCCAATACCACGCTCCAAGCCATTCGCGACGGACAACCCCTGAAGATGCGGGGCTTGGCGGTCTTGGTCCCGGTCTTGGAAGACAACGGCAATCAGCGCATCGGACGCTTCGGCTGGAAGAGCCAACACGCCAGCCTGGAATCGTTTTCCGGCGACGCGTATCGTAACGAGATGGGGATAACGAATCCGCTGTTCCCTGATGAAAGTACGTCCAACGGGCGCTTTGTAGGGTTTGGCTCGGGCTATGATCCGGTGCCCGATCCTGAAGACGACGGAACCGATGTGGTGGCGTTTGCAAACTTCATGCGCTCCACCAAAGCGCCGTCTCGCGGGCCGATAAGCGCCGACGTTCAGGCCGGTGAAAAGCTGTTTAATCAGATTGGCTGCTCCGTTTGCCATGTGGCGAACATTGCCACGGCCAGTCCCGGCATCAAAATAAACGGCGGCGCGTATACGGTGCCTAAGGCATTAGGCAACAAGATTATTCATCCCTACAGTGATTTTTTAATGCACGATGTCGGAACCGGTGACGGCATTCCCATTGAGCCCACGCCGGAGTTCGCGATCACCGCGAATAAAATGCGCACAGCGCCACTGTGGGGACTCAGGACCCGAAATCATTTGATGCATGACGGCCTTACGCTGACCAAACAAGAAGCGATCAGACGGCACGGCGGCCAAGCCATACAGGTAACCAGCCAATTCAACGCGCTAACGGACGCGGAGAAAAGTCGGCTGATGGCGTTTTTGGATTCGCTCTAATTAATAGAGCTATGGCTAGGAGCGGGCGACGCCCGCGATATTTGCTTAATGGCAGTACGTCTTAAGCGGAAAGCTAACAGCGGTATTTTTGGAATCAGGCCTGGATTTGTAAACTACAATCCCAGGCCTAACTTTTTTTCCAGCGTCCGCGCATTGTCCGAACCGGCGCGGAGGGTGATTGTTAATGAAGGCTCAGACGCTTTTCCGGACGGCTTATAAAATAAAACTCGCCGCAGTCAGCACCGGTGATCCCAACATCTGAATTTCAAGATCGGCCAAACCGTCGCCGCTGGTATCGACCAATACCGCATTTGCTACCGCATCGTAAAGCACCTCTCCTGCATTACCGCCAAAAGACGTAACAAAAGCAAAGGCCTGATCGCCTGTTAACACCGGATTTGTATCAATAGCGGATAAATCGATCTTGTCCAGTTCTGCGCTGCTAAAGTCGTTGATAATATCGTGATAGAAGGTGCCGACGGTGCTGTCCCATACTGAAGTGTATACGAAGCGATCCGCGCCGCTACCTCCTGTTAGATCGTCAGCTCCCAAGCCGCCGGTGATAGTGTCATTACCGGCGCCGCCATCCATCGTGTCGTTACCGTCTGCGCCGTCCAACGCGTCATTACCGTTATCTCCGGTCATGCCGTCGTTGCCGGCCTTGCCGAATAGTTTGTCATTACCGTCTCCGCCGGCAAGATCGTCGTTTCCGGTGGTGCCGTTAATGACGTCATCGCCGATCGTTCCCGGATTTGTCGAGCCTTTGCTGAAGGTAATGTTACGGCCGGAAAGCGTAAAGCTATCGGCAGTGTAAGTGCCCGCAATTTTAATGACTACGTCGGCACCTGCTGTACCGTCGCTACCGATATACAAGGTGGATTCGTTATTGGCGGTATTCACCGATAACTGCACTTGATTGGTCAGTATTCCCGAACCATTCCCCAGGGATACTGAGCCTCCAGTGAAGTCCCGACCGTTAATCCTGATTACGTCGCCAATAGAATCAACAGGTTTGGCCTCAGTGATAGTGTCTATGCCATTGTTGTAACTGTCGTACACGAATAAGTCTTTACCGGTACCGCCCGTTAAAATGTCATTGCCGCCTCCGCCGGTAATAACATCGTTGCCCGCTCCGCCGCTAATTTTGTCGTCATTACCCCAAGCCCATAAGCGATCGTCGCCCGAGCCGCCTTTAATATCGAATTGTTCGATGTTAAGAAATTTTACCGAGTTCAATCCCGCCGTATCGGAGAATTTGTACCATCCGTATCCTGCATCGACGTTGGTGATGGTGGATTTGGAAGAGCTGAAATCGAACACCAGCAAATCATTGCCGGCCCCGCCGTCAAGCACATCCTTACCGTCGCCGAGACGGAGCGTATCGTTACCGGCGCCGCTATTTACACTATCGTTACCATGCAAGGCCTTAACATCGATAATGTCGTTACCCGCGCCGGTATTGAGCGTAATATTCTCGATTCCGCTTAAACCGGTTAGGTTGGTTTTGTTGGTTTTCAAGAAGCCCGTTCCGGTGCTATCCAGCACCAGGTTCAATGCGCTTGCGGCATTGCTTGCGCTATAGTCGCCTATCCAGCGGTCAATACCGGCGCCGCCGTTAATGGTATCCTTACCGCTACCGCTCTCAAGCGTATCATTGCCCGCTCCACCGGTCAGCGCATCGTCCCCGTTGAAACTTCTTAAATAGTCGTTGCCGCTACCGCTGATAACCTTAAGATTTTCAACCGCATCATACTTTATGCTATCGCCTGAACTCGAAGTATAAATACGCCAATCGTAGGCACCATGAGAAAATCCAGGGTCGTACCAATTACCTCCGTTATAAGCGGCTTCATTAACATTAGAGGTGACAGCCGCCCAGTTTATAATTAGCGTATCGTTACCGTCCCCCCCATGAAAAACGTCATTGCCACGCCCCAATGATACGGTGTCGTCACCGGCATTGGTAAGCGCAATATCATTGGTGTTATAACCATCGCTACTCAGGTTATCTTTACCCGCTCCGGTGTTAAGATTAAAGCCTTCGATACCGCGGATAGATTGCCCGGCGGCTGTACCTTGCGCACTGGTCTGACTGTCTTTTGCATTAACCGCCAAGCCGGTGACACTAAGGGAAATATCGGCCTGCCAAATATCGGCAGTGCCTGTGCCTCCGTCAATAATCGCCTTGCCGGTACCGCTATTGAGTATGTCATTACCGGCTCCGCCAGTCAGGGTGTCAACGCCAGCAGAACCGACTAAGTTATCGTTGCCGCTGCCCCCTGTGATATTAAAGTTTTCAACGCCGTTATACACGACGCTATCGCCTGAACCTGAAGTATAAATACGCCAATTATAAGAGCCATGAGAAAGTCCAGGATCGTACCAGTTACCACCGTTATAAGCGGCTTCATTGATATTGGAACTAACAGCTGCCCAGTTTATAACTAAAGTGTCAGTGTTGAGCCCCCCATCAAAAATGTCAGCACCACGCCCCAGCGATGCTATGTCGTCGCCGCCATTAGCCAGCACCGTATCGTTGCCGGCATAGCCTTCGCTATTCAGGTTATCGTCGCCGCCACCGGCATTAAGGTTAAAGCCTTCGATATTACGAATCGAATGTCCTGCTCCTTTTCCTTGGGGCGTTGCAGCGACCTGGCTGGCCGCCGCATTAACAAGCAGGTTAGTGGCGTTACTGGAGACATCGGCTTGCCATAGGTCTGTGCCCAAGCCTCCGTCAATAACGGCTTTACCGGCACCGCTATTGAGCACGTCATTACCGGCCCCGCCCGTCAGTGTGTCATCTTCGCTTCCTGTAATCAGCATATCGTTGCCACTGCCGCCGGTGACGACAAAAGCATCGACGCTGGAATACTTCAAGCTGTCGCCCGAACCGGAAGCATAGGTAGACCACTCATAGACGCCTCTATCCCAGCCCGGAGTATAGGTATTGGTGATGTCGGTGGTTACGGCGGACCAGTCCATAACCAGTGTGTCATCATCGCCGCCCCCGCCGAGGCCCGCTATAACACTGTCAACACCGCGTCCCGATTTAATGATATCGTTACCACCGCCGGTATTAATAATATCGTTGAAAATACCGGGGTTACAGGTGATGCTGTCATCGCCTAACGAGGTTGTAGCGATTAACTGTTCAATATTGGAAATCGTCGCGCCTGTATTGGTGGTCTGGGTCGCACCCGATATGTTTATTTGTATATCATTGTTGCCTTGATCGCCATCGTAAACGACCTGCCAAGTGTCGGTGCCTGAACCGCCGTCAATGATGTCAACGCCGCCGTAACCATTCAGCGCATCGTTTCCGATCCCGCCAATCAGGCGGTCATTACCGTCATAATTGCTTCGACCTGACAGCGTGTCGTTTCCTGAGCTGCCGGTCAGAAAATAACTTTCAATGCTGTCGCGGTTGTAATCGATGTAAGAGCTTGGATAGGGTGATGCGGCATCCTGCATGCGATACCACGATCCGCTGGTGTTAAAGTCCTGAATGTCTGCGCTTAGCGTGCTGTAGTCGAGAATCAATTTATCGATGCCGGCTCCGCCCTCTACCCAATCAAAACCCAAGCCCGGCTGAATAGTGTCGTCACCGTCGCCGGTGTTAATAATATCGTCGCCTACTACGGTTGAAGTGTTGATCAGGTCATCGCCCGAACTGGTGGTAATCGTTAGCGCTTCAATGTTGGTAAGCTTGGCTTGGGTTAAGGCTACTGTGTATGTCGATCCTGTTCCTCCTGTCACTCCCGAGGCTTTTAGAATGACCTGAATATTTTCTCCGCTGAAAGAGGAGTAGTCTATCGACCAGCGATCGCCCAAACCTATGCCGCCGTCGATGATGTCGGCGCCGCTGTAACCGGACAGGTTATCATTACCGGCTCCGCCTATCAGACGATCAAACAGGTCAGGTGCGTCGGCGCCGCGAAGGTCGTCGTTTTCATTGCCGCCGGTGATGTCGTAAGATTCAAAATTGATGTAATCAATGGTATTGAACGCGCCATCGCTCATGTGATTCCAACCATCCCACCAATATACGATCGGAGCGGTCAATTGGCTGTAATTAACAACCAGTTTATCGCCGGCTGTTGTTGAATTTCCTAATGCGTTTACCGAAACCTCGCCTGCAGGAGCCGGGTAAACATCATCATTATTAGTTAGGTCAGTCATAAAAAATTCCTTAAATTAGAGATAGATAATATTTGCTTCAGATGTGGGCTAATGGTTTTGTGCGGATGATGCCGGAGAAATTGCTGGAAAGTTGTGCATTAAAATAGCCAAGTTCGGAGAATGGATTGAACAATTTTGTTTACATCAACCGCATAGATCTTTTGTCGCTTTGAACTCAGGGATGGGGGCGATATAAAAAACAGCCTATTTAGTTTTTTGCACTGCAACAAAGCGTACATGTAGTCTTTTACGTACAAGTAATCGACATACAGTCAGTATAGTACTCATCCGTCAACAAACAAATAATTTTTAGCGCGACTAACAGCGATTAAAAATAATTTAAAAAACAGTATGATATTGAAAATTAAATGAAGATGCCGGCTGTTGCTGAGTCTTGTTCCGCATCGGTACACTGAAGTCTGCGCCTACTTTGGGGTTATGGGGTTTAGACAGTATAAAAATAAGGCTAATGGGTCATTTCAATCCTGCAATAAAATATCTTTGTAAGCTTTTATTAATATTGTCGTAACTCTAGATTTTAGGGGAATATGCTCGGTGCGGAGACATCTTTTGCATAAACATTTACCGCTATAAGCAAATTTATCCTTGTGCGATCAGGGAGAAGGAGGGCGCTCCTTAAATCAACTTCGCCATCCGGTACTTAAACGACGGCGAATAAAGCAAAAATCTGGGTTATACTGAAACATTAAAATACCGGGCAGAGCAGCGTGCGCGGCAAGATTTTTATAACTTGAGCCACTATCGCCAGCCCAATCCTACCCATGCAAAGTCTTAAATTAAGGATGCACCAATGACGTATTCGATTGAAGAAATCGCCGAAAAGATTGGCGTACTGCCTGACTCTCTACAGGATGAAGTATTTGATTTTATTGAATTCATGCAGATAAAAGCGGCTCGCCAAACCTTATTGGCCAAACATGACTCCGCCTTAACTGAAAGCGTATCGGCAGCCGACCGGGAGCTGCTCGAGGATGATGAGGTCTGGCTAAGTTATTAAACGGCCGATCGTGTTGTTATGTGATTGCTATTTTCGGATTTAAGCCGCGCAAGATTAATCCCGCCCCAGTGCATAGCCCATGCACGACATTGCACAGCTCAATCCAGCCTACGGTTCTGTGCTTTTTACGTTAAAATAAAGCAATAATGATGTTACGCAAGAACTGTACGCTGCCCCCGGATAAAACGTTATTTTTACTCGAATAGCCGTCATGCAAATTCAACGCGTCATCCAATCTTTGGAAATTGATTTAAATATGCGCTGTGTACACGGGCTCAGCCCAATGCCCTTTCGAACGGTACCGGTAAGTGCTCAAATCGGCAGCCGGGCGATTGTCTTGCCTAGGCCTCATAAATATTCACACGATAGAAGAATCACTGCGGCCGCACGGCCCTATGCTACTCATTTACTCAGTTTTGATTTGGCGTTTACCGTTCTTTGCGAATTAAATGGACGCTTGCTCGGACATCGCTAATCGCCGACATTCCCTCATTTTAAATTAAACAAATACCCATCATTAACTCAGGATAAATAATGTCTGATATAGAAATCGCTCAACAAGCCCACATGAAACCGATCATCGGCTTGGTTAAAGAACAATACGGCATCGACGCCGAACACCTGGATCCTTACGGCCATTACAAAGCCAAAATGTCGCTGGAATACGTGGGCAGCCTGTCCGATAAAGAAGACGGTAAACTGATTTTGGTGACCGCAATCAGCCCGACCCCGGCCGGCGAAGGCAAAACTACCACCACCGTCGGCTTGGGCGATGCGATGAACCGCATCGGCAAAAAAACCATGATGTGTCTGCGCGAGCCCTCATTAGGTCCGTGTTTTGGCGTGAAAGGCGGGGCGGCCGGCGGCGGTTATTCGCAAGTGGTGCCGATGGAAGATATTAACCTGCATTTTACCGGCGATTTCCATGCTATCGGTGCGGCGCATAATTTGTTATCGGCTTTAATCGACAACCATATCAATCACGGCAACGCTCTGGATATAGACCCCAGAAACATTCAATGGAAACGCGTAGTCGACATGAACGATCGCGCTCTGCGCCATATCGTGGTCGGCATGGGCGGTTCCGCCAACGGTTATTTGCGTGAAGACGGTTACGACATCGTGGTCGCGTCCGAGGTCATGGCGATTTTATGTCTGGCCACCGGTCGGGCAGACCTTAAAGAACGTTTGGGCCGCATCGTCATCGGCTATAAATCCGACAAGGTCACGCCGGTTTATGCCAGCGATTTGAACGCTCAAGGCTCAATGGCGGCCTTATTAAAAGACGCGATCAAACCCAATCTGGTGCAAACGTTGGAAAACAATATCGCCATTATTCACGGCGGGCCGTTTGCCAATATCGCTCACGGCTGCAACACCGTAACCGCGACCAAAACCGCGCTGAAACTGGCCGATTATGTGGTCACCGAAGCGGGCTTCGGCGCGGATTTGGGCGCTGAAAAATTTATCGACATTAAATGCCGTATGGCCGGACTCAAGCCTTCGGCGGTGGTGCTGGTGGCTACGATAAGGGCGCTTAAATTCCACGGCGGCGTGATTAAAGAAGAATTAAACCAGGAGAATCTCGCGGCCTTGGAACAAGGCTTTGCCAATCTTGAGCGTCATTACTACAACATCACCGAGCATTACGGTTTGCCTTGCGTGGTGTGCATTAATCATTTTACGTTCGATACCGATGCTGAAATCGCCTTGTTACAGCAAAAATGCGCGAGCTTGGGCGCAAGCTGCGTGGTTTCCAAACATTGGGCAAAAGGCGGCGCCGGTGCAAAAGAGTTGGCGAACGTGGTCAGTCATATCGTTGATCATCGCGAACCGGGATTTAGCTATGTTTACGATGAAAACCTGAGTCTGTGGGAAAAGATCGAAGCCATTGCCACCAAGCTGTACGGAGCGGCAAGCGTCAACGCCAAACCGAAAGTGAAAGCCCAGCTGGCCGCATGGAACGCGGATTACGGTAAATTCCCTATTTGCATGGCAAAAACCCAAATGTCGTTTTCGACTAATCCCGCCTCCAAAGGCGCGCCTTCCGGCCATGTCGTTGAAATCAGTGAGGTTCGTTTGGCAAACGGCGCAGGCTTTATTGTGGCGATTGCCGGTGATATGATGACCATGCCCGGCTTACCTAAAGTTCCTGCTGCGGAAAGAATCGATATCGATAATGACGGCAAAATCACCGGATTGTTTTAACCGCATGAGGGACAAAATTTTCAATCCTCTCCTTATTCTTTTTTATTCTTTTTCAACCAAGGCAACATCATGACAGAGCAAAAATTTCGACTCGTTACCCGCAGTGATTTTGACGGCTTAATCTGCGCGGTTTTATTAAAAGAACTGGACATGATTGACGACATCAAATTCGTTCATCCCAAGGATATGCAAGACGGCATTATCGAGATTAGCGACCGCGACATCACCACCAACTTGCCCTATGTCAAAGGCGTGCATCTTGCGTTCGACCATCATTTAAGCGAAACCCTCCGCAACGAAAAAGCCGAAAATCACATCATCGATCCGGATGCGCCTTCAGCCGCGCGAGTCGTTTACGATTATTACGGCGGTGCAACCCGATTTCCGGCCGAATGGACCGAAATGATGGAGGCTGTCGATAAAGGCGATGCCGCGCAATTCAGCCGCGAAGAAATTTTACACCCTGAAGGCTGGGTACTGATGAATTTCCTGATGGATGCGCGCACCGGTTTAGGCCGTTTCCGGGATTTTACCGTGTCCAATTATCAACTGATGATGAATTTGATTGATTACTGCAAAAATCATTCTATTGATGATATTTTGCAACTGAGCGATGTTCAGGAACGGGTCAAACTGTTTAAAGAGCACGAAGCGGAGGCGAAAGAACAAATTTATCGTTGCTCTACCGTCTACAATAATCTGGTGGTGTTGGATTTGCGCGATGAAGAAACTATCTATGCGGTCAATCGTTTTATGATTTATGCGCTGCATCCCGAGTGCAATATCTCTATTCACGTCATGTGGGGAGTTAAGCAACAAAACACCGTATTCGCGATAGGCAAATCCATCCTGAACCGCAGTTCGAATACCAACATCGGAGAACTGTGCCTTAGCTATAACGGCGGCGGACATCTGAATGCAGGTACTTGTCAGGTCAATAATGAGGAGAGCGAACAGCACTTACAGGCTATTATTGCGAAAATCAATCGGGATGGTTGATTGCAGAGCTTGATGTTGGTGAGGCATGCTGTGCTCCCTCTCGCATCGGGATGCTTATAGGGATGTAATAGGGCATAAAAAACCGGCATTATTCCCAGGTTCCGGCGTTTATCGTTATATACCTATCAAAGTAGACATTCTCGGCGGTTCCCAAGCTTCGGCTTGGAAACCGGCGTAATTGACTTCGGAGTGGATGGCTAATAACCGGTAAGTGCCGGGCATTATCAACCACGTCTTTAGATTCTATATACTTTAAAGCTATCAGATTTTCGGTTTTTTCAAAAAACAGTTGGAATTTCATAGGCATTAAAGTTTGCCTAGCCATCGTGTCGCAAAGGTTCAGGCATCTTTAAGCAACACATCCTTTATTTCATCAACTGATAAGCCGCAGCAACTGATTTTACATAGTTGTTCAGTTCCCATGCTTACCCAATAAGTCACAGAAACCCGTTTCAGAAAAAAGGGGGCATGTCTACGTACTGAAAACTATAGCGCTGCACGTTGTCAAAAAATCGCTATAAATTACCTCCTGCCGACAAGCTTGCAGATGGCACAGGAATCCCCACCATCGATCATTCGGAGATGACTAAAATAGTGGTTTTTGTAACTGAAGAGCTGAGTTGGCGATTGTATGATCTGCCGTAACAGCAAATAAGGCTTGAAAATATGACGAAACAAATCTCAGGGAGGGCGCTTGATTTTGTTACTTATTTTTAATATTTTTAGTATCCTCGATCCTGTGTTGGATGATGTTTATCTATCAATTCAAAATCAAATATGTAAAGATACGTATCCTTTGATTGTTGTTATCCAGAATGAAAGAGTCTATTAAATCCGATTTAGAGGAAGCGCTAAAGCTTTGTAAAGGCGCCTTCCTGTCCGCCGCCGGTTTCAGCATGATCATCAATCTGCTGATGATTACGCCGACAATCTATATGATGCAAATATATGACCGCGTAGTTTCCACCGGCAATAAATCAACTTTATTAATGCTGACGCTGATCGTCTTAACCTTATATGTTACGATGGCCGCATTGGAATGGGTGCGTTCGCAAATACTCATCAGAGTCAGTAGCCGTCTGGAAACCTTGTTAAACCAGCGATTATTTCAAATTGCCTTTAAGCAATCGCTGTTTTCCGGAGGGCAACGTGCAACGACCCAGCCGCTAGACGATTTGACCGGTTTACGCCAGTTTTTAACCGGCAACGGTCTCTTTGCTTTTTTTGATGCGCCGTGGATGCCGGTGTACTTAGCGCTGCTCTTCTTGTTTCATCCCTGGTACGGCTGGTTTTCAATCATTACCGCCGCTTTGATCTGCATTGTCGCGGTACTTAATCATAAGTTCACCAGCAAAATGCTTAATCAAGCCAATAATGTCGCGATGACAACCCGAAGTTCTCTTAGCAGCAATCTCAGAAACGCCGAAGTTATTGAGTCGATGGGCATGTTAGGCAGAATAAGGCGGCGCTGGCTGGAAGGTTCGGTCAATGTACTGAATCTACAGACGGTTGCCAGCTCCCGTGCAGGCTTATTAACGGCGCTGTCTAAAGTCCTCCGTATGTCTTCCCAGTCCTTAATTTTAGGTTTGGGCGCCTATTTGGCGATTGAACGTGAAATATCGTCCGGAACACTGATTGCCGGCTCCATTCTAATGGGTAGAGCACTGCACCCTATTGATCAAATTATCGCTAATTGGAAAGGATTTATTAACGCCCGCGGGCAATACGGACGCCTTAACGATCTTTTGCTGAAAATTCCGGCCGAGCCAGAGCATATGCTGTTGCCTGATCCACAAGGCCGTATTCAACTGGAAAATGCTGTGGTCACTCCACCTGGCTGTAAAGTACCGGTCATCAAAGGCATCAATCTGGTGATTGAAAGAGGCGATATTGTCGGCGTCATAGGCCCTAGCGGTGCGGGTAAATCTACCTTGGCGCGCGCAATCCTGGGTATTTGGCCCACGTCCAATGGCGCCATACGCCTGGATGGCGCTGAGATTTTCAATTGGGACCGTGAGCATCTGGGCGGTTTTATCGGCTATTTGCCTCAAGATATTGAACTGTTTGAAGGCACTATTAGTGAAAATATCGCCCGTTTTGGCGACATGAATCCGGAAAAAGTCGTTGAAGCCGCGAAAATGGCCGATGTACATGAGCTCATCTTGCGGCTTGAGAAAGGCTACGATACCATTATCGGCGTCAGTGGCGGTAACTTATCCGGTGGGCAACGGCAACGCATTGGATTGGCGCGGGCACTCTATGACAACCCGGTACTGGTGATACTTGACGAACCCAATTCCAATCTTGACGAACAAGGTGAAACGGCTCTGGACAAAGCCTTAATACAACTCAAGCAAAAACAATCTACCGTACTCATCATTACTCATCGTAACAACGTGTTGTCGAAAGTCGATAAGCTCTTGATCCTCAAGGATGGCGCACTGGCTGTTTACGGACCCAGAGATCAAGTTATCGCTCACCTGCAACAACAAGCGACTATGTCCGCTTCGCGCCCTGCATAAAATTGAAGCATTATGACCAAAGAAACCGCAGTTAAGAAAGTTCCGGCTACAGCCTTATATACCAACGAACAGCCCATTAGCAATATCGGCCTAATCATACTCTTTGCCACCTTTATTATTTTTACCATTTGGGCCTTTTGGGCGCCTATTGACAGTTCGGCCTCTGCATCGGGTACGGTAGTAGTAAAATCCCATAGAAAATCGGTGCAACATCTGGATGGCGGTATTGTTTCCAAGATACTGATTAAAGAAGGGGAACTGGTCAAAGAAGGCCAGCCCTTGCTGGTGCTTGACGATGTGCAAATCAAAGCCCAACTGGAAATAGCGCGTGCTCAAAATATCACGCTTGCCGCTCAAGTTGCCAGATTGCGCGCTGAAAGGGATCAACTTAACAAGGTCGACTATCCCAAATTGCTTGATGACGATTCCGATCCCAGAGTTGTAGAAGCCAAATTGGCTGAAAACAATGTCTTTAATTCCAGTAAGAGAGCCCATGACGGTGAAATTGCGGTACTGAATGAGCGTATAGGCCAAATTTCCAGCAAGATAAAAGGCTTGCAAGCCCAGATAGAGAGTAAAAAACAATTGGTTGCCTCTCTTACCGAGGAAATTAACGATCTGAAAGAGCTATTAGCGGAAGGCTTTGCCGATAAATTGCGCCTGCGCGACTTGGAACGCAACCGGGCCTTAAATTCCGGCGAAGCGGCCGCGCTCTATTCCGAAATTGCTACCAATCAAATGCTGATTAGCGAAACCCGTTTGCAAATTTTACAAGTGCAAAAAACCTTTCAAGAAGAAGTCGCCGGTAAACTCAGTGAAACTCAGGCCCAGCTTAACGATGCCGCAGAGCGGATGGCTGCCAGTCAAGATAAGCTTAACCGTATCGTCATCACCGCCCCCTCAAGCGGCATGGTGCTAGGCCTGTCTGTACATAATGAAAACAGCGTCATTCCACCGGGGCAGGCTATTTTTGAGATCGTCCCCCAGAACGCCGAGTTAGCCATCGATGCTCAAGTATCGCCTATCGATATCGACCGAGTGACTGTTGGTTTGCTGGCTGAAGTCCGCTTTAGTGCGTTCAAACAGTCGAAAGTGGCCAAAATGAGCGGCAAGGTTACTTATTTATCCGCCGACCGCGTCTTTGATGAGAAAACCGGTAATGCCTATTTTAAAGCTTTGATCGAACTAACCCCGGAGAGCAGTAAAGATCTGGGCAAGCTGCAATTATTACCGGGTATGCCGGCAGAGGTTTTGATTAATATCGGCGAACAAACATTATTTGAATATCTATCCAGGCCGATCACCGATACTTTTGCGCACTCATTCATAGAAGAATAATCGTTATGAACATATTTAGGTATTGGTCCGCGCTAATCATCTTGGCGTGGACCCAAACCGCGATAGCAGAGGATCTACTTACTGTTTATCAACAAGCGTTACAGTCCGACCCGCAGTTGAACAGCGCCGAAGCCAAAATCGAGATCGGCGCCGCACAAAAAGGCCAAGCTTTCGGCCAAATGCTGCCACAAGTTTCTGCCGGCGGCAATTGGTCAAAGAACAATACAACCGTTGTTGGGTCGTCTAACAGCCAAGGTTCAAAGCGACGTTATCCCGGTACTCGCTATAATATTTCTCTTAGTCAAACCTTGATCGATTTTTCCAAGTTTTGGGAATGGCGCCGCACGGCGAAAGTAGAGGATCAATATGCCGCGGAAGCCGTCGAAGCCCATAATCTACTGATATTCAATGTGGTGGAGCGCTACTTCAACGAGCTTCAAACAGAAGATCAGCTTAACTTTGTCAAAACGGAAAAACAGTCCGTTCAAAAACAGCTCGAACAAATACAAAAGCAATACGCCAAGCAATTATTAAAAGTTACCGATGTTTATGCGGTAGAAGCTCGGCTCGATCAAATCAGTGCCGACGAAATTTTAGCCGAAAGCCAACGTGTGACTGCCCGTGAGAGCCTAAGAGAACTCACAGGCGTTAGCCCTTCCGAACTCTATCAACTTCGAGCTCAAGTCGATTATCAGGAGATTCAAGGCGATGTCCAGCAATGGATTGAAATGGCGCAAAGTCAGAATTCAGCGCTTACGGCAAGGCAAAGAGCCATAGAAGCGGCGGAAGATAATGTGACCGTGCAAAAATCGAAATATTTGCCGGTTGTTGACCTGCAACTTACCTATTACGACACCGACATCGGCTACCAAAGCGCGCAAACCAATCATCAACAAACTTCCGTTGCGGCGATCAATGTTAACGTACCGTTATTTTCGGGGGGCACTACCACCCACCAGATGTTTGAAGCTCAACATAGTCTGCAAATCAGCAAAAACGACAATGAAGCAGCCACTCGCGCTATCATTAAAGAAACCAGTGATGCCTTTCTAAGTGCGAATGCCGATGTGCGGCATATCAAAGCCGCGCAAAAAGCGCTGGAGTCTGCCGGAAAATCCAGGGAAGCCATGGAGCGCGGCTATCACTACGGGGTAGTTACTATCAGTGATGTTCTCAAAGAACAGCAAAACGAATTTTTAGCAAAAAGAGATTTTGCGCAAGCTAAATACAGCTATATTAAAAATCGCGTTCGTTTTTTGCGGGCTGTCGGTTCGTTAGCGGAAGAGAATTTGCAAGAAGTTAATAGCTGGTTAGAGGCAAAGGGCAAATAAAAATTTAGTGCTCAGTCATTTTATATAGAATCGAAAGTTTTCCTCGTAGGGCGCGCCGTGCACGCCTTAGCTCACAAGGTGCGCCCTTTAGGGAGATTGTATTCAGTCAATGTGCCATAGCTGTTGGGATAGTCCACACACTCTTGTAAACAAATACGTCGGTTACAAGAACGGCAGTTATGACGCTTAACAACTAACAAAAAATTGCGGCGCTCCGGCGGCGGCACTGGCTAACACAGCTAGTGCCGAATTGGCATGTTCAGGCGGATTCTCGGCTTTTAAGGCTTGATAGATAAATTGTTGCAACGGCGTTAACGCATTCGCATCGCTGGATAGTTTTTTCAGTAGAGCGGCGCTTTCATTTTTGTCTTCTACCGTTTGCAAATGCAAATAACGATTCAGCAAACGGTGTTCCGGAAAAGTTTGATTGAGTTGCTGCCAGTCTGTTTCGGGGGCATGCCTTTGGTATAAGCGACAGGCATGTGCTGCCCACGCGTGGGGTGGTGGATTTAAGGCTTGATCGGATTTCAGCCATTGTTGATAAAAACACGCTAAAGCATCGCCTTTTGCAGCTTCTTGGAAAATGTAATCCGCCTCAGCAGATAAGTCTCGCGCTTGGTTAAACTCGCTTTGCAAGCGGGCACGGCGTTGTAATTCGCTTAATAAATCGGACAAGGTTTTAGACTGAGTAAGGGTTTGATCAGTGTCCTCGCCGCTGGGTACGAAGCTATTACCGGCTTGTTGCTTGTAGCTGGATTTTGAAGTGCTTGGTATTTCATAGTCAATGCCGTCATCAGCATCAAAATCGAGCCAAGATGACAGATCAATGTTGCCGTTTCTGATGAGTGTTAACACCTTACGCGCTTGATTGTTTTGCGGATAACGGTTTAAAAACTCCGCCAATAGGTGTTCCGCCTCTGGCGTTTTACCTTGCTTAACCCAAAGTTTGGCTAAGACTACTCGGGACGGTTCATCATTAGGACTACGCTCAACCACTTCCCGCAACCAGCGTTCGGCTTCTTGA
>JAPLRU010000074.1 GCA_026399025.1 Methylobacter sp.
TTACGGAGGAGTTCGAGAAATTAACTGGACATGGCGTTCGAGCCGATGTTTTCACGCTCTACTATCGATTGGCTAAAGGAGAACACAAAATTGTTATCGATAGCGAGGTAAGGGGAAACTCTACCCGTTATCTTCATCTCTACACATCACTTATCGAACAACATTTCCCTGCGCTACGAGAAATGTTTAATCCTCAGACAGAAGGCCGGATTGGATTCATCGGCGAGTTGCTCTTTTTTTGGTTGGGGCCAAATCCTTTCAGTTTTGTGACAGGGCTAGATGCTTACGGCTTTCGACCGATAAAAAAAACGGATGACGCTATCCACTTTATACCGGTACAGCAGTCGCGATGGGGCGCTACTCAAAAGGAATCAAACCTTGTCTATCTTGAGGGAGCTGCTCAACTTCACTCAAAGGGTAGTCCTTGGAACTGGGGTATTCGAGATGGTATTGATGTCACTAAAGACGTTATTGACTTCGAGTTGTTGCCTCAGTTAGAAGAATTTATAACACAGGGCAGGCTTAACGAATCGAATTGTCCTGAGATGCTTGTGGAATTTATTGTCGAAACTGTCTTACAAAACAAATCAATTTTCAAAGAATTGCTTAGCATTGATGGTCGGTCAATTCTATACCCGCTTAAGCTCAATGAAATCCTAAAAGCACTATTACGCGAAAAACTGTTCAGGCACTACAAAGACGAGCTAATTTCGACAAAGAGAAAAAACGGTGAAATCAAGGAAACATGGAATGGTAGCATTGTCAGCTATTCCTCGAACTTGACAGTAGAAGACGAGAAAAAAATATTGGATGCAACTGAATACTCGCTGGATTCTGACTGCCTGCCAAGGTTTCACGCTCATTATGTTGATCTCGATAAATTGGAGAAATTGCTCGCAAGAGCAATAAACTGGCTTCGTCCAACCAAGACCGAAATCGACGGTCCATTATTTGATAGCGAAAGCAAGGTCAAAGCCAATGTGTTTAGCCGTCATCCAATCTCGGACGATGACGCCAAGGGTTATCTGGGCTGGTTGTATTTGACTTTTTTAGAAAATTACAAAAGCATTATTGAAACAAATTTTCCCACGTTAAAGCAGCACTTCCCTATGTACTCAACACTACCAATCTCGGTTCATTTGGTACTTAAGAGTGCAGTAAGAAGGGACTTTGACTGCAACTTTACACAGCTGGCTGGATATTTTTCAGAATCCCAAAGCAACGTTAACGAAGTGAAGGTCGTTGATGACTTAGTGAGAAATGCGGACGATTGTATGTCTTTTAGTACGGGCGGAGCGGAGTTCCGAGCCAATCGTATATGGGGAACCACTTTTGAAAACTTGTTTTTCAGTAAGTCCGGTTTGATAAATGATGCCTTTCAGAGGATGACGTTAAGAATGCTTGTATACGGGACAATTGCGGATGAATTAAAAGCCGTTAAACAAGCATTCCGAACCCAGTGTAAAAATGTCGACAACTCTTAGGTTACGAATATCCAATTAGCAATCTGCAAAGACGGATCACCATAACTGGCCGGGAAGCTGCTTAGGTCGATGACTTGCCTATCCCCAATCTGTTCTGAATGACTGCTAATATTTACTCCGCTTGATGAAATGACTTATGACCCCAAGCTTATGATGTAGAAAAGCGCTAAAGTTTGCCGGTCTCTTCGTTTGAAATTTCGGGTCTGAAAAATATTTGGTCGACAATAAAAGCCGCGATTTCCCCTCAGCCTTACTTCTTTTATTCTTAGGCGCATATTGGGTAATGCTGCATATCAGTCTGTTTTTGCTCAAGAGATTCTTGGTTAGGCTGGTAGGTGAAGCTAAAGATATAATAAGAAAATCTGACGCGAGTCTGGATAAAAAAACTAATCTACGCAGCTGATACATAGAGGTTTTTCAAAATTAATGGCAACGGATGTTTTCATTTATAGCAAAATGACATTCTATGCATGGCTTTAAAGTTGAAAAAAATTTATCCATCATAATCACTATCTCAATAAATCATTCATCCAACAATTATGCTGAATTTCCCCCAAATTGATCCCATCGCTTTAAGCTTAGGCCCGGTAAAAATTCACTGGTACGGCCTGATGTATCTGATCGGTTTTGCCGCCGTATGGTTCATCGGACAAAAACGGGCGGAAAAGCCTTGGTCGCCGATTAAACCGGAAGCGATAGAAGACTTGGTGACTTACGGCGCATTCGGCGTAGTGCTGGGCGGCAGAATCGGCTATATCCTGTTTTATAACTTCGCCGGTTTCCTGAACAATCCGCTGGTGCTGTTTAAAATCTGGCAAGGCGGCATGTCTTTTCATGGCGGCATGTTGGGCGTGTTTATCGCGATGTGGCTCTTTTCTAAAAAGCAGCAATGCAGCCTGTGGCAATTGACCGATATTATCGCGCCGCTGGCGCCTATCGGTTTGGGCGCCGGGCGCATCGGTAATTTTATCAATTCCGAGTTATGGGGCAGACCCACCGATGTGCCTTGGGCGATGGTGTTTCCTAATGGCGGCCCGTTAGCCCGTCATCCTTCGCAATTGTATGAAGCTTTTTTAGAAGGCGTGGTTTTGTTTGTTATCCTTTGGGCCTATTCCGGCAAGCCCAGGCCGACGATGGCGACCACCGGTCTGGCGCTGTTTTGTTACGGTTGCTTCAGGTTTTTTGTCGAGTTTTTCAGAATGCCGGATGCGCAATTAGGCTTTTTGGCTTTGGATTGGGTGACCATGGGCCAGATATTGTCAACGCCGATGATCTTGATTGGCGCGGCGCTATTTTATTTTGCGCATAAAAAATAAGCCTGCAAGGCACTGACAGCGCTTTTAATTTGAATGGTCATGAGTCTTCTGCCGGGCTCAATTTCGTGCGGTTTATTGATTACAAGTTGCCTAAACGGGAAGCCGTAAGGGTTGCCGATCATTTTAAAGATTGAGGAACATGCATGAAATAACTTGAGCATTTGATTCTCCTCACCCCAACCCTCTCCAGCAGGATGCCTACATGGATGTAGGTAAGTAGAGCAATGCAGGAGCAATTGCCGAGAGGGAGCCAATTGCCGACGTTATTTCATGCTCGTTCCTTAGCGAAAATCGTTTATGTATCAAAAAAGCGTTCGTTGCTTAACGCCGGCAAAAACGCTCATCGCTTGTTTTGTCTTTGTAACGATTCATGTGTTGACGGTGGGTTTAATCGGGAGGTCCGTGGTTTTTTCTCTTTTATCGCTAACAGTCCATTTCATCCGTGTTCTATTATTTTATAGTCCGCATCTGCCCGCTAGTTCCGTATAATTGACACCCATCCATTTCAAAAACGTATTTAACATAGATTATGTCCACGAACGATACTCAACCTACGTCAAATTTTATCCGCCAGATCATCGCCACTGATCTTAAAGACAACAAAAACGATGGCAAAGTCGTCACTCGCTTTCCTCCCGAACCTAACGGTTATCTGCATATCGGTCATGCCAAATCGATCTGCCTGAATTTCGGTATCGCCGCTGCTTACTACGGCCGCTGCAATTTGCGTTTCGACGATACCAATCCCGAAAAAGAAAGCGACGAATATGTGCAATCGATTATGCGCGATGTGCATTGGCTGGGCTTTGAATGGTCGGAATTGCGCCACGCGTCGGATTATTTCGAACAGCTTTACGACTATGCGGTGCAATTGATCGAGCAAGGCCAAGCCTATGTCGACAGTTTGTCGGCCGAGCAAATCCGCATTTATCGCGGCACTTTGACCGAACCCGGCAAGGAAAGCCCGGACCGGAACCGGTCTATAGAAGAAAATCTGGATTTGTTTAAACGTATGCGCGCCGGTGAATTCGCCGACGGCCAATACGTGTTGCGCGCCAAAATCGACATGGCCTCGCCCAACATCAACATGCGCGATCCGGCAATCTACCGGATTCGCCGCGTGCATCACCAACGCACCGGCAACGAGTGGTGCATTTACCCGATGTATGATTACACTCATTGCATTTCCGATATGTTGGAAGGCATTACTCATTCATTATGTACGCTGGAGTTTGAAGATCACCGGCCGCTTTACGATTGGGTGCTGGATCAACTGAAAACGCCTTGCCATCCGCAACAAATCGAGTTTGCCCGCTTGCAGTTGGAATACACCATCGTCAGCAAACGCAAACTGAACCAGTTGGTCATGGAAAAACACGTCAACGGCTGGGACGACCCTCGGATGCCGACCATTGCCGGTCTGCGCCGTGCCGGTTTTACCCCTAAAGCACTACGCGATTTTTGCGAGCGCATCGGCCTGACCAAGCAAAACTCATGGATCGAAATGGGGGTGTTGGAATACTGCATCCGCGAGGATTTAAACGAAAATGCATTGAGAGCCATGGCGGTTTTACAACCGTTGCGCGTGGTCATCGACAATTACCCGGAAGACCGAGTCGAACAACTGGAAGTCAGCAATCATCCGCAAAAACCGGAGCTGGGCAAACGTATCGTGCCGTTCTCCAAAGTGATTTTGATCGAACGGGATGATTTCGCCGAAGTGCCGCCGCCAAAATACAAGCGTTTGGTGGAAGGCGGCGAAGTCCGTTTACGCGGTTCTTATGTGATTCAATGCCATCAAATCATTAAAGATGCCGACGGTAATATTACCGAACTGCGTTGCAGTTACGATCCGGACACCTTAGGTAAAAATCCTGAAGGCCGCAAAGTCAAGGGCGTTATTCATTGGGTGTCCGAGCCGCATTCGCAACCGGCGGAGCTTCGTTTATATAACCGCTTGTTCAGCGTGCCTAACCCGGACAATGAGCCTAACTTCCTGGATGCGATAAACCCCGATTCCCTGGAAGTTCTTAGCGATTGCAGAGTCGAAGCCAGCCTAGCCGATCCGCAACCGGAAAGTCGCTACCAATTTGAACGCACCGGGTATTTTTGCTTCGATGCGATAGACAGCGTTGACGGCAAGTTGGTGTTTAATCGCACCGTAACTTTGCGGGATAATTGGGAGAAGGATTAGACAGGCTTGCTAGCGCTAAGCCATTAGGTTAACACTCTATTCAGATGGAGAAGTTTACGCCGCATTGCAAGCTATCGCTTATCAAGAACCTGATTAAAGCGAAAAAAGTGCGTACAACCTTCTCCGCACTTGCGGGCGGCGAGGCGCTCGGTTTTACTTTCAATGAAATGGTCGACGTTATTGTGGCGCTAACAGCAAAGGATTTTTACAAAAGCATGACCACACACGCCGACCGCAAAGTCTGGCAAGATGTATATCGCCCCATTACAAGGGCCGGAGAAGTTCATCTGAAACTGACAGTTATCGATGATGTGCTCATCGTGTCATTTAAGGAGCTATGAAGATGAAATGTCCAATTTGTGCGGAAGCTGAGCTGGTGCATGACACCCGCGACATGCCCTACATCTACAAAGGGGAATCGACCATTCTTCCTGAGGTAACTGGCGACTTCTGCCCAGCCTGCGGCGAGGTCGTATTTGATATGAATGAAGCTGAACGCACCGGCACCTTAATGCGGGACTTTAACAAACAAGTGAACGCGACCATTGTCGATCCGGAATTTATTGCCGGAGTCCGCAAAAAACTCAATCTTGACCCGCGCGAAGCTGCGGAAATTTTCGGCGGAGGCGTCAATGCATTCTTTCGCTATGAAAACGGTAAAACCAAGCCACCTTTAGCACTTATCAAGCTGCTTAAGGTGCTCGACCGTCATCCTGACTTATTAGCCGAAGTCAGGACAACCTGATTTTTAAACACAACCACGGAAATACTATGAATCAAAACAGCCTCAACCTGATCGAACAATATTATGCAGCATTTAACGGCGGCGACATGGAGACCTTCCTTAATCTGCTGACCGACGATGTTATTCACGACATCAATCAAGGCAAACGAGAAATCGGTAAAGCAGCATTCACCCAGTTTATGGCCTGCATGAACAACAATTACAAAGAACAGTTGGTCGATATGGTCATCATGGCCAGCGCCGACGGTAAACGCGCCGCAGCGGAATTTGTCGTGCTGGGCGAATATATTAAAACCGACGAAGGCTTGCCTGTCGCGCAAGGGCAAAAATACCGCTTACCGGCCGGTGCTTTTTTTGAAATTCGCGACAACAAAGTGGCGCGTATTACCAATTATTACAACCTGCAAGATTGGATCGCTCAGGTTAGCGAATAGTAATAACTCAGCACGAGCGCGATTTTTAATTTTATTCCCATGCTCTCCGTTCGGATATTCCGGGCGGAGATTTTCGGTTGCTGTTAATGTTGTGCGGCTTAACATGGTGATACCGTCCCATGTTCCATGCGGAGTTTGGAAAGTATAATTTGATCGAAATCGATTATTCGAGGAATAAGAAATGAGCGCAATAGCGGATGAAATTTGGGCGATTTTGCATGAAATCGCCCAATCGCAAAAAGAAACCGACCGGATTTTAAAAGAAGCATCGGAATATCGAAAAGAAACCGACCGAATTTTGCAAGAATTGTCGGAAGACCGAAAAGCAACCGACCGAATTTTGAAAGAATTGTCGGAAGACCGAAAAGAGACTGACCGAACTTTTAAAGAATTGTCGGAAGACCGAAAAGCAACCGACCGAATTTTGAAAGAATTGTCGGAAGACCGAAAAGAGACTGACCGAACTTTCAAAGGACTGACCGAACTTTCAAAGAATTGTCGGAAGACCGAAAAGAAACCGACCGAATTTTGAAAGAGTTGTCGGAAGACCGGAAAGAGACTGACCGCGAACTTAAAGCGCTCAGTCGCCAAGTTAAATCCGTCAGTACCAGCGTTGGACGCTTAAGCAACCGTTTAGGCGAATTCGTAGAGGAAGCTGTTCGCCCGTCGGCCGTGCGTTTGTTTAGAGATCGCGGTATTGATGTGCACGAAGTTCATCAAAACATTGCGGCGAAACGCGACGGCGATGCGCTGGAAATCGATTTGCTGGTAGTCAATAATAACGATGTCATCGCCATTGAATGTAAAAGCAATCTGAGTATTGATGACGTGAACGAGCACCTTGAGCGCTTGGAAAAAATTAAACGCTTGATACCTGATCATAAAGACAAACGTATTTCAGGTGCGGTGGCGGGTAGGGTGATTCCGGAAAATGTTGCTGTTTATGCGATAAGAAAAGGGCTGTATGTGATTGGTCAAAATGGCGAACATTTGGCATTGCAAAACGATAGGAGCTTTACGGCGAAGATTTGGTAAGACCGACCGTACCGTTTATTTTTTTCCGGAAACTTCGCTCGTCTTCGGCCGAAAACGTCAGCCCGCGCTACAGTGGAGCGGTGTTATCGCCTGGATTGATTTGATCAAAACTGCTGACTTGCCGATGTGCGGCTTGCGGGTCCGGCGCGCTGTCACGGGTCAGCCAGATGGTTTCGAAACCGGCGGCTTTAGCGGCATCCAGTTCTTCTTTAATATCCGATAAAAATAATAGCTGGTTTGCCGGTATCGCAAGCTGTGTGGCTATAGCGTCATACGAGTGCTGTTCTTTTTTGCCGCCTATATGAGTATCGAAGTAGCCGGAAAATAGCGGCGTTAAATCGCCGTATTCGGTATGCGCGAACAGCAGTTTTTGCGCGTAAACCGAACCGGAGGAATAGATATATAACTCCAGCCCTTCGGCTTTCCATGCGTTAAGATTGGCCGCGGCATCGGGATACACATGGCCTTTGAAATCGCCCTGGCGGTAGCCGGCTTCCCAAATCAAGCCTTGCAGCGATTTTAACGGCGTGACTTTTTTATCCTCGTCAATCCATTGAATCAACTGATTGATAATTTGCTCGGTTGATAATTCCGAGCCGACCTCGGCGCAGACTTCTTTCAGCAAGGGCTTAAGGTCCGCGTCATCGGCATGGCTGCGTACATAGGCCGCTATATTTGCCCGTGCATACGGAAACAGCACATCCTTAACAAACAAAATTGATGAGGTGGTGCCTTCAATATCGGTGACGATGGCTTTAATCATGACAATTCGGCAACGTATTGGTCAAGGGTCGGGAAAGACTCGGCAATAGGGCTGCCGGTAAAGTCGGCGACCCAGCCTTCCGGCGTGGTAAACAGACGTATGCATTTAAACTGCGGATTTTCGCCCATATCGAACCAATGCGGAACGTTGGCCGGTACGCTGATTAAATCGCCTTGCTCGCACAGCACGGCATAGACTTTATCGGCAACATGCAAAAAGAACAGGCCGCGGCCTTCGATAAAAAAGCGAACTTCAAAATCGGCGTGAATGTGTTCGGACAGAAACTTTTGCCGGAAAACGGCTTTTTCGGGATGATCGGCGTTTAAGCTGACGACGTCAACGGATTGAAAACCGTAGTGCTGTTTCAGGCTGTCGATGGACTCGCGGTAAGCGGCCAGCACGGTGTCTTGATCGGCATCGGCGGCAAATTCGCAGTTGGCGGTCCAACGCTCGAACTGCACGCCTAACGCGTTCAGTTGAGCCTGAATGGCGGTAATATCGGTAAACGTTTCGATAGCGTGGTGTTGGTTAGCGGAATAAACGGTTAATGCACTCATGCTCTTTTGGCTCCGTGTAGTCGTAATTCGCAATCAAATAAAAACTCCAGCGCCTCAAGATGACGCAGGGTTTCCTGTACTGAGCCGCCCCAGGTATAAAGCCCGTGCCCGGCAATGATGTAAGCGTAAATAGCCCCGTGTTGGTTCATGTACTGTTCCACTTGCTCGGCCAAACGGGGAATGTTCTGGTCGTTAGCGAAAATCGGTATCACCACCCGGCTTTCGTGGGTATCAATGCCGGCCAAGGCTTTTAACAGCTCATAGTCTTCCAGCACGATTTCGGATTTAAACAATCGCGAGATCAGTGTGGCGTTAATCGAATGCGGGTGCAATACCGACTGCACTGCCGGAAAGCGTTTATACAGTGAGGTATGCAATAACGTTTCCGCGGACGGTTTTTTGCCGTCCAGAGCGTTCGCATCGGCATCGATCAGCATAATATCGTCCAACTGCAAGCGGCCTTTGTGTTTGCCGGAAACGGTAATGGCAATGGCGCCGTCAGGCAGGCGCGCGGAAAAATTGCCGCTGGTTGCAGGTACCCAGCCTTTGCTGTCGATAAAGCGACCGGCATCAATCAGCTGATGGGCCAGGATGAAAAAATCTTCGTTATAAGTCATGTCGGTTAATGTTAAAGGTTGATGCCGGAGAATAGTTTATGCCGATTATATTTAACTGATATGACGCAAGCCAGATAAAGACGCTGTTTGAGCGCTAAACAAGTAGAATCATCTTATACGCGGCAGCGCTTGCGACCCGCTGGATCGATGATACGGATTAAAGGCTGTGCAGAGATCTTGTTAATCCCGTTTAAAACGAATGCAGGTGCGTTTAGGTGATTTTCAATCCATAAACGACACGCTGAATCCGGCGGAAATGGAACGCAGATGAGCCGGTGCGATTACTGAAAGAAATCTTCATCGTCTTCGCTGTTCAGTAATGGCTGTCCTGGAATTCTCTTTTCTTCCATTGCCCATTCGCCCAGATCGATCAACTTGCAGCGCTCGGAACAGAAGGGCTTAAATTGTTGTTCAGGAAGCCAGGGTACCGAACGTTTGCAGGTAGGGCATTTTACAATCAGCGGATTGGTGGATGCGGACATTAAAACTGGCAACGGGTTAAGGTGAACGGGATGTCGTCGGGGCTCTGCGTGGGTCGTTTGTTGTCGGCGGACGGCACCATGAAGCGGATGGTGCAACGGTGCTTTCCGCCGCTGATCTCGGCGAAGCAATGTATGGATTTATCGACGCTTATTTTAAGCATTTGGTGGGACTGGTTGCCGTCGAGCGAAAATTGAAAAAAACCGGCCTCGGCAATCTCTTCGGTAGGCGAACAGCAATTTCGGATAAAGTTAAGAATCAGATCCATCGCGGTGCGAATATCGGAAAACGGGCTGCTCCAGTGTTCCAAGTCTTTTAATCGAGTGGCTTCATCTTGCTCCAGCCAATAATGGAATTCGGGTAAATCGAAAGAACAGGTTCCGCCGGGAATGGAACTGCGTTGCGCTATGCTCTGGAACAAGTCGCTTTCCATCACTTGGCTGCCGATTTTGCCGCTGGTGGCATACAGCTTTTTGCTGGTTTGAGTTAATTTGCTCAGCAGTTCTTCCAGCTTTTGGGTATCGACGCCCTGATTATGGGCGATTTTATTCAACACGTTGGCATGGCGGTCCAGCTCTTTGAGTATTTCCGATTTCAAGTCATTACGTCTGAAAATAGTCATGATGTCGAGCAGCGCGTTAATCGCGGCGCGTTTGTCGGCAACGGTCTCGCCGGTTAAAAAATGACTGAATTGTTGGAAAAGCTGTTCTAGCCGTATGAATACCCGGATGCGCTCATTGAGTGGAAATTCATAGGTAATAGTGGTGTTCACAGAAAAGTTAATCCCGGCAAGTGCTGAATGAAAGGTACAAATTGTGCAGTTTTTTTACTTGTTCTGCAAGTCCGTAATCAGTATCGGAGTTATCGATCAGGTCATCGGCTTTTGCTTTTCTACAGGCGCGAGAAACCTGATGGTCGATTATGGATTGTATCGTTTCGACGCTCAGCTTATCCCGAATTTTGACGCGTTCAATCTGAACTTCGACAGGGCAATCGATAACCAGAATCCGATCAACCAGATGAGTCATGCCGGTTTCGAATAATAACGGCACACTGATAATGCAATAGGGCGCGCTCAGCTGTTCGAGCGCCGTTTGTATGGCTTGGTACACCAAGGGATGAAGTATCGATTCAAGCTTTTGTTTTTGCCGGGGCTCGGAGAAAATTAACTCCCTGAGTTTTTTTCTGTTTAAGGATCCATCCGGATTGAGCATGTCTTCGCCAAATTCGAGTTGTATTTGCGCCAGTGCGGGTCGGCCTTTTTCAACTAAGCGATGGGCTATTTCGTCTGCATCCAGCACCGGGATATTTAAGTCGGCGAAAATCTTGGCAACCGTCGATTTTCCGCAACCGATGCCGCCGGTTAAGCCGACTTTCAGCATGACTTACAAACCTACGCTAGTCAAATACAGCCGGTTAAGGTCGCTTCCCCATAATAATGCGAGCCATCCTGCCGCCGCCAGATAAGGACCGAAGGGAATCGGCACGTTATGATCGTGTCTGACGAAAATGATCATGCCGAGGCCGACAACCGCACCGACCAGCGATGACAATACAATGATAATCGGCAAGTACTGCCAGCCCAGCCATGCGCCGAATAAAGCCAGCAATTTGAAATCGCCGTAACCCATGCCTTCTTTACCGGTTGCCAGCTTAAATAAATGGAAAACCGCCCATAAAGCCAGATACCCGGCAACCGCGCCGATAATGCCGGCATGTGCATCGGTAAATATATTGAACAAACTTAGGATCAGTCCCAGCCAAAGCAAGGGCAGAGTGATGGAATCGGGTAAGAGTTGGTGGTCAATATCAATAAAAGTTAATGCAATCAACGACCATGTCAGCAGCAAGGCAAAACCGGCTTGAACCGTGTAGCCGAAATGCCACGCCACGATGATAGAGGTTATTGCCGTTAACGCTTCTATGACGGGATAACGCATTGAAATAGGGCAAGCGCATGAGGCGCATTTGCCTCTTAAAAAAACATAGCTGATGACCGGAATGTTCTGGTAAGGCTTAATCGGCGCATTGCAAGCGGGGCAGCGCGATAAAGGCAAAACCAGATTGAAAGCTTCCTCGACTTGAGCTTCTTCGGGAGTAATTTTTAGGTATTCCAGACAGTCTTTACGCCATCCGCGTTGCATCATGATCGGCAATCTGTAGATGACCACATTGAGGAAACTGCCGACGAGTAAACCGATAATACCGGCCAGAATCGTAAATAAAATGGGTGTATTTAAAAGCGTACTAAGCTGTTGCATGAGTATTTCTTGAGGAAAGTAAGCGCGCCTCACCGGAGCGCTTAAAGATAGAGGGGCTGATGCCGTCGCTTTCGGTATCTAACTTATTTAATCGCGAACTAAGGTCTAGTTCTTTAATGTTGACAGCTCATGCCGGCACAGCAATATCAGCGTGTTTAGCGATTTTCATTTCTTGTCAACATAATGTGTAAACTATCTATCCGGTGCTACAAAGACATAGGTAAAGAGTTAACTTACTAAAAATAAATATGATTTTTCGTTGCTTTCATTATAGGGTATGAGGAGCTTTATGTTAATCCCAAAGATCGCAATTTAGATTGCTGTTGCGTTCATTCTATTGAGTCGTCTTTTGCCGGTTTCGGTAAGTGCATGATAAGCATACTTGCCTTCAATTCATAGCGGGCTTTTTCAAGGTACTTGCTTCGAATATAGACAATAACCCATTCAGTTTCGAGAAAAGTGTAAACCAACCGATGTTGGTCATTGAACCGGCGTGACCAAAAGCCGGAAAACGGATGCTTGAGCGGCTCAGGCTTGCCTATTCCTGCAAATGGACTGCGTTGGATGTCTTTAATAAGCGTATTAATGCGTTTTAGGATTTGTTTATCGGTTTCCTGCCAATAAAGATAATCGCCCGTTCACGAAAACTGATTATCACGCTTCAAGCCTGTTTGATTAGGATGGCTACGCTGGGCAATATCTTCCACTGCTTGCAGTAAATCTTTGGCATTAGCGGGTGAGCGGCTAAGGTATTCGGTTTCTTGCCACGCATTAAAATCCTCAAGGCCTGAGGTATCCCCACGAATTTTCCAAGCTCGTCGTTCCGGCAGGGATGCCGGAACCCAGTGCCATGGACGGTAACTTTATGACTTTTCAGGTGCTTAATAAAAGCGGTTACGTTTTCCAGAAGAAATCGCCATCATCCGGCAAACTCATAATTATTGATTCGGTTTCATCGATCAATGTTTCGCATTGCTCAATGAGTTTTCTAATTGATTCCTTTGTTAGATTAACTTCGTTTCCATCTTTGTCGTAACCTGCACGATGTACACAATGGTGTCTGAGTGCCACGGCTTCATATAGCCAGCGTACTTCTCCAAAATCAATGTCGAGAACAGACAAATACATTGCCTTAACTTTAGCAATGTCATGAAATATTAGGTCTTTCAGATATTGGCTTAGGTCATTCTTCAGGTTTTCTCGCTTAGTGAAAATTTCCGTAATGGTAAATTTTCGTTTGGCAAATTCTGGATCACTTTCAACGAGCCTCCGCATAAATGGTTCTGCGGATAGTGCCTTCTCGATAAATGCCGATGATAAATACGCCTCCACGGATGTCACGACATGCGCATGAAGCATCACTAGTAAATTCTTAGATGACGCGCCACTTAAAGAGACAGATAAAATTTCGTATGATGCCTCAATATTTTCATTGAATATTTCAATTCGAGATTTCCCAAGAACTGACCAATCATCTTCATAGTCATAATCTGGAATTGAATGGTTTGCATCATATTCCTCTGTTAGCTCGCTCCAACCATCTGTAAATTCGTCAGCATCTGGATCGCCGAGCTGTTCTTGAATCCACTCGGTTCTTTCTTCATCTTGCTGCTCCATCCACCTTTGTTTTGCTAATCCCATATCGGAGTCCTCACTGAAACATAACGTAAAGCTAACCGGGCGCAGCCCGGAAAGCTGAAAAAATAAAACCGGATTATAACCGCGCTCCGGTTGAGCGCCATGTTAGGTTTCACTTTTTGTCTGTGATTGCGTTGATGCCTTTGATGGTGAATTTTCTTAAGTAAAGGGGCGACTTGAAGTAGGCGGACGAGGCTTTATCTGCTGACACGATCAGATTTCGTATAGCCTCCTCAAGGCCTTCTTCTTTATATGCGGTGGATTGATCATTCGAATAAGGAAGATCCGGGTCACGTGTAATACAAGGAACTGACGGGTGTCCTATTTCTTCGAGATACTGAAAAAATGCCTCTTTGGCGATTACTGTGCCGAACATACGCCATGCGTACTTTTTTCCCCAGTAATAGCCATCCTTTGCTGAGTGAATAACACGTTGGTCGTTCTTTGCTTTTTCGATGGCGTAGTTTCCTTTAGCGATCTGTTGTGCCGCTAGAAAACTAAGCATTGGATTCACTTGGGAGGTTAGTGACAGGGCAGACAAATCAATAATGTTTCTACCTTTTGAGTCCACGGTAAATCCAATGTTGTACCGTTCGCCTTCAACGATTACAGGCGTGGAATTTGCCTCGAACTCATAAATCGTGGCGGTGGTGGCCGGTGTAAATTTGTGCAAATAACTACCGGAGGCCAGCTTGGTAATGGTGTAGTTACTGGCGATTAAATCGTGAATCGTAAACAAATCTCTGGATTTCATGCGTTGTCCTTATTGGTGAAATCTAATGTTAAGCAGACACCTAAGCAGGTGCATATTAATTTTCAATCAGAGGTGCATAACGCGACACCTGCAATCCGTTAGGCAAGATACTATAAATAGTGGAATGTGGATAGCGACCTTTTTAGGTAAACCAAAAACACACCTAAAAACGCCCTAATTCAGCCGAGTGATAAGATTCACCAACAACCTGAATCCACTCAACCGTCGCCAACCAACGTCTCCATCCGGCAAAAACCTTCGCCGTTATCGCCCAGCACATCCGCCAGCCAAGGCAAAACCTGTTGCATTTCCGCCATCAAAGTCCACGGCGGATTGATCACGATCATGCCGCTGGCGGTCATGCCGTGTTCGTTGCTGTCGGCGCGTATGCCCAATTCGAATAATTGCATGTTTTTGATGCCGGTCGCTTGCAGGGCGCGCTCCAGCTTCCGGTTACGGCTGCGCTCAATGACCGGATACCAGAGTGCGTAAGTGCCGACAGCGAAACGTTTATGCATCGCAACCAAGGTTTCGACAACCTGTTGATAATCGCTTTTGATTTCATAAGAAGGATCGATCAGCACCAATCCGCGGCGTTCAAGCGGCGGTAATAAAGTCAAACTGCTTTTCAATCCGTCGGCATGAAACACCTTGATGCGCTTGTCTTTTTTGGCTTCGGCGGTTAATAATTTTATCTCGGTGTTATGCAACTCGCATAAACACAAACGGTCTTTTTCCCGCAACAATTGTTTGGCGATTAACGGCGAACCGGGATAACGGGTCAATTGATCGGGCTTGTTAAAGCGCTTGATCAGGCTGACATAATGGGCAACGCTGTCCGGTAAATCGTTGCGCCGCCATAACTTGGCGATGCCGTTGTCGAATTCGCGGTTTTTTAATGCGTAGTCGCCGTCCAGCTCGTATTTTCCGGGACCGGCGTGGGTATCGACGCAACACCAAGGTTTGTCTTTTTTGTTTAAGTAATCAAGGCTTTGAATCAGGACTATGTGTTTTAAAACGTCGGCAAAATTGCCTGCGTGAAAGGAATGTCGGTAACTGAGCATGATGGGTTTAATTGTTTAAAAGACTTTATCGAAGATCATCATGCCGATTTCAACGGCAATCAGCCAGATAATGATCCATTCCAATATCGTTGAATGCCGGTGTTTTTGTTCGTCCGCCAGCATTTCGAACAGTTCATGGATGGTTTCCAGTTTCTTCGATAAGACGCCGGTGCGCGGGGCTATTTCCAGGTATTTTGCGGTGATGCCGTAAAACGCTTCGTATTCCGGGTATTCCCAAAAAAAATCGGGCGTATCCAGCAAGTCGTAATTCAAAATGATGTCGCTTTTGGTCAGAAACAGTTGGCCGCGAATTTTGGCGATTTTGTTACGGCTGAGTTTGATGGTGCCGTTTTCAGCCAAGGATTTGGGAATGTAGCTGGTATTGTTGATGGTGGTGATGGCATGGGTTTCGAAAGAGGCCAGTTTAATCGATTGCGCCATGCCTTGGGATAAGGCGAATATCAGGATGGGGTCGGAAGATTCGATTTCAATATGGTCTTCAATAATGCGGGTGCTCGGGCAATCGAGTTCAAAACTGAAATGATCTTCTTCCGGCGCTGTCATCGGGTTTTCCGCGTGTTGCAATAATAACTGATGCAGCTTGGCCTGTTGTTCCAGGCTGACATTCCAATGCACGACGGCGCCGTAAGCGAAAACGATAGACCAGGATTCATCGTTTTCAATCAGTAATGCGCTTTTGATAATCCTGATCAGTGAGGAGTCGGATAATACTCGAGCCAATTCACTGATGTCGAAACTTTGCGCCAAACAATAGGCGACACATTTTTTAATAGACTGATGTTCAGACATAAAGTGCTCCTAAAAGTTAAGGATTGTAGTCAACGCTAGTTCCCAAGCTCCAGCTCTCGTCGTTATACACAACTATGTCCAAGAGTCGTCATACTGGCAGGGATGCCAGTATCCAGTGCCATGGACGGTAACTTACGACCTCTTAGATGCTAAATTTAAGCTAAGTGCCAAACGACAGCTTCACATCCCTGTGACTGGTTTCCGGCATCCCTGCCGGAATGACGGTATCTCGCAGGCACTTGTGTATAAAGACGAGAGCTCCAGCTTGGGAACCAGCGTAACGTGCATAAAATAACTTGAGCATTTGATTCTCCTCACCCCAGCCCTCTCCAGCAGGAGAGGGGGCCAGTTGCCGAAGTTATTTCATGCGCGTTCCATTAAATATAAAACTTCGTGCTCTTCGTGTCTTCGTGGTGAGGTCTTTCATGTTGTTAAAAAACTATTGCTCGGAAATTTTAACCAGCCAGCCGTTTTCGCCATTGCATCTGGGGATTTTGGCATTCACCTTAATGTTGATTCTTGCCGTTGTGTTAACCAATTCGGCGGGTAAGTTGCCTTTGACCAGAAAAAAGCTGTCTTTATCTTCCGTAGTCACTTCAACCGGGACGGTTTTTACGGTGACTTTAATTTGTTCGGGCTTTTCCACATTAAAAGCCCAAAAGGAAAAGGCCGAACCCGGCGCGACGGTGGCTAAATTTGCGGGCAAAAACTTGGTCAGTTGTGGTTTTAAGCAGCCGTTTTCGCCAGCGCCGCCGCCACCGCTGCTTGTGCCGTGGCCGCTATGATGCTCGGCAGCATGGCTCGCGCCGATAGTAAAACAGGAAAGCAAAAAAAAGATGGCGAGTAGTCTTGGTGTCTTCATGGGTTTAGCCTTCAATTATTATTTTTGTCGTGATCGGTAGGGCGAGCTTTCGCTAAAGCCGGAAAGTCCGCAATTATATTCATAAATAAAGCGTCATCATAAAACATTGGAATAGTCCTGCTCCAATTGCCTGAAACTCATCGACGACATGAAGCGGCTGAAACTCAGCCAGGACGAAAGCCCCATCAGGTCTTTAAACTGCGGCGGCAGAAACAGCGGCGCGATGACGGTGCCTTCTTCAACCAGGTCGGCTAATACCTTCATGTCTTCGATCATGGTTTTGCCGCAAAACAGCAACGGGATACGATCCGGTTTGCCCTTGTTGACCGCCAGGCGCATGAAGTTATAGGTCAGCACAAAGCCTTTGATGTAAGTCAGGTCTTTGGTGAACGGCATGCCGTCGGAACAACTGCCCCTGAATACCCGGCTGCTCAGCATATAGCTTTCTTCATTGTCCAAGCCCTTGTCTTTAAAGAAATAAAAGATGTCCATGAAGTCGGCGCCTTCTTCGGCCAAAGTGATCGCGCGCACTCGATTGATCAGGCGTATCAGCCGGTTGGGCGTGGAACTGAAGGTTAATATTTCCATTAATACCGCCAATCCTTCTTGAGTGATGGTTGCGGACGGCGGCCCTTTGCCCAGAAAAGTGCAATACGGTTGGGCCAAGCCGTTCAGCGTCGTGCCCAGATGCACCCATATTTCATGGACTTCAAGCACCCGTAAATCGCGCATATTGAACAATGCATCGGCGCGCAATTTGATGTAGTCGGTACCGGCGGCGGCATCGGCGACGATACCGTCGCTGAGCATCGCGCGCAGGCCAGCACCGGGAAAGACGGCTTCTATCTTATCGTTAAGAATGGCTACCGCATCGGTGGCGCTGATGGTTTTGGCTTCTTCGTTCAGAAAGTCCAGTTTCAGCAGTTGCGACAAGGTGGCTTCCATCATGCTGCCCAAGTCGGCAATGGTCGGGTCGCCGACATGAAAAACATCCTGGGACGAGCCGTATAATTCTTGGGAGATATTGGAAAAAGTCGGCTTGCCGCGGGCTTCCAGCATCCGCACGACATCCAGGTATTCCTTGCAAATCCGGCGCATGATCACGCTGAGCGGGTTCAGCTGGCCTAATTTACGCATTAAATCGCGCTCGATTTGGTAAAACTCGTGTTTCTTTTCGGTCGGCTCGAAGCCCAAGGGGCGTTTTTGATAATAATCCGGGGTGACGATCGGCGATTTTTTGCAGTTACCCTCAAAAAAAGTCTGCTTGATGTTGTCGTCCCATTTTATCGCATCGAGTATGCGGATCGGTTGTTGAGCCTTGACGATCCGATCCGATAGCGTTTTGACTTCAGTTAGATAAGCCGAGGGTTTAAAGGCTTTTTTGCGCATAGGTGCCGTTTATTAAAGGTCCAGTGTTATTGGTAAGAAAAATATTCACCATGAAGGACAGGAAGAGCGGGAAGATTATTATAAAAACTTCATGTTCTTCATGGTGCATAAGCAATCCGGATCAGCCGTACACATACCGAAACCACGCCCAGTATATCAACAGATTGACCAAGCCCAACGGAATTCCGATACGGGCAAACTCGAAAAAACCCAGTGTCGCTTCATGTTTTTCCGCGTGTTGAATAATAATCACATTGCTGGCCGCGCCCAGAATCAGCAGATTACCGGCAATCGTGCTGCCTGCGGCCAAAGCCATCAAGGCTTCCGGACTCGGATGAGCCAGCATCGGCAGATACAGCGCGACCAAGGGCACATTGGAAATCAACTGGCTGAGCGAGGCGCTGAGCAGCATGATGGCGGGAACGGTGGTCAGGTTCATATGCAGATTATTAACCTGTTGCTGCACGATGCCGGTTTGCCAGACGCTGGACATCAGCACAAACAGGGCCGCGAAAAACAGCAAGGTTGACCAGTCCAGATTTTTTAACAGGTTTAATCGGGCGGGGCTGAATAGTAGCGGCGGTAGGGCGGCGATCAGCGCGATATGGCTTAATTCGAGCCGCACCGTGCTGTGCAGCGCGGACAGAATGACGTTCAGCGCTATCAGGCCGATCAATAAAAACAGGGAAATACGGGACAGTTTAGCCAGTCTTTTATCCAACAATTCGACCGGCCGATGGCTAAGCGGCATTGCGGCGATAAAGTGTTGCCGGTAAGCCAGGCGTAAAACCAGATAAGTCACCGCCAAATTAAGCAAGGTAGGAATCGCCAGGGCCTTAAAAAAGACCGGGAAAGGTTCGGATAAGCCGCCTTGACTGGCAATCAGGAAATTCTGGGGATTGCCGAGAGGGCTCATCACGCTGCCGATGGTAATCGCGTAAGCCAGCGTTAATAACAGCAGCTTGCTGTTGATGTTGTGCTCACGGGCCAGGCGCAACACCAACGGCGTGCCTATGATTGCGAGCGTATCGTTCATCAGCAGCGCGGAAGCTAACGCCGCGCCGAACAAAACAGCGCCCACCAATTGCGCTACGGAGGTCGTCCGGTTAAATAAACGATAGGCGAGAACGTACAGGTAGCCGCCGGCAACCAGGGCTTGGCCGACGACAAACATGCCGAACAGGAACAGCATGACATTAAAGTCGATGGCTTTTAGCGCATTGAACCCGCTGATCTGGCCGGTGGCGATGACCGCCAGCGCGCCGCCGGTCATTGATTGCCAGATTTTGACATTAAAATGACCGATTTTTCGCACGGCGATCAACACGAATACCGCAATCAGTGTCAGTACCGATATATTCATTTTATCCCTGATCAATTAGGCGGTTGGAGGGCTCCGCGGAATAACGTTAAGGCTGCATCAGCCCTATATTGCGCAGCGCGGAAGCCTGTTTGCGTAAACTACTTAGAACCGGTTAAGACTAATTTAAGATTAAATAATGAGAATATGACCATCTTTATCAACATTTAATCAAAGCATGAGCACGAGGACAACCGACATGAATGAAGATGACATTATTTCATCACGACGCAAGTTTTTGAAAAACATGGCTTATGGTTCTTTATTGATGGCGGGAGGCGTCGGCGTTGCCAATGCTAAAGTCAAATCCATCGCCCCGCATACAGTACTGACTTCACACTCAAGCCATCACAAGAAGCGGACGCATGATACGCCTCTTCGCCGCTTATTCTCAAACAAACCTTCGTATCCTTCTTCGAGGATAGAGATTCCGGAAATTGCCGAACTGCGGAACTCGCCTTCGCATAAAATGCTGGCCTTCCATAATACTCATACCGGCGACCGTTTAAGCCTGACGTATTTTGAGCAAGGGCGTTATATTAAAGATGCGCTGCAAGAAATTAATCTGTTATTTCGCGACTATCATGACGGCACCGTCCATCCGATTGACCCGGCATTGCTGGACTTGTTGTATGACTTAAAACATACGCTCGAAGTCAGAAAGCCGTTTCATATTGTGTCCGGCTATCGGTCTCCGGCTACCAATGCGGATTTGCGTAAGCACAGCGACGGCGTCGCCAAAAACAGCCTGCATATGCAAGGACGGGCGATCGATATCCGTGTTGAAGGATTAAACACTCGAATCATTAGAGATGCGGCACTGGCCATGCAGCGTGGCGGCGTCGGTTATTACGGAAGATCCGACTTTGTGCATTTGGATACCGGCGATGTCAGGACTTGGTCCGGCTAGAACGCTACCGAGAAAATCCGAAGCATAAGCCATATCGCCATAAATGCCGTGCAAGCCCTTAAGGTAGAGGCTTCCGGTAAGTAAAATCCATCTACATCAACAAAAAGTCCGTATATAGAGTCCGTAATTAGTAAAACGACATTTACTCCTTCTCCCAGAGGGAGAAGGTTGGGATGAGGGGATTCAAATAAGCTTTTTTCCTTATTTTAATTTCCCCTCACCCAACCCTCTCCCTCTGGAGAGGGCTTTTTGTCGCGTTATCAGCTAAGGATTCTATACCAGCCAAACTATACAAGCGGCTTGTGGCTACTCAGCCTATCCTTATCCAGACCATTAAACATCCACCCAGCAGCATACAAGGCGTCGGTCGCCGACCCGATGCCAAAAATTACAATTCATCAACGATAGCGGTCGATAGGATTGAGTCGCTACAAAAATATCAAAACGACTTAAAGGCGAATCAAATGAACACTAATAAAAAATTGCGCTGGGGCATTTTAGGCGCTGCACGCATCAATGAGCGTCTAATGCCGGCCATCATCGAAGCCGAAAATGCACAGTTGGTGGCGATAGCCAGCCGCCGCCCCGGCGCGGCCGCACAAACCTTGGCTCAATATGCGCCGCAACAGCAGCAGGTGCGGACTTACGACACTCTCGAAGCGTTGCTCGACGATCCTGAAATCGATGCGGTGTACCTGCCGCTTGCCAATCACCAACATGCCGAATGGACGCTACGCGCTATCGAACAGGGTAAACATGTCTTGTGCGAAAAGCCTATGGCGCTGACGGTGGCCGATATTGACGCGATTGAAGCCGCTGCGCGGTGGCATAAAGTCAGCGTTATGGAAGGCTTCATGTACCGCTTCCACCCGCAACATGCCCGAGTGCGGGAGTTGATCGATTCCGGCATTATCGGCGAAGTCAGGTCGGTGCGTTCCAGCTTTTCTTTTATGATGCGGCCCGCGCGGATCTATCGTCTGGCCGAAAGCGTCGAAAACGGCGGCGGCGCGATGTGGGACATCGGTTGCTACGCGATTCATTCGGCGCGGATGTTTTTCGATGAAGCGCCGGTTGCGGTAACCGCCATCGCTAAATATATCGACAGCGGCGCGGATGCGGCCACCAGCGGCATCATTGATTTCGGCGACGGCAAATACGCGCATTTCGATTTCAGCTTTGAACGCGCGAGGCGTTGCGAATATGAAATCATCGGCACTCAAGGCGGCATTAAATGCCACAACGTCTGGTCTATGCCCGGCGATGTGCCGGTCATTTCATGGTGGACCGAGGACGGCGGGAACGTTGAAGAACGGCTGTCTCCGGCTAATCATTTTTGCCTGGAAATTGAGCATTTCAGCGATTGCATATTAAACGGCAATGCGCCTGCGCTGACCTTGAACGATGCGAAAGCCAATTGCCAAATCATCGTTGCCGCCTTGCAATCCGCGGCTAGCGGGCAACGGATCAAACTGGTTTAAGCGCCAAGGCTATCGAACGCGGATGACGCCGGTTTGCGTTTCATTTTCGGCTAACTCTTGAACTAATTTGCGATTTTTGCAGGATTTGGCATTAACCCGCGAGTCCACGACAAGCGCTAAAATATCCGAAATTTATAATCCGACTTTTAATTTGAAAAGGGCTATATAAGGAGCCGCCTAATCGTTTATGATAGGCATCGGAAAGCAGTATTTTCCAACCCTTTATTTTCAGGTCTTCTCTGGAAATTACATCCAATTACTTCATAGGTATATGATGAATTTAATCAAAAAAGCAGCAATTACTTCTATTATGGCTCTCTCTTTTGGCGCAAGTAACATTGCTTTTGCGGAAGATGCAAAAGCCACTGAGGTTATTGCACATATTGAAGCTGCTATCGCTGAAATCAACAAACACGATTTCAATGCCGCTTATGGACATGAGAAAGCTGCACGTACTGCGTCTGAAGAAATCGTAGGCAATGAAGCTGTGGTAAAGCAAGGACTCGACAGCCTTATTAAAGCGCAAATAATCGGCAAAAGTGCGGATGAACCGAAAGCTATTGCTGAATTAAATAAAGCATTAGGCTTTTTTAAGTCAATCTAATCATTAGATTCGACATTTTATTGGGACAGGGTTGATTTAAATTGATCCTGTCTTCACTTTAAAATCATCGCTCAATCCCTCGAAGACTGCTCGCGGCTTAGCCGTAAAAAGTCCGCCTCGCTTACATGCTCTCAGTTCAACCTCCGATATCCTGTTATTTATGCCCGATTTGCGCGGCCTCGCTACAGCTCAATCCGTCGGCTAAAAGTTACGCTTGCGCCAATCACCATCATTTTGACCTTGCCAAAGAAGGTTACTTGAATCTTTTGCCGGTGCAGTTCAAACACTCCGCCGAGCCGGGCGATAACAAACAGATGATGCAGGCCAGACGCGAGTTTTTGGAAGCCGGGTTTTACGAGCCGATGGCAACAGCGGTGGCGGCGATGATTGATGCCAACCCGGCCAAGCATCTGCTGGATCTGGGTTGCGGCGAGGGATATTACAGCCGGAAGATTGAAGCCTATTGCGAAAACCCCATCATCTTGCATGGCGTCGATATAGCCAAATTTGCGATTGCCGCTGCCGCAAAAAAACAGCCCGATGCGCGCTTTATCGTTGCAAGCTCAAACCGCTTGCCTTATGCGGATCGGTATTTCGATGCTGTGCTGAGAATATTCGCTCCGTCCAATGACGATGAACTCAGGCGGGTGCTGAAACCGTCGGGATTTTTATTAACGGTAACGCCGGGCCCCAGGCATTTATGGCAATTAAAGCAGTTGATTTATGCCGAGGCGAAGGAGCATGCTTTGACCGACGAGTTGCCGCCAGGCTTTGAGCCTATGGATACACAACGCGTCAGTTGCACCATCGCGCCGAATCCGCAGCAACGCATCGCCTTGCTGCACATGACGCCTTTTGCGTGGCGCGCGAATGAACGCGTTGAACAAGCGATTAAAGAAAGTGCGGAGCTTGAGATAGAAACCGATTTTATATTGACGCTGGCGATAAAGGCCGCCTAAATTCCCAAACTCATCTTACTTTTTGCATCGAAACCTTGCTGCTGAAAGCATTGATCCGCAGACCGGATTTTAATGCGGCTTCATGACCGACACCACCGGATATACGCTTAGGCCGCATTGCATCACCCGCCTGTTCTCATGTATCCTGCACCGCATGCAAATACATCTGATTTCAGTAGGAAACCGTATGCCGGGCTGGGTGCAGCAAGGCTACGACGAATATGCCAAACGTCTGCCCCGCGAATGCGAGCTGGTTCTTAAAGAAATAGCTCCGGGCAAGCGCGGCAAAAACAGCGATGTTGCCCGGATTGTCAAAGAGGAAGGAGAGCGGATGATTGCGGCCATCCCGCAAGGTACGCATATCGTCACTTTAGATATTCCCGGCAAATCGTGGACCACGCCCGAATTGGCGCAAGCGCTGCAACGCTGGTTGGCAAGCGGACAGCATGTGTCATTACTGATCGGAGGACCTGAAGGCTTGGCCGATTCGGTTAAACCGTTGGCGCGGGAATCGTGGAGTTTATCTAAATTGACCTTCCCTCATCCGTTGGTGCGTATCGTTGTCGCCGAGCAACTTTATCGCGCCTGGAGCATCCTCCACAATCATCCCTATCACCGCTAATGACTGCGCAGATTATTCTTGCCTCAGCCTCTCCCCGCCGCCGGGAATTGCTGGATCAAATTAACATTCGTTATCAACTTAATCCGGTCGATCTCGATGAAACGCCATTCCCTAACGAAGCGCCACCGGACTATGTGCAGCGGCTGGCCGCCGAAAAATCGGCCGCTTGCGTTGCGCAATTGGGCGACGGCTTACCGGTTTTAGCCGCCGACACTGCGGTGGTTTTGGACGACCTGATTCTGGGCAAACCTAAAGATCGGGACGATGCATTTGCCATGCTAAGGCTGTTGTCCGGTAAAATGCACCGGGTTTATAGCGCCGTTTCTTTGAGAGGCCGCGAACACGGTCAGGCGCTTAGCATGACCGAGGTGACTTTCAGGACGCTGACGGAAGGCGAAATAGCGGCCTATTGGCACAGCGGCGAGCCTGCCGACAAAGCCGGCAGTTATGCCATTCAAGGCTTGGGCGGCGTATTTGTGGAGTCGATAACAGGCAGTTTTTCGGGAGTGGTCGGTTTGCCGTTGTTTGAAACCGCGGAACTTTTATCCAGGCAAGGTATAAGGATTATCCAATGAGTGAAGAGATCTTAATTAACGTTACTCCGCCCGAGACGCGCGTTGCGGTTATTGAAAACGGAGTGTTACAGGAACTGATTATTGAACGAACCCGGCAGCGGGGATTAGTCGGCAACATTTATAAAGGCGAGGTTTGCCGGGTGCTGCCCGGTATGCAAGCGGCGTTTGTCGATATTGGCCTGCCCAGGGCGGCGTTTTTGCATCTTTCCGATTTATGCGTCAAGGAGCTGGAAAAAAAAGGTTCGGAAAACATCGAGCATTATCTGCATGAAGGCCAGCATATTATTGTGCAGGTGGTTAAAGACCCGTTGGGCAGCAAAGGCGCGCGCTTAACCACGGAAATATCGATTCCGTCGCGGTTCCAGGTGTATATGCCTTATGCGCATAATTCCGGCGTGTCCCAACGGATTGAATGCGAGACCGAGCGAGTCCGTTTAAGAGCTTGTCTGGAGGCGTTCAGGCAGGAACATCAATGCGGCGGCTTTATCGCCCGAACCGCGGCGGAATGCGCGGACGAAGGGGTCTTGATTGCGGACATGACGTTTTTGCTGAAACTGTGGGAATCCATCGCCGCCAAAATTGTCGACGCCAAGCCCAAGCAGTTTATCCACAAAGATTTACCGCTGAGCGTCAGGACGTTAAGGGATTTATACCGGGAAGGTATTGAACGGGTCCGGGTCGATTCCCGAGAAACTTACCAACGCCTGGTTGAATTTGCGGAGATTTTTGTGCCGGAAATCGTGCCGGTGATTGAACATTACACCGGCGAATGCCCGGTATTTGATATTTACAGTGTCGAAGACGAAATTCAAAAAGCGCTGGACCGTAAAGTCAACCTGAAATCGGGCGGGCATCTGGTGTTCGATCAAACCGAGTCGATGACTACGGTTGACGTGAATACCGGCGGCTATGTCGGCGGTCGCAATCTGGAAGAGACGATTTTCAAAACCAATCTCGAAGCGGCGCAGACGATCTCCCGGCAGCTCCGTTTAAGAAACCTCGGCGGCATCATTATTATCGATTTTATCGATATGCAAAGCGAAGACCATAAAAAACAGGTTTTGCAGGCGTTCGAGCGGCATTTGGAAAAAGACCACGCGAAAACCAATATTACCGAGGTTTCGGTGCTGGGGTTGGTAGAAATGACCCGCAAAAGAACCCGTGAAAGTTTGGAGCATATACTGTGCGAGCCGTGCAGCGCCTGCGGCGGTCGAGGCGTGTTGAAGACCGCGGAATCGATGTGCCTGGAAATATTCCGGGAGATTATTCGGGAAGTCAGGCAATATAAGGTTAAGAAGATTTTGGTGCTGGCGTCGAATGAAGTGGTGGAAATGTTGCTGGATGAAGAAGCGGATATGCTGGCCGAATTGGAAGTTTTTTTGAGCGTGCGGATCAAATTCAGGGCTGAGGCTGAATATAATCAGGAGCAGTATGATGTGGTGCTGCTTTAACATGCAGGCTTGGCTTAAATAAATATCGCCACGAAGACACGAATGGCTGCATGGACGCAGGAGGTCGCTGCCATTAAGTCAAGCCTCAACTTGGGAACGAACAAACAATTTTCACTTCGCGCCCTTCGTGTCTTCGTGGTGAATCCATTAATTGTATTTATAGAACCAGAAATTGATAAAGCGACGTAAAGCCCTCTCCAGCGGGAGAGGGTTGGGTGAGGGGAATCTAAAATAAGGAAAAAAGCTTATTTGAATCCCCCTCATCCCAACCTTCTC
>JAPLRU010000017.1 GCA_026399025.1 Methylobacter sp.
ATACTTTCACAGTCTCTCCGGCGTGGGAACGATGTCGCTTTATTCACTCCGGACTCTATAATATTCAAATCGCGTACTATTTACCTTGCGCCTTACTTTTAATTTCCACCGCTCTTTTTTGTTGCGCGATTTTATCCAGTATACCGTTAACATATTTATGACTGCCGTCGGCGCCGAAATCCTTGGCTAAATTAATGCTTTCATTTAACACCACCCGGTACGGCATATCCGGCCGATGCAGCAGCTCGTACACACCGATTCTTAAAATCGCTCTTTCGACCGGGTCGATGGTATCGACCGGGCGGTCGACAAATTCCGACAAGGCCTGATCGATGGCCGCCAAATTCTTAGGTACGCCGTAAAACAGCTCGGTAAAATAACTTTTCTGAGCGTCTTTCAAACGCTCTTCTTCCAGAAACTGTCGCTCAATTTCGCTAAGGTCATGACCGGCCATTTGCCATTGATACAATGCCTGCACAGCCGCTTTTCGGGCATTGGTTCTCGCTTGACTCATCAGATTTCCAGGTTATTAAATAAACTCACCATTTCAATGGCGGACAGCGCCGCTTCCGCGCCCTTATTGCCGGCTTTGGTGCCTGCGCGCTCAATCGCTTGTTCGATGCTGTCAACGGTGAGTACGCCAAAACTGACCGGCACGTTATATTGCAAGGAAACCTGCGCCAAGCCCTTAACGCATTCACCGGCGACATATTCAAAATGCGGGGTGCCGCCGCGGATGACTGCGCCTAAAGCGATAATCGCATCGTATTTTTTAGCCGCCGCCACGCGTTGCACCACCATCGGCAATTCAAAAGCGCCGGGCGCTTTAACCAGATGAATATCAGCTTTATCGGCGCCGTGGCGCACCAGTGCGTCAATAGCACCGGCTTCCAGCTGTTCGACGATAAAGCTGTTAAACCGGGAGGCGACGATACAGAATTTTCCGCCTTGAACGAGTAAGTTTCCTTCAAAGGTTTTTAGTTTGGACATGATGTTTCTCTCGTGTGGTGAATCTATAGATGTTTAATCTTTAGCGTAATGAAATCTAAAGGAAATGAAGGTAACTTCCGTTTTAGTAATTTTATAAACAAGTCGATGTTCCGGATTAACTCTTCGGGACCAAAAACCTGATAAGTTTGCTTTAAGAGGCTCCGGTTTTCCTATGCCTTCAAAAGGAGTTCTTTGTATTTCTTTAATCAAGGCGTTAATACGTTTTAACAGCTTTTTCTGGCTTTCTTGAAACCATAGATAGTCATTCCATGAGCTATCTGTAAAAACTAACTTCATTCTTCGATGAGCTGTTTTTCAAAAACATGGCCCAGCTCCAATTCTTCAATGGATTTTTGTAAATGTGCGGCATTGGCAGGGTTTGATAATAAATAAAAGGTTTCCTGCCAAGCATTAAAGTCATCAAGGGCCATTAAAACCGCCTTTTTTCCGTTATCGTTACATACGATTGTCGGTTCAACATTAGCGATAACCTGTTCGATAAGCTGATCTAAATTTTTAGAAGCTTGAGCGGTTGTTATAGCGTCCATTTTATCTCCTCTATTCTCTTGAATAACGAAAACTATTAGCCCACATGCTCGGCGACTTCCAAATCAAACCCGGACAACGCGACGTATTTTTTCTGGGTGCCTAAAACCTTTAATTTACGCACCCCCAAATCGGCCAGGATTCTGGCGCCGGTGCCGGTCGTGCGCCAATCCGCGGCCCCGACAGTCTGAGTCGGATTGACAATGCCGTGATCTTCCAACTGGTAGTGATGGATCAATTCCGCCAGCGATTTATTGTCCTCGCTTTGCCGGACCACAACCAGTACGCCGCGGCCTTCCTCGGCTATTTTTTGCATGGCGGCGCGCAAGGGTACGCTGCAATCGCTACGCTTGGACGAAAACAAATCGTCCAGCAGATTCCGCGCATGAACCCTGACTAAAACCGGTTCGTCGCCGGACACTTGGCCCATCACCAGCGCCAGATGCAGGTTGTTGTCATTGCGGTCCTGATAGGCGTACAGCCTGAAATCGCCGAACTCGGTCGGATAAGCGCATTCGCTGATGCGCTCCAGGGTGTTTTCGTGTTGAATCCGGTAATGGATTAAGTCGGCGATAGTGCCGATTTTAAGATCGTGTTGCTTTGCAAACACTTCCAGATCGGGCCGTCTGGCCATCGAACCGTCTTCATTCAGTATCTCGACGATAACCGCCGCCGCTTCCACGCCCGCCAGCTTGGCTAAATCGCAACCGGCTTCGGTATGTCCGGCACGGTTTAATACGCCGCCGGGTTGCGCCATTAACGGAAAGATATGCCCCGGTTGCACCAGATCGTCGGCCTTGGCGTCCCCAGCCACGGCGCATTGAATGGTGCGCGCCCGGTCGGCTGCGGAAATGCCGGTGGTGACGCCGGTTGCGGCTTCGATGGAGACGGTGAAGTTGGTTGAATGGGCGGTTTTGTTTTCATTGACCATCAACGGCAAACGTAACTGCTGGCAGCGCTCGCTGGTCAAAGTCAGGCAAATCAGGCCGCGGCCGTAGCGCGCCATAAAATTAACATCTTCCGGGCGGGTAAAAGACGCCGCCATGACCAAGTCGCCTTCGTTTTCACGGTCTTCATCGTCCATAATAATGACCATTTTGCCTTGGCGTAAGTCTTCTATAATTTCTTCGATGGTATTCATTTTTCCTTTGGAGGGTAGGGGCGGGATGTTGCGCTTGCCCTTAATTAGGATAAAAAGGGAGGATAACCTCGGTCCCGGTTGTTAGCCGAAAAAACCGCTTTTTTGCAATAATTCTTCAGTAATGCCGCCGCAACTTTTAGCCGCCGCATCACCCTTGATAAGCCGTTCCAGATAGCGGGCCAATAAATCCACTTCCAGGTTGACTTGGGTTCCGACTCTCGCATCGCCCAAGGTGGTTTCTTGGAGCGTATGCGGCACGATATTGACGCTGAACACGGCGCCATCGACTTCATTGACGGTCAGGCTGATGCCGTTAATGCAGATGGAGCCTTTTTCGGCAATGTATTTCGCCAAACTGTCGGGCGCTTTAAATTTAAAGCGAAAAGAACGTCCGTCCGCCTGTTTCTCGGTCACCACGCCGATACCGTCGACATGACCGCTGACGATGTGCCCGCCCAATCGGGTTGTCGGTGTTAAAGCCAGCTCCAGGTTAACAGGCGTACCGACCGTTGCGCCATTTAAGATGGTTCTGGACAAGGTTTCATTGGACACATCGGCGCAAAAATAATCCGAGCCTAATGCTACGGCGGTCAGGCACACGCCGTTGACAGCGATGCTGTCGCCAAGTACGACATCGTGCAAGGGTAATTTTCCGGTCGCTATAGTCAAGCGGCAATCGCCGGATTTTCGTTCGATTGCGGAGATAAAGCCCACTGCCAAGATAATGCCTGTAAACATGGAAGTCCTACACGGGGGTATAAGTTAGTTTTAAATCGGGGCCGACTTGCCGGACATCGTGCAGTTTTAAGTGCTTTTTATCCGCCATTCTTTGTAAACCCGGCAGCTTGAATAAACCGCGTCCTTGGTCGCCTAAAACACAGGGAGCCATATAAATGATGTATTCGTCAATCAGACCTTCAGCCAATAACGCGCCATTCAGCACGGAGCCCGCCTCAACCAACAGCTCGTTGATGTGTTGCGCGGCTAAAAAATCCAGCACCGAAAGCAAATCCAGCCGTCCGTTGTTGTCGGGCAGTTGATAGACTTCAAAACCCGCCTGTTGCAATGCCTGTTGCTTTTGCCGATCTTCAGTGCAGCTTAAAATCAAGCTGCGTCCCGGCAATTTCGCCATCTGCGCGGTAAGCGGCATGTTCAGCCCACTATCCAGTACGACTCTAACCGGTTGCACGATAGCTTCGTCTATGCGGGCATTCAAGGCGGGATCATCAGCCAGCACTGTATTGATGCCGGTTAAAATCGCCGAGCTTTCCGCTCTTAGGCGATGCACATCGGCTCTGGCTTCATTCGAAGTAATCCATTTACTTTCACCGGATGCCATTGCCGTGCGTCCGTCTAAACTCATCGCCAATTTGCTGCGTACAAACGGGCGGTTGGTAGTCATGCGCTTGATGAAGCCGCGATTTAACGCCAGCGCGTCTTCTTGCAATACGCCGCAGACCACTTCGATTCCGGCCGCTTTAAGTGTGTTCAGTCCGTTGCCCGATACTAGAGGATTCGGGTCTTGCATCGCAGCAACCACCCGGCTGACTCCGGCTTTTATCAAAGCGTCGCAACAGGGCGGCGTTCTGCCGTGATGGCTACAGGGTTCCAGTGTGACATAGGCGGTTGCGCCGGTAGCATTCTGAATGTTTTTTAACGCTTCAACTTCGGCATGGCCTTGACCCGCTTTAACATGCCAACCTTCGCCGATGATGTCATCGTCCCGAACTAAAACACAGCCTACGCGGGGGTTCGGGTCGGTGGTATAACGGCCGTTTTTAGACAGATGAAGGGCTCGCGCCATGTAAAAAGCATCGCGGGGTGTTGACATTATTTTTGCCGTCCGTCTTCCTTGGCGGTCGGTCGCACGGGTTCCCTCGGCAACTGCTTCCTGCGTTGCTCTACCTCCTGCATCCGTGCAGTCGTACCCGTTGCGACACTTCCACCATCCTTGGCGGTCGGTCGCACAGGTTCCCTACCTGTTGCGACACTTCCACCATCCTTGGCGGTCGTTTGTAAATCTTCAATCATATCGGTGAATTCGCTGACATCCTGAAAGCTGCGATAAACCGAGGCAAAGCGCACGAAAGCGACATGATCCAGGGTGCTTAACTCGTTCATGACTTTTTCGCCCAATTCCTGCGCCGATATTTCCCGTTCGCCCGATGCCCGCAACTCCTGCTTGATGCGATTAATCGCCGCTTCGATATCGTCACTGCCTACCGGCCGTTTTTCCAGGGCCCTGAGCATGCCCGAACGCAGCTTGTTTTCTTCGAAAGGCTCGCGTATGCCGTCGCGCTTAACAATCCGCGGCAAGGTGAGTTCCGCCACCTCGTGTGTGGTAAAACGTTCTTTACAGGCATTGCATTCACGCCGACGGCGAACCTGATCGCCCTCATTCGCCAATCTGGAATCCAGAACCCGCGTATCTTGTGCTCCGCAAAACGGACATCGCATAGTTAAGCCACTGTTTTTTGTTTACCGACGATTGCCGGGAACCACCGAGGCAAAATCGGCCGTCAAACTCGAAAACCGGTAATTTTATAACACTCTACATGTTATCTGTATTTTATTTTTGTAAACTATACTGTAGCCACGCTCATCTTTACTCAACCCTGCCAGTCAAAATACAGCCCCATGAAAGAACAAGAAGGCGTCATAAAATACCAGCTAAATCATACGCAACAGCCGATTAACCTGCCGTTCCCCTTCGCTGAAATCAACGCTTGGCGGACTATTGTCGTCCGGCTGGATCTTATCGGGCAAAACCCTGAACGCTACGACAATATCGGTTTCGGCAATATCAGCCAAAGAGTCGATGCACACAGCGATCAATTTGTCGTCAGCGGCACTCAAACCGGGCATATCGAGCGGCTTGGCCCCGAACATTATTGTCTTATCGTTAACGCCGAGCCTCACCAAAACCGGCTTCAGTCTTGCGGTCTGTGTAAGCCTTCGTCCGAGTCCCTGACTCACGCCAGCGTTTACGCCCAGGACCCGACTATTCAAGCCGTTATTCATGCACACAGCCCCGAAATCTGGAAGCATACGGCAGTGCTGGGTTTAGCTCATACCAAAGCCGATGTTCCTTACGGCACCGTTGCGATGGCGATGGCGGTTGAGCAATTATTCCAATCGGGCGAGTTAAGTCAAACGCCTTTATTTAGTATGCTGGGACATGAAGACGGCGTCGTCGCTTTCGGCAAAAATATGCAGGAAGCGGCGTCGGAATTGATCAAATGCTTAGCGCGGGCTATCGGCATTGAACAACAACCCATTACCCGATAGAATGCGCGGTTCTATATTAGCAACCTTTAATGAAATATGCCGGAAATACAGATTTATACTACTAATATTTGCCCCTATTGCATGATGGCTAAACGCCTGCTCGACAAAAAAGGCGTTACCTACACAGAAATTAACGTGGACGCCAAGCCCGGTTTAAGGGAAGAAATGATGCTCAAAACCAATCGCAGAACGGTTCCCCAAATTTATATCGGCGATTTTCATGTGGGCGGTTTCGACGAATTGTATGCGCTTGATCAACAAAAGAAATTGGATGATCTCCTCGAGACGGCATAGCTTGGCAAACGCTGTTTTTTGTAGCCGAAAAGTTCCCGTATATCCACGCGGATAAGCCGATGCCCATTTCTGAGTTCGCCTTAATTCAACGTTTCTTTACCCGACAGCGGGTTACTAATCCGTCGACGCTATTGGGCATAGGCGACGATTGTGCGTTGTTATCCATCCCGGACACTTATGAACTGGCGGTGACGACCGACACCCTAGTGGAAAACGTGCATTTTTTTGCCGGAACCGACCCCGAACAGCTGGGGCATAAGCTGTTGGCGGTTAATTTGAGCGATCTTGCCGCGATGGGGGCAAAGCCTGTTTCGGTGACGCTGGCGCTAACCTTGCCTAAGGTTGATGAAGTATGGCTGACCGCTTTCGCCGAAGGCTTTTTAAATTTGGCCGAGCGCTACAACGTAGATTTAATCGGCGGCGATACTACATCCGGTCCTTTGACCTTGACTGTTCAGGCCATGGGTTTAGTGCCGAAAGGCTGTGCGTTGCGGCGTTCGGCAGCCCGGCCCGGCGATTTTATTTATATGACCGGCTTTTTAGGCGATGCGGGCTTGGGATTAAAGATCAAGCAAGGTTATGACTGTGCAAATCCCGACGCCGCTCTAACCCGATTTAACCGGCCGGAACCGCAAATTGAAGTTGGGCGGAGCCTAATCGGCATCGCCAATGCCTGCATCGATTTATCCGACGGCTTGGCCGGCGATTTGGGCCATATCCTGGAGCAAAGCCGGGTGGGCGCTTGTCTCGATTGGGACGCGCTGCCGTTGTCGACAGCGGTGCAGGCCTACATCGACGAAACCGGCGATTGGTCGATGCCGCTGTCCGCCGGTGACGATTACGAACTGTGTTTTACCGTAAGCCCCGAGCAGGCGGCGCAGTTGACCTTGGCGGCTACCAAAATCGGCATGATCGAATCCGAACCGGGTTTACGCCTGCATAAATCGGGTCATATCCACGCATTAGAGGTAAAAGGCTTTGAGCATTTTTCTTAATACTCAACTGGGCAAAAACAAACTGACGCCTAGACAGATATTATCCGATCCCGTCCTGTTTTTAGCCTTCGGTTTCGGCTCCGGCCTCGCGAAAAAAGCGCCGGGCACCTTCGGCACATTGGCGGCGGTTCCGGTTTATTGGCTATTTGCGCAAACCAATCTATTGGTTTATAGCGTGTTGACTCTGACCGTCACCCTTGCCGGTATTTGGATCTGCGATATAGCCGCAAAAAAACTGGATGAACATGATTTTGGCGGCATCGTTTGGGATGAGATTGCCGGTTATTTGATAACCTTATGGTTAGTTCCATGTACTTGGCAGTCAATGGTGTTGGGTTTTATCTTGTTTAGAGTTTTCGACATCGTCAAGCCGTGGCCGATTAGCTGGGCAGACCGGAAAGTACACGGCGGTTTGGGCATTATGTTGGATGATGTGTTGGCGGGCGTAATTGCAGGCGCTTTGTTGTTAGGTTTTTCAAGCTATTTATAAATCGGCTTTTTGCGGGCGCTTACAAAAAACGAATTAAATAGCCATAGCGGCTAAATGACTAGCCGAATTCAGGCTATTCCAGCGCTCGATTCACGCAGTACCCGCGTATTCCTCTCTTGGTCGTTAATTCGGCTTCCTCGACTGAAACTCCAAAGCATTGCGTCGTCGCAAGTAGCGGTAATAAGCCTGATCGGTTAATTTGTAGATTTTCTGCTCGCGTTCTGTTGAAAGATCCGATGTGAGTCCCATGTCCAACATTTTAAGATAAAGCTCCCACGCCTCTTCCGTTAATTTCCGAAGCATAATTCACCTTCCTAGTCTAATGCGCTTCTTTGAGCGCTTTTTCATTGTTGAGCCTCGAATCTAACACATCTAGGTGTAAGCAAGTCCTTACAGTGCGGATAAAAGCATGAGATGAAAAATTTACCCGGCAAGCGCCAACTCATGGAAGCGGGATAAAGGGAAAACGCTATGCGTGCAGCAGCCGCTAAAGCCGCTTAAAAACCATTAAAGTAATGTCATCGTTAAAGGATTCGCTACGGCAAAATTGTTTAAGCTGTTCCAACAGCACTGTGATGATGGTTTGTGGGGATTGTTGGGCATATTGAACGAAAATATCGCTGACGCGGTTTAAGCCGAAAAATTCGCCGGCGGGGTTTTCCGCTTCGGTTAAGCCATCGGTATACAGCAGAATTAAATCGCCTTCGGATAAGGTAACGGTTTTTTGCTCAAAAACGACATTTTTCTTGACTCCCAGTATTAAGCCGTCGGCATCCAATTGCCGGCATTGGTTTTGATAAGGACTGAGCAGCAAAGGAGGCGGGTGGCCGGCATTGGCAAAGCTCAGCTGATGGTTGGCGGTGTTATATTGCAAATAAAACAGGGTAATGAAGTAATCGGAACGGTCCAAATCCTCAAAAAGAAAATTATTGAGGCTTTTTAGAGTTTCTGCGGGCGTAGCCGAACCGCTTGCCAGGGTTCGAATCGCGCTTCGGGTTTCTACCATAAACAGGGCCGGGCCGATTGAATGGCCGGAAACGTCGGCAATCACCATGTCCACATGATTTTGGTTGCGGTAAAAATAATCGAAGTAGTCGCCGCCAACCTGATCGGCCGGCAAACAATACCCTGTGACTTCAAAATGCCCGGATTTAATCGGTGCCGAAGGCGAAAGCGAGGCTTGAATGCGTTGGGCAATGTTGATTTCACTTTGAGCAATGGCTAATTTGATCTGCGCTTGGCGAATTTGCCGCTCGGCGGTTTTGCGCTGGGAAATATCGTGGATAAAGCCGCTGAAGATATAAATATTGCCCAATTTTAACGGGGAGATGCTGAGTTCCACAGGAAATTCAGTGCCGTCGCGGCGAATGGCGGTCTGTTCAAGCAATTGATTCAATAGCGGGCCGTTCCCGCTGCGTAGGAAATGTTCCAAACCTTGCCGATGCGCAGCGCGTTGAGCGGGAGGAATAATTAATTCTTCAAGACGCCGACCGATAGCTTCATCCTTAGACCAGCCGAACATTTTTTCGGCCTGATAATTCCAGTCGTTAACAAGGCCGTAAGAATCCATAATCACAATGGCGCTTAACGAGCTTTCGATAATAAGCCGGGTACGTTTTTCGCTTTCTATAAGCGCATTTTGAAAATGCATTCTGGCCGTAATATCCCTATCAACGCCGCGCCACTTAAGCAAATTTCCATCGGCATTAATAAGGGGTAAACCGGTCGATTCAGTCAACACTTGATGACCGTCTTTATGTTGATAGTGGGACAACAACGCATAAAAAGGCCGATGGCTGGCCGCGTATCGTTGCTGATTGGCTCTATCCTGAGGCGTTAAAAACTCGGCATAATGTTTGCCGATAACTTCACTTGGGCTATAGCCCAATATTTGAGTAACAGCTGCACTGCTATAGCTATAGTAGCCGTCAGGATTTTGCTCCCATAACCATTCGCCGGTCATTTCCGCCATTTGCCGAAAGCGCTCTTCGCTTTCGGCTAAGGCCGATTCAGCATTAAAATTGTGCACGGGCTGTTCGGCGTCGCTCAGGACAAGCCTGTTCCGAATGCTGTCCGAAGGCTTGTCCTGAATCAGTAAAACTATCTCGGTTTTATGAAGGGCTTGCGGGGTTAAGACGGACAGCGCTATCAACGTCCGGATTCTCTTGTTCGTTTTAGTCACAACTTCCCCGGTAAAGCTCGCCCTGAGCGGAACCGAAGCGTTTTGCCTGCCGCTTTTATCGATGATCTTGGCAAGAGCCGTCTGCCATAAGGCCTTATCGCTTCCGGCGGCATAGATGAGATCAACAGGACTGCCGATCAGTTCTTGCTCTTCATAGCCTAAAAATAGGACAGCGGAAGAGCTTAGTTGTTTGATGCGCGGGATCGCGTTATGCGAATGAAGCAGCTCAATGATAATGATATGAGGCGTGGGCTGAAGCATGTTTGTTCAGCTTGGCGAGCATGTAAGCGAAGACGGTGCTTTTCGATGCCACTCGGGGCCGGCGACCGGTATATCGCTGAACTTATATAGAATTGCACAATAGGATTCGACAAAATCAACCAAGTTCATTGCCCATACACCTGAATCACCGCTAAAAATAAAGACAAGACACTCACTTCGGGTAAGTCCGGATCTATTTCGATGATAAAAAACTCACCCTCATTTAGCAATCTATATTTAGAGCGGCCGCATTAGCGACGATTGATTCGGGCGGCTTTCAGATAAGCCGAAAAAAATAAACGACAGATACACTGGAATGCCGATGGGGTGGGGTAGATGACACTGATAAGTCATAAAAAACTCGGTTAATCATTATTATCAGTGTTAGCTGAGTTCTATTTTCGGTTGATTTATCGTGTAACTTATTGATTGCGAGTTGCGCCTAAGCCTGATGAATTTGAGATTCGTTGAGTTCAGCGGCATAGCCGTTTTGCGGAGATTCGCATGGATCGTTATTTAGCGCACTGTTTACCTTTTTTGCCGTTGTCCGAACTGGATTCTGTCGATTCGTCAGAGCTGTTGTTACTAAACGAATCATCCAGTAGCGGCTGTTGTGGTTGAGTTGTTCCTACCACCACTGCATTCACGGCCGTTATCGAATCGGTTAAAGTGCTTTCTTCGACAGACGTAGAGGCATTGAAATATTGAATATAGGAAGCGGCTTTGCTTCCGGCGAGCTTTCCGCCTGTCAGAATAAGGCCGTTAGATGCAGAAAGAGGTGCATTAACAGTGAGCGTGTCTTCATCGCCGGTTGCAAGCGTGATACTACCCTCGGTTGAAGAAACAAGCCCATTAACCGTAAGAGGGGATTTGGTTTTAATCATAATATCGCCGGAAGCGTTAGCGACAGTTGTTCCTTCGTTAAGAGGCGTAGAACCAAGAACAAGCCCTCCTTTATTTTCAACATCGATCCAGCCGTCGGGCGCGTTTAAATAGCTTATAGTGGCCCCCCCCTCAGTACGCGAATAAATATCGCTACCCGCACTGATGCCCAGAGTGCCGCTAATACTGTTTAAACCGGCCAAAGTCACATCTTCGTTACTGCTGGAAGCAATGAGATTGGTCGCTTGAATGCTTCCCAGCGCGCCTTGGACAAGCTCGTTGACGGTCTTGATTGTTACGTAATCGGCTTTAATAACACCGTCGGTCTGATTGAAAGCCTCATTGACATTAAAGCTGGTTGCCGAAAGAGTGCCGCCGGATTGAGTGTATTGAGCGGTGCTAAAGTCGCCGCTGAGTCCCAAGTTACCTCCCGTCATCAGAAAATGTCCTTGGCTGCTTAGACTGTCCAGATGGGTATCGCCTGCTGTGGCGTCGTAGGTTACCGTAACGCCGGTAGGGATAGTGGCTGAGAGTACATTGCCGGTTGTGGGGAGAATGTTATTAAACCAATTGCTGGGTGTTGACCAATCGCCGTTGCCGCCAATCCAGAGTATGTTATCTCGCGGACTGACGGTGTAGTCGCCGCGGAGGTCGGCGAAACTGTAGTTGTCTTTATCCGCGCCGCTCAGTTCGCTGACCGATTCGATGCCGCTGTGGCTGCCCGCCTTTAAGTGGCCGCCGGTGCCGGTCAGGCCGCCGGTGTTCACGGCGACCTTGCCGGTCACGTCGTCGCCGGAGATGGTATTGTCAAAAGTGGCCGAGCCGGGTTGCAGGGTATCGCCGTAGATCGAGCTGCCGGGGGTGATGGAGCCGACCAGTGCGCGTTGGCTGACGGTGTAGTCGCCGCGGAGGTCGGCGAAACTGTAGTTGTCTTTATCCGCGC
>JAPLRU010000068.1 GCA_026399025.1 Methylobacter sp.
CCGAAATGAATAAAGCGACATCGTTCCCACGCTCCGGCGCTCGTCTTTATACACAAGTGCTTGCGAGACGCCGTCATCCCTGCAGGGATTGCCGGGATCCAGAAGCCATGGATGGCAATGTCCACGCTGGCAATAAGCCTTGCAACGCGAAATTGCCTAGTTATGAGTATTCACATCCCTGTGCTCTGGTTTCCGGCAATCCCTGCCGGAATGACGTGCTTTTAAAGGCTTGTGTATAACGATGAGCGCTCCGGCGTGGGAATGCCGAAGTACCGCTCCAGCGGTACGGGACGCAGGAGCGTCCCTCACTGCATTCCCACGCCGGAGCGTGGGAACGATAGCGAGTCCATGCGTCGCTATGTTAATTCCGGACTCTATATATAAAGACGAGAGTTCCAGCTTGGGAAGAACTGGCGTAAAAACTTATAGGAGACTTTTACTCACTAATTTGTCAGCCCTACACGGTTGTACAACACATGCTTTAATAACCGCATCTAAATTTTTTCAGGAGCAAACACAATGAAACCCTCTCACCACTATCAAAAACGCATTCTTTTGGCTGTTAGCGGCATGTCGCCGCAAATTGTCACCGAAACCCTGTACAGTTTGGCTACGCGGGAGAAAGCCCCCTTTATTCCCACCGATATTTTTTTAATTACCACCGCTAACGGCAAAAAACAGGCTGAACAACAATTGCTGCATCCCGATACCGGCAAGTTCCATCAACTTTGCACCGATTATGCGTTGCCTGACATTAATTTTCCGGCGGATAACATTCTGGTGATTACAGATGCGGCAGGCGAGCTGGATGACATTAAGACGCCGGAAAACAACGAAGCCGCCGCAGATTTTATTATTCGCAAGGTAAGAGATTTAGCCCAAGATTCGGAAACCGCATTGCATGCATCGATTGCCGGGGGGCGAAAAACAATGGGTTATTATTTAGGTTACGCACTGAGTTTATACGGCAGAAGCCAAGACAGCCTGTCGCATGTGTTGGTGACGGACAAATACGAAAGCCTAAAGGATTTTTTCTACCCTACGCCCTACAGCAACATTATTTATGACCGCGAACAACGCTCTTTAGACACCCAAGAAGCCGAGGTCATGCTGGCGGAAATTCCGTTTGTGCGTTTAACCGATGGCAGCGTGCCGCCGTTTTTACAAAATGAAAGAGCCGGTTTTACCGATAGTGTGCGCTGGGCGCAGGCTTTGGAAGATGAGCCGTTATTGAAAATCGATCTTGACCGGCGTCGATTGTTGGTTAGTAAATTGGAAATTGAAGTACCCATGGCTGACGTCGATTTTGCGTTTTACTTATGGGTGCTTAAGCGTTCGCAAGAAGGTAATTTTATTGAACGAAACCATGTTATTGAAGCTAATAAAGAGTACGCCGACGAATTTTTGAGCATCTATAAATCCGTATATAAGGAAGTAAGCCAGTATGAACCCGGAGACTCAAAAAGAACGATAACCGCGTTAAAAAATGGAATGGATGACGGTTTTTTGTCATCGCATCTATCGCCGATAAAAAAGGCTTTTGTTGATACCCTCGGTAGTCGCGCCGCACAACCTTACCTGATTCAAAGTCTGGGAAAAAAGAAAATCACTAAAGAAGGCGAAGGTAAATATTATCTCATCACCTTATCCGAAGAACATATTCGTTAATCCAGTGGAGACCCTCCAAATGAAAGAAGCAAAGATTGAACCTCTCTCCATACTGCAATATTTAGCAATATCCGACAGTATTGATGACGAAATCGAGCGGGTTGTCCACGCCGGCATGATTGCAGCCAAATGCACCAAACACCCTGAATTCGGTGACATCATTCTTATTTCATCTACGACTCATACCGACTGCTTAATGATTCGGTGTAACTTTTAGGCGACAGAAAAAAGAACCCGGATGCCCAAAGTAGGCGCCTTTAGTTTGCATGAGCTCAACCGCTAAACACCGGCTATGCCAATGCGGCAATGCCGGTTGGAGCGCAGGCTTCGCCTCAAGTACAAGCAAAGCTTGCACTCCGATTGCAATCATTTGTCTTCAATACTAAACAATGACATAGCCGCAAATAAAATCCATGCGCGTTCAATGATCCGCCGAGCAAACGTAATTAACCTGTCATCCCTGTTTTTCTAACCAAAGATATTGCTATGAACAATTTAGCCATCGTCGCCTACGACATAGTCGACAACAAAAAGCGCCGACGGATTTTCCGTTGCCTGCAAGCTTGGCAATTAAGCAGCCAATACTCGGTATTCGAATGTCAATTGAGCCAAAAACAATCCGAAGAACTGTTATTGCAACTTTGCCAAATCATCGATAAAGATCAAGACAAGCTGTTATTTGTCTGGCTTGACCGGCAACGTCCGGCAAGAGCCTTAACAAAACGGGCATCGATTAACTTCAATAAACCGGCCAGGTATATCGGATGATAAAAAAATCCTGGTACTTGTTAAGTTACGACATCCGGCACGAAAAGCGCCTGAGAAAATTCCATTATCGACTGAGTAAATACGCATTAGCGTTGCAGAAATCGGTATTTTTAATTGAAGCCGACGAGCCCGAAATCCAGCGCATTATCCAATTGGTCGATCACTATACGCATAGCCTGGAAGACGATGTGCGGCTTTATCCTATCGCCAATCCTAAAGCCATATGGAGCGCGGGCATACAACACCAAGCCTTCTCCGGTCTAAGCGTCGTTAAAACACCGACCAAGCCAAAAACATCGGGCTTTATGCAGCTGATTAAACCGTTCTGGAGAACATAATCATGATTCTTATAGTTGATCACCGGGAAATACGTGTGAGCTATGAAAACAACACGCTGTGCCTTCGGCGAGACAGCGAAAAATTACAACGGATACCGATCAACTTGCTGGAGCAGGTTATTGTCTACGGCAATCCTACCATTGAAATGCCGGTTTGGCGCGCCTTAGCTCAAGCCGCTGTTCCGACCAGCCTGTTGTCGCATCGAGGCGCGCAGGAAACGGCGATGATTGCTGCGGGCTTGGCCGTCCGTTTGCCGCTTAGGCGGCTGCAATTTCGCTGTGCGGAACAGCCCCGTTGCGCGATTGAAATTGCCCGCTGGATAGTCATGCAAAAATTCGCCGCCTACGACTTGCCGTTAAGCCGCTTCACGGCCGAGCAGCAACAGCCGTTTCAACAACAACGAGCTGAATTGGCCGATAAACTCAAACAGGCGGCCGACATCGATCAATTCATGGGTATTGAAGGAGCGTTAGCGCACACCTGGTTTACATTATTGGCTAATGTGCTGCCGGAAAAATGGCGGTTTACCGGGCGTAATCGCCGACCGCCGCTGGACCCTTTTAATGCGCTATTGTCGCTGGGTTATACCTTATTAATGAGCGAGATCAGGCAAGTGCTGATCAGTGAAGGCTTAGACCCCGCCTTCGGCTTTTTGCACCAGCCGGTAGCCGGGCGCGAAGCGTTGGTATTGGATTTCACCGAACTGTTTCGCGGCGCTGTAGACTTTGCGCAGTATTTATTTATCGACCGGCTTAGCCCCGAGGATTTTACCTATAGCCACGAACACGGCTGCCGTTTAAACAAAACCGCCAGACCGGGCTTTTACGGGTTGTGGTCGGAGTTTCGCGAACAATGCCCCTGTATTAATCCCCATCACCTTGAAGATAAACCCAACACCGGCTTCCCATCGACAGAGCTTTGCTTTACGCCGTTGGCTGAACAAATACGTGGCAAAGTCGCCGTTTTTAGAGAGCTATTGAAAACCCAGGAGGACCAATACCGTGGCTAAAGGGCTTTTAGAATGGGCGATGTCGGCGGACATACTGGATCAAAGCTGGAATCGGCTGAAATCGGAACATACGCCCTGGTCGCCGACGGTAACGCGCGAACAATTGGAGCATCATTTAGTGCAGCATTTATTGGCATTGCGCGATGCGGTATTAAATGCAAGCTACCGGCCCAAGCCGCTGCGCCAGTTTCCGATGCAAAAACCCGACGGCAAACAACGCATTATCACCGCGCAATATCTGTCGGATAAAGTCGTTCAGCGGGCTTTGTTGATTGTGTTGGAACCTAAAGCGGAACGGCTGTTTCATGACAGCAGCTTTGCTTATCGGCCCAAACGCAATGTCGAACAAGCCCTGAATAAAGCAAGGGAGCATATTCGTTGCGGTCGCGATTGGTTGGTCGATGCCGACATCGAAAAGTTTTTTGACAACATTCCGCAGGCGCTGTTATTAAAAAAGCTGAAACCGTTTGTCGACGATGCCAAAGCGATGCAATTAATAACAACGTGGTTAACGCAAGGCGCGCATCATAAAAGCCTATTGGGACAGCGCCGCGGCATCCCGCAAGGAGCGATTTTATCGCCGTTAATGTGCAATTTGTTTTTGCATGATTTCGATCAAGCCTTGAGTTGTGCTAATATCCCGTTCGTGCGTTTTGCCGATGATTTTTTGTTGTTTACCGATAGCAAAAAAAACGCACAGGCGGCACTGGCCTATGCTAAAAATCAACTGGCTAAATTGGAGCTTAATGTGCATCCCGAAAAAACCCGAGTGGTTCAAAGCGGGCCGCAGGTTATTTTTTTAGGCCAAAAATTGCCTTGTTTAATGCGTTAATTTCCGGCTGGAATGAGTTGCTTTATGGTTTTTAAAAGGCTAACTGAAAAAGCCAAAAACGGTCTCCCAAAACTGCCTTATAGTTTATTGATAAATCAATGTTTTTTGAGGTGGTAGGGGTTTGACCGATGCCCTGTTTATGAAGGGATTAAGACCCAGAATATCCAGTGGGGTACATAAGCACAAAAGTTTGACCGATGCCCTGTTTATGAAGGGATTAAGACCTTCTTCTGTGTCCTCTTGAAAGCTCTCTACGTTTGACCGATGCCCTGTTTATGAAGGGATTAAGACTCACGATTCTTCCGCCGTCCAGTATGGGGAGAGGGGTTTGACCGATGCCCTGTTTATGAAGGGATTAAGACTCAATGGTCGAGAGTCTGTCCATCGTTATTATTGTTTGACCGATGCCCTGTTTATGAAGGGATTAAGACTGACTAATCATAAACACCCCTGTCATAATAAATTGAAGGTTTGACCGATGCCCTGTTTATGAAGGGATTAAGACCAGTAAAAGCAAAAGCATCATTCACGAAGAAAAGTTTGACCGATGCCCTGTTTATGAAGGGATTAAGACTTTGCTTGTTAAGAGCTATGTGATAACAGCTCGGTTGTTTGACCGATGCCCTGTTTATGAAGGGATTAAGACTGGAACCCTTGGCCAGAAGCCAAAATTCGAACTGTTTGACCGATGCCCTGTTTATGAAGGGATTAAGACAATGCGTTCTCTCTCGACTTCCGTGGAGACTTCGTTTGACCGATGCCCTGTTTATGAAGGGATTAAGACTTTTGTCTTTTTATCGTGGACTAGTAAGTCCATGTTTGACCGATGCCCTGTTTATGAAGGGATTAAGACATAGGTATTTGAGTATTGTGAGGCATTGCCTCCTGTTTGACCGATGCCCTGTTTATGAAGGGATTAAGACGCTGGCTGCGGTTTGACCGATGCCCTGTTTATGAAGGGATTAAGACTGTTGCCAAAACTCCCACAGTCATCGGCCCTAACGTTTGACCGATGCCCTGTTTATGAAGGGATTAAGACTGTAAAAAAGAACCCACATGAATATATACTCATGTTTGACCGATGCCCTGTTTATGAAGGGATTAAGACTGTATTGTGGGTCGCTCGTGCGCAATATATCCCCGTTTGACCGATGCCCTGTTTATGAAGGGATTAAGACTTCATGATCTTGTCCTCTGTTGAAATTGGAATTTCGTTTGACCGATGCCCTGTTTATGAAGGGATTAAGACACAGCCATAGCTATTGCAAGGCCCCCTATTAGAAGTTTGACCGGTGCCCTGTTTACGAAGGGATTAAGACTCCAAGAACCAGATGAACCTTCATATCTGATTGTTTGACCGACGCCCTGTTTACGAAGGGATTAAGACGGCTCTTGAGTGTTAGACATATAGAGCACTGAGTTGATTGAGCAACATGACAGCTAAAATTCAATCCGAGGCAAATTGGAGTGCAGGCAAAGCCTGCACTCCAGACGTCTGCTTGATCAACGATGGCATCTATAAAAACGGCGCCCGGACGTAGACGCATGATGGCTGGCGAGGAAAAACTCAAGGCAGCGGACTTTAAACGGTTTAGTTTGGCGATAAGCCGGTGTTTGAATTGACTTTAAAAAGCCTGATAAAGAGGGGATGATACAAAAATCCGCGAGACTTAACCCGCACTTGGCTTGGCAAATTAAGCCCTTATAGAAAACCGCCTGATCGGTAGCGCGGAAAAAAGGCCGGCGAAATCCTGTTGCACCAACCCCATCCCGCTTTGCTCAATCTACAGATCAACCCGCATCGCTTTTACCGCGTCTTTATTGAGACGGGGCAACGCGCCTATCGCTTCCCGAAGCTTGTTTTCCCAACTGCGCCGAAGTTGCAGCAAATAATCGTCATCGCCGTCAAAGCAATAATACTCGTCAAAACTAAAACTGTTTTTGCGGTAAATGAGCATTTCTACCGGCGGCCCGACGCTGGCGTTACTGCGGATGGTCGAATCCATCGACACCAGACAGCAGCGCGCCGCTTCGTCGATAGGCGTGCCCAGCTTAAGAAAACGGTCCAATATCGGTTTGCCGTATTTACTTTCGCCGATTTGTAAAAACGGCGTATTGGCCGAACTGGTGATGCTGTTGCCTTCGGCATAGACCATATAAGCGCCGTGCGGTTCATCGCCGATTTGACCGGCTAAAATAAAGCTGGCGGAGGGATTAAAGGCCGATTGGCCTTCGGTTGTGATATGTTGTTTTTGCTTTTCGACACTGACATGGCCCAAATACGCGGCGGCTTCGGACAAACACTCCACATTATTGAAATTGACCCCGGCATTCTTGATTTTATCCCGGTGCAGTTGCTCTAAAACGGCTTGCGTGGTCGCCAAATTACCGGCGCAGACCAATACAATCCTGCGATCGTCATTGGTTTTAAATGCATGCATTTTGCCGTGGGTGCTGACGTTATCAATACCCGCGTTGGTTCTTGAGTCGGAAACCAGGATAAGTCCTTCGTCTATAGAAGCTGCAATACAATAAGTCATAGAAGCGTTAGTTCGTTGTGGTTAAAATTACTTTTTAGGCATTATCCAATAAAGCAACGCCAACGTCCATGTTGCTCAAAATGCAACAGGCAGGATTAACCTAACAGCCTTGCCTGTTTGCAACCGAAGTGCAGGCCTTGCTTGTGCTTGCAGGTAAAGCCCTACTGCCATTAAGTTAAGGATGGACAGTTCCTTCTCCCTCCGGGCATAACTATCTACACAAGTCCAGGTCCTTTCTCCTTTGAGAAAAAAGGTTGAGGTAAGTAAAGTGTAAGCAGTTTATTTTATTCTCCTCACCCCAACCCTCTCCAGCAGGAGAGGGAGCTATGTCGACTTATAACTCATTGTATTTATAATGCAAA
>JAPLRU010000092.1:0-9489 GCA_026399025.1 Methylobacter sp.
TATAAAAAATGAGTCGTGTAGGGGGCGCATCGCGCCCCTTTCCAATGCAACTGATATTCCGGTGTCTGCAAATGGCGCGCGGTGCGCACCCTACAGGGCTAGCTTGTGGAAAACGTATCGCCTGTGTAAGCCTTAAAGTAATGCCCACACAATTATCTAAAATTATATATAATTGAACATAAATTCTTAGCCACTATCGGGTAGTTATCATGGCATTAAAATTTTATGACAGTCCGTTCCACGTTAATCACGATGCGGAAACGGCGAGCAAAATGGTTATGAAAATGGATTTATCCATCATGCTCAGCCGTTTAATCGAAAGTAAACAATGGACCCAAGCGCAAGCGGCTGAACAGCTTGGCGTCAAACAATCGCGCATATCCGATTTAGTAAACGCCAAAATTGAAAAATTCACCATTGATGCGCTGTTCGATATGCTCGATAAACTTGGCTTTCAAGTAAGCTGGACTATGCCGTCATTACAAAAAGCCACTATGGTTATAAAAGCTAAAACGACTCAGTGAGTTTTCTTTATCTCTGCCAGCAACTCTTTCAAACGTTGCTCGGCAACTTTCATGGCTTGCCGGTCGACGCCGTTGGTTGTTTTGGTAAAGGAGTGCAATACAACAACCATATCCTGATATTTCGCGATATAAACGCAACGAAAAGCCGGGCTACCGTTTTTTCTCAGCTCGATAACACCCGCGCCGATGCTATCCAAGTGTGTGACCGGTAGTTTTGGCTCTTCATTGTACTGAATGCGCCTTAAATCTTTCCCAAATTCATCCTGAATTTGGTCGGGCAAGTCTTTATATTCTCTTTCGGCGGCATCGTTTACGAAGGCGAATTTTTTCGGCTTTTTCATCGGTTAAACTGTTTGATAACCCACACTGCAAAAATAAGGGCAGATATGCCAATTACACCGAAAAAAATCTGTGACGATATAGTGGCATTTGCAAATTTTGTGGCACAGTAAATTAATACTATCGAGATGACAAGCGCAAAGATAAGTCGATCTTTCAATAAATAAGGAATTATTGGGGTAATGGTTTTATCGATCATGATTTTTTATCCAGTGATTTATAATATTTTTGGTGAGTATAGTAGAGATAATGCTATTGTAGCAAGTATAATTAAAAGAATTTCAATGAATTATATTTTTCATTTATAATCAATTAGTTATTTATGTTTATAATAGATGTTTGAAATGTGTTGCTCCTGTAAAAAAGTATCTTAAATACTACCGGAAGAAAGATTATTTCTTTATATAACTTGGAGAAAGATTAGTTCTTTATATAACTTTGAGAAAGATTAGTTATTTATATAACTTTGATGAAGATTAATTCTTTCTATAACTTTGAGAAAGATTAGTTCTTTATATAACTTGGATAAAATTTAGTTCTTTATATAACTTTGAGAAAGATTGGTTCTTTATATAACTTTGAGAAAGATTAGTTCTTTATATAACTTTGATAAAGATTAATTCTTTCTATAACTTTGAGAAAGATTAGTTCTTTATATAACTTGGAGAAAGATTAGTTCTTTATATAACTTTGAGAAAGACTAGTTCTTTATATAACTTGGAGAAAGATTTCTTCTTTATATAACTTAGAGAAAGATTATCTTATTCAGAATGCTTCATGTACAATTCCATAGGAATGCACCAGAAATGGTACACAAACAACTAGCTGAAGTAATCAAGAACAGCAGCCCAAAACTTTCGGTTAAGTTTTTCCAGCAAGAAGCGTCCAGGTCTGAGCCTGTTCGTGATTGGCTTAAGTCCTTACCGGAAGATGAAAGAAAAGCTATAGGCGAAGACATTAAAGCAGCTCAATATGGTTGGCCGTTGGGTTTGCCCTTGGTTGGTCATATTGATGGCGACATTTGGGAAGTTCGCACAAAACTGGCAAATCGAATTGCTCGTGTATTGTTTGTGGTCGAGGATCAAATGCTGGTGCTTCTGCATGGATTTATCAAGAAAACCCAAAAAACACCGAGGCAGGAATTAGACCTTGCCAAGGATAGATTAAAAATATTGAGGGGTACGAAATGAACCAACATATTGGCTCTGACTTTGACGATTTTCTCCAAGAACAAGGTATTTTTGAAGAGGTGGAAGCTGCGGCCATAAAAAAGGTGATTGCCTGCATGATTACGCAGGCGATGGCCGACACGCATATCAGCAAAAGTGAAATGGCTAAACGCATGAAAACCAGCCGCGCTCAATTGGATAGGTTACTCGATCCTAATTGTCATTCAGTTACTTTGGCAACGCTGACCAAAGCCGCCGCCGCTATCGGTAAAAAACTTTCCATTAGTTTTGAAGATAGCGACACGCAAACGGTTTGATAGTCTCGAAACTTACGCTGTAAGACTTATTAACTCTGTAGGAGTTCTCGAATAGTAATCTACCGCAACTTCGGCATGTTGTTGCTAATTTCCGCCTCGTTTGAAACACTGCTTTTGCTCATATTTCATACCATTTTCAAAAGTCAGCGTATTACTTGTTAAACGCCGAATAACCAAAGCGCTCTGAGCGACAATTAAAAAATGTTCCGACTTTTCTTCCGCTTCTTGTTGAGTCATACCGGCTTCCTTACGGTTCTCAAGCTAGAGCTATCGTCTTTATACACAAGTATTTTTGATGAACTCCAGCTTAGCCCTTCGCGCGCCTTCTTCTCGGTTCTCAATACTCAATTTTAACCTTTTTGGCGCGCACGGGGCGCTTGGTATAACGAGGAGAGCTAGAACTTGGGTAACTAGCGTCCACCTATTCCCACGCCGGACGAAGTTTGCAATCCTCTGCTGTTTTGGTTGCCGTCAGGCAGAATCAATATCCCGACTGCCAGCCGCAGCAGCCTTTAAATTTCGCATCTTGCGCATTTTTGAAGTGTTGACCAGCAAACACCCTATAAACAAAAGTTTCTTTAAATTGATGCTCAACAAGCAGCCGCTAATTGAAGGCTTGTTGAAAAAACGCTCCGGTTTCTGCCGGTCGATCATTTTTATTCTATGCTGTCGACAATATAAGTAATTTAAATACAGTAACTTACGTGTTCTCCAAAAACTGTTTTCCGCTCATTTAAGGGCTGTGTCAGAGATGGCATAAGACCTGCTTTATTGATAATAACACTGCCTACTAAAGCCGCTCGGCATGGATTTATCCCCTCCGATTTATCAGTGTATAGGCAGGCCGGTGATTTTTTTAATGAACGGGAGAATTCTCATGAATAGACCTTTGCTAGCTTTTGACAAATTTGAGCCGACCACGCTCACGCCGGACAAGAGAAAGGCCGATGTCGTTCCGATCAAGCCGGGCATTGGCCGACTGATGGAAAGCTTGGCGGTCTCATCGCCCGCCGTGGAACTGGGAAATTTTAGGAGCGCCGACGACCGGCGCGATACTAAGATTATCGATTATCTATTGTTAGTTGTCCTGTCGCTACTGGTACATAGCGCTGTTGTCGATTATTTCAAACGCTCGTCCGTTGAAAAAGAAGAACGGGTCGAGCCGGTCAAGCCGCCGTCCAAGGTGCAGATTTCATTTGTTAGACCTCAGCCGAAGCCGGTGGTTCAACCGCCGCCTCCGCCGCCACCGAAAGTTGTCGCGCTGAAGAAACCGCCTAAACCTAAAGTGCAGCCTAAGCCTGCGCCTAAGGTCGAGCCGCCGCCACCGGCTCCGACGCCGACGGCGGTGCAAGCCGATGCTCCGGTGGTTTCGGCTCCGCCCGCGCCTCCCGCGCCGCCGGTCGTGGAAAAAGTGACGGAGCCGCGCGCAGGCGCCGGTTATCTGGATAATCCGGCGCCGGTTTATCCCGAAGTGGCTATGGAGCGCGGGTGGGAAGGAAAAGTATTGATGAAGGTGCATGTTCAAGCAAATGGCAAGCCCGACAACGTTTCGGTCGTTAAATCCAGCGGTAAAGAGGTGTTGGACGATGAAGCGGTAAGAACGGTCAAGCAATGGTCATTTGTTCCGGCTATGCGCGGAACAACCCCGGTTGACGGCTGGGTAACGGTTCCTATCTCTTTTAATTTACAAAGTTGAGGTTTTATTTATGACAGAAACGACATCCGCTGCAACGGGAATTTCTCAGGCAGCCAATCAAACTCCCATTTCAGGCGCTGACATTGCCGGTGCGGCTAAGGGTGCGGCATCAGCCGTTGCTGACGTTGCACCGGCGGCGGCAAATCTTACTACCTCGGCAACCGGTGTGGCGCCGGCCGCTCCTGAACTGACTTCGGCTCTTATTGTGGACGGCACTTTATGGGTTTTAGTCGCCTTTTCCGTAGTGACATGGTCTTTAATACTGATCAAGGGCATACAGCATTTGCGAGTTGCCCATCACAACAGGATTTACGGCAAGAAATTTTGGGGCGCCCAGGATTTTCAGGCGGCCGCAGCCTTGGAAGGTTATAAAGGCCCGGCGGCCAGGGTTGCCGATATCGGTTTTACCACGTTGATTGAAGCCGACGGCACCACCACGCACGACCTTGAGCATACCGGCGATCGTCAGGAATTGCTGGACCGGCGGCTGCGCCAACAGATGCAAAAAGAGCGCGGGGCGCTGGAAGGCGGCCTGGCCATTTTGGCAACCGTCGGCAGTATCTCTCCGTTTGTCGGTTTATTCGGCACGGTCTGGGGCATTATGGGCGCGCTGACCAGTATCAGCAAAAGCGGTTCGGCCAGTCTGGAGGTTGTGGCCGGGCCCATCGGCGAGGCGCTGGTTGCTACGGCGGTCGGTATTGCGGTCGCGGTACCGGCGGTTATCGGATACAACTTTTTTATTCGCAGAAACAAGGTGGTTTTGGCCTTTCTGGACGATTTCGCTATCGACTTTGTTCATCTGGCCTTGAAAACCTCGTTCCTGATCAAACGGCCGGTTACAGCGCCGCGCACTAGCGGAACCGGGGTCAAAAAGCCGGTGCTTAAAACCGGTCATGACGAATTACAGGCGGAAGGAGCGCAAATCTAATGTCATTCAATACAAAAGACGGCGGTGGCGACGATGACGTGATGGGCGAAATTAATGTCACCCCTTTGGTTGACGTGATGCTGGTGTTGTTGGTGGTGTTTATCGTAACCGCGCCGTTATTGACTCAAGCGGTACACGTCAATTTACCGAAAACCGCCGAAACCGCGCCGCCTGAGGAAAAAGAAGCGGTCTATATCAGTGTCGACGCCAAGGGCAAGGTTTTTATCGATAAAACCGAGATTGCTCTGGACGCTTTTGAAAACGAGTTATTAACCCGCAAAGCAGCCGATCCTGAAATAGCGCTCAATCTAAATGCTGACGACGCCGTTCAATACGGCACGGTAGCCAAAGTGATGTCATCGATAGAACGATCCGGAATTACCAAGTTATCGGTTCTGACCGTCCCCGGCAAGTAATCAACGCGAATAAACAGACAACCGGCCCTTTTGGGGCCGCTAGGAAAGCTTTGCCTAAAAAACAAGGCGGACTTTATTTTATGAATGACTTTTAAGAAGGGTAGTTAGATGAGTATTGACAGCTTAGGACAGTCACAGGTCGCAACCAAGGGCCTGAAATTAAAGAGTAAAGGCCCATCGTTATGCGTCGATGGTTTTAATGTTTCCAGCGAAAACATATCGCAAAGCGTAGCGCTGACCCGTAATCGGGCGAGTCTAAGCGGCGCCGCCATGATTGTTGCAGGAGCTTGTTTGTTAGCGCCCAACTATAGTTTTGCGAAAGACGGTTCCGGCGATTTGGCCGCGGAGGTTGAGCGGCTAAAAAAGGAATTGGGCGAAACCAAAAAGGAAAACGAGCAGCTTAAAAAAGCGGTCTCCGGCGGTAATACCGGAACGGCTGTTAATACAACCAATGCCGCTCCGGCGCAACCGGCCCCGGCAACGGAAAGTGTGGTTGCCGCCGAGGCTCCTAAGGCCGAGAAATCTTTCGATGATGAACCTAAAAATTTATCGGAAGTGGTGGTGACTTCGCGGCGTAAAGAAGAAAAGCTTCAGGAAGTGCCGATTCCGATTGCGGTGATCAGCGGCGAACAGATGAAACGCGATAATATCGTCAGCGTGCAGGATTTCGCGCGCCGTGTACCCAACTTGGGGGTGACCAGCGGAAACGTGCGGCAAACCAGTATTGCGTTGAGAGGCTTAGGCAAAAACAGCGGCAATGAATCAATGGAATCCAGTGTCGGTGTAATGGTCGACAATGTCTGGTCTTCCTGGGTCGGCTCAACCTGGACCAACTTCGCGGATATAGACCATGTCGAGGTGTTGCGCGGACCGCAAGGAACTTTACAAGGCAAAAACAGTAACTTGGGCTTGGTTAATGTGGTCACTCAAGCGCCGTCCTTCAAATCCGGTTATTACATAGACGGCTTCGGCGGTAACCGGGATGCGTTACAGGGCAAGGCTTCGGCAACCGGTGCTATTTTACCGGGCTTGCTGGCTTACCGCGGTTCTTTTTATGTCGATAAACGGGACGGTTTTATCAGCAATTTAGATGTGGCGCGAACCGCCGGGAAGTTGCAAGAAACCAATGCCATGGGAGGACGGCTTCAATTTTTGCTGACCCCAAGCGATACGCTCTCGGCACGGTTTATTGTCGATCGGTCTAGCTCTTCGTCAAGCCAAAGTATTTATCCTCTTATCGAAGACCCGGCTACGTTTGCTGACGGGACGGCGCGCACCACAAGCTTTAGTTCGCGGTTGGCGAGGGATTGGTTCGACAATCTGCGTAATTCCGGTCAACCGATCACTTCGATTGGCGATCCCCGGAGAGTGGCAAAGGATAATCATCAGGTTTCCCGAGGCGACCAGCAAGGGGTATCCGGCGAAATCAATTGGGATGTGTTAGGCCATAAACTGACTTCGATTTCCGCTTATCGATATTCGCTGTTCGAACCGCATCATGACGGCGATCAATCGACGGCTGACATTTCCCATATCGGCGGCTGGACGGTCAAAAATCGGCAGTGGTCGCAGGAGTTTCGTATCGCTTCGCAAGCGCCAGGTCCAATCGATTATCAAGCGGGGCTTTTCGCAATGCGCAGCTCGGCGGACGTATTAAACCAGACCTTGTATGGCTCCGATGCCGGCGCTTTTTATGCGACAAACGCCCAGTATGCCTCATTGAACAGTAGCGCCGGGGGCAGAGAGTTATTGACGAAGTCGTTGGACGGCGTCTATAGAACCGGCTATAGGAATCCCGAGACTAACAGTTATGCGGCTTTTGGACAGGTCAATTGGCATATTACCAAAGCGGCAACGCTAACCTTAGGTTTGCGCAACACCTTTGAGCAACGTGAAAATAGCGGATATGAAACTTACACAGGCGGCGCGGTCCTGACTGATGCGACCGCGGCCAATATCCGCGCAACGACGGTAGGCAGTCTCTGGACTGCCGGTAAACAAGGATTTGAGCAAAACTCACAGAACTGGCTGGTTAATCCCAGTTACAAAATTACCAAAGATGTGATGGCTTATTTCTCGGTGGCCGGCGGCCAAAAATCCGGAGCGGCGCAATTCGGTAACGATGGGAAAATTGAAAATGTCGATCCTGAAGATGTCATGGACTACGAATTAGGCGTCAAAAGTTCGTGGTTCAATCGCCAATTGGCGGTCAACCTGAATATCTACAACACCGACGTTGATGGCTTTCAATCGCAGCTGAGCGTTGTTGACGAGGCTAAATCAACAGCCACCTCGACCGTGTATAGAAGCACGCTCGGTAACATTAAAGGCATCCAAATGCGTGGCGTGGAATTGGAGACTAATTGGAATGCGACCCAAGGCTTGAATCTCTTTTTAAACGGGTCGTTTAATCATGCCGTTTATACCGACTTTAAAAATGCTCCGTGCCCGCCGGAATTAAATCAAAAAACCGCATGTGACCAAACCGGTTTGACCTTACCGAATGCGCCTCAGTTTACCGCTAATTACGGCTTCGACTATAAAGTGCCGCTCGGTTTCGGCAAGTTTAATGATTACGGCCTACAGTGGCATGCGTTCCTGGTGGACAGTTATAAATCGGCTGCCAACTATAACGCCGGCTTGTCGAATTCAGGCAAACAGGCGGCCTATCATGTTACCGATGGCGGCATAGGTGTTGGCACTAAAAGCGGCCAGTACAACCTGGATTTGGTTGGCCGGAATATCTTCGATACGATTTATCTGACGACTGCCGGACAAATATCAGGCACAGGCGCCGCTCAAGGCACTTATGGCGATGGCCGTTATTACGGCGTGCATTTCCGCGCGAAATTTTAACCGGCTTTGCAGAGTGGGCGTTAAACAGGATGCTTAACGCCCACTCTTCAGCTTTAAAACATTCACATTAAATCAGGAGAATAAGATGTTACTCAAAACTTCAGCTACGAAATTATTTTCCGTGCTGGGCGCGTTAGCGTTCGCGGCGTCCGTTCACGCCGAAGACCCGGTTACACCTGCTATTCCAGGCGTGTCAGCCGGTGGCGTCATCATCGAAACCATTAAAGAAGGCTTTAAAGGCACCGAAGGGCCTATCGGCTATTCGGACGGCAGCCTGCTGTTTACCGAAACCAACGACAACCGGATTACGCGCATCGCGCCGGATAATACCGTTTCAACCTTTTTAGAAAACGCCAACGGCGCTAACGGTCTGGCCTTAAATGCCAGTGGCGAGCTGATCGCGGTGCAAACGCTGAAACCGCAGGTCGGCATTATCTATCCGACCGATAAGCAAAAAACCTTGGCCGAAAACTTTGAAGGCGTTGGCTTTCAACGGCCTAACGATGTCGTTCTGCATAAGAGCGGCGGTATTTACTTTACCGACAGCGGCACCCGCCCGACTAAAGAAAATCCTAACCCGCCGCCTTCTCATCCGGGTGTGTTCTACATTGCGCCGACCGGTGAACTGAAGCGCTTGGCTAACGATATTGACCGCCCGAACGGCATTCAATTGAATAAAGACGAAACGGTGCTGTATGTAGCCAATACCCTGGGTGAGCACGTGCTTGCTTATGACATCGCCGCTGACGGCTCAATCTCCAACAGAAGAAACTTTGCCAAACTGGACGGTTGGAAAAATGAAGATAATGTCTGGTCCAGCGGCGCGGACGGTTTGGCGATAGACGATAACGACAGGCTTTACGTTGCCTCGAACTCCGGCATAGAAGTGTTTGACGCCAAAGGCGAGGCTTTGGGCGTTATTGCTCTGCCTAAAAAGCCGCAAAACATAGCGTTTGCCGGTACGGACAAGAAAACGCTGTATGCGGTAGGGCGGGGCTCCGCTTACAAGATACCGTTGCTGGCTCAAGGCTTTAAAGGACGGGCGAAGTAAGTTTTCTCGTTCCCACGCCGGAGCGTCACTGCCATTAAGTTAAGGATGTTGAGTACTAGTTCCCAAGCTCCAGAGACTGTGAAAGTATCCGTTTTAGAATAAAAGCAAAAGCTTTCACCACGAAGGCACGAAGGACACGAAGTTTTCAATACATTGAGTTTAAATAATTATTTTTCCTTCGTGATCTCGGCAA
>JAPLRU010000092.1:9564-27079 GCA_026399025.1 Methylobacter sp.
AAGCATTCACCACGAAGGCACGAAGGACACGAAGTTTTCAATACATTGAGTTTAAATAATTATTTTTCCTTCGTGATCTTCGTGCCTTCGTGGTGAATAGGTTTTTAAACTCATTTTGATAATACTTTGCACAGCCTCTCCAGCTTGGGAACCAGCGCGAATTTCGCGTTTCTCGTTCCCACGCTCCGGAGACTGTGAAAGTATTCGTTTTAGAACAAAAGCAAAAGCATTCACCACGAAGGCACGAAGGACACAAAGTTTTCAATACATTGAGTTTAAACAATTATTTTTCCTTCGTGATCTTCGTGCCTTCGTGGTGAATAGGTTTTTAAACTCATTTTGATAATACTTTCACAGTCTCTCCGGCGTGGGAACGATAAAAAGCAACTCCGACCGGCGGCGCCGAGGTGATCAAGTCCAATAGTGGGTGTCGGTAAAATCGGAAGGGGATGCCGCAGCCTTGTTAATTCGTTCGAAGGATCGGTTCGGGCAGGAATGAGAGGGATCGATTTTCTGCCTTTTTTAAATTTTTCAGGCTGTTCCGAAGCAGGATTTGTTACTCAATAAGGAGTCACTATGTTTTTACATCGCATCGTTTTAGTAAGCGTCAGTTTTGCGCAAGCGGTCAAACCCGCCGCTAAAGCGCACGGCTGTGCTGTGAAATACTCAGGTTAACGGAGGAAATCGAGATGAAAGTCACTATTCATATTTGGGATTTGCCGCTCAGGCTGTTTCATTGGCTGCTGGTCGCCGCTGTGCCTGCGGCTTATATCACCGCCAAAATCGGCGGGCCTCTGATTGACTGGCACGGCCGTATCGGCATTTTTATCTTGGGCTTGCTGGTTTTTCGCATTTTCTGGGGCTTTGTCGGCTCGACCCATGCGCGGTTTTTAACTTTTTTCCCCACTATCTCAAGGCTTGCCGCTTATTTTAAAGGCCGTTGGCAAGGTATCGGTCATAACCCTTTAGGCGCGCTGTCGGTATTCGCGCTGCTGGCGGTGTTGATAGCGCAGGTAGGCACCGGATTGTTTGCTAACGACGATATCGCCTATGCGGGGCCGTTGTCCGGCTTGGTCGACAAGCCCTTAAGCGACCAATTGAGAGGCTGGCACAATACCGTATTCGATCTATTGGCGGCATTGCTGGTATTGCATGTGCTTGCCATCGTTTTTTATCGCTGTGTTAAAAAACACAATCTCGTGGTGCCGATGCTGACCGGAAAAAAACAGATAGCCAAGGCGTTGGCAACATCGATTAGCGCAAATCCTGCCACGGGATTTAGAGCCATAGGCCTGATTTTATCGTTGATTATTTCCTGCATCGCGATGTGGGGCGTCTCGGACGGCATAGCGTATTTATATCATCCGGGTCAAAGCTATCAGCAAACTGCGCAAGCTAATCCGGGTTTTTAAACCACTGAAATATTTTTTATTACCTACAGGAAGCGAAAAAATGAACAAAAAAATTGCACTCACCCTATTGCTTACCGCTTCAACCACGGCCGCAATAGCGGGGCCGATTGAAGAGCAGATAAGATTCCGCCAGTCCGCTTATTCTTTCGCGGCCTGGAATGTCGGAAAAATCAAAAGCCAAGTGGTGGATCATCCCGAAACCTTCAACAAGGACGCTGTCGCGGCGGCGGCCAATGCGATTGCCGCGGTTGCTAATTCAGGCTTGGGCGCGCTCTATGGCGAAGGAACGGACCAAGGCGTCGGTTGGAAACAAACCCGGTTGAAGCCTGAATTTTTTCAGAAAAAAGAAGAAGTGACGGTAGCTGCCAACACCTTTAACGTGGCTGCGAACGAATTGGCGAAGGTGGCGGCAACAGGCGACATTAACGCGATCAAGACCCAGTTTGGAAAAGTCGGCGAATCTTGCAAAGGCTGTCATGATTTGGCTCGTATTAAGGAATAAAGCCGAGTTAACCAAATCCGCTTATTTAAGTGCGTGCCGCGCGTACAGCGGTAGACGCTAACGTACCATTGTAAATACTACGCTGGTTTCCAAGCCCTGAGACTGTGAAAGTATTCGTTTTAGAACAAAAGCATTCACCACGAAGGCACGAAGGACACGAAGTTTTCAATACATTGAGTTTAAAAAATTATTTTTTCTTCGTGATCGTCGTGCCTTCGTGGTGAATAGGTTTTTAAACTCATTTTGATAATACTTTTACAGTCTTCCCTGCTTAGGAACCCAGTGAGCAAAGCTCCAGCTTTGCGAGCCGGGAATCTGCGACTTGTATGGATGCAGGAGGTAGAGCAACGACGCAGGAGCGGTTGCCGAGAACTTCCCGTACTGAGTTCCCAAGCGGGAGCTCTCGTCTTTATACACAAGTGTCTGGGGGACACCGTCATCCTGGGAGGGATCCACGACGAATGCAGGAGGTAGAGAAACTACAAAAGGGGATTCAAGGAAATTATTTATAGCCAGATTCTTAGCGCCATTGATGTATTTGTCAGACGTTTGTTTTTGTATATTGCCAATGAAAAGGTACACAAGACAAGGTAAGATGCATATATCACACGCTTGATGGGCCGGTTGTTTGACCCATCCTATGAACTAATTTTTTGGATCGCCAATGTCACGCTTTTTTATTATATTTTTGGCTATTGCTATTTTCAGCTATATGGGGATTTGCGTTGGCTTGTACATCGCTCAGCGATCTTTGATTTATTATCCGACACCGAGTCTTGGTGCTGATTCCGCTGCTTCAAAGCTAAAGTTAGCAGTAGAAGGAGCGGAATTGGCAATTTCTGTCAGTCCGCAGAAGGGTGACGATGCGTTGATTTATTTTGGCGGCAACATGGAGGATGTTTCGTGGAGTTTGCCTCTGTTTTCCAAAATGTTTCCAGGCTACGCTATTTACTTACCGCACTACCGCGGCTATAGCGACAGTACCGGAGAGCCGACCGAACAAGCATTGCACAATGACGCGCTGGCGTTGTTTGATAAAATTTACGCACAGCATAAACACATTTTTGTTGTTGGGCGTAGCTTGGGTTCTGGCGTGGCTGTTCGTTTAGCCAGTCAACGCCCTGTCGCTCGTCTCGTGCTGGTTACGCCGTATGACAGTATCGAAAAAGTGGCTGAGGGCAAATTTCCGTTGTTTCCGATAAACTGGTTGTTGCTCGATAAGTTTGAATCTTGGCAATTTGCGCCAAAAATTACCGTTCCCACATTATTGGTTGCTGCTGAAAATGATCAGGTCATTCCCTATGCCAACACAGAGCACCTCTATAATAGTTTTTCCAGGAATGTGGCTACGCTGAGAGTGATTCCAAGTAAAAATCATGACGACATTATGGAAGATCCTACGTACCTCGAATGGTTAAAAATCCAATCAGATAAGCCTTAATTTTAGCGGTAGCACAATCTATGAAATGTTGAGTAATCTATCATAGCCTCAAAACAAGTCCTCTTTAGTTAGGATTACGCTGGTTCCCAAACTCAATCTATTGAAAACTTCGTGTCCTTCGTGTCTTCGTGGTGAACGCTTTTTGCTTTTGTTCTAAAACGAATACTTTCAGAGTCTCTCCCGCTTGGGAGTCAGCGCAATATCATCCATCATGGATTGTCTAAATCCACCGCATTTTTTCCTCCTGCATTTTTTAATATAGCTTTCGCCGCTCTGTTTTCCGGTTTCATTGCCGGGCCTTATGACTTATTTAACGCGTACCTATCCGCGCCGCCATCAACCTCCTTTTAGCCGAATTAAGCGTCGCTGCTTAACTAGAAACAGAGGCTGGTGTCGGGCTGCTGATTTCTCAGCAAAAGCGGAGGGGGTTTATATCGCCGCAAACTGAACGCTGTCGTTCATAGCTACGGTTTTTAAAAAATTATTATTAATTATCATTGTGTTATGTGTTTTGTGTGCGGCGTTACGGGCACTGTCCCGGTCTTGGTACGATAGCTGCATACACCTAAGGAACGCGCATGAAATAACTTGAGCATTTGATTCTCCTCACCCCAACCCTCTCCAGCAGGAGAGGGAGCCAGTTGCCGAAATTATTTCATGCACGTTCCTAAGTGAATAGCGTGATGACTCGCGCTCTGTGCGCTTTTAGCAAATTAACAAAGAGAAATAACCATGAAAAAACCTACGACACTGATATTGCTTATGATGGTTCTGGCTACGCCGGTAGTGTTTGGAGCTGCTCATGACCATGATAAAAAAGTCGATGCTCCGGCAGCCGCAAGAGAATACAAATTCAAAACCCCTAAGCTTAATCGCGCTCAACTGGATGCCTTGCTCAGCAAGCCGGATCAATTGCTGATCATCGATGTTCGACGTCCCGACGAACTCGCCAAAATAGGCGGGTTTCCTGCCTACTTAAGCATTCAGGCTAAAGAAATCGAGAACAGCTTGGCTTTTATTCCTAAGGATAGAGATATTGTCACGGTGTCCAATCACGCCGGTCGTGCCGGCGCGGCTGCCGATCTGCTGGTTGCCAAAGGTTTTAAAGTGGCCGGTGCGGTGGGTGCGCAAAACTACGAAGAAGAGGGCGGTAAGCTGAGTAAAATCGCAATTCCCGAGCCTAAACCGAGCGCGGAACAACAGCGCTAATTTTGACCTAGCGATGCTGACGATGGTCTCGAACGCTTTTATTTTTGGAGGATATTAATGAACAAGAAACTATATCTCGCCGTTATCTGGGGGCTTGGCGGATCGATGACCGGGGAAGCCGAGTCTGCTGTGGATCTGTTTAACAGCCCGGTGGCTGCAATAGGCTCGCCGGCCGTAGCGGCGGAAGGCAATGCCGCGGCCGCTGAAATAAAAGCGCCGGAGCCCGTCGCCTCGGTAACGCCGGTCGCTGCGGATAATAAAATGGTCGCGGACAATAAACCGGAGGCTGCCGAGATAAACGCGGCGCAGACAACCAAATCGAAACTGTGGTCGTATCAGCCGGTGAAAGCTCCGGCAGAGCCTGCGCTTAATAACAAAACCTGGGTGCGGACGCCGATTGATGCGTTTGTGCTGGCGCCTTTGGAAGCAAAGGGGCTGACGCCTTCGCCCGATGCCGATCGCGCCGCGTTTGTGCGCCGGGCGACACTGGATGCCTGGGGGGTTATTCCGACGCCGGAGGAAGTGACTGGTTTTGTCAACGACACCTCGCCGGAGGCTTACGAAAAGCTGGCGGATCGCTTGTTGGCATCGCCCAAATACGGCGAGCGCCAAGCCCGCCGCTGGCTGGATTTGGCCCGGTACGCGGACAGCACCGGTTTTCAGAACGATAATACGCGGCCCAATATGTGGCGTTACCGCGATTACGTGATTAACGCCTTCAACCAGGATAAGCCCTATTCCCGTTTTATTCAGGAGCAACTGGCCGGTGACGAGTTGTGGCCGGATAACCAGGAAGCATTGATTGCCACCGGTTATATGGCGCATTTTCCGGACAATCATAACTCCCGCGACTTGGTGCAAAGAAAGTATCAAATCACCACCGATATTACCGATACCGTGGGCAAGGTATTTTTAGGGCAGACCGTGGAATGCGCGCGTTGCCATAACCACAAGTTCGACAAGATCAGTCAAAAAGATTATTACTCGCTGCAAGCGTTTTTCGCCAATTTGAGCGCCGTCGACAATATTCCGGTGGCGAAAAAAGGCGAGGCGGAACGCAATTATGAAGCGGCCCTGGCGAAGTGGCAAGAAGCGACGAAGGAGATTCGCGACAAGCAAAAAGCGATTATCGACACAGTCAGGGAACCGGCGCTGAAGCATCATAAAGAGCGTTACTTGACCGACAGCCGGGAGGCGATATTCAAACCGAATAGTGAGTGGAATGCCCAGGATCGCTGGCTGAACCATCGCTTGGCGCATGTGACCGACGAGCGCAGCCTGGCCGCTTACCTTGAAGATGTGACGGAGAGTAAAGGTAACCATAAGGATTACAGTCCTGAAGTCGTGGCAAAGTGGGCGGAATACGACAAATTAACCGAAGAGCTGAAAAAATTTAAAGACCTTAAACCGGCTTCAGGATCGTCGGAGATTTCCGCGATGACCGAGCTCGGGCATGCTGACGCTCCGCCGAGTTACGTGCTGTTTGGCGGCGATCATGAGCGCAAGCTTGACGAAGTGCAACCGGCATTTCCGGAAGCCATTACCGACGAAAAACCGCTTATTAAGCCCACCGCATTTTCATCGGGCCGAAGAACCGCTTTGGCGAACTGGATAGCCAGTTCCACTAACCCGCTGACGGCGCGGGTGTTCGTGAACCGGGTCTGGGAACAATATTTCGGACGCGGCATTGTGGAAACGGTCAGCGATTTCGGCAAAGCCGGACAAAAGCCCACTAATCCGGAATTACTCGACTATCTGGCCGACAATTTCATCAAGCAAGGCTGGAGCGTTAAGAAGTTGCACCGCGATATTTTATTGTCCAGCGCTTATCGCCAGTCATCGGCTTACCGCGAAGATGTCGCCAAAGCGGACCCCGAAAACAAATTGCTGGCGGTGTTCCCGCGCAAACGTTTGGAGGCCGAACAGATTCGCGACTCGCTGCTGGTCGCGTCGGGCAAACTTGAGGACAAGCTGGGCGGCCCGAGTGTATTCCCGCCAGTGCCTGCAAATCTGGGAGCCGGTAATCAATGGGAAGTGTCCAAGGATGCTCATGATTTCAACCGCCGCAGTCTGTATGTTTTTACCCGGCGTAGCGTGCCTTACCCGTTGCTGGAATCGTTCAACATGGCTTCCGCGCAAGAGGCGCACAGCAAACGCGAAGTGACCACGTCCCCGTTGCAGTCGCTTACCTTGTTCAATAGCGATGTGGTGTTCGAATGGTCGCAGGCTTTGGCCGGAAGAGTTATTAACGAAGCCGGTAACGATGAGCCCGCTCAACTGGATAGGCTTTACCAGATCTTGTTTTCCCGTAAAGCCAGTGATTCGGAAAAAAATATTTTACAAAAGTTCCTGAACAATCACGAAAAGGTGGTCAGAGAAAAAACGGCGGAAGGTAAATTTGCGGTCAGCATACCTACCGGCTTGAAGGGAAATCAAAAATTGGACCCTATACGTGCCGCGGCTTTTGTTGACCTGGTGCATACGGTTACGAATTCAAACGAATTCATCTACCGGTTCTAATCGTATGCGTTCAGTCCCCCTCTTTGGAAAAGAGGGGTTAGGGGAGATTTGATTAGATAAATCCCCCTCAATCCCCCTTTTCCAAAGGGGGAAGTAACCGTTCACCCCCCTTTTCCAAAGGGGGTGGTGAACGGTTACTTCCAATCGCATACATCACTTTTTAAGAGGAATGAATCATGAACAATCAATCGCGTAGAGACTTTTTGCTCAAAACAGGATACGGCTTGGGCGGGCTTGCCTTGAGCGGGCTGGTGCCGGGAGCCGGATTTTCCGGGGGCGGATTTCTTTCAAGCGCAATGGCTGCCGACTTGGTTGATCCGCTGACACCCAAGCAGCCGCACTTTCCGGGCAAAGTCAAATCGGTAATCTGGCTGCATCAACACGGCGCGCCCAGTACGCTGGATTTGTATGATTACAAGCCCGAACTGGTTAAATTGGCGGGACAAGAGGTTCCGGCCTCTTTCTTAAAGGGCATCAAGACCAGTACCCAAGGCGGACTCGGCAAGCTTTACGCCTCGAACCGGACTTGGAAACAATACGGGCAAAGCGGAGCCTGGTTTTCCGACTTGGTGCCGAATATTGCGCAACATGCCGACAATATCGCTTTCATCAAATCCAGCGTGACCGTAGGCGCGACGCACGATATATCGATCCTGAAATTGAATTCCGGCGGATTGAATCCCGGCAGGCCGTCTTTAGGCGCTTGGGTTCAATACGCATTGGGCTCCGCTAATCCCGATTTGCCTGCTTATGTGGTGCTTTACAACGGTAAAAAGGAACCGAGCGGCGGCGCGGTAAACTGGAGCGCCGGGTTCTTGCCCGCAGTTTATCAAGGGACTGCTTTCCGTTCGGGTAAATCGCCTATCTTGTATTTAGAGCGCCCTGAGTTAACGGCGGCATCGCAACAAAACGACAATTTGAAGCTGTTGAAGCAATTAAACGAACTCAAAGGACTCGCCTATCCGGAAGATACTGAGCTACAGGCGCGTATCCGGGCTTATGACCTGGCCGAACGGATGCAGACTTCCGCGCCGGAAGCGGTCGACCTGAGCAAGGAGTCCGATGCCACCAAGGCGTTGTACGGCTTGAACGATGAGATTACCAAAGAATACGGCACCAATTTGTTGCGTGCGCGGCGACTGGTGGAACGCGGCGTGCGCTTCATCCAGGTGGTTACCGGGCCGGTGGATATCGATGGCGACGACAGGGATTGGGACGCCCATACCAAACTCGAAGAAAATCACGGCAAGCACGCCAAAATCGTCGATAAGCCGATTGCCGGCTTGCTGACCGACCTGAAGTCGCTGGGTTTGCTGGACTCTACCTTGGTGGTGTGGACATCGGAATTCGGCCGCACCTCATGGGGCGAAAGCGGCACCGGCCGCGACCACAACGCCTGGGGCTACACGCAATGGCTGGCCGGCGGCGGGGTTAAGGCCGGAACCACCTATGGTTCGACTGACGAAATCGGCTTGCAAGTGGCGGATAAAAGCCAGGCGGTCGATACCTATGACTTGCACGCGACCGTACTCAACCAGATGGGCTTGGATCATTTGAAACTGATCTATAAATACCAAGGCCGTTCGGAACGTCCTACGGTGGTTTACGGTAAGGTAATCAAGGAGTTGATTGCATAAACATAAGGCGAAAGGCGAAGGACGAAGGGCTAATTTTGCCCCCAGATCTTTTTGCCTTTCGCCTTTTGCCCTTAGCCTGATTTTTAAAATGAGAATTGCGCAATAGCCGCCAGACCAAAGGATTACATTAAATATGGGTAAAACAATTAATTTTTTCAAAATTGTTTTCATCTTGGCAACCGGCATTGCCTACGCTGAAGCCGAATTCGATTTCGAAGAGTTGATGGAGTCTATCGACAACAATTCTCATAACCTGCAAGGCAATATTGCCAACAAAGACGCCAATGCAACGATCGCACTGGCTAAACAAATGCAGGATGAGTTCAAGCTGGTTGAAGGTTTCTTTGAAAAAAGAGGCAATGCCGGCGATGCAGTAAGCGATGCCAAAAAATATGAAGACTTGGCGGCCGAAATTGTGAAATTTGTCGAGGCGAATGATTTCGATAGCGCGTCGAGTAAAGCCTTGGAGCTTACTAAAAATTGCGACGACGCCTGTCACGATACCTATAAACCCCTTTAAAAGAGTATATAAATGAAACGATTTTTACTAGCCAGCCTGTTATCGAGTGCGGCCACGCTTCCCGCTGTCGCCGCATTGCCGGAAGGCCATCCGGCGCCGGATTTTCAAACGCAAGCCTCTTTGGCCGGCAAATCTTTTAGTTATTCGCTGAAAGATGCGCTACAGAAAGGCCCGGTGGTGGTCTATTTTTATCCGTCCGCTTACACCAACGGCTGCAATATACAAGCGCACAGCTTTGCGGTGAATCATGACAAATTCGTTGCCGCCGGGGCCGGCGTTATCGGCGTGTCTCTTGACAGTATCGACCGGCTCAATGAGTTTTCCGCCGATCCGGACTTTTGCGCGGGCAAAGTCGCGGTTGCTTCGGATGCCGACGGCACTATCGCCAAATCTTACGATTTGACGGTTAAAGAGGCGGCGGCCGGAAAAAAGGATACGCGCGGTGTCGATATTAACCACGGCTTTGCCGAGCGCACCACTTTTATTGTGACGCCTGACGGCAAAATCGCTGCTACTTTGGGGCAATTAAAACCGGCCGAGAATGTTGAAAAGGCGCTTGAAATTGTGCAGCGGCTTGCTTCCGGCAAGCAGCCGGCGAAGTAGGGATGCGCTTGGCGCACTGGAAGCGAAGTTGCTTTTTTATTGCCGGTTTTGCGCTGATTGTTTCGATGAAGACGATGGCGGCCGAGCAGGGAACAGAGATCGCCGCACAACGCATCGGCTACGGCAACCCGGTCATCGGCAAGGAAAAGTCCGAGCAAGGGCGTTGTCAGGAATGTCATGGCGCGGAGGGCAATAGCAGCAATGACAAAATTCCCAACCATGCCGGTCAATATGCCGCTTATTTGTCCAAGCAACTGAACGATTTCCAGTCCGGTGCGCGCGTACACGAGATCATGACCATCATGGCCGAGGATCTAAGTGCGGCCGACAGGGCCGATATCGGCGCTTATTTCGGCGGCCGAAAAATGATGCAAGGCGAGGCTGTTGGGGCCAAGCCGTTGGCCGTGAATTTATTCATCAACGGCGATCCGGCCAGGAATATTTTGCCCTGCGTCAGTTGTCACAGTGATAACGGCAAGGGCAGGGTTGCCGGTAACGTGGTGTATCCGGTGATTGGCGGCCAGCGTAAGATTTATTTACGCTCCCAATTGGTCAATTGGAAGTTGGGTGAGCGTAACAACAGTCCGGGCGGCGTCATGAATAAAATTGCCGAGTCCTTGAGCGATGACGAAATCGAAGCGCTGGCCGATTATATTTCCGGACTTTAGAAAACTCGCTCCTACAACGCTAACTTAATGGCAATGAGCTGTAGAGACTGTGAAAGTATTCGTTTTAGAATAAAAGCAAAAGCCTTCACCACGAAGACACGAAGGACACGAAGTTTTTAATGCGTTGAGTTTAAACAATTATTTTTTCTTCGTGATCTCGGCAATTGCTCCTGCATTGCACTACCTCCTGCATCCATGCAGTCGTTCGTGTCTTCGTGGTGAATAGGTTTTTAAACTCATTTTGATAATACTTTCACAGTCTCTGTAGCTTGGGAACCGGCGTAATTGGGCGTGAAAAGATATTTCCAATTAATTATTTCCCCGGTTTTTTATTTTTAAGAGGGTAACAATGAAGTTTTTGAATCGGTTGTTATATCAAGTCCATCGCTGGGTAGGTGTGACGCTGGCCTTATTCATGTTTTTTTGGTTTTTTACCGGTCTGGTGATCATGTATTCCACGCCGACCACGCAAAATCGCAGCCGGCAACTCGCTCACGCCGAAACTTTGGCCCCCGAAATCGGCTGGCTGAGTTTGGGCGAGGCTTGGGAGCGCAGCGCGGAACAGCGCAAGGCTGCGGAGCAAGCAAAGCCCAAGGCGGCCGGTGACGATGTCGCTGCCGGTATCGCCGATGCCCGGCTGGTGCGTAGCGCCGGTGAACCGTTGTGGCTGATAGAGGATGATCTCGGCCGGCGTTTCGCCTTGTCGGCGATTGACGGTGGGCTACGCCGAACTTCGGCCGATCAGGCCGTGCAAATTGCAAAAAACTGGTTTGGGACCACTAAAGACGGCGGCCTTATTAACGCAACTTATCTGGAGACCGTTGACAACCCGGTGATCCTGCGTAATCAGGACGCTTGGCGTCCTTTCCATCGCATTGCCGTCGGCGATGGCGGCGAATTGCTGATTTCCGAGCGCACCGGCGAAGTGTTGCATGCTTCTACGCGTATGGATCGGGCTTGTTATTGGGCAGGCAATTGGCTGCATTTGTTTAAGCCCTTGGAATCTATAGGTTTGGGTGATATTCGCCACGATGTACAGCTGTGGCTGGGCTTGTTGGCGACAATCGCGACCATGGCCGGCCTGATTATCGGCTGGTTACGCTGGCGGCCCGGTTTCGGCGGCAAACCGACTTATTCCGAAGGTCGTACCCAACCTTATCGCGAATTCTGGTTTAAATGGCATTTTTGGAGCGGGTTGCTAGGCGGTGGCATGGCGTTGTTTTGGGCGTTTAGCGGTTTTCTCGATACCAACCCCGGAAAAATATTTTCGCAGACTAATCCCGGTCGACCAGAGTTGACACGCTATTTGGGTAATGAATTGCCCGAGACTATGCGTCTTTGGCAGCCGGTTCTGCCGGTTTTATTAGCTGTGGCTGTCGACGGCGCGGATATCGTCGAATTGGCTTGGCGGCGTTTGGGCGGCGAAGCCGTGCTGTTGGCTCATAGCCGCGATGGGCGGCGCTTGGCGCAAACGCCGGGCGGCACTTCTTTGCAATTTAGCGAAGCGTCGCTGTTGGCTGCGGTCGGGCGCGTGGCCGTTAATGCCAAAGTGGAAAGCCAAAAGCTGCTGACCGAATACGACAGTTATTACTATCCCAGACATCATCAAAGCTTGGTGGAAAAACCGTTGCCGGTGCTGTTGGTGCAATTGGCCGACGCTGCCGGAACCCGGTTTTATTTGGACCCGCAAGACGGCAGGCTGCTTGCCAAGCAGGATCGAAGTGCGCGGGCCATGCGCTGGTTATATTCGGCCTTGCATCATTGGGATTTCGGCCGGCTTTATTACCGGCCGATTTGGGATATCTGGATGTTGACTTGGGTTTCGTTCGGGCTGGTATTGGGCGCCAGTTCGCTGGTAATAGGTTGGCGGCTGCTGAAGAAAACCTTTGCGACTAAAAAGCGAGCGGTTCGGCGTACACCGGTCGTCGGTAAAGTGGTCGATATAGGAATGGGCAAGAAAGTGGAGGTGAACGATTTTGCGCAGCCGATTGCAGACTCAATAACTGAAGTTCAACATCGATTTTAGCGATATATCAATCTAATAATATCGTTTTATTATGCAGGGTAATTGGCCTAGGATAGTTATTAATAGGCATGATCCGGGGCTGTCCGGCGGGTTCACGAGTATTTACTTTAAACCCGGTGAGGGTCCCGAAATAGGTTGAACCAGCCACTTTTTTAAAAGCAAGAGAGTACATTATTATGGATACATTTATAGGCCGCAACCTAGCCGATGACCAAGAGGAATGCACCTCGACACTGTTGGCTTTTGATGAATCGCAGTCACGTTCGCTGGCGCTCTCAGTCCGGGCGACAGCGTTGGTTTTTGAAGATCCTGTGTCCAGGCGATTGCTGGAACAGATAGAACGCATTGCACCTAGCGATGCGACCGTGCTTATTATCGGTGAAACAGGAACCGGTAAAGAGCTGGTGGCTAGGCATATCCATGCTCTTAGCAAACGCAGCAAGAATATTTTCGGGGCATTGAATTGCGCGGCCTTGAGCGAAAATCTGATAGAGAGCGAATTGTTCGGCCATGAAAAAGGTTCGTTTACAGGCGCTTTAACCAGTAAAGACGGCTGGTTCGAAACCGCCAACAAAGGCAGTTTGTTCCTGGATGAAGTGGGCGACTTGCCGTTCGGTATGCAGGCCAAATTGCTGCGGGTGTTGCAGGAGCGCGAAGTGGTTAAAGTGGGCTCCAGGCAACCTGTGCCGGTCGATGTCAGAATCATTGCGGCAACCAATGTTAATTTGGAAGAGGCGGTTGCGGCTTCGCACTTTAGGGCCGATTTATATTACCGTTTTAATGTCGCGACTATTCAGCTAAGTCCTTTGCGCGAACGCTTGGGCGACATTTTGCCGTTGGCGAGACATTTTTTGAAAATTTACGGCGATCGTTTGGGCTATAGCGAAATCAAGCTGTCGCCGGCCACCGAATTGACCTTATTGAATTACGATTGGCCGGGTAATATTCGCGAACTGGAAAACGCCGTTCACCGTGCGCTGTTGGTTTGCCCCGGTAATCGTTTACGTCCTGAGGATTTCAAACTGTCCGGCGTCAGGATTTCGGAACACGGGCCGTCGGTTTCAACCTCGTCTTTAGAAAACGCGTTACAGCGGCTTTGCGAACAAGCGCCGCCCAAACTGTTTGAAATTATAGAAGAGACGGTTATTCGGGCGGCTTTCGAATTCTGCGAAGAAAACCAGGTCCAGACCGCACGTTTGCTGGACATCAGCCGTAATGTGCTGAGGCATAAGCTGGGGCTTTACGGCATGTTGCCGAATGCGCAGAAAAAACTGTCGGGCGCTTACACTGATACGGAAGTCTGCATCGGCGGAGGGGCTGGAAAAACAGACCCGAAAACATTGTACGGATTGACTTAAAGGGCGTTTTTAGAACGAAAAATCCGGCTATGAATGTTTCCGCTTGCCGTCTATTTCAAAGTCGCAATACAACAAGTCGAGATCTTGCTGCAAGGTCGTCAATAAACAAAACATTGCTATTCAGTCCCCCTCTTTGAAAAAGAGGGGTTAGGGGAGATTTTTTAAATAAATCCCCCTCAATCCCCCTTTTTCAAAGGGGGAGGTGAATAATTACAACAAAACATTGCTATGCAACGTTTCCATTGGAGTTAGTTATGGGTTTTAGCGTTACTCACTTATTAGTTGTATTAGCCATCGTGACGGTCGTTTTCGGTACCAAACGTTTGCGTAATATAGGCACTGATTTGGGCGGAGCCACATTCAAGGTTTTCGCACGGCGATGACAGAAGAGCGCCCGCCCGCGGCAGATAAGGGCGATGTTGTTGAGGGCGAAATCACTTCCCCAAAAATCGATAAAAGCTAAAATCTTGTGCATCCTGCTTAAATAGCTTGTTTCCCTATGGGCTGCTGCGGTTATTAAACTGCGCTTTCATAGCGGTTCAGGATATTTCATATCCCCCCCGATAGTTAGGTTTGCCGGCGCTAGCGGCAAGCGCAAGGTTAGGCGCATACCTACGCCGATTGAATCCCAACTGCTTTTTGCTAACCGTATCCATTCTAAAGCCTGGAGTTTCAGTGCTACGTTGTGCGATGATGAGTTATCGCGATTATCCGGAGCTGCTCACTGATCTGATTTTCCTGAAAATGGCGGATGAATACAGTCGGTCGCCGTATAATCGTAAGGTGGACTTTCCCGCCGAATACCATTGGCAAAGCCCGAAGGCCGAATGCGGCGCAGCGCTGGAGGTGTATGGCGTGACGCTGCTGCGAACCGGGCGATGATAAGCCGGGTTTGAACCTGAGGTATCCCCAGAAAATAATATTATAAAACAACAAGCTTTTGATTTTGCGCGCAGTCAATATATACAACATAGCCGGAAAGTCGTCATGCGGGCAGGGATGCCGGCATCCAGTCACAAGGATGTGAAACTTTAAAAGGCAACCCGCTTTTATTAAGCACCTGAAAAGTCACAACGTTACCGTCCATGGCACTGGGTTCCGGCATCCCTGCCGGAACGACGAGCTTGGAAAACTCGTGGGGATACCTCAGGGTTTGAACAGTTTTAGGAAAATTGCGGCAGGATTGTAACCGCCGAACTTAAGCAACTGCCGGTTTTACTGTTTTTTATGGTAAATTCATCGCTTCATTTTGAAATTAAGAATTCCATTTTGTTAAAAAAATTTTTCCTGTTAGTAGGCTTGTGCGGCGTTTTATCGTGGCTGTTGCCCGCTTTAAGTTATGCCGATACGTCCACCTTGAGCGCGGACAAAGGCTTTGGCGTGGTCGTGAAAACCGCCGATATCACGTTGCAGGACAACAGCTACATGTTGTCTGCGGATATCGATTATCTGCTTAGTGCGCGAGCCAAGGAGGCGCTGCAAAACGGTGTGCCGTTATTTTGGGATATTCATATCAAAACGCTGCAACATCGCGATTATTTTTGGGATACCACGCTGATTAACACCGGTATCCGTTACCGCATTCAATATCATGCGTTATTGAATATGTATCGGGTCAGGAATGAGAGCAGCGGCGAGTTGTATAATTTTTCTTCGCTGTCGGCGGCGCAGGATGCGATGTCAACGATACGGAATTTTCAGGTGCTGGATAAAGCGCTTTATGTGCCGGGAAAGCGTTACCTGGTCGGCATCAAAGTAACGCTCGACCGGGACGCTTTGCCTTTGCCGCTACGCCCGATTGCTTATACTAACCCTCAATGGTATTTATCCAGCGATTGGACATTATGGCCTTTGACAAAATAAAACCTCCGATCAGTTTATCTATCTTGATCCTGTTTGGCTTGATTCTGCTGTTGTTGCAGTTGCTGAGTTCGGCAACGCAGGAATCGTCGGAATTGAGCGCGATGTATTCCTGGCTACTGTTGGTTAATGCACTCGGATCGGTGGTGTTGTTGGGCTTGGTCGGCGCTAATATTTATTCGTTGGCGCGGCAGTTAAAAAAGCGCGAGGCGGGTTCGCGCTTAACCACGCGGATGGTGTCGCTGTTTGTGGTGCTGGCTTTAGCGCCCGCCGCTATTGTGTTTTATTTTTCGATGCAGTTTCTGCATCAGGGTATCGACAGCTGGTTTAATGTGGAGATAGACCGGGCCATGGAGGACGCTCTGGAGCTGAGTCAGGCCTCGTTAGACCAGCGCATGCGCTGGCATTTGCGGCAAACCCAGCAATTGACCGGGAAGTTGGTGGACATGCGGGAAACGCAGGCCACGCTGGAAATCGATAATTTGCGCGAACTTTCCGGGGCGGCCGAAATGACCTTGTTTTCGCGGCAGGGCAGGATTATTGCTTCAAGCAGCATCAATCCCAGCGATATTCTGCCGAGTTTGCCGGATGAACATACCTGGTTGCAGTTGCGGCAGAATTCCGAATTCGTCGCGTTGGCGCCGGTGCGTGAAGATGCCTTGATGATTCGGGTTATCGTCACCGTTAAAGCCAAAGAGCCGCAATATTTACAGGCTCTCTATCCGGTGCCGCTAAGAATTGCCGACTTGGCCGATTCGGTGGAGTTCGCTTTTGTGCGTTATCAGGAAATGCATTTTTTAAGGCATTCCTTAAAGTTAAGTTTTTCTCTGGCCTTGTCGCTGGTTTTGTTGATGAGTCTGTTGGCGGCCATTTGGGTCGCTTTTATCAGCATCCGCAATATCGTCGCGCCGGTCAAAGAATTGGTGAAAGGCACGCAGGCGGTCGCTTCCGGCCATTACGACCAGGAGTTGCCGGTTATTGCCCAGGATGATTTGGGTTTTTTGGTGGAGTCTTTCAATGAGATGACGCACCGTATTGCCAGAGCCAGCGACGAAACCCGAAGAGCCGGGGTTGAGGTGGAAAATCAGCGGGCTTATTTGGAAACGATACTGGCGAATTTAACCGCCGGGGTGATCAGTTTCGACGCGCAGCATAAGATACGCACCGCGAATCAGGCGGCTTACCGGATTTTTCATATTTCCGTGAATCAGTTTGTCGGGCGCACGTTGTTGGAGTTGGTGGAAAGCTATGCCGAGTTGACCGAGCCGTTAAAATCCATTCAGCGCCTGTTGGAGCAAGCCGATGATATATGGCAGCAGCGGATTGCTTTTTTGGGGCCGAACGGTCGGCAGGAATTGCTGTGCAGGGGCACGCCGCTGTTTTCCCAGGAAGGTCGGCAAGTCGGTGCGGTGGTGGTATTTGACGATGTGACCGATTTGATCCAGGCGCAAAAAAATGCGGCTTGGGGTGAGGTGGCGAGAAGGCTGGCGCACGAAATCAAGAATCCGTTAACGCCGATACAGTTGTCGGCGGAACGCTTGCAGCACAAGTTGGCGGACAAATTGAGCGCCGGTGATGCGGATATGTTGCAACGTTCGACCACAACCATTGTGCAGCAGGTTGTGGCGATGAAAGAAATGGTCGATGATTTTTCCGAATATGCCAAACCTTCCAAAAAACAAACGGTCGATATTGATTTGCCCGCTTTGGTTCAAGAGGTGCTGGCGCTTTATGTGCTAAAGTCCGGGGTTAAATTTAA
>JAPLRU010000065.1 GCA_026399025.1 Methylobacter sp.
ACTTTTCACCATGAAAGAAGCCCATGCTATGGCGTGTCAATCCCGATGAGGAAATTCTCGACTGGAAAGCCGTGTGCGGGAGAACCGCACGCACGGTTTGGAGGGAGGGAAGGTTAGTAGCCTTTCCTACCCCTATCGGATGCCTTTTAGCTGTCCTGTTGCTCAATCGATTCAGGGCTTTTGAGTTTTGATTACGCTTTTCCTCTTGATCCCGAGCGTCCTTTACCCCTTGCTTCGGGCCGATTGGCGCTGGCCGGTTTAGCGCCGCGAGCGGCCGGTTTTTTAGTATGGCGAAAATCTTTTTTGCCGGTCGTTTTATTGGGTGCGTTCTTTTTCGGGGCGTCCATAACTTTTAACGATACCGGTTCATAGCCGGTATCGGCCACGCGCGGAATCGATCTTTTCAGTAGTTTTTCGATTTCGACCAGCATCCAGGCTTCCTCGGGGCAGACCAGCGACAAGGCCTCGCCGCTTAAACCGGCACGGCCGGTGCGGCCGATTCGATGGATGTAATCTTCCGGCACTTGCGGCAAGTCGAAGTTCACCACATGCGGCAAGTCGTCAATATCCAGACCGCGGGCGGCAATATCGGTGGCGACTAAAACAGAAACTTTGCCGGTTTTAAAATATTCCAAGGCTTTGTTGCGCGCGCCTTGGGTTTTATCGCCGTGCAATGCGGCAGTGCGAATGCCGTCTTCGATCAATTGTTTTTCCAGGCGGTCGGCGCCGTGCTTGGTGCGCACAAAAACCAGCACCTGTTGCCAATTATTGCTGCCGATCAGGTAAGACAGCAATTCGCGCTTGTGTTCGCGGCCGATGCCGTAAATACGTTCCGAAACATTTTCAGCCGTCGCATTTTGTTTGGCGACTTCGACTTCAACAGGATTATTCAACAACTGCGCCGCCAGCGCTTTAATTGCATTCGGCACGGTAGCGGAGAACAACAGGCTTTGCCGTTTTTTCGGGATCAGCGCCATTACTTGCCGAATATCGGGTAAAAAGCCCATATCGAGCATACGGTCCGCTTCATCCAGCACCAGTATTTCGACGTTGCCCAGATTGATATTGCGCTGCTGCACATGATCGATCAAGCGGCCCGGCGTGGCGACCACAATATCGCAACCTCGGCGCAATTGGCGGGTCTGGATGCCGATGCTGGCGCCGCCGACCACCGCTTCGGCGTGGAACGGCATATGCGCGCCGTAGATTTTGACGCTTTCATAGACCTGCGCGGCTAATTCACGGGTCGGTACTAAAATCAATGCGCGAACGCGGCGCGGTTTTTGATGCGGATCGTGATTTTCAGCCAGCCGTTGCAGTAACGGTAGGGTAAAACCAGCGGTTTTTCCGGTACCGGTTTGAGCTCCGGCCAGTACATCTTTGCCGTCAAGGATTAAGGGAATAGCTTTTTGTTGGACCGGAGTAGGCGTGGTATAGCCTTGATCGGCTACGGCTTTAAGAAGTTCGTCGGTTAAACCGAGCTGGGCGAAAGACATTGTTAAAATCTCAGGTAAAGGGTGAAAGAAGGCTAAAGGCTAAAGGCTAAAGGCTAAAGGCTAAAGGCTAAAGGCTAAAGGCCAGGCAGGGTATATTGCCCGGCCCGACGCGAAGAAATAAAACTTCGTGTCCTTCGTGTCTTCGTGGTGAATTAGTTTGCTGATAAATTCAAGCGGCGTAGGGAAAGCAGCCCGTTAGCCTCCGGTCATATTCATATAACGCAATATTACCGGCTGCTCGTGGATATTAAATTCGTGTTTTTCCGGCTTAATCGCCATAGCGTCAATGATGGTCTGTTTCAGCATTGTCATGTCGCCCGGATTGTTTCTGATGACTTGCTTTAAATCGACCGAATGCTCATTGCCCAAGCATAACAGTAATCGACCTTCAACGGTTAAGCGTACCCGATTGCAGGTGCTGCAAAAATTTTCGCTGTGCGGGGAAATGAAACCGACTCGGCTTTGGCTGCCGGCGACAGTAAAATAATTAGACGGCCCGCCGGTTTTTTCAGGGCTGGCGACTAAATCAAAGTTTCTCGCCAAATCGGCTTTGATTAAATCGCTGGAGTAATAGGCATCCGCGCGATTATGCCGGTTAACGACGCCCAGCGGCATTTCCTCGATAAAGCTGATATCGATGCCGTTATCGACCGCAAAACGAACGAGGTCATTCACTTCCATATGGTTTCTATCTTTAAGAACAACCGCGTTAATTTTTATCCGCTTGAATCCTGCGGTCTTGGCCGCTTGAATACCTCTTAGCACCCGATGCAAATCGCCGGTTCGGGTTATCGCTTTAAACTTGTCGGCATCCAGCGTATCCAGGCTGATATTGACGCGTTTTACACCCGCTTGTTGCAAAGACGCCGCCATCGTTTCCAGTTGAGAACCGTTCGTGGTTATCACCAGCTCACTCAGGCTGTCAATGCGGCCGATATTTTGCAGCAGTTCCAACGCGCCTTTTCTGACCAAGGGCTCGCCGCCGGTAATCCTGATTTTTTTTACGCCCAATTCGGCAAAAGCTTTTGCCAGCGTATAAATTTCTTCCAGCGTTAAAACCTGCGCGCGCGGCAAGAAGGTCATGTCTTCAGTCATGCAATACAGGCAACGGAAATCACAGCGGTCGGTAATGGAGATTCTCAAATAATTGACGATTCTACCGAAACGATCGATTAACGGAGTAGAGGGGGGCAGATGGGTCATTAGAGCGTCGATAAAAAATCCAAGATGCCAATGTTACCATAGTATGACTCTTTATATAGAGAGCATCTATCCGGCCGGTTCGCGGAGCGTATCGACTATTTTGACGTGGTGTTAAATAAGTCAGGCCTTGGCCGGAGTAAGGCCGTTTAAGGCTTTGATGAACGAAGCCGCGCCTAAAATAGAACGCGGATGACGCTGATCGAATACGGATAAGTCCTGAAAAAATCCGCGTTCTATTGCGTTGGCGGTTTATTCACGAAGACACGAAGTTTTCTGTGTTAATTCGTATCTTCGTGGTGAATAGCTACTCAAGTTGCATTGATGCGTTAAAATTCTTCCCATTCGTCGTTAACAGCAACTGTCATTTTTTGAGGCGTTGGTTTGACTGCCACCGCGCTTTTTCTGGCGGGCGTCTTGAAAAGCGCGCTGTTATCCACTTTAAAACCGCCGACGGTAATCGCCAAGTGTGCCGCCTGATCCTCCAGCGATTCAGCCGCCGCGGCCGCTTGTTCCACCAATGCGGCGTTTTGTTGCGTTACGTCATCCATTTGGCCGATGGCTTGATTAACTTGCTGGATGCCTGCGGTTTGTTCCTCCGAAGCGGAGCTGATCTCGGACATCATCACGGTCACGCCGCGGATGGAAGTGACGATGTCTTCCATGGTGAGTCCGGCTTGGGCGACTAGTTCGCTGCCGCCGGAGACTTTCATCACCGAATCTTCAATCAGGTGCTTGATTTCTCCGGCGGCCGTCGCGGCGCGTTGCGCGAGGTTGCGCACTTCGACGGCGACGACCGCAAAGCCCCGGCCTTGATCGCCGGCGCGGGCCGCTTCGACAGCGGCGTTCAAGGCCAGAATATTGGTTTGGAAAGCGATGTCGTCGATGACCGAAATAATGTCGCCGATCCGGCGCGAAGAGTTGTTAATGTCTTCCATGGTCTGGACCACTTGCCCGACCACATTGACGCCTTTGCCGGCTATATCGGAAGCATCGGCGGCCAGTTGGTTGGCCTGTTTGGCGTTGGCGGCATTATGCTGCACGGTGGAGGTCAGTTGCTCCATGCTGGCGGCGGTTTGTTCCAGACTGGCGGCTTGCTCCTCGGTGCGGTGCGATAAGTCGTTGTTGCCGGAAGCGATTTCTTTAGCGCCGCTATTGATGCTGTCGGTGGCGGTTTTGATGTGCTCGATAATTTCCTTAAGCTTTTCCACGGTGGTGTTGGCGTCATCCTTGAGTTGTCCCAAACTGCCGGCGTAATCGTTGGTAATCGTTTGGGTCAGGTCGTTGCGCGACAGTGCGCCCAATACGCGCATCACATCGTTGATACCGCTTTCCATGGTTTCCAGCAGCTCATTAAGACCTTCGCCCAATTGTTTAATGAAGCCTTCTTTATCTTCGGTTTCAATGCGCCGGGTGAAGTCGCCCATAACCGCTCCATGCACAAGCGCCGCTACGTCTTGTTCTATCGCGGTTTCAAGGGTGCGGTCATGCCATTCGGCCACAGCGCCCAGATGTTGTCCCAACTCATTAATGACCGGGTCGATAGTGACCGCTAAAGTCCGCCCGCCAAAACCGATGGTAGCGGTGTAGGAACTGCTTAAGGTGGAGAGAAGCTTGGCTTGATGTGCAGGGATTGCGTGAAATTCATCCATATTTTTCCCGACCAGATGGGCGGCGCTGAATTTAGGCAGTTGTTTACGAATATCCGCTTCGGCTTTCGTCAGAATAGCGGTTACCGCTTTGTTGGCGTAGATGATATCGCGGTTATTATCGGCAATCATAACGCCGGTGCTGACGTTATCCAGTGCAATTTTGACGCGCAGGGTTTCATGAGTCACCTTGCGTTCCGCGGTTACCCGCTCAAGCAGTTGTTGTTGCATATTGTTCATGTTGGCCAGCAAGCTGTCGCTGTCGCCTTGCTTGAGTTCTATGGCATTATCCAGCTTGCCGGTGGCGATGTTCCTGGCTAAATCGGCAACATTGCTGGGTTCGGCGCCCAATTGACGGATAATTCCGCGGCTGATGATAGCGGTCAAGGTGACGGCTACCGCAACGCTGAAAGTAAAAATACCGGCCAATACGATGCCGTACCAGCGGATGGTGTTTTGAGCCTGCGCCTCATCTTTGCTATTGCGGGCGCTTGTCAGTTTGACCACTTCGTCAATAAAGACGCGGTGGTCTTCATAGGCGCGGCGCATTTTTTGAAGACTGATCAATGATTTTTCGTGATCTCCGGCTTGAATGGCGGGCAGAAAGTGCTGCTCGGCCTCATCGTAAAACGCTTGCGCCGACTGATAGGAGCGTTGAAGCAAAGGAATATTGAGTTCCTGTTCCAAAGACTGGTCCAACCAATACCTGTGACGGGAATCGTATTCCGATTTTAATACTTGAAAACGTGCCGATAACGCGCCGATTTCAGCAGGGTCATGGGCTTGAACCAATTGCAGCACCACCAGGTAGGATTCGATAATGTATTCAGGCGGAGGCAAAATGTCGGCAATAATATCCTTGCCTTGAACAATGCGTTGATAAATCGGGCCGTTAACATTCAGCGTATTCATGGCTTTAAAGGTTGCCAAACCGAATAGTGCAAAACCGATGATTAAGGAGGCTACGATAATCATAAAACGCGCACGGATAGTTAACTGATTTGACCTTTTTAGCTGCTCTAGCATGGTGTAATTACCTTTGTATTTTTAACTGGCGAATGACTCATTAATGCGGCGCTTCCCCTTTGACTAATAATAGGCGGGGAATTGCACGGCTTTATTTTAAAAATCGCGACTTATTCGCTCAGGCTGATGATCTTAGGCGGAGTGCCGTTTTGACTTAGGAGGTATCCAAGCGCGTCATTCAAAGGGAGGCGAACAATGAAATGCTCAGTGGGCAAAACGAATAGTGTTATTACGGACATGGAAAAAACCGGGTATCAATCAACCCGGCAAGTGTAAGGCCTTAACTATCGCCGATGACCGTTAACTGTCCGCTATGGGTTGATATCGGAATTGAGTTCAAGCTCTTTGCTTTCAATCATGCGTTACGGCAAAAAAACACAGTTTAAAGTACTGGAGGATAGGGAAAAATCGGCAATACCCTGATTATAGTCTAGGGGTTTTCCCTAGTGCTCAGTCGGCATTGATGGTCATGGAAAAATTGTTTAGCCGCGTAAATCCGTAATGTTTGAGATTTACATTAAGGCGTTGGTTTTGCTAGGATTTTGATAAATAACGGTTTAACTCTTGGTGTTAACCCAGAAGGTGGCAAAACGGACCAATTCTATTGCCGTCTTCAGCCCTAGTTTTTCTTTGATGTTGGCGCGGTGCGCTTCGATGGTTTTGATGCTTCTGTTGAATTTTTCAGCGATTTTTCGAGTACCCAAACCAAATCCGATCAAGCGCAGCACTTCAAATTCGCGGTCTGTTAGGCAGGCTACGGGGTCGGTGGCTCCGGAAGCGAAACTGTTGGCATGCAAACGGTCCAGAATCAGTGCATGCATTTCATCGCTGACATAAAGTCCGCCGTTTAAAATTCGCCGGATAGCCGACTGAATGTTTACCGTTGCCTGCTGCTTCATGATGTAACCCTTTGCGCCCAGTCGTAACGAGCGTTCAGCGTAGAGCGATTCTTCATGCATGCTCATGACCAGGATGGGATGCCGGGGATATTGTGCGGTGAGGGCGGTGATAAGGCTGAGTCCGGAAACGCCTTCAAGCGAAATATCGACGATAACCAAATCGTGATGACAAGTGCCCATGGCGACCAAGGCCTCTTCCGCATTGCCGGCCTCGCAGCAAAGCTGCATGTCGGGTTGAAGGTTGATAACTTGCGCTAAACCTTGGCGGACAATGGGATGGTCGTCTACGATCAGGATTTTGGCCTTAGTCTGGGCGGCTGGGGTTTCGTTTGACAATGCGTTATTTCTCCTGTTTTAGAGGGGCTGTAGCGGCGCTTGATGCGTCATATTTTCTGCGGTCGGCTTTTCGGACTTGCGTCTCACGCTTTATCGAACCTGTCACGACGATTGAGGCGCCGCCCGAGTTCTCTCGTATTTTAATCTCCGCGCCGATCAGATCGGCCCGGCAGCGCATGCTGCGCAAGCCCAGCGTGCCAATGCTGCCGATGCTTTGGTCGGGAAAACCGACGCCGTTGTCCTCGACCGAAAGCGTGTAGCGCTCGCCATCTACTGACAGCTTAATTTCGATATGTTGGGCTTTGCTATGCCGTAAAGCGTTGCTGACGGCTTCTTGGGCAATGCGGTAAAGATTTAGCGCTATGGTTTTGTCGAACACCTGCGGGCTGTTGGTACAGTGAGCCGCGCAGGGGATGCCGGATGTGTTTTGGGTGTAGTTGGCCAGATGTTGAAGCGCGGAGGAAAAACTCCCGGTTTCCAGGGCGACCGGGTAAAGTCCGCGCGACAGCAGCCTAATAGCCGACATGGCTTCATCAAGCAGCTGTTTGATTTGATAAACCGAGGGCAACTCGGGCGCCGATTTCGCGGCTAATCTTTCATGCAAGGAGGAAACCAAAAAGGCAATTCCGATGAGCTGCTGACCTAATCCATCGTGCAATTCCTGGCCGATCATTTTCTGGCGCTCTTCGCTGATCTGATTCATTTCCAGTTGCAAGTGCCGCCGTTCGATCAATGTCTTGCTGAGTTCCAAGTTAGTCTGAATGAGTTCGTTAGTCCGTTTTTGTACTTGGCCTTCCAAGTCCAGGTTAGCGTTTTTTAATGCGGTGAGCGCGTTTTTCCGTCCGGAATTAACCGCAGCCAAGATAAGCCCGGTGACGGCCATTAAGCCGGTAAACAAACACCAGAGTATTTGGCTATCCAGCGCCGAATTCAGCACCAACGGGCCGACCCCTTGCAGGGTAGTGTAAAGAGCGAACGAGGAGGTCGTCAGCGTAACGCAAGCGGCGCCAAACAATCCGAAGCGAAGCGCGCTCCAGATGGCAAAGGGAAACAGCGATAAAGAGAACGGAAAATAGCCCACACCGGTTAACTTCACGTTTCCGAAGGTGGCTTGGGCGATCAGCGCCAACGCGACGATCAGAGCTAAAGCTTCAAAGATTTTCGCCGGTGAATATAAACTTCGAGTTCCGCGACTCACAGCGAATCCGGCCAGAATAAACGGACTGATCACAAGAATGCCGATACTGTCGCCCAGCCACCAAATCAGCCAAGTCGATGTGAAATCGACGGTAGCGCCGTCTCCCCCTATCAACAGACCCACGGTGCCGAGCAAACTGCCTAGAAGGGCGCTGACGAAGGCGGCCGGCAGGCCCAAGGCAAGCACATCGGAGGTCTTATCCAGCGTAATTGAAAAATTATTCAGGCGTTTGAGCAATAACGCGCCGAGCAAAGGTTCCAGCGTACTGCCTACGGTAATGATCAATAGAGTGGTCGCCGACAGCCCCGACCAAGCATAAGCAACGAGGGCACCCAACGCAATCCCCGGCCATAACCGATAGCCGCCTATCAGGATGGCCGCCAGCGCAATTCCGCTGGGGAGCCACATCAACCTAACCGTCTGGCCGATCACGGCATATTCAAGGCCGACTTCCGCAAAGACCCCATAAAGCAAAAAGACGCCCACAATCTGCAAAATATAAGGAAGCCGTTTTTTTTCTTGGTCCATTTCAATCCGGTTGATTTAAAACGTTTATTATTACACCGGTATTTTTAATGCTCTGACACTGATGCACTGCGTTGCTTTAAGCAATCAATGAGCCAAAAAGAATAAGCGCTTGCCGTAAAAATTTTATTTAATTAATTCGAAGACTTATACCTGTCTCGACGCGGCTTGCCGGTTGATTCACGGCTGTTGGCGCCCTAGTTGTGTGCGGGCTTTGACTTTGTTGCACCAAATTGAGTTTTTAATAGACCGCGCCGCGTGTCTGGGATAGCTCCAGATGCTTAGACTTCAATCCGGCGCAGTTATTGCTATGATTATTTTGCGGCAGCCGTTATTGCCGGTAACCTTTAAATTTGCATTAAAAGACCGAGACGAACATATTATTTAAAGTCATTTGGCTTGTTATTGAGTAGGCCGGTTTGATCGGGCGGCAAGCAAGATAAAGTATAATGCCGCTTGGCTCTACGGCTCATGCAATAGCGTAAGCCATGCAATCGTGGGTTCGACGGTTCGATTGGGCCTATAACACAACAAACTATCATTCGATATTATGACAACAAAATTTATCCCCTTAAAAGATCACGATACTCCGATCAAGGTATTGTTTACCGGTTATTTGTGTACGGTTGGCTTAGGCTATCTGTTCGCGTTAATCCAAATATTGTTTACCCATGGTATGGCGGACGGCAAATTCGGCTTGTCTGTGGATGATATTGTGTACAGTTATTACGGTAATCGTTCCGGCACGGTTTTAGAGCAAAAACTGAACGGTTCGATGAAGGATAACGCCCCGGAACAGGAACGTTTCAAGATTATGGAATGGGTTAGAGAAGGCGCGGATAAGGATGATTATAAAGACGACGGCATCGACAAAATCATTGAGAGCCGCTGTGTGATGTGCCATAACAAAGAAGCCGACGGTATACCTGATTTTACTCAATTTGAGTCGCTGAAAGCCTTAACCGCGCAGGACACGGGCGCTACGTTCGCGTCGTTAACGCGGGTTTCGCATGTGCATATGTTCGGCATCAGCTTTATCTTTATGTTCGTGGGGCTTATTTTTAGTTTTGCCGAGACTACGACCACGCAATATAAATGCATTGCTATCGGTATGCCTTATGCGTTTCTGGTGGCGGATATACTGTCATGGTGGCTGACTAAAATTCATCCGATGTTTGCCTGGCTGGTTATTTTTGCCGGTATGGGCATGGGAGTTTCATTCATGTTTATGTGGGCTACCTCTATTTTGGAAATGTGGTTTTTTAAGCCGGTGTTTATCGACGGCTTTGGCTCCCGGTATTTACAGTGGCGCGACAGCGCTGAAACATCGTTTGCGGATAGGCTGTGGTTTTATCTTAACGTGTTGGCAAAGCAAACCAAGCAGGCAATCGTTATCGCAACGGAATATTGGCTGATGCACGCTTGGCCTGTTGTTAAAGAGTGGCTGAAATCTTTATACACAAGTCTATTCAAGACGGGACGTAGGCCGGAATAAGCCCGCGCGGCGATAGCCAGGATGGGCGTTTCCGGCGCTCCCAAACCTCGGGCTGCCGGAAACGCCGGTCCTGCGCTAAAGCGCGGACCGGCTTATTCCGGCCTACATCGAGATGTGTATAACGACGAGAGCTCAGCTTGGCAAATCAACGGCCCCTACTTATCCTTCAGTCGGTGGCCGGAACTGCAGCTGATCGGCTGCTGTTTAGAAACTCTTCTAATTTATTGAGTCCGTTTACGATCCCGATAGATTTCAGGCTCTTATCATCAGGGAGTTTTAAACGTTTAACTGACTCATTCTGCTCGAAAGAGGCTAGGTCTTGTAATAGCCTGCAAAAACCGTTAAAGTAATTCTAAGGGATTTTTACTGGATAATCGGCATTGAGGTTAGTGGTTCTGATGAGCATAAATAGGTTGCCCGCTCAAGAATTAACTTAACCGTAATTCGCACGACAGGGATTGGGAAAATAATAAATAAAATATAACAAAATGATCCAAACCGCATTGGTATTTATCAAAAACAAACTCGACCAATATTTGGTCAATCGTTTTAAGCTGGATGAAAGCATTACGGTGCTTAATCATTTGCTTAGCCCCGACGGAAGCTACCCGCAAAAAAATCAAAATAAAATGGTGATCACCTTAATCAATCTTGATTATGACACCAATAAGCAATACCAGGACAGTCAGCAGCGGGTCAAGGACAACGGTATCGCAAGAATTAATCCGGCACTCCTGTTTAATATCGATTTATTGTTTACCGCCAGCTTCGACGACTATGAAGAGGCCTTAAAATTTCTGAATGCCACCATCGCTTTTTTCCAAAGTCACAATTCGTTTAATGCCAAAACCACTCCCGATATACCCAACGGCATAAAGATGCTGAATTTTGAAATCGAAAACGCTTCGTATTTTGAGATTCATAATTTATGGAGCGCCATGGGCGCCAAGTACCAGCCTTCGATTATTTATAAAGTCAGGCATGTGACGGTTCAAGGCAATGAAATCAACGGCATCGTTAGTGCCGTGACTGATATTGATGCGAAGGTGCAAGGCTGATATGGATAATCGGCTGATGCAAATTCACTTATTTCATCAGTATTACGATAACGGTGTGCTGCAAAATATGCATCTGCAACCGGACCACGCCACGCAAATTTTCCTTGATCGCTACCGTCTGAAAGCACGGCAGACACAAGGTGTCTATGAGCTTTATTATTTCGGCTCAAGTGCGGTCGGGGCTTTTGCTCAATCGTTAAGCCGTCTATTGGATGAGCGTCCGCTGGTCTTCAATTTGCTCGGCAACGATGATAATTTTGCGATTATTAGCGACTTGCCGGTTAATTGGTGCGGGCAGCTCCACTACAGCAGTCAACATATTAAGTCTCCAATAGAGCCGGATCAGCCCGTCGAGCTGCTGATGCAACTGATTTCAAAAACTATCGTTCCGGTCTCTGTGGTAGGCCAAATTGCCGTTTATCCGCAAGACTTGCTTAGCGACGACGGCAACCCGCGCCGTCCATTGTTTAGCATCCGAATGAAAGCTCGCTCAACCCATTGGCATTATTATGTGGTTAACCGCAGTCAGCTCAAATTGACTAATTTGGCGGTGAACAACGCTCAGGGAATTGAATTCGGAGCCCCCGAACCGGTCACGCTCAGAAATGGCGAACAGGCGTTGTTGTTCCGCTCCGGTGAACACAGCTTTGCTTTCTCTGAAACGGTTAAAGCGCCATTCAATTTAGTCAATTTTATGCCGGTTGAATCCGATCAGCCGCGATATTCCAGATCAAGCGCAAAACAGCTGATTACCGGGCTACCCATTCCCAAAACAGATGTGTTGACGATTGAAATGCACGACGGGCATCAATATGTTTATTCACCCATGTATGTTTACCTATGAAATCACTACGGAGAGAAGCAATGACAAGCCAAATCGGTAATATCCACTCAACTCTAAAGGACGCATTAAGATTATGAATCCGGCTACTATTAAAACGCCTGGCGTTTACATTAATGAAGTCAACGGTTTTGCAAATTCCGTGGTACCTATAGCGACTGCCGTTCCGGCTTTTATCGGCTATACCCCAAAAGCGGAATATAACGGCAAGTCCTATAGTAAAAAAGCGCAGAAAATCACCTCTTTTGCGGAATTTCAAGCTTTTTATACGCTTGAAAATCCGCCGGCGCCCGCTGCGCCCGCCTCGCAGTATCATCCCAGCTATTATCTGGTAGAGCAAAAAGCAACGCCTAGCGCGGGCAATTATGTAATGATCGACGGTAAGTATTATTCGATCTTACCGGATCCCAATACGATCTATTACCTTTACAACAGTATTCGCCTGTTTTACCAAAATGGCGGTGGCGATGCTTATATCGTCTCAATGGGGAGTTACGGCGACCCCAGCGGCAAGCCTATGGACGATCCGAGCACACAAATTGTCAATCCCAATGTTAAATTAAAAGATCTAGAAGACGGGTTGAAATTGCTGCTGAATGAGGAAGAACCGACCCTATACATTTGTCCGGAAGCGACGCTGCTGCCGGTCGCGGATAACGGTGCGTTAATGCAGTCTATGTTGCTCCAGGCACAGGATATGCAAACGGCGATTTGTATTTTCGACATTATCGGCGGTCTCAATCCCGATCCGATTCTATATACCAATGACATTGAAACCTTCCGAAATAATACCGGGTCCAGCGGACTAAGATACGGTGCCGGCTATTATCCGTTTGTCGGCACCACGATCATGCAATCCGATGAGCTTGACTTCAGCAATTTATTCGGCGGCGATATTAAGCAGCTTGAACCTTTGCTTAATCCTCCGGCTAAACCTAATTCCGCGGCGGCAACCATTCTCGGCATGATAGAAAAACCGTCTGCAACTAATCCACTGACCAACCGCCAGTGTAATGAGGCTTTGTTAAACGCCAGCCCAACTTACAAGCAGATCATTAACCACGTAATAAAAGGCGCCAATGTATTGCCGCCCAGCGGCGGTATGGCGGGAATTTACACGGTCAATGACAGCCGCTTAGGCGTATGGCATGCGCCGGCTAATGTCAGCATGGCTGGGGTTGCCGATTTGCCGCTGCGTTTATCGAATAGCCAACAGGAAAATTTGAACATCGATGCCATTAGCGGTAAATCGATCAATGCCATCCGCTTTTTCAACGGCCAAGGTATCCTGATCTGGGGCGCCCGTACTCTGGACGGCAATTCGCAGGATTGGCGCTACGTCTCTGTCCGCCGGACCATGACCTATCTGGAACAATCCGTCAAACTGGCGGCGCGGATTTATGTGTTTGAACCCAATAATGCCAATACCTGGGCAGCGGTTAAAAGCATGATCAGCAGCTTCCTGACCGGTGTCTGGAAAGCGGGCGGATTACAAGGCGCGCAGGCCGCCGATGCTTTTCAGGTTGATATCGGTCTGGGCAGCACCATGACAGCTGAGGACTTGTTGAATGGATTCATGAATGTAACGGTCAAAGTGGCGGTCGTTCATCCGGCGGAATTCATAGTGATCACCTTTCAGCAGCAAATGGCCAAATCAGGCTAGTCAGCGATAATGGTCGTTAGAGTGTCAAACTAAACATTAACAAAACAACACATATACTAAGAGGTTTTATCATGGCTGAAGGAAAGGTAGAAGACGCTAATTGGCCCTTGCCGAAGTTCTATTTCGAGGTTGATCTCGGCGACAAACTAAAAAATGTGGCTTTTCAGGAAGTATCGGGAATGGACAAAGAAGTCCAGATTATTGAGTACAGACACAGCAACAGTAAACTGTTTTCGACCATTAAAATGCCCGGTATCGCCAAGTACGGCAACGTCACCATGAAACGGGGGGTTTTTGTTAAAGACAATACCTTCTGGGATTGGATGGCGGAAATCACCATGAACACCATCGAAAGAAGAACTGTAATAATCAGGTTGCTCGACGAACAGGGCAAAGTCACCATGCAATGGACCTTGAATAATGCTTGGCCGACCAAAATCACCAGCACCGATTTAAAGTCGGACGGTAACGAAGTAGCGGTGGATTCTTTGGAAATAGCGTATGAACAATTAATTATCGCTAATGCCTAATCAACAAGTTCTCGCTGGGTTTTATTTTAGTTTGGCGTTTGTAGGGCAGGTAGGCGATATGGATGCCGCTTTTCAGGAGGCATCGGGATTCAGCAAAGAGCTCAATGTTGAAGAAGTGGTCTGCGGCGGTCAAAACCGCTACAAATACCGTTTGCCAACCACCACGACCTATCAAAACCTGGTTCTGAAAAGGGGAGTCACTCTGGAGACTTCCCTGTTGATTGATTGGTGTCGATATACGCTGAGTACCGGATTGGTATTGCCGATAATGACGAAAAACATCCTTATCAGCTTATTGAATAAAGAGGGACAGTCGTGCAAGTCATGGCTCTTTGTCGATGCTTATCCGGTGAAATGGTCGGTGTCCGAATTAAACTCGGAAAAAAACGCCGTTTTAATTGAAACCATTGAACTTGCTTATCTTTATTTTGAAGAGATTCCTTTCGTTTAGAACATGGATACAAATGAAATTTAACGATTACACAAGTTCAGTTGTTTTCAACAGGAAAATACCGATGTTAGGGGATTTGCCTGACTTTTTACAAGGGAGTAGATAATGCCGATCGAAGTGCGCGAGCTGACCATAAAAACCGAAATTAAAAGCCAGCCTGCGGGGCAAGCCATGAAACTTGAGCCTCAGGATATTAAAGCTTTAAAGCAACAAATCATTGACGAATGCTTGCGAACCATCAAGGCTAAAAGTCAACGGGACAGTTTTAACCGATAACTTGAGCAATTAACCACGCCTAACGATTAACAGAGGGTCCGATATGAGCATGGGCAGTATCATAAAAATGAAGATAGAGGCCTTTAGTGATAAAACCTTTAGCACTAAAGCCGGCAGCTATGAGGTAATGATCAATCCGGACTCGATTAAACTGGATCGCAGCATTGAGTACAACACCGAGCAGCCGCAGGATTCAAGCCAACCGTCAAGTACCTACAAAAAAAGCCCCGGAGCAAACCTGAGCTTTGACCTGACCATAGACTGTACCGGAATTGTCGATGCGACAAGGACAAATTTGCCTGACGAGGTCAGTCGGTTGAGCGATGTGGTTTATGATTATCATGGCAAAATCCATCGTCCCAACTTTGTTAAAATGAACTGGGGAATCGGTCAAACTTTCTACGGCGTACTGACCTCATTCAATACCAACTACTCCTTGTTTAATCCGGATGGCGTTCCGTTGCGGGCGAAAATATCGCTGGCTTTTACCTCTTATCTCGACCCGGTAACCGTGGCCAAGATGGAAGTCAACAGCTCACCGGATTTGACCCATTTGGTCGATGTCGTTCGTGGCGATTCATTACCCGGCTTATCGCAAAGAATCTACAACAAGAGCGACTATTACGTTCAACTGGCCGAGTTTAACGGCTTGGATAAATTCAGGCAGCTGCAACCGGGAACGCAGTTGACTTTTCCACCGGTTGTTGCCTATGAGGCCGGCCAATGAGCGCTACCACCGAAATCAAACAGGGCGATCTGGTCACCTATACCGTTAAAGTCAATGGTTCGGCTATCCCTGATGTCTACCAAATACTTTCTATTAAAGTTATCAAGGAAATTAATCGCATCGGCAGCGCCGACTTGGTCTTTCTGGATGGTAGCGCGACTGAAGAAAGCTTTGCGATCAGTTCATCGGCCAACTTCATTCCCGGCAACGAGCTGACCATTGAGGCCGGATACAATAATCAAAACCAGCTGATATTTAAAGGCGTGGTGACCAAACAAAACCTGCGCGTTGACAATGCCATAGGTTCTACATTGACGGTTGAGTGCAAGGATCAGGCGGTGAAAATGACCGTGGGTCGTAAAAGCGCTTGTTTTTACAAAAGCAAAGACAGTGACGTGATGTCGAAGCTGATCGGCGCTTATAGCGGACTATCGGCGGCGGTGACTGCAACCACTAAAACCATGCCCGAGTTGGTGCAGTATTACTGTTCGGATTGGGATTTTATGCTCAGCCGGGCCGATGTTAACGGCATGATAGTCAGCACCGTTAACGGTAAAGTGTCGGTTTTTAAACCCGATGCCAATACCACTCCGGTCTTAACCATCCAGTACGGCGATAATTTATACAGCTTCAATGCCGATTTAAACGCGGTGACCCAGCTTGGCGCGGTCAAAGCCAGCGCCTGGGATCCGAAAAGCCAGCAATTAGTTACCGGCACGGCGAGCAATACCGTCAGCGGCTCGGGTAATATCAGCAGTAAGACATTGGCCGAAGTGGTTGGCCTAAGCGAATTTGAATTACAAACCACTGCCGCGCAACAAGCCGACGATTTAACCGGCTGGGCCAACGCGCAAATGCTGAAAAACGAATTCGCCAAGATCATCGGCGAAACCCGGTTTCAGGGCAGCGCTTTAGTCGAACCGGGTGTTTATCTTACCATCGCCGGCATGGGTACCCGCTTTAACGGCGATCATCTGGTATCCGGCGTGACTCATGATATTGCCGACGGCAATTGGTTTACCGAGGCGCAGCTTGGCTTGCAGCCCCATTGGTTTGTACAGGAGCCTGAAGTCATGGCGCCTCCCGCCGCGGGCTTATTGCCCGGCATTCAGGGCTTGTATAACGCCACCGTGAAAAAAATCGATACCGATCCGGACTCGGCCTACCGTATTTTAATTAACTTGCCGCTGTTTGATGCCGCCGGGCAAGGCTTATGGGCGCGACTGAGCAATTTTTATTCGACCAATGGCGCGGGGGCTTTTTTTCTGCCGGAAATTGGCGACGAAGTGGTCGTTGGTTTTTTAAACGACGATCCCCGTTACCCCATTATTTTGGGCAGTTTATACAGCGCCAACAGGAAACCGTATTCATCGCTAAACCCTAATGAAAAAAACAGTCACAAAGCGATTGTGACCAATAGCAAACTGCGCATTGATTTTGACGATGAAAACATCATTCTGACCGTAACTACTCCCGGCAACAATGTCATAGTACTGGACGACAAAAACAAGCAAATCAAAGTCAGCGATCAAAACGGCAATTCAGTGCTGATGTCCGGTACCGGCATTGACATTAAAAGCGCAAAAGACATTAACATTGAAGCGGGACAATCCGTGTCTATTACCGGGAAAATGGGGGTGAAAATAGCATCCAGTGGCGGTGATGTGGCGATTTCAGGACTCAATATTAAAGAGAATGCTTCTGCCGAATACACCGCTAACGGTGGTGCGGCGGCGACAGTACAAGGCGGCGCCAGCTTAACCCTTAAAGGCGCGATGGTGATGATTAACTAAGTTGTTGTCAGTCTTTGGAATGGGACAGGGATGCACCTTTTAAGATGGGCAACTTTTGAAAATCCGCGTAAATCCGCTCAATCCGCGTTCCATTAATCGTAGTTAGTATTCGCTAAATAATTATTAAACCTTTAACTGAGACAAATTATGCCGCCAGCAGCACGACTTACCGACTTTCACCAATGCCCGATGATGACGCCGGGAGTGCCGCCGATTCCCCATGTCGGAGGTCCGGTAACGGGTCCCGGCGTACCCACCGTATTGATTGCCAAATTACCCGCCGCCACGGTAGGCGACATGCTGGTTTGCGTCGGGCCTCCCGATTCCATCGTCAAAGGCTCGTCAACGGTAATGATCGGGGGCAAGCCTGCGGCCAGGATGGGCGATGCCACGGCCCATGGCGGGCAAATCATGCTGGGGGCTTTTAACGTCATGATCGGCGGGTAAGCTACGGATGGAAGATTCAAGCTTTTTAGGCACGGGCTGGTCATTTCCGCCGACTTTTGAGATCGGTGATTATCAGTTGAATATGAGCCACAGCCAACACAACATTAATCAATCTATCGACACCATTTTGCAGACGCCGCGCGGAGAGCGTAGCTTAATGCCGCTGTTCGGTTCCACTTTGCATAGTTTTTTATTTAGAAATATGAACGCCTCGTTGCAAAGCGAGATTATTGACGCAGTCGAATCGGCCTTGCTTGATTACGAACCGAGAATTACCGTCGATAACGTCGCGCTTGAAACGTTTGACGGAGAGCGCTCCGGGGTGGCAATACACATCGATTACACCGTTAGAAAAACCAACACCCGGTACAACTACGTCTATCCTTTCATCCAGAATGAAGCGACGAATATGGTCATCAGTAACGGCGGACTGTAATTGATGACGACCGCTAACCGCCACAACAACGCACTGGGCGCCTTGGACCCCTTGACTATTCAAGTGGACGAACGCAGCGTGTCCGATCATTTGAATTTTGCCGCAGCCTATGGCGGGCTGATCAATTTCTACGATAAACATAATCAGAAAAACGGCAGTTGGCGGCCTTTTTTGTTAAAAGACCCGATGATTTTATTGTCGGCGATCGGTAAAACAGACTACTCATCGAAGCATCTGTTGTTTATTCTTCTCAGCAAAAAGCTTGAGACCGTTGACTGGACGGTCGGGTATCTGAAAAATCTTACACCGGGCCCGGAGGCACTGCCGCACATCCGGCTATTCGTGCAACTATTTAGCTTGATCCAGTCCATTTTTATCGACATCAACGACTGGTTGGTTCAGATGGACAATAGCCGGCAAGACTATCGGCTCAAGGATTTTATCAAAAAGCGCGTTAGCGACAATCTGGCGCCGGTACTTTGGCAGTTTTTAGCGCTCAGACGCATCGCGTCGCAAGTGTGTCCGCAGGAAATACTAGAGCAATTGGGTTCTAAGGAGACATTAGCCGCGGATTATTCTTGGTTTGCGGACTTTCATCCGCTTTGGCGAAGCACCATCAATAAAGAAACGGCACACTATCCTGAAGACACTAATCTGCTGCTTTTGGCACAGCAGGTTTACAGTCCGTTGTTCAGCTTTTATATGCAAGTAGTCGACAGCGCCAAAAGCGCTTTTAACGAACTCGAAGGAAGCAGTCTAAGCCCCCCGGATACCGCATTGCTTATTGCCTTTGTTAAGCTCATGGAAGTTCAGCGGGAACAACTGAACCACATGACCGAAAAACATCTGAATTTTTATTACCGGGATATTCTCAAACAAAGCAACAAACCGGCCCAGGCCGACGAGACTTACCTGTGCCTGACGCTGAAAAAAGAGGCTCAAGAGTTCAATTTACCGGCAGGCGCCGAATTTAACGCGGGCCTCGACGAACAACAGCGGCCGATTGTATTTGCCGGCCTCCATGCGCAAACGCTGAACAAAATCGCGCTTAAACAAGTCAAAACCCTGCGTTACTGTGCCTCTGCCGAATCGGCCCATAAGCTGTACCTGAACAGCATTGAGACGCCGACCGCGGTGTGTAAGGATAGCCAAGGACAATTGCTAAGCCGGCCTTTGCTGGGCGACGACAGCGGCACCGAGCTAAAACAAGGTTTTGCCTTTGCGTCACCGATGCTGAGCCTGCAAAGCGGCGAACGCAAACTCAGCATTCATTTTGAATGGACCGCCGAGGTTCCGGGCCGTTACTTCGATGGCTGTGAGCTGTACTTATCGACTGAAACAGAGTGGTTTAAAACCCCATTTACACAGCAAAAGTCGGAACCGCCGAACCATCGGCTCAACCTGAATATCACGCTGAAGGCGAGCGATCCTGCGATTAGCCGATTCGCAAAAAATCCCGATGGTTTTAGTTCGCAATGGCCGTTATTTAAACTGGTTTTAAGCGATAGCGTCGATTTGGCAAATCCGCCGCTGTTAAAAAAGCTGACGCTTAGCGTCGAGGTCGATCAATACGGCGCTGTTGAGCTATGCAACGACAACGGCAAACTGGACGGCAACAGTGCTTTTTTACCGTTCGGCCCCGTTCCCGCGCTAGGCGATAATTTCTACCTCGGCAGCAATGAATTATTCGCCAAACCCTTGACAAAACTTGAGCTGCAGGTTCGCTGGGGCCAGTTGCCGCCCTACATGGCATTCTATTACCGGCACTATAATGAATTCTTAAACAAGCCGGCTCCGCCTTCGGATAAACGCTGTCTTATCGCCCCCTTTAATAACAACAGCTTTAAAGTTGGATTTTATTTTTGGGAACGGAATCAATGGCAAATTGCAGCTGTCGAGCGCAACAGCGCTTTTTCGCATCAAATCGATGAACTGTGCGACTTTGCAGCTTCCGATAACTTAACGGACAAGCAAAGGCAAGCATTGTGCAACGCGATCAATAACGTCTTGAAGAAGAAAATTAAGACGCCGATTACGCCTGAAAACATCGGTACCACCGCCAAAGAATCGTTGACCGTAGCGATAGCTATTCAATATTTAACGGCAACGAATAAGTTGGAACGCTTTCTGGTTGATGTCAAAGCTGCAATGGGCGACAGCTATCCGCTCAAAACATACGAGAACCTAGTTTCATTATTTCAAGCCGAACAAAATCAAGCCGCGGCGCCGAAGCCTTCGGCCGAACCGGCGCAGTCGAAAATCACCAGCAGCTTAAAAAACGGCTTAAGACGGTTAAGCCGGTCTACGCCTCCCGAACCGGTGTTATTGCCGCCTTTGGACTCAAACAGCGTTTTTCAATTCAGCAAGTCAGCCCTTAGCGCCCTCACGCCTGAACCGGCTCTATTATTGCAGCCGCTGGATTTTTCAGGGCCTCAAAAAACCGGTTTTTTAAACATGAAATTGCTGCAACCGATTTATGGTTTCGGCAACGGTTTATATGCCCAGGTGGTAATGGATGTCACTCAGCAAAATGCCTATAAGATGACCAACGCCGTCAAGGCCAAAAAAACCTATGTTCCGCTGCCGATGCCCAACCCGCCCTACGCGCCGAAAATAGCCGGATTTTCGGTGGCTTACGGTGCCGAACACAGCGTGGATTTTGCCAATGCGGCGGCCGATAACTACCCGTTCGAGCTTTATCATTACGACAGCTTTAGCTGTTATCCGGTTTATGACCGCCAAGCCTCTAGCGGCAGTCTTATTACTCGGCAAAGACAATCGCCCGGTCTTGCCTCGACAAGCGATGATTCAATCCGGCTGTTTGCCGGAATCAACGCATCGGCTTGCCTTTATCTGATGCTGGAGAACGTGCAGCCGCCTTGTCAGTTAAGTTTATATTTTGAGCTGAGCGATTTTGTCGCACCGCTAAAGGACGGTAAAACGCCACCGCTGGATTTTTACTATCTGGCGGCCGACGGCTGGCGGACGCTGAAGATTTTAGCCGATGACACCAACGGCCTGAACTGCTCCGGCATTATCGAAGTTTTGATTACCGACGACATCAGTCCGAACAATCCGCTGATGCCGGACAGCGGTTATCGGCTCGCGATCACCGGTAATAATCCGGTAAGCGATTTTGCCGGCCTGGTGTATGTGAATACTCAGGCGGTAAAAGTCAGGCGCGTTAATCCGCAAGGGTCGGCGGCGCCGCACCTAGAGGCCGGTAAAATTAGCGGGACGGTAACGCCATTGCCGGAAGTTGACGCATTGAACCAGCCTTTCGCGTCTGTTAATGGTTTGGGGGCGGAGGATAACCCGGCCTTTTATCGGCGGGTGAGCCGACGCATTAAAAGCAAGGATCGCAGCAGCAGCCAATCCGACTTCGAAACCATGGCGTTTGAGGCCTTGCCCGGACTTTATTTTTGCAAGTTAATCGCCGCACCCCACAACAGGCACAATCCGGGCGAGGTTAGTCTGGGACTGGTCAACGGCTATGCCGACCCGATGTTGCCGGATGCTTACCGGCCGATGGTGACCGGCTGCAACATCGGCAAGGCCTACCGGTATTTTGCCGGAAAAATGTCTCCGTTCGTCCAACTTAAGCTGTTTAACTTAAGCCACGAAAGCGTCAAAATCGAGGCCAAGTTGAAGTTTGCCGCGACCGCACCGATCAACCGCTTGTCTCAGCAGATCGTGCAACAATTAAAAATCTACCTGTCGCCGTGGATCCAAAGCGAGTTGCTGCAAATTACCATTGACGAAGGACTCAGCAGCGCCTCCATCATCGATTACTTAACCCGATTCCCCGAAGTCGATAGCGTTTGTTCGCTCAAACTAACCGCCGGGACGCGGCAGGTGTTCGATAATTTCATTATCTTTCCCGAACACGCCCAAGGCTTGTTTGTCTCGGCGCCCTCGCATGAAATCAGTGCGGCGTTTTAATATGCTTAACATTGCGCATTGCTATCGACTTGGCTTCGCTATCGGTAAGGTAACTCGCACTAATAAATCCTCCACCGC